>NZ_JBVIZF010000025.1:0-97383 GCF_055591805.1 Streptomyces sp. NPDC041200 | reverse complement strand
CCCTCCTCGGAGGGGGCGGGGCCCGGCCCTTCTGCTGTGTGCTGTGTGCTGTGCGGGTGTCGCGGCGCTTGAGCGCGGAGAGGGGATCAGCGCTTACGGGCGGGGCGCGAGCGCTTGCCCGGCCCCACCGTTACGACCTCGAAGTTGGACTTGGTGCGGTCCAGCCGGTGGAAGAGGTTGTCCGGGCCGGTGATGTACATCTTCGACACCCCGGCGCCCTTCAGCGTGTCCACGACCTTGGGCCAGTGGATGGGCAGGTCGAAGGTGTCCAGCAGCATCGTGCGCAGCTCACCGGCCGAGGTCACGATCGTGCCCTCCTGGTCGGTGACCACGGGAAGCTTCGGGTCGAGGAGGTCGTACTTCGGCAGGATCTCCTCGGCGGCCCGGCGCCGCAGCTCCGCGAACGCGGGCGCGTGCACCGCCGGGACCATGGTGTACATGGAGTAGCCGCCGGCCTCGCTGATCGCCTTCTTGAACCCGTCCAGCTCCTTCTCGCGCAGCGAGACCATGAAGAAGCCGTCGTCGAGATGGCCCGAGTAGTCGTACCACTCACCGCGCTCACCGAGTTCGGTGAGGATGTCCGTCAGCTTCTCCTGCGGGGTGCGGACGAAGGTGTGGGTGACCGCGTCCTGGTACTCCTCGGTGAAGTACGTGTGCTCACAGCGGGCCAGCTCCGCGGTGAGCCGCACCACCTCGGGGAACGGCAGCGAACCGACGTAGGCCGTCGCCGCCTTCTGCCCGAAGCTGGGGCCCACGCACAGGTCCGGGACGAGGCCGTGCTCCTGCTCGGCCCGGTCCGCCGAGGCCATCGAGTTCACCAGGAAGGCGACCTGGGTGGCCTCGTCGTAGTCGTCCTCGGAGTCGCGGAGCCGGTCGAAGACCGAGTAGCCCAGCGCCTCGTCGGCCTCGGCGAGCCGCTTCCGGGCGAACGGGTCGAGCGTCAGGAACCTGCCCACCTCGGAGAAGCCGGAAGGTCCCATGCCCGGGAAAACAATGGCTGTCTTGGTCTGCTCGGATGCCGTCATGGTGTGGTGCCTTACTCTCTGGACCCGCCGTCGCTCGGGCCTGTCGCTCGTCGCTCAGTCCTGCGCCCGGCGGTTGAAGCCCCGGATGCCGATGAACCCGAAAACCAGGAGGGACGCCGCGATGGCGCACGCGCAGATCCACAGCGGGATCGACGGCGGCACGCCGGGCGCGTCGGGCAGCAGCAGCCCCCGCATCGCCTCGGTGACGTAGGTCAGCGGGTTGAAGGTGCACAGGATCTGGAACCAGCGGACACCGTCCAGGCTCCGCCACGGGAACTGCGTGGCCCCGGTGAACATGATCGGGGTGAGCGTCATGGCGAAGACGATGGAGATGTGGCGCGCGGGCGCCAGGGTGCCGAGGGTGAGCCCGACCGCACCGCCGACCAGTCCGCCGAGGCTGAGGATGCCCAGGGTCTCCGGCATCTTGGACAGCGGCCAGGAGACGCCGTCCAGCAGCAGCAGACCGATCGGGATCATGACCAGGGCGCCGATCACCCCGCGGATCGCTCCGAACAGCGCCTTCTCCACCGCCACCAGGCCGGTCGGGAGTGGCGAGAGCAATCGGTCCTCGATCTCCTTGGTCCAGGAGAAGTCGATGGCCAGGGGCAACGCGGTGTTCTGCAGGGAGACCAGGAAGCTGTTGAGCGCCACCACACCGGGCAGCAGCACCTGCTGGAACCCGGGCTGGGTCATGCCGATCTCGCCGAGCACCTTGCCGAAGACGAACAGCATGAAGAACGGTTCCACGATGACCTGTCCCAGGAAGGGACCGATCTCGCGGCCGGTGACGAAGATGTCGCGCCACAGGATGAAGAAGAACGTCCGCCACCGGTTGGCGCGGCGCCGGTGGCGTCCGCCGCGGCGCTTCCCATCGGGCAGATCGAGTTCGAGCGCGGGCTCCGGCTCGGGCTCGGTGAGGGGCGCGCGGGCCTCGGCCGCCGCGATGATGCTGTTCAGAGCGGCCTTGGCGTCCTGTGCGGCCTGGGAGGCCGACGGGGCCGGTATGGGCTTGATGACCAGGGTCAGCGTGTCGCCGATGTCGCTCTGCCGGGGGCCCGTGTCCCCGGCCGGGTGCGGCCTGGCCTCCTGCCTGGCCTCAGGGGGCCGGGTCTCATGGGACCTGGCCTCGTACGGCTTGGGCTCGTGCTTGACCGGCGGGACGGCGGGGGGCTTCCGGTCCGTGACAGCGGGCAGAGGGGCGCGCTGCTTGGCCGGGACGAGCGCGGTCCGGGTGTCCTCGAAACCCTCGTCCTCGGCGGCCCTGGGGTCGGTGGCCCTTGGGTCGGCGGCCCTCGGATCGGCTGCCCTGGGGTCGGCCGCCCTCGGGTCGGTGGCCCTCGGATCGCCTGTCCTCGGAGCAGTCGCCCTCGGATCGGCGGCCCTGTTCCCGTCCGGCTTGGCGCCCGGGATCCCGAAGTCCGAGGTCCTGAAGTTCTTGGTCCTGGTGTCGGCGGGCTGGCGCTCGGCGCCCCGGTCGGCGGAGGCCTCCTGGCCGCCCCGGCTCGCGGACGCCGCCGCACCCGTCTCGGGCTTCTCCTCACCGGCCTCGCCACCGGTGTTCTGGCCCGTCGAGGACGGGGGGCGTGCGGAGGAGCTCATCGCATCTCCTTCCCCGTCAGCTCGACAAACACGTCTTCCAGGCTCGCCTTGCTCACATTCAGGTCCTTGATTTCACAGCCGGTGTCGGACAGGGCCTTGATGACGGTGGGCAGCAGCACGGAGGACGACGCGTTGCTGTAGACCTTCATGCGGAAGGTCCCGTCGGCGTCGGCTCCGCCCTGCGCGGTGGGGTCCTCCTGCTGCAGCACCTCGACCCGTTCCGCGACACCGAGGCTCTGCACCATCTGGACCACGCCGTTCATACCGCTGTACGGCGGCCGCACCGTCACGGTCAGGGCGGTGTTGCTCATCCTGCTGGTCAGCGCCTCAGGGGTGTCCAGCGCGAGCAGCTTGCCGTGGTCGACGATGCCGATCCGGTCACACAGCCTGGAGGCCTCCTCCATGTCGTGGGTGGTGAGCACCACCGTGACGCCACGGCTCTTGAGTTCGGACACCCGGTCGCGCACGAAGATCTGCGACTGCGGGTCCAGGCCGGTGGCCGGTTCGTCGAGGAACAGCACCCGGGGGCGGTGCATCAGCGCCCGGGCGATCATCACGCGCTGCGCCTGACCACCGGAGACCTGGTCCGCCCGGGCCTTGGCGTGGTCGGAGAGGCCGAGCCACTCCAGGCTCTCGTCCGCCAGCCGACCGCGCTCCGCACGGGAGAGCCCGTGGTAACCGGCGTGGAACGTGAGGTTCTGACGGATCGTCAGCGACCGGTCGAGATTGTTGCGCTGCGGCACGACGGCGAAGGACTGCCGGGCCACCGCGGGCCTGGCTATCACATCGACGCCCTGGACGAAGGCGCGTCCGCCGGTGGGGGCGATCCGGGTGGTCAGGATGCCGATGGTGGTGGTCTTGCCGGCTCCGTTGGGGCCGAGGAAGCCGAAGACCTCACCGTGCCGCACCGTGAAGCTGAGATTGTCGACCGCCGGGACGGGGCGCCCGGGGTATTTCTTGACCAAGCCGTCGACAACGGCGGCGAAATCAATGGGACGTGTTGTGTTCATCGCTGTCGTCGCACCGAATTTAATTGGCTTGAGGAGAACATTCTTTGCCTCATGTTTAACACAGCCGCTTGACTCGGGGCTCGTAACTGCCTCCAGTTTAGGGGGTGGTGACGCAAGTGAGGGGGGTTGAGGGGGCGCCCCGCCTCCCATACCACGCCGGGATGGCGCGGTACCCGCGCATAACCCGTACGTCGAATAGCGGTTACTAGGGGTTGTGGCGCAGGAGAAGGGCTCATAGCCTCACGGAGTCAGCGCCTCGGACGAGCGTGGTCGACGCGCCCCACCGGGTACTCGTGCCCGGCCCCTCAGTGAAATCCCGGGGATGTGCTCCTTGAGCCAGATCAAGCCCGATGATGTGGGCCTTATTAGGATATTGCAAACGGAAACTCCGAGCAGTTTCCGACTGATCTGTTTCCCGGAGTCCGCCCGCTCCACCGCGTACTACCTCTCCCTGTCCGAGCTGCTGCTGCCCACGGTGGAGGTGCTGGCGATCCAGTACCCCCTGTGCGCCGGGAGCGAGGACGGCGACGACGAGCGGCTGACCGACTCCCCGGAACTGGCCGACCGGATCTTCGGTGCGCTGGGGGAGTGGATGGACCGCCCACTCGCCTTCTTCGGCCACCGGGCCGGCGCCGACCTGGCCTACCGCGTGGCCGAGCGCCTGGAACGGGAGACCGGGACGCCGCTGCTGACCCTGTTCGTATCCGGCCGGACCGCGCACTGGGGCATGACCCTGGGGCCGCCGGCGCTCGGCTGCCGGATCGTCGCCCTCGCCGGTGAGGGGGACCCCAGGACCCCGCTGCGCGGAGTACGGGCCTGGCGGCGGCGTACGAGCGGACGATTCGACCTCGAGGTGTTTCCCGGCTCCTACGGCTACCTCGAGTCGAGTCGACGAGAGGTCGTCAACCTGGTGCACGACCAGTTGCTCTCGCAGTCCACCGTCGATGCCGAGTGGGAAACCGGCGCCGAAGACAAGGGAGCCTAGGGGGACAAGCCCAGGGCTGCCCGTACTCCTGAGTGAAAAGGAAAGAGTACGTTCGATGACCGCGAAGATCTACGCGCTCGACTCGGTGCAGACCCTGGCCGACTTCGAGCTTGACGCGATCCGCGTCGCCGATGTGATCCGCGAGCACGGGGTCGCCCCGGGTGACCGCGTCATCCTCAAGGCGGGCAACTCCGCCGCCTACGTCAGCGTGTTGTTCGCCCTCATGCACGTCGGCGCCTCCATCGTGCTGATCGACCAGCAGGAGCACCCCGACGAGACCCGGCGGATAGCCCGGCGCACCGGCGCCGAGATCGCCTTCGTCGACGACGACTCCCCGATCCACGACGACGCCCGCGTGGTGAACCTCTACGAGCTGATCGCCCCGGCGGCGGGCCGCCCGCTCAGCACCCGTGAGCTGTCGTTCGACGCCTGGGCCGACCGGCAGGACGGCCTCATCATGTGGACGTCCGGCTCCACCGGCGAGCCCAAGGGCGCGGTCAAGTCCGGCCGTAAGTTCCTCACCAACCTGGAGCGCAACGCCGCCCAGGTGGGGCACCGGGAGGACGACGTCCTGCTGCCGCTGCTGCCCTTCGCCCACCAGTACGGGCTGTCCATGGTGCTCATCGCCTGGCTCACCCGCTGCTCCCTGGTGATCGCCCCCTACAAGCGCCTGGACCGGGCCGTGCAGATGGCCGGGCGGACCGGTGCGACGGTGATCGACGCCACCCCGTCGAGCTACCGCACCATGCTCAACCTGGTCGGCCGCAAGCCCTCGCTGCGGGCGCGGCTGGAGCAGGTCCGCATGTTCTGCTCGGGCGCGGCACCGCTCGACGGCGCGCTCTCCGACGGCTACGTCGCCGAGTTCGGGCTGCCGCTGCTGGACAGCTACGGCAGCACCGAGCTGGGCAACATCGCCTTCGCCACCCTGGAGAACCCGGTCTCCTGCGGCCGCGCCATGGACGGCATCAAGGTGCGCGTCATCGACGAGTCCGGCGTCCCGGCCGCCCCCGGACAGGCCGGTGAGATCGAGGTCGACACCCCGGACGCGCTGGAGGGCCACGTCGCCGAGGACGGCACCCTCGACGCCATGCCGACCGGCTGGCACGCCACCGGCGACCTCGGCTACCTCGACGAGGACGACAACCTCTTCGTCCTGGGCCGGAAGTTCGCGGTGCACCGCTACGGCTATCTGCTCTACCCCGAGCTGGTCGAGCGCAAGGCCGCCGTCGCGCACATCTCCACCCGGATCGTGCCGCTCCCCGACGAGCGCCGCCGGGGCGACGTCCAGCTGGTCTTCTTCGTCGAGGACGAGGAGGGGCGGGACGCCAAGTACTGGCGCGAGCGGCTGTGTGAGGTGCTGCCGGTCTACGAGCAGCCCAACCGGGTCGAGGTGCTGGACGCCTTCCCGCTCAACCGCAACGGCAAGCCGGACAAGCGCCGTCTGGAAGAGATCGCGCGCGGTTAGACGTGGAGAAGAAAGAGGGGCCGGTGCTGCGCACCGGCCCCTCTTTGCTTCTAGGGAAACCCCTAGTCCAGAACTAGGGAGACCCCTAGTCGTACGGCAGCTCTACGGGAGCCAGGCCGGGGAAGCGGTCGCCCGGGCCCGGGTTGTCCGGGGGCGTGGCGCCGCCCAGGTGGTTGAGCACTCCCCACACCGCGTTGAGCGCCGTGGTCACCGCGCCCTCCGCGAATCCGGCCGTCCACGACACGTCGTCCCCGCACAGGAAGAAGCCGCGCTGCTCCGGAGCCATGTCCTCCTGCATGAACTGGGTGAACAGCCGCCGCTGGTAGCGGTAGTGGCCGGGCAGGTTGGACTTGAACGCGCCCATGAAGCGCGGCTCGGTCTCCCAGGTGACGGTCAGCGGCCCGGCGACGATGTGCGAGCGGATGTCGACGTCCGGGTAGATCGCGCCCAGCTGGCTCAGCAGCCGCTCCAGCCGCTCCTCGGCCGGGAGCGTGGCGACCTTCAGCGAGTCGTCGTTCCAGGTGTACGACAGGCACATCACCCCGGGCCGGTCGGGCCCGTGGTCGAACAGGTAGACCCCGCGCGGCATCCGGTCGGTGAGCGTCATGCTCATCACGTCGTGCCCGGTCGCCGGGTCGGTGTCCCGCCAGAACGGCCGGTCGACCAGCACGAACAGCTTGGACGCGCCCATGTAGTGGGTGCGCTCCACCGCTGTCCACAACGGGGTGGACAGCAGCGCCGGATCGCAGTCGATCCGGTGCAGCAGCGTCCACACATGTGGGCTGAAGACCACCGCGGGGAACTCCCGCTCCTCGCCGCTCTCGTCCGCCACGCGGACGCCGTCCGCAGTACGCCGGAGCCGGGTGACCGCGGGCCGCGGCCGGCCGCCGTGCAGCGACGCCAGCGAGGTGCCCCGCGGCCAGTGCGCGAGCGTCTCGGGCCGGTGCTCCCACAGTCCGCGCGGCACCTGGGAGGAGCCGCCGACGATGCCGACCTGGTTGTCGTCGGCCTCGGTGACCACGACGCGCAGGATCTCCAGCACCGAGTTGGGGAAGTCGGTGTCCCAGCCGCCGGTGCCGAAGCCGACCTGCCCGAAGATCTCCCGGTGCCGGAACGACTGGAAGGTGGGGGAGGTGGCCAGGAAGCCGTAGAAGGACTGGTCGTCGAACTCCCTGACCAGCCGGTTCCACACGGCCTTGAGGGTGGCGGTGTCCCGCTGCTGGATGGCGTCGCGCACCGTGGACAGCTCGGCCCGCTCCTGGAGCGCCTTCTCCCAGGCGTCGGCGACCTCCTGGTAGACGTCCGGCAGGTCATCGGGGGTGCGAGCCCGGTCGCGGTCGCCGTTCAGGTCGATCAGCGTGCTCGGGGTGGCCGGCGCCAGCGGATTGGGAAAGGGCCGGGTGCGCAGGCCCAGCAGGTCGATGTAGTGGAACAGCGACCGCGCGGAGACGGGAAAGCGCATGGCGCCCATTTCCGCCTTGTATTCCGGATTCCCGGGGAAGGGCGTGGAACGCATCCGGCCGCCCAATTGTTCCGCTTCGTAGAGAACCGGACGAAGTCCCAGGCGCATCAGCTCATATGCCGCGGTGAGTCCGGACATACCACCGCCGATGACGGCGACTTCCGTGCCGTGCGTCGCGCTCGGCAGGGCACCGAGACCGGCTGGATGGCGCAGCCAGTTGTCGTAGGAGAAGGGAAAGTCCGGCACCAGCATCGTCGTGGCAGCCGTGATCGCGGACGTCATGGGATGAACCTCTTGGGGCCGAGCGGTACCGCGGGGAGATCAGGCGGTGTAGGCGACATCGAATTCCAGGCTCGAGGGCAGATCCCGGCGCTGACTTATGTTGATTTTCCGGTAGACCCGGGTGAGGTGCTGCTCCACGGTCGAGATGGTGATGTAGAGCTTGGCGGCGATCTCGCGGTTGGTGTAGCCCGAGGCGGCGAGTGCGGCCACCCGGCTCTCGGCGTCGGACAGTTCGGAGAACGCGGTGGTGTCCTCGCCGGTGCGGGCCGCCTCCGACAGGGCCGAGCGCCCCGGAGTCCGCTGCAGGGAGCGGGACAGCTCCTCGGCGCCGCAGTTGTCCGCGAGCCACAGGGCCCGCCGGGTCATCAGCCGGCCGCTGTCCAGATCGCCGAGTTGCTTGTGCGCCTCGGCGAGATCCGCCAGCGCCCGCGCCATCTCGTAGCAGCCGCCGCTGGACCGGAGCGCCCCCACCGCCTGCTCGAGCAGGGCGGGCCGCTCGGTCAGCGGCCGGGTGGCGGCCAGGACGCGCAGCGCGGCGCCACGGGTGCGGGAGGGGGTCTCACCGGTCAGCTCCAGCTGCTCCTCCGCCAGCCGGGCCGCCCGCTCGTGGCCGCCCAGGGTCAGCCAGGTCTCGGCGGCACCGAGCCGCCAGGCCAGGGTGGCGGGCGAGTCCAGGCCCCAGGCGGCCATCTTCTCGCCGCAGGCGCGGAAGTCGGTGAGGGCCGCGTGCTGGCGGCCGGTGGCCAGCTGATGCCGGGCCCGGGCGTAGAGGTAGTGCAGCCCGAAGCGGTTCCGGTACATCTCCTCCGGCACCGGGCGGGCCAGCAGTTCGGCGGCCGCGTCATGGTTGCCCATCGCGGTGTGCGCGTTGATCAGCATCCCGAGCGGCATGCCGACGGTGACCCCCCAGCCGCGCGCCGGAAGCTCCTCCAGCGCCCGTTCCGCGTACCGGATCGTGTCCCGCAGCTGTCCGGCGCGCAGTGCTGTCTGGGCCCGCAGCACGCAGAAGTAGGCCAGCAGCGCCTTGGCGCCGCGCTCCGCCGTCGCCTCGATCAGCCGATCGCACCAGACGGCGGCGGTGGCGTGGCGGTCCGCGTACACCAGCGCCTGCAGCGCCGCGTGCGCCGTCAGCATCGTCCGGTCGGAGAGCTGGACGGTCTCCAGCACCCGTTCCGCGGCCCGCACGGCGCCCTCGTCGGCGCCCCGGTTCAGCACCGTCCGCAGCGCCCTGAGCGCGATGAGCTGGGGGGATTCGGGGGTCTGGTCCGGCGACGGCGCGTTCTCGTCCCACGGGCCGAGGGGCTCCTCCTGATGCAGGAAAGGCCGCAGTTCGGGGTGGTCGGGGTAGGTGGTGGAGAGCGCCAGACCGATGCTCCGCAGACCCGTGTCGAGCTGGGTGTCCGGGTTCTCGGCGGCGGTCCGGCTGACCTGTCCGAGGGCGGCGGCCGCGTCGACCATCCGTCCGAACCCCAGCAGCCCGATGATCACATCGAGGGTGTGCCGCGTCGGCAGCAGTCCGCTGCCCGCCGGGCTGGCCAGCGACTG
The DNA here is from genome assembly GCF_055591805.1 of Streptomyces sp. NPDC041200. NCBI lineage: Bacteria > Bacillati > Actinomycetota > Actinomycetes > Kitasatosporales > Streptomycetaceae > Streptomyces > Streptomyces sp. NPDC041200. The sequence goes on along the minus strand of NZ_JBVIZF010000025.1, from coordinate 88,010 downwards.
GAGCCGCCGCATCTGGGAGAGCGGGTTGAACGGCCACATGGCCTTGACCATGGTGGCCTGGAGGATCAGCGCCTCGCGTTCATCGGTGCTGCAACGGTCCGCCATCTGCAGGCAGTTCATCGCCAGTTCCCGGCGGTCGGCGGCGATCGCGTGCTCGGCGGCGTCCCGCAGCGCCTGCGGAATCCACTCCTCGACCGGCTCGGACACCTCGTGGCTGAGCAGGTGGCGGGCCACGTCGACGGGGTCGGCGCCCTCCTCGTACAGCAGCCGGGCGGCCCGGTGGTGCAGCGGTCCCAGCTCCTCCATCTCCAGGTCCTCCAGGAGCGCGGCGCGCACCGCGTCGCTGCGGAAGTGCCCGTCGTGCAGGATCCCCACCTCGGTGAGCGTCGCGACGGATCGCCGTACCAGGCGCTCCTCGACCTCGATCACCCTGCTCAGCAGGGGAACGGACAGGGCGTCACCCAGCAGCGCGATCCCATGGGCCACCCGGCGGTGGGCGGAGCCGCCGCGGTACACGCAGGACAGCGCCGCCTGCCGGAACAGCTCCCCGGCCACCGGGGAGCCCGGCGCGGTGTGACGGGGGCTCCGGGCGAGGTGGGAGAACTGGTCGTCCAGGAGCCCGCGCAGCAGCAGCAGGTTGCCGCCCGTCATGTCATGGAACGCGGTGGCGTGGTGCTCGGCCTCCTCGGCGCCCGACTCCCTGGTCAGCAGCGTGGTGACGCCCTCGACGGTGAGCGGGGCGAGCCGTACGTGGCACACCTTCGGCCCGTGCAGCAGCTCGTCCAGCGCCGGGGTGGCGGGCCCGGTCAGCGATCCGCGGCTCACCACGACGGACAGCGCCCCGGAGCGGCACCGGCGGATGCCGTAGGCCAGACATCGCAGCGACGGCAGATCGGCGAACTGGACGTCGTCGATCGCGATCAGCAGCGGGGCGTCCTCGGTCAGTTCCTCCAGCGTGCGGTGGAATTCCTGGAGGAGCGGGAGGTCGGCCTGGTCCGGGCCGTACGGATCCGGGGACGCCTCGACGCCCGGCCGCGGCCGGGCGTGCCGAAGGCGCGCGGGCATGCCCTGGTAGAGCTGATCGAGCGCGGCGTACGGGAATTTCTGCTCCGAAGCGGAGGCGACGGCGGGCAGCACCCGGACGCCCCGCGCACCCGCGGTGTCCGTCACCGCGTGCAGCAGCGCGGTCTTTCCCGACGCCACGGCACCGCTGATGACGGCGAGTCGGCTTCCCTCCCGCGCGTCCTCGAAGAGGAGACGATTGAGCCGAGCTGTCTCCTGATCGCGCTCCACCAACACGTACGAAACACCTTCCCCGAATTCACTCGTGCGCAGGGGTGGTTAAACACCTTGCATGGTGCACCTGGTCACGCACTGTCCCCTGAGATGAAAAATACCGCGCCGCGGTTCAGTGCTCCTGTCCCTTCCGTCGTCGCACCCTCTGCGGCGGCATGACTGCTCTGCGTCATGCTGTGTGTTCGATGTCATGTCGTGCGTTCTCAACTCCTCCCGGTCAGGCTGGGGCCTTGCCAACCGTGCAACAGGGGTGTGGAGTAAGTGGGCACTCTAGCAGTGCTGTTGGTGCGAAAAGATGACCGCCTTGCGCGGGGGAATGTGTTCGATTAAGGTCACGGCGCCGCGACCGGGGTGTGAGGCCCCGTACGGCTGCTCGACCCGGACTCCAGTGCTGATAGGGCGATGCGTGACGGTGGGTAACGCCCCTGTCGGATGTGTAGGTTGCGCAAAAGTTTCGGAAACTCTGGAACGCGTGATGCGCTTCTCGCGTCGCGTTGTGATGCGTTTCCCCTGGTGTGCCATGGCCACTATGGGAATGCTGAGTTGCACGAGCAAATGTAAGGAAAGTACGCGTGCTCAATCAGAAGTTGACCTTCGTTGTCGGCACCGGTCGCTGCGGTTCGACGGCCCTCTCCAAGGTCATTAATCTTCATCCAGACGTTCTCAGTGTCAACGAATTGTTCGCCAGCATTCCCGCTTGGGAGGTGTCGGCGGTGCTGGACGAGACCCCGCTGAGCGGCCCGGAGTTCTGGGAATATCTGTCCCGGCCCAACGCGGTCAGTGATGTTTTGGTCAAGAATGGGGCCATCCCGCCCGAGTTCCTCTACCACCGGGTGCCCGAGCGGCGGTTCGACGCCACGACCACCGGCATCCCGGCCATCAGCGGCATGGTGCTGCCCCATCTGACCGATGAACCGGACGCGCTCTTCGATGAGTTGGAGTCCGAGGTCACCTCCTGGCCCACGCGCCGCCCGGCGGATCACTGGTGGGCCCTCTTCGGCACCCTCGGCGCGCGGTTCGGCAACCCCGGCGCCGTCGTCGAGCGCAGCGGTATGTCCATCGGCCGGGTCACGGAAATGCACCGCGCCTTTCCCGAGGCGCGGTTTGTTCATCTCTACCGCGAAGGCCCTGACTGCGCCGTTTCCATGAGCCGGCATGTCAGCTTCCGCATGCTTCCGCTGGGGCATGAGATGGCCGCTCGCTGCGGTCTGGAGTCGCCGTATGAGCTGACCCCGGAGCACGCGTCCCAGCTCCCGTCCGACCTCGCTCCGCTGCTGGGCGACGAGTGGGACCCGGCCCTGGTGATGGACCGCCCCATTCCGATCGACACGTTCGGCAGCATCTGGTCCGGTGTGATCGTCGACGGTCTGCAGAAGCTGGAGGCGGTCCCGGCGTCACAGCGCACCGGGCTGAGTTACGAGGCCCTGCTGGAGGAGCCGGAGAAGGAACTGATCCGGCTGGCCGAGTTCATCGGCGTGGAACCGCACCGGACCTGGCTGGACGCGTCCGTCGCACTGCTCGACGGCGGCCGCCCCGGCGCCGCGCGGAAGCTGCCCGAGGCGGAGCTGGAGCCGCTGCTCGAATCCTGTAGCCCGGGCATGCGGGCGCTGGCCGCCCACCCGTAGGACGCCCACCTGTACAACATGAGTGCCCGGCAACGGCCCCGCCGGAGGCCGCTGCCGGGCGTGTCCCCCTTTTCAGGAGCGGCCCTTGAGGCTTCTCAGGAGCGGCCCTTGAGGCTCGCTCGCAGGAACTCCCGGTTCATGGTCGAGATGGACTGGAGCGGGATGCCCTTCGGGCAGGCCACCGCGCACTCACCGGTGTTGGTGCAGCCGCCGAAGCCCTCCTCGTCCATCGTGCCGACCATGTCCAGCACCCGGGACTCGCGCTCGGGCTGCCCCTGCGGCAGCACGTTCAGATGCGTCACCTTCGCCGAGGTGAACAGCATCGCCGAACCATTGGGGCAGGCCGCCACGCACGCCCCGCACCCGATGCACTCCGCGTGCTCGAACGCGGTGTCCGCGACCGGCTTCGGCACGGGCGTGGCGTGCGCCTCCGGGGCGCTCCCGGTCGGGGCGGAGACGAAGCCGCCCGAACCGATGATCCGGTCGAACGCCGACCGGTCCACCACCAGGTCCTTGACGACGGGGAAGGCGGCGGCCCGCCACGGCTCCACGTCGATGGTGTCGCCGTCCTGGAAGTGCCGCATGTGCAGCTGACAGGTGGTGGTGCGCACCGGGCCGTGAGCCTGCCCGTTGATCACCATGCCGCACGCCCCGCAGATGCCCTCGCGGCAGTCGTGGTCGAACGCGACGGGCTCATCCCCGCGCAGGATCAGCTGCTCGTTGAGCGTGTCGAGCATCTCCAGGAAGGACATCTCGGGCGAGATGCCCTCGACTTCGTACACGGTCAGGGCGCCCGGCTCCTCGGGGCCGCGCTGGCGCCAGATCCGCAGGGTGAGCCTCATGCGTAACTCCGCTGGGTGGGGTGGACGTACGCGAAGACCAGCTCTTCGCGGTGCAGCACGGGCGCCCGGCCCGTGCCCGTGAACTGCCATGCGGCCGCGTAGGAGAACGCCTCGTCGTCGCGGGCCGCCTCGCCGTCCGGGGTCTGGCTCTCCTCGCGGAAGTGGCCGCCGCAGGACTCGGCGCGGTGCAGCGCGTCCAGGCACATCAGCTCGGCCAGCTCCAGGTAGTCGACGACCCGGTTGGCCTTCTCCAGCGACTGGTTCAGCTCCGCACCGCGGCCCGGCACCTTGATCCGCCGCCAGAACTCCTCGCGCAGCGCCGGGATGCGTTCCAGCGCCTTGCGCAGCCCGGGCTCGGTGCGGGCCATGCCGCACTCGTCCCACAGCAGCTCGCCCAGCTCCCGGTGGAAGGAGTCGGGGGTGCGGTCGCCGTCGTTCTCCAGCAGCCGCCGCAGCCGGTCGGTGACCGACAACAGGGCCTCGGTCACCGCCGGATGGCCCGGGTCGACCTCGTCGTGCGGATGGCGGGCGAGGTAGTCGTTGATGGTGGCCGGGAGGACGAAATAGCCGTCGGCCAGGCCCTGCATCAGGGCCGAGGCGCCGAGTCGGTTGGCGCCGTGGTCGGAGAAGTTGGCCTCGCCGATCGCGAACAGCCCGGGCACCGTGGTCTGGAGGTCGTAGTCGACCCACAGTCCGCCCATCGTGTAGTGGATGGCGGGGTAGATGCGCATCGGCACCTCGTACGGGTTCTCCGCCGTGATCAGCTGGTACATCTCGAAGAGGTTGCCGTACTTCTCCTCGACCGCCGCCCGGCCCATCCGCCCGATGGCGTCCGCGAAGTCCAGGTAGACGCCCTGCCCGCCGGGGCCCACCCCGCGCCCCTCGTCGCACACGTTCTTCGCGGCCCGGGAGGCGATGTCGCGCGGCACCAGATTGCCGAACGCCGGGTAGATCCGCTCCAGGTAGTAGTCGCGTTCGTCCTCCGGGATCGCGGCGGGCGGGCGCGTGTCGCCCTTCGCCTTCGGCACCCAGATGCGGCCGTCGTTGCGCAGCGACTCGCTCATCAGCGTCAGCTTGGACTGGTGGTCGCCGGAGCGCGGGATGCAGGTGGGGTGGATCTGGGTGAAGCAGGGGTTGGCGAAGTAGGCGCCGCGCCGGTGGGCCCGCCAGATCGCGGTGGCGTTGGAGTTCTTGGCGTTCGTGGACAGGTAGAAGACATTGCCGTAGCCGCCGGAGGCCAGCACCACGGCGTCCGCGAAGTGGGTGGAGACCTGGCCGGTGATCAGGTCGCGGGCCACGATGCCGCGGGCGCGCCCGTCGACCACGATCAGGTCGAGCATCTCGGTGCGCGCGTGCATCTCCACGTTGCCGGCCGCGATCTGGCGGCTGAGCGCCTGATACGCGCCGAGCAGCAGCTGCTGACCGGTCTGGCCGCGGGCGTAGAAGGTGCGGGAGACCTGGACGCCGCCGAACGAGCGGGTGTCCAGCAGACCGCCGTACTCCCGGGCGAACGGCACGCCCTGCGCCACGCACTGGTCGATGATCTCCACTGACACTTGGGCGAGCCGGTGCACATTGGACTCGCGGGCGCGGAAGTCGCCGCCCTTGACGGTGTCGTAGAAGAGGCGGCGGACGGAGTCGCCGTCGTTGCGGTAGTTCTTGGCGGCGTTGATCCCGCCCTGGGCGGCGATGGAGTGCGCCCGGCGCGGTGAGTCCTGATAGCAGAACTGCACGACGTGGTAGCCCTGTTCGGCCAGGGTCGCCCCGGCCGCGCCGCCCGCCAGCCCCGTACCGACCACGATGACCGTGTACTTGCGGCGGTTGGCCGGGTTGACCAGCTTCGCCTCGAAGCGGCGGCGGTCCCAGCGCCCCTCCACGGGCCCGTCCGGGGCCTTGGTGTCGGCGATCGGCTCACCGGTGGCGTAGTCCGTGTACGCGTTCATCTCAGCTCACCACTCCACTCATCACGCCGATGGGTACGGCGATGAAACCGCAGGTCAGGACGGCAGCCAGGCCGTTCGCGGCCAGTTTGAGGGCACGGTCGCGGCGCGGGCGGCCCGCGCCGAGGGTCTGGGCGGCGCTCCAGAAGCCGTGCCGGATGTGCAGGCCGAGGGCGAGCATCGCCACGATGTAGATGGTGTTGCCGTACCAGGTGGAGAACGTCGCCACGACGTTCTCGTACGGATGGCCGGGCTCGGCGCGCTCGTTCACCGTGAGCGTCGTCAGATCCAGGATGTGCCAGACGATGAACAGCCCGAGGATCACCCCGCCCCAGCGCATCGTGCGGGTCGCGTAGCTCGCCCGCCGCCGCTGGTGCGCGTAGCCGCGCGGCCTGGCCGCCAGATCCCGGCGGCTGAGCTGGTACGCGGCCACGCCGTGCAGCACGACGGCGGCCAGCAGCCCGACCCGGGCCAGCCACAGGAACCCCTCGTGCGGGAGGAACGGTTCGCCGAGGGTGCGCAGCCAGTGCGCGTAGCCGTTGAGGTCGCCGGGCCCGAAGAAGATCTTCAGGTTGGCGAGCATGTGGGCCACCAGGTAGCTCAGCATGATCAGCCCGGTGACGGCCATCACGGCCTTCTTACCGATGGTCGACCGCCACACGGAGCCGGTGAAGGACGGCTTCCGCGGCGGCTTCCGCTTCTGGCCGGGCCGCCGCTCGTGGCCCGTGTCCGTCCGTGTCGCCAGTGCCATGTCTGTGACGCTAGGCAGTGCCCTGGTGATTAGTCCAAGACATGCTATGGCTGGATTCCATAGATGATGCCTATGATCGCTGGGTGCAGCTGCAGCAGCTCCGCTATTTCGCCGCCGTCGCGGACACCCGCCACTTCACCCGCGCCGCCGAGCGTCTCCATGTCGCCCAGCCGTCGCTGTCCCAGCAGATCAGGGCGCTGGAGCGGGAGCTGGGCGCCGAGCTGTTCCACCGCGCGCGCGGCCACATCGCCCTCACCGACGCGGGCGAGGCGTTGCTTCCGCTGGCCCGCCAGATCCTCGCCGACACCGAGACCGCGCGCCGCGAGGTCCAGGAGGTCGCCCAGCTCCGGCGCGGCCGGGTGCGGCTCGGCGCCCCGCCCAGCCTGTGCGCCAGTCTCGTACCGGATGTGCTGCGCCGCTTCCACGACGAGTTCCCGGGCATCGAGCTGGTCATCGACGAGGGCGGCTCCCAGGACCTGGTGCGCACCCTCGCCGCCGGTGAGCTGGACCTCGCGCTGATCATCACCCCGCTGCCCGGCCAGGCCCCCGCGCTCGCCGCCACCGAGCTGCTGCGCGAGGAGCTGGTGGTCGCCTCCTCGCCCGCGTCCCCGCCGCCCGTGAAAGCCCGCCGGATCCGGGTCGAGGATCTCCGCGACCGGCCGATGGCGATGTTCCGCCGAGGCTATGACCTGCGGGAATTCACCACGGCTGCCTGCCGGGCGGCCGGTTTCGAGCCCTCGTTCACGGTCGAGGGCGGCGAGATGGACGCGGTGCTCGGCTTCGTACGGGCGGGGCTCGGCATCGCCGTCCTCCCCGCCATGGTGGCGGCCCGCTCGGGGCTGCGGGTCACGCCCTTCGCGGGCCACGCGATGCGGCGCACCATCGCGGTCGCCCACCGCAAGGACGTCGCCCCGCCGAGGGCCGCGCGCGAGCTGCGCCGGGTGCTGCTGGCGTATCTGCGCTCGGCCGACGCGGACGGTCTCCCGGGCCTCCCGGCGGGCACCCGCCTGCTGCCCCCGGGCTGAGCACACCGTGCGGGTCAGCGCCGCCGGGGACGTCGCCCTCAGCCCCAGAGCGCGGTGGCCGCCGCTCCGCCCGCGAAGGCGGCCGCCACCCCCGCGACCACACTGCCGACCGCGTTGGCGGCCGCGAGACCGCGCGCCCCGCCCTCCGCCAGCTTCAGCGTCTCGTACGAGAACGTCGAGTACGTGGTCAGCGCTCCGCACAGCCCCGTCCCGAGCAGCAGCTGTACCTGCGACGACGCGGCTCCCACCGCCACCGCCCCGGTCAGCGCTCCCAGCACCGCGCACCCCACCACGTTCACCACGAACGTCCCCCAGGGGAACACCGAGTCATGCCGGGCCTGCACCGCCCGGTCGGTCAGATACCGCAGCGGGGCGCCGACCATCGCGCCCGCCACCACCAGGAGCCAGTTCACCGGTCACGTCCCGGGGCGTCGCGCTCCGGGAAGCGGACGATCTCGACCGGGTCCAGGATCACCGGACCGTCGCCGGTGATCTCCTCCAGCTCGGGCAGGAAGGACCGCACCCGCTCCTCCGTATCGATGATCACCACGCAGACCGGCAGTTCCTCGCTGAGCGACAGCAGCCGGGAGGTGTGGACCAGGGACGAGGCACCGAAGCCCTCCACCCCTCGGAACACGCTCGCCCCCGCCAGCCCCGCCCGGTGCGCGCGGTGCACGATTTCGGCGAAGACCGGTTTGTGGTGCCAGGTGTCCTTCTCGCTGACGAAGACGCTCAGTCTCAGTCCGTTCGCGTTCATCCCGTGCTCCTGCCGTACGTCCCCACGACCCCGATGACCCGACGGGTGCCCGCGACCGCGCCCCATACCGCCGCCACCGCCGCCAGCAGCGTCACCACCAGATAGGCCGCCCCGGTCGCGGCGTGGCCGTCCACGACGAGCTGCCTGAAGTCCACGGCGTACGTCGAGAAGGTGGTGAACCCGCCCAGCACCCCGGTGCCGAGGAAGGGCCGCACCAGCCGGTGGGCCGCCCACACCTCGCCGATCAGCGCCAGCAGGACGCCGATGAGCGCGCAGCCCACCACGTTGACCAGCAGCGTCGTCCACGGGAAGGCGCCCGTGGGGGTCGGCCACAGCAGGGACGCCCCGTACCGGGCGGACGCGCCGATGGCGCCGCCGACCGCCACCACGCACACCACCGGGCCCTGCCCGTGCCACGCGCTGTGCCGCGGTCGTCGTGCGTCCTTCGCCATGCGGCTCAGGCTACGTGGGGCGGGCACCGCTTCACGATGCGTGTCCCCGGCCGGTACCGTCATGCCCGGAAGATCGTGAGGCGTGCCGGACAGCAGCTGAGACAGGAGACAGCCATGAGTAACCCGTTCGACAATCCCGACGGCCGTTACGTCGTGCTCGTCAACGACGAAGGACAGCACTCCCTGTGGCCCTCCTTCGCCGAGGTGCCCGAGGGCTGGACCGTCGCGCACGGCGAGGATGACCGTCAGGCGTGCCTGGACTACGTCGAGGAGCACTGGACCGACATGCGCCCGAAGAGCCTCGCGACCGCGATGGACGCCCCCGCGTCCTGACCGTCCTGACTGTTCCTGACCGTTCCTGATCGCAGGCGGCCCCGCCACGGCGTTACGTTGGGCGTGTGACGGGTGCGAATGCTGCCATTCCGGGCCCCATGCGGGCTTGGGTGGTGCGTACGCCGGGCCGGATCGACCAGGTAGAGCTGCCGATTCCGCGCCCGGCCGCCGGTGAACTGCTGGTGCGGGTCCGGGCCTGCGGGGTCTGCCGCACCGATCTCCACGTCCGCGACGGCGACCTGCCGCCGCACCGCACCCCCGTCGTCCCCGGGCACGAGGCCGTCGGCGAGGTGATCGCGGCGGGCGAGCGGGCCACCGGGCCCGCGCTCGGCGCCCGGGTGGGCGTGCCCTGGCTGCGCCACACCTGCGGCCGGTGCCGGTTCTGCGTACGCGGCCAGGAAAACCTGTGCCCCGCGTCCGTCTACACCGGCTGGGACGCGGACGGCGGCTACGCTCCGTACGTCACCGTACCGGCGGCGTACGCCTATGAGCTGCCCTCCGGATACGCCGCCGAGGAACTGGCCCCGCTGCTCTGCGCCGGGATCATCGGCTACCGCGCGCTGCGCCGCGCCGACCTCCCCGCGGGCGGACGGCTCGGCATCTACGGCTTCGGCGGCTCCGCGCACCTCACCGCGCAGGTCGCCATCGCGCGCGGCGCCGTCGTCCATGTGCTGACCCGCTCGGCCGCCGCCCGGGCCCTCGCCCTCGAACTCGGCGCCGCCTCGGCCCGGGACGCCCGCGACCGGCCGCCCGAACCGCTCGACGCCGCGATCCTGTTCGCCCCGGCGGGCGAGCTGGTGCCGGTGGCGCTGGAGGCGCTGGACGCGGGCGGCACGCTGAGCGTCGCCGGAATCCACCTCTCCGACATCCCCGCGCTGACGTACGAGCGCCATCTCTTCCGCGAACGCACCCTGCGCAGCGTCACCGCCAACACCCGTGAGGACGGCCGCGAGTTCCTCACCGCGGCCGCCGCCCACCACATCCGGGCCACGGTCACGCCCTACCCCTTCGACCGCGCGGACGCCGCCCTGGACGACCTCGCGAACGACCGGGTGCACGGTGTCGCGGTACTGACGCTCTCAGATGCGCTCTGAGACGGGACGGGGCGCGGCGAGCCAGCTGGCGATGCTGGCGGCGATCGGCTGTCCGGTCTCCAGCTCGATGAACCCGAACTGGCCGCCCTGATTGCACTCCAGAAACCACCAGGTGCCGTCCTCGTCCTCGGCGAAGTCGAAAGCCCCGTAGGCGAGCCCGCCAAAGGTCATGTAATCCCGGACGGCCTGGGCGATCCGGTGGGGAACGTCCACCGCGCCCCATAGATGGCCATAGAAACCATACCTCCCATCAACCTGCCCGGAAGCTGCTGTCTTCCGGGCGGCGAACAAACGGCCGCCGACGCAGGTGAGCCGGATATCGGCCGTTTTGGGAATGTAGCGCTGAAGAAGCGTGGCACCTGCCGCGACGCCCGAGAAATCCGTCTCGGGGTCGATACGGGTGGTGGGCAGCGTGATTGGCGGATTGACCGGCGGGGGGCCGGAGATGGTCTTCACCACGATGTCCTGGAACCGGCTGGCGAACTCTTTGGCGGCGCGTGGATAGGTGGTGATGAGCGTCGGCGGAACGGCGAATCCACTGCGGTGGGCGGTGCGCAACTGCCACGGTTTGGAACGTGCCGACTGGGCGGCACTGGGATGGTTCATCCAGCGCGCCTCGGTGGAATACAGCATTCCGTACAGGGCCTGTCCGCACTCGGCGGTCAGCCACTCGGAGGGCTCGGGGGCGTGCGCCGCTGGTTGCCCCGGGCGGCGCACCCATATGGATCGCAGGCTGTTCACGCTGACCAGGCGGCCCTCGGTCGACAGATAGCCGGTGAAGTCGCCGCGCTCGAATTCGGTCGAGATCCCTGCCCGTCCGGGAAGATCGGCTGGATCGAATCGGATCAGCGGGACATTTCGCTCACGTAATTCGGACACCACCAGGTCCGCTGTCACATCCTCCTGGCAGGTCAGGATGAGTACCGTCATCGACGTCGCAGGTCGGCGGGGATGGTCAGTCGTCGAAGTGCGTCTTGGAGCCCGCGGTGGAGGTCGTTGTGCCGCATTCCAGAAGCACCCCCCGGTCGGAGATGGCGGGGCGTCCATCGGGCAGCACATTCAGCTGCAGGGCGGCGTTGTACGAGTACGGAATGACAGCCGGTGATTGTTCGGCTGGGACCGCGTGGTTCAGGGCGAAGGGCTTCATGACTGACCTCTAATGCTCCACGGGATTCGCTTGTTTCGAGATGAGCTCCACCATCACACAACAGTACGTACTAAATTGGTAGGAGTCTCGCTACGCGCTGTTATGTCAGATCTGTGACAGCATGAAGTACGTCACACCGCACGCGCAATTCCATTACCGATGACCCGGTTCCGGCCCGCGGATCGCGCCACGACGGCCCCGGCGTGAGCGCCGGTCACCTGCCGCATCCCTGCCTCCACCTCCGCTTTTCCGGGGGTGCCGTGCCCCTCCCCGGACAACCCGCCCTGCCTGTCGGCCTTCAAGACGCCAATCTGGCCGCCCGGGTTGGCCGATAAGGCCACTTCGGTCTCCCCGGCCGCAAGGGCGCAGCGCAGCGCCGGTGTGAGCTGCGTCTCTCGCTCCCGGTCCCGCGGTGGTCCGCCGGGACGCACCGGACCGGCGGCCGGTACCAGGCCCACGAAGGGGCTCTCGGTGCCGAATCGACCAGGCAGTCGTTTGAACACCATCGCGGCGTTCACTCCTTCTCTGTGTGCCGTTCACTGTTCTTGCCGGACCGAACGCTCCGGCCAGGTAAAGCAGCTCCCACGCGCCTGTCATGGGTGGATCAATTCGGCCAACTGGCCGGGTGTCGCCCGCACTTCCCGGCGGCCCTTGCCGGAGTGGGGTGCCGGGCCGCCGGGCGGGAACCACGGATCCTGCTTTACCGTTCTTTTACCAACAGCCCCTCGAGTCACGAAGGAGTCGCGGTCACCGCGATGGACGACCCTCCCAGTACCCCCCGCCGCGTTCCGGATGCGTACGAGTCCGTATCCGCCCCCCTATGCGCCCCTATATCCGTCTGTGAGCGATCCGCCGAGCGCACAGAGAGGGGACCGGCGTGCTGACCGAAGTGCTGCTGGTCCTGCTGGCCTTGGCGCTGACCCTGGCCTGCGCGGTCTTCGTCGCCGCGGAGTTCTCGCTCACCACGGTCGAGCGCGGTGAGCTGGAGCGCGCCGCCGCGGAGGGCGAGCGGGGCGCCGGAAGCGCGCTCAAGGCCGCCCGCAGGCTGACGTTCCAGCTGTCCGGCGCCCAGTTGGGCATCACCGTGACCTCGCTGGTGATCGGCATGCTCGCCGAGCCCTCGCTGGCCGTCCTGCTGCAGAGCCCGCTGCGGGCCGCCGGGCTGGGCGGCGCCGCTTCGTCCGTGGCCTCGGTGCTGGGCGTGGCGATCTCGACCGTCGTCCTGATGGTGATCGGCGAGCTGGTGCCCAAGAACTGGGCGATCTCCCGGCCGCTGGCCGTGGCCAAGGTGGTCGCGGGCCCCCAGCGCGGCTTCACCGCCGCCTTCGCCCCGCTGATCCACCACCTGAACAACACCGCGAACCGCCTGGTGCGCCGCGCCGGACTGGAGCCCGCCGAGGAGCTGGCCTCGGCGCGCACCCCGGACGAACTGGTCGCGCTGGCCCGCCATTCGGCCGCGGAGGGCGCGCTGGAGCCCGATTCGGCTGAGCTGTTCGTCCGTACGCTCCACCTCAGCGAGCTGACCGCGGAGAACGTGATGACCCCGCGGGTGGACGTCCAGGCGCTGGAGGCGCACGCGAGTGCCGCCGACGCCGCCAACCTCACGCTGGCCACCGGCCTGTCCCGGTTCCCCGTCTACCGCGGCAGCCTGGACGAGGTGGTCGGCACCGTCCACATCCGCGACGTCCTCGCGCTGGACGCCGCACGCCGGGCCGCCACCCCCGTCACCGAGCTGACCACCGCCCCGCTGCTGGTCCCCGACAGCCTCCCGGTGGACCGGCTGCTGGACCGGCTGCGCGGATCGCACACCATGGCCCTGGTCATCGACGAGTACGGCGGCACCGCCGGTGTCGCCACCCTGGAGGACGTCGTCGAGGAGGTCGTCGGTGACGTACGCGACGAACACGACCCCGACGAGACCCCCGCCCTGGTGCCCGCCGGGCCCGGCACCTGGGAGGCGGACGGCGCCGTCCGGCTGGACGAGCTGTCCGCGATCGCCCTGACCGTGCCCGAGGGCCCGTACGAGACCGTCGCGGGCCTGATGGCCACCGCCCTGGCACGCATTCCCGAGGCGGGCGACGGCATCGAGACCGACGGCTGGCAGCTCACCGTGCTCGAGGTGGACCACCACCGCGCCGACCGCGTACGGATCACCGCCCCGGCCACCGCCCACGCGGAGGAGGACACCCGATGACCCTGCTGCAATTGGCCATCGGCGCCCTCACCCTGCTCACCAACGCCTTCTTCGTCGGCGCCGAGTTCGCCCTGATCTCCGTGCGCCGCAGCCAGATCGAGCCGCGCGCCCAGGAGGGCGGGAAGCGCGCCCGCACCGTGCTGTGGGCGCTGGAGCACCTGTCCGCCCTGCTGGCCACCGCCCAGCTGGGCATCACCATCTCCTCGCTCGTCCTCGGCGCGGTCGCCGAACCGGCCATCGCCCACCTGCTGGAGCCGGTGTTCGCGGCCGCCCGCGTCCCCGAGGCCCTGGTGCACCCGATCGCCTTCGTGCTCGCCCTGACGGCGGCCACCTATCTGCACATGCTCATCGGCGAGATGGTCCCCAAGAACATCGCCCTCGCCGCCCCGGAGCGCACCGCGCTGCTGCTCGGCCCGCCCCTGGTGGCCGTCACCCGCGCGCTGCGCCCCGTCGTCTTCGGCATCAACGCCTTCGCCAACGGGCTGCTGCGGCTGCTGAAGGTCGAGCCCAAGGACGAGGTCGAATCGGTCTACACCGACGCCGAACTCATCCGGCTCGTACGGGACTCCAGCGACGCGGGCCTCCTCGACGCCTCCGGCAGCGAGCGGCTGCGCGACGCCCTGGAGCTGGGCACCCGGCGGGCCGGGGACATCCTGGTCCCGCTCGGCGAGATGGTCACCGTGGACCACCGGGTCACCCCCGTCGTCCTGGAGCGCACCGCGGCCGCCTCCGGCTTCTCCCGGCTGCCGGTCACCGGCCCCGGTGGCGCGGTGCTGGGGTACCTCCACATCAAGGACACCCTCGGCGTGACCGACCGCGACCGGCCCTTCCCCGGCGCCGCCCTGCACACCGTCACCCGGGTGCCGGCCGACACCCCGCTGGACGACACGCTGACGGCGATGCGCGGCGCCGGGACGCACCTCGCGGCGGTGACGGGCGACGACGGCGCCGTCCTCGGGTTCGTGACGATGACGGACGTCCTGGAGGAGCTGGTGGGGGAGGCCGCATCGGACGCGCCCTGACTGGCCCGGTGCGTGCCGTGCGCCTCATGTCGTCGGCGCGAGGTTTGACCCCGGTGGCCCGGTAAAGAAGCGGAACGGGCAGCCCAGCCCCAGGGGGTGTCTTGCCGATCATGACGGGCTCCCGGCGTCTGGTGCGGCACCTCGCGGCCCCGCGCTCGTCGCACGCAGCGCCTCCCCCAGCTACCGCTGGGAGGTGCCCCTGACGCCGCTCGCTGATCCGGCCTGACCGGCAAGACACCCCCTAGCACCCCGCACATCGAAAGGCCAGAACCGCACCATGAGCATCGTGAGCTGGATCGTCCTCGGGCTGATCGCCGGAGCCGTCGCCAAGTTCCTTCTCCCCGGCCGTGACCCGGGCGGTCTGATCGGCACCACCCTCATCGGCGTCGTCGGATCCTTCATCGGCGGCTGGCTCTCCGCCAAGTTCCTCGACCGCCCCATCGACGACCAGTTCTTCGACCCCGCCACCTGGGGAGCCGCCATCGGCGGCTCCCTGGTGCTGCTGATCGCCTACCGTCTGCTGTTCGGCCACTCACGCCGCTGACGGCCGCGGGTGGCGCGGCATGCGAAACGGCCTCCTCCGCTACGTCCGTAGGGGAGGAGGCCGACGGGGGTCAGCCGTCGGTGACCCGTGGGCCGGGCTTGAAGCCGTGCCGGTGGGCCAGCGCGACGACGGCGGTGGCCAGGAGGGCCAGCCCGAGCAGCACCCAGGGGATGGACCCGGCACCGGCCGACTCCAGGAGGAGACCGCCGAACACCCCACCGCCCGCGACCGCGAGGTTGAAGACGGTGACGAACATCGACTGCGCGACATCGGCCGCGTCCCCGGCCGCGTCGGCGTTGGCGGTCTGGAGCAGCGTGGGCGCGCCGCCGAACGTCACACCCCAGACGACGATGCCGAGGAACACCAGCGGCACCGACGAGCCGGCGATCCCCAGCACCAGCGACGCGAGGGCGAATCCGGCGAGGCTCAGCAGGGTGACCGGGCGCAGCTTGCGGTCCACCAGGATTCCGGTGAGCCAGATCCCCACGATGGCCGCGGCGCCGAACACCAGCAGCGCGAGGTCGACGCGCCCACCGAGACCGGACCGCTCCAGGAAGGGGGCGATGTAGGTGTAGAGGATGTTGTGCGCCAGGATCCACAGGAGCACCACGGCCAGCACGGAAGCGATGCCCGGCATGGCGAAGATCTTCCGGATCGGCAGTCGCTCGGTGGCGCTCTGACCGGGGAAGTCCGGGACCAGCGCACGGATCCAGAGCACCAGCAGCAGCGCGACGCCGGACATGATCCAGAACACCCCGCGCCAGTCGAACAGCGACCCCAGCCAGGTGCCCAGCGGGACCCCGAGGGTCAGGGCGACCGGCTGGCCCACCCCGACGATGGCCAGCGCCCGGCCCTGGAGGTTCTCGGGGACCAGCCGCCTGCCGTATCCGGCGAGCAGCCCCCAGACGACTCCGGCCGCCATACCGGCGATGAAACGGGCGGCGAGGGTGAGTTCGTAGCTGGTGGACAGCGCGGTGATGGTGTTGAAGACCAGCAGCCCGCCGACCGCGAGGAGCAGCAGCGGCCGTCGTCGCATACTGCGGGTGGCGGCGATGACGGGGATGGCGGCCACCACGGAACCGATCGCGTAGAGCGTGACGAGCTGCCCCGCCAGCCCCTCGGAGACGCCGAGGCCCTGGCCGATCTGCGGGAGGAGACCCGCGGGCGTCGTCTCGGTCATGATGGCCAGGAATCCGGCCGTGGTCAGCGCCAGCAGTTTCCCTATGGGGAGCCGGTCGTCGTCAATGACCCGCTGCGGGTCCATGGCAGTCTTCTCACTGCCGATATTGCTCACGTAGTTTCTCCTGTTGCTGCATGTCGGCGCCGGACGGGGGCATTCGGATCGCCCCCGCCCGGCTTTTCTCGGTCAGTTATTTCTCAGTACACGGCTTCTCAGTACTGCGTGGCCAGGGAGCCGAATCCCCTGATGCGGTCGGCGATGCCGTTCTGCCGCAGCGCCCGCCAATAGAGCACCGTGTTGTTGGAGATGACCGGTTTGCCGAGCCATTCCTCGGCACCGGCCGCGACGCGCATCATGGCCATATTGGTGCCCACCTGCACGATCGCCTCCACGTCCGGGGTGTCGACGGCCTTCACGGCTTCGCGCAATTCGGGCTCGGGCACATGGGCGATGCGCTCCGGACTGCTGCAGCCCAGCCCGGTCATCGATACCACGTCATATCCGGATTCGGTGAAGAACCGGCTCACCGAGTCGTCACCGGCCGGAACGTACGGGGTGATGACGCCGAGCCGCCGAACGCCGTACAGGGACAGCGCCGTGGTGAAGGCGTCCGGGCTCATGGTGACCTGAAGTCCCCCGCTGGCGGACTTCATCGAGGCCACCACCTCGTCCTGGGATCCGGGTCCGTCCCAGTAGATCTCGGGGGAGAAAGCGATGACGAAGCAGTCGGGTTTGCACGGCAGCAGATCGCCGATCGCCCGGTGGGTCGACTCCCGGTAACTGCTGACCAGATCGTCGATGCCGCCGGTGAGCGAGGTGTCCTGGGTCTGCATGCGCCCGGTGTGGTTGGTGACCCCCTCCGGCCGCATGGCTTCCATTTCCGGCTGGACGGAGGTGTTGGTCGCGGGGAGGACCACGCCGACTTTGAGACGCGGTCCGAGGCAGTCGGTCATATCGCGCTCCTTGCGCTGTGGTGTGACAGGAAGTTGGGGCCGAATCTCAGTAGCCCGGGGCCTTGATGAGGAGGTGCCCCCGCCCTATGATTTCCGGAACGATGACGGCGTCGTTCCATGACGACTGGTCCACCTGCTCCAGTGCGATCGAGACGGCGCCCTCGGGGACCTCGAAGTGCCGCATCACCAGCGCGGTGAGGTCCTCGGTGAGCTGCCTCCGTTGCTGTTCGCCGACATCCAGGGGAAAGTGCTTGATGGTCAGATGAGGCACGTCTTCCTCCGTGGGGTTCAGTTGTCGAGGCGGGTGTGGATAGCCGAGATGAGTTCGCCGACCCCCTTCTTCTTCAGCACGCTGTAGTGATCCCCGACCAGTTCGACGGTGGTCGGCGGGGTCGCGGAGTAGCCCGAGCTGTCCTCGATGAACGAGTAGTCGTCGCCCGTGGCCTTGAAGATGGTGATGGGGGCGTTCAGCCTGCGCTCGGCCAGTTCGCGGAAGCTGTACTCGAATTCGTACGTCGCTTCCACGATCCGGGTGATCCGGCGGATGAGCGCTTCGTCCAATTGCGGGAGGAGTTCATGAATGAACGCCACGAACTCATCCTCGTGCCGTACCGTTTCAAGGCAGCGATCGCGGTCGGGCCCGCTGATGCCGCCAGTGAAGACGGAGTAGAGGATCGTGAGGTAGGCCGGATTGCGGTACGTCGCCTCACGTCCCCACTGCTTCCCGTCCGTCTCCCGGACCTTGGGGTTCCCGGGGCAGATCAGGAACAGGTTCTCCACCTGTTCCCCCGCGTCCTCCAGCTGCCACGCGGTCTCGAAGGCGACCCGGGCACCGAAGGAATAGCCCCACAGGGTGTAGGGGCCTTCCGGCTGGATCTTCCGGATCTCGGCCACATCCGCCGCGGCCATGTCCCGGATCGTCGGGTAGGGCGCCTCGCCGTCATTGATGCCGTGCGCCTGGATTCCGTAGAACGGCCGGTCCATGTCCGCGTCCGAGGCGAGCTGCTGGAGATTCATGGGATATCCGCCGAGTCCCGGCCAGCAGAAGACCGGCGACTTTCCGCCCTCGGGGCGCAGCCGCAGGAAGCGGGATATCTCCCCGGTGGCGGTGCCGTCGACACGGGGGGCGAGGCGGGCGACCGTGGGCGCGTCGAAGAGCACCTGAACCGGCAGCTTGGTCCCGAATCGCTTGTTGAGGCGGTTGACCAGGGTCACGGCGATGAGCGAATTGCCGCCCGCTTCGAAGAAGTTGTCCTCGGTGGAAACGGGCTCGTATTTCAGCGCCGCGCCCCACAGCTCGGCGAGGGCCTTCTCGGTATCGGTCTCCGGCGCCACGAAGGCCCGGCTCTCCAGCCCCTGGGACAGCTCGTCGAAACCGGCCAGCGCCTTGACGTCGATCTTCCCGTTGGCCGTCTGCGGCAGCGCGTCCAGGACGACGACCTTGTTGGGCAGCATGTAGTCCGGCAGATAGGAGGCCAGGTCGTCCCGGATCACCTCGGTCGGGCCCTTCATGTGGACGATGTCCTCGCCCATGCCCTCGCTCGCCTCCTGCTCGGCCGAGATCCGGCCGCCGACGAAGAAGTAGGAGGCACCGGTCGGGATCGAGCAGTCGGTCAGGATGGCGTCCAGACGCCGCGCGGCGGGCAGCGGATGGCCGGTCTTGGAGCTGTAGCCGGAGGACATCAGGCCCAGCCCCAGCTGGTTGGCCTGGAGGTGGTGGAGCTTCTTGCCGAGCGCGATGTACTCCAGCCAGGGTTCGGCCGCCCGGCTGACGGCGCTGATGCCGAAGCTGGAGCGCTCGTAGACCGCCTGGTTGATGGCGATCACGTCCTTCTTCAGGACCAGTTCGTCGGAGATCTTCTCCAGGTCACCGGACCGGTAGCGGTACTGACCGCCCGGCAGATCGGTGACCTTCCCGGGATGGACCTGGAGGTAGATCTCGGTGGGGTCCTCCGGCTGCCGGCCGTCGCTCTGCCGGATGTCGAAGGTGCCCAGGTAGTGGTCGTTCTCGGCGACGTCGAACAGCGGCATCAGCTCCGGCCGGAACCCGTCCGGATGGATGGCCAGGCCATGGGCGGGCAGCACCTGCTCGAACAGGCCGACCATATGGCCCGTCTCGAACTCCAGCACTTCGCCGATGTTGTTCTTGTAGACGGGCTCGATGGCCTGCCGCTTGCCCACGAAGTGGACCTTCAGCCGCGGGGATCCGCCGCCCTCCACGCGGCGGATCAGCGCGAGCTGATGGTCCAGCGGGTTGTAGTAGTAGATACCGGCCGCCAGCTCGCCGATGCCCGCGATCTCCAGGTACATCTGGGTCGCGTACAGCGCCCCGGGCGAGGCGTACGCGTACTTCGGCAGCAGCCGCTCCTCGCTGTGGAACTGCCCGAAGGAGCGCAGGATCGTGCCCAGACCGGTGAGGGTCAGATCGCCGAGCGGCCGGGACGCGAAGGGGTCCACCCCGTGGTCGAGCAGCTTGAGGATGCGGGCCCGGCTGGTGTCCCCGCCCTCGTAGAACCGGTAGGTCTTGCGGGCGAACGCCTCGCGGCGCAGCTCCGGGCTCGCGTCGCGGCCGGGCAGGTCCACCCGGGTCCGCCCGGCGAGCTGTTCGGACGAACGCAGCCCGGGGTTGGAGAGCTGGGCCTTGACCTGCAGCTTGCTGGACTTGGACTGGTGGTGGGAGCCGTGGTTGCCCTGGTCCATCAGGGCGGCTTCCTTGGGGTTCAGCTCCACGGCGGCGACGAGGTTCTGGGAGCCGGTGCGCGGATCGTCCTTGACCAGGACGGCCGCCCGCTTGACCCAGGCGTGGTTCTCGATGGTGCGGGCGACCTCGTCCAGCTCGACGCGGTAGCCGCGCAGTTTGACCTGGCTGTCGGTCCGGCCGAGGAAGTGGACGATGCCGTCGGGCGCCTGGGACACCAGGTCGCCGGTCCGGTACAGCCGCACCGGGTCCCGCCCGGGCTCCGGCGCGAGGTGCACGAAGCGCTCCTCGGTCAGCTCGGGCCGGTGCAGGTAGCCGCGGGCGAGCTGGACACCCGAGATGTACAGCTCACCGGTCTCGCCGTGCGGCACGGGCCGGTGGCTCTCGTCCAGCACGTGGTAGCCGGTGCGGGCGACCGGGGCGCCGATGGGGATGACGGTGGGTTCGTCGTCCACGGTGGCCGGAGCGACCTCGTACGCCGAGGAGTTGATGGTGCACTCGGTGGGTCCGTACAGGTTCACCAGCCGCGCCGTCGGCAGCGTCGCGAAGAACTCGGAGGCCAGCGCCCTGGTGAGCGCCTCGCCGCCGCTGAACACCCGGGACAGGCTGGTGCAGTCGCCCAGCCGCTCGGTGTCCACCAGGGCCTGGAGCAGCGTCGGGACGCACTGGAGCGTGGTCACCCCGTGGCGGTCGATCGTGTCGATCAGCCCCTCCGGGTCGCGGTAGACGCCCGGGGCGCCCATCACCACGCGGGCGCCGCACGCCGAGCCGAGGATCTCCCACTGGGCGGCGTCGAAACTCATCGGGGTCTTCTGGAGGATGACGGTGCCGCCGCCGAGATGACCGGACTCCTGGAGCCAGCCGAGCTGGGCGGCGATGCTGCGGTGTTCGACCATCACCCCCTTGGGCTTGCCGGTGCTCCCGGAGGTGTAGATCACGTAGGCGAGCCCGTCGGGCTGTGGCTCTTCCAGGGGATCCGGCTGGGGTGGCGGGGGCCCGGTCGGCTGCTCGGCCAGCGCCTCGTCCACCGTGAGGACGAGGGTCTCGGGCGGGGCGAGCTGGCGCAGCCGGTCGGCCAGATGCGGCTGGCAGACGATGACCTGGGCGCGTGCGTTGTCGATGATGAAGCGCAGCCGCTCCTCGGGGTAGTCCGGGGAGAGCGGCACGTACGCGCCGCCGGCGCTCAGGATGCCCCACGCGCCGACGATGAGGTCGAGGGACGGATCGGCGAAGAGCCCCACACGGTGGTCACGGCGTACGCCGGACTCCTGGAGCTGACGAGTTAAACGGGCGCTCCGGTCGAGGAGGCCCCCATAGGTGAGGTGGGTGTCCCCGGAGACGACGGCGATGTCGTCGGGTCGTGAGGCGGCCTGTGCTCGAAGGAGTCCAGGCAGGGTGGAGTGGTTTCCGACAGGCATGAAGAACCTTCCCGCTGTCTCTGTTGATGGCTTCCGGCGATGGCTTTCGGCGATCGCTTTCGGGCGCGAACGCCGTCGGATGAGATCAAGCAGTTATGACGAGACTGGTCTGTTCAGGTCTTCGGTGGTCAATGCGGACATGGGCCCCGCCGGGGCCGTGGGCCGAAGGGCATCCCGGGCCTGGCGCTGGCCATAGGCATGGACGAGGGTTGGGGTGCTCAAGGGCGCGTCTGGACGAGTCCCCCGTTGCGTACCCAGAGCTGTCTGACAGCCACTGACCGTAGGAAGAAGGCTCGGTTCATGTCAAATAGTTCGATGTTGAACTCACCTCGAAGAGGTGGGACCGGCGAGGTGAACGAGCAGCGCGAGGAGGCGCGTGAGGAGGGTGAGGACGCGCTCGACCGCATCCTTCAGCAGTGGGCGGAAAGCCGCCCTGACCTGGACGCATGGTCCATGGGGATGATGGGGCGGCTCTTCCGCGCGACCCGGCTGGTCGAGTGGGGGGTGGTGGAGCACCTCGGCGCCGAGGGCATGGAGCGCTGGGAATTCGACGTACTCGCAACATTGCGGCGCAGTGGCCCGCCGTACGCCCTGTCCCCGAAAGCCCTGGCCGCGGCCATGATGATCAAGCCTCCGGCGCTGACGCACCGGGTCGACCGGCTGGTGAACCGCGGCCTGGTCGACCGCGAACTCGACCCCACCAGCCGCCGCCGCATGGTGATTTCACTCACCCAGGAGGGGTTCGAGCTGGTGGACAACGCGGTGGAGGGGCATGTTCGCAATGGAGAACGCCTGTTCAGCGGCCTGGACCGGGCGGAGCAGGAGCAGCTGTCGCATCTGATGCGCAAGCTGCTGCTCTCCCTCGGTGACACGCCTCCCGTCGCCTAGGCGACGGGGTGTCGTGCGAACTCCGGGATGCCCGGCGGTGCGTCAGTCTTCGTCAGGAGTTCACACGCCTCGTCCTCGCGCACGGCCGCGGGTGGCGGCGCGGAGGGTCTGGGCCGCGCGGCCCAGCTGGCGCTGAGCCGGTGGCGCCCCCGGCAGGACTCGAACCTGCGGCCAAGCGCTTAGAAGGCGCCTGCTCTATCCACTGAGCTACGGGGGCCGGTGGTGGGCCTGGAACTGCTGAGCCCCCGGGTGCCGACGGGCCCGCGGTGCGGCCGTGGTGCCGGTGGCCGGGCGCGGCGGATCCGTGACCTTGCCGGGGACAAGGATAGGGCTCCCTGCGCCTCGCCCCGGTTGCTTCACCTCCGTGGCACGTTGTGGAGGTTCAGTGAAGCGGTCCGATAATCGCAGGCAGGTACGAAACTCGCATCGTTTTTCACGCCCCAAACGGCGGGTGTTGTCTACTCGTTATGCCTGAGTCCCGTCCGTCCCGTCTGCCTCGTGTCCGATCTGAGGTGATCCGGGTGGGTCTCTTTGACGCGCACGAGTGAGCATACGCTTCAAAAAGAGATCAAAACCGGGCATTCTTCGCATGTGGCGATCTTGGACGTACGGCCCCGGCTGCTCGACGCGCTGACCGCACTGCGTGACCGCGTTGACGCCGCACGGTTTCCGCTCCCCCTTCCCGGTGCCGACCGCGCTCGCCGCAGCCGTGCCGAGTTGCTTGCTCAACTGGACGACTACCTCGTGCCCCGGTTGCGCGCCCCCGAAGCGCCTCTCCTGGCGGTGATCGGCGGATCGACCGGAGCTGGGAAGTCCACTCTGGTCAATTCCCTGGTCGGACGGCGGGTGACGGAGGCCGGGGTGCTGCGGCCGACGACCCGTACGCCGGTCCTGGTGTGTCACCCCGACGATCACTCCTGGTTTGCCGGGAAGCGGGTGCTGCCGCAGCTCACCCGGGTGTGGGTACCGGCCCAGGGAGACCGCGCGGAGGGGCCGTACGACGAGGAGGAACGGGCCCGGGAGGGCGAGGGGCCCGCGGCGCTGCGGATCGAGACCGACCCGGGGCTCGCCCGGGGGCTCGCGCTGCTCGACGCGCCCGACATCGACTCGCTCGTCGCCCGCAACCGGGATCTCGCGGCCGAGCTGATCTGCGCCGCCGACATCTGGGTGCTGGTCACCACGGCCACCCGGTACGCCGACGCCGTCCCCTGGCATCTGCTGCGGACCGCGAAGGAGTACGACGTGACACTTGTCACCGTGCTCGACCGGGTGCCGCACCAGGTCGCCGCCGAAGTTTCACGGCAGTACGCCGCGCTCCTCACGGCGGCCGGACTCGGCGACATCCCCCGTTTCACCATCCCCGAGCTTCCCGAGTCGGCGGGCGGCGGCAGTGGGCTGCTCCCGGCCACCGCCGTCGCCGCGCTGCGGGACTGGCTCACCCGGCACGCCCAGGACCCACAGGCCCGTACCGTCGCCGCTGCCCGCACCGCGGCCGGAGTCCTCGCCTCGCTCCAGTCCCGGATGCCCGCACTGGCCGGTGCGGCCGCGGCCCAGCACGCCGCGGCGGTGCGACTGGTCCAGCGGGTCGAGGGGGCGTACGGGGAGGCGGCCGAACGGGTGCGGCGGGAGATCGCCGCGGGGGCGGCCCTCGCGGGCGGCGCGCTCACCCACTGGCACGGCCAGCCGCACGACAGCACCCCCGGTGAGCTTCTTACGGCGCTCACCGACTCCCTCGCCACCCTGCTGCGCAGCGCGGCGGCCGCCGCCGACGACCGGATCGCCGGGGCCGGGAAACGGGACCCCGCCGCACGGACCGGGCTCGCCCCGGCCGACGCGCGCGAGGCCGGGGAGCGGATCGGCGTGGCCGTCCGGCGCTGGCGGCGCTGCGTCGAGGAGCTGGCCGAGGAGGAGACCCGCGACCGCGTCCCCGACGGCGGCGGGACCGACGCGTCCGACGAGGTCGCCGCCCTGCTGGTGGCCTCCCTGGTGGGCGGGCGGCGGGCCCGTAAGGCGGGCGAACGGCTCGCCGAGGCGCTGGGCGCGCACCGCGCGCTCCGGCTGGGCGACCGCGGCGGACGGCTGCTGGACGGCTGCGTCGCGCGCGCCCTGGAGGCGGAGCGCGACCGGCGGCTCGCGCCCCTCGACGCGCTGGACGTGACCCCGGACCACCAGGTCCAGCTGATCGCCGCGCTGTCCCTACTGCAGAAGGAGAGGTGACCGGCGTGACGGCCACGGCTGCCGGTGTCGACGGCGGGGACAAGTGCGGGCACGGGGACGAGGCGGGCGCCGAGGGGGTGGTGCGGGCGCGGCACACGTGGGACGACGGGCTGATCGCCCGGCGCGCCGGGAGGCGGGCCGCCCGCCGCGCCCCCCGGGAGGCTCCCGCTCCGGCGGCTCCGGCGGCTCCGGCGGCACGGACCGCTCCCGAGGGCGAGCAGTGCGAGCCGTACGGGACCGTTGACGCGCGGCAGCCCCGCGAGCCGTCGTACGTCCCCTACCGGTCCGGCGACCACCGGTCCGGCGACCACCGGTCCGGCGTCCCCTATAAGGCGTATGAGGCCTACGAGGCGTACGCGTCGTACGAGCGGCCCTTCGGGCCCGGCGCCCGCAGCTTCGCCGCCGGGAGTCTGCGGCCGCGCCTGGACGCCCTGCGCCAGCTCGTGGGGCTGTCCCGTACCCGGCTGGACGGACGCACCCTCGCCGGGGCCGGGCGGGTGCTGGACGAGGCCGCCGCGCGCGGACGGCATCCGCTCGGGCACACCGTCGTCGCCCTCGCGGGCGCCACCGGAAGCGGTAAGTCGACACTCTTCAACGCGCTCGCCGGGGCGCCGCTCTCCGAGGCCGGGATCCGTCGGCCGACCACCGCCGCGCCGCTCTCCTGCGCGTGGACCGATCACGCCGACGGGCTGCTGGACCGGCTCGGCATCCCGCCCGCGGACCGCCGCCGCCCGGCGTATCCGTACGACCCGGCGCTGCGCGGCCTCGTCCTGCTCGACCTGCCCGACCACGACTCGGCCGCCCCGGGCCACCGGGACCGGGTGGACCGGCTGCTGGGGCTGGTCGACGCGGTGGTGTGGGTGGTGGATCCCGAGAAGTACGCGGACGCGGTGCTGCACGAGCGCTATCTGCGCCCGCTCGCCGGATACGCGGAGGTGACGTTCGTCGTCCTCAACCAGGTGGACCGGCTGCCGGGCGACGCCGCCGACCAGGTGCTGGACGATCTGCGGCGGTTGCTGGACGAGGACGGGCTGGCGCTCGGCGAGCACGGGGAGCCGGGCGCGGCGGTGCTCGCGCTGTCCGCGCTCACCGGGGAGGGCGTCGGTGAGCTGCGGGACATGCTGGGCGGGCTCGCGGCCGAGTGCGGCGCGGCGGAACGGCGGCTGGCGGCGGACGTGGACGGCACGACCGCGCGGCTGCGGCCGCAGTACGTGGCGGACGGGGCACCGGCCGGGTTCACCGGCCGGGCCCGGGCGGAGTTCGAGGACCGGCTGGCGGAGGCGGCGGGCGCGGCGGCGGCAGGGCAGGCCGCGGAGCGGGCCTGGCTGCGGGACGCGCAGTGGGCGTGCGGGACGCCGTGGGGGCGGATGGTGCGGGGCCGGAAGCCGGGCGGCCGGGCGGAGGACGAGCGGGAGGCACCGGGCGCGCGGGCGAAGGCGGCGGAGCGGGAGGCGGTTACGGCGCGGCCCGCGGTGGAGGAGGCCGTGCGCACGCTCGCCGACGAGGCCACGGCCGGACTGCCCGGGCCCTGGGCGCAGGCGGTGCGGGAGGCGGCGGGATGGGGCGGCCGGGGGCTGCCGGAGGCGGTGGACGAGGCGGTGGCGGCGGCGCGGCGCGGACAGTGCCTCACCCGGCCCGCGTGGTGGTCGGCGATGGCGGCGGCCCAGGTGGCGCTGCTGGTGCTCCAGGTGGTGGCGGTGGTCTGGCTGGTGGGGGCCGTGGCGGGGCTGTTCGGCGGGCCGGGGTGGTGGGCGCCCGCGGCGCTGGCGGCGGGCGGCGCGCTGGCCGGGACGGGGCTGGCGTGGGCGTGCGGGCTGGCGGCGCGGGGGCCCGCGCGGCGGTACGGCCGGGCGGCGGAGACCCGGCTGCGGGACGCGGCGGTGGGCTGCGGGCGGGCGCGAGTGCTGGGGCCGGTGGGCGCGGAGCTGGCGCGGTACCGGGAGGTGCGGGCGCAGTACGTGATCGCGGCGGGGGAGGGCTGAGGGCGGGTCGGGTTTCACCGGGCCGGGTTTCACCGGGCCGGGTCCACCGGGTCGGGTTTCACCGGGTCGGGTCCACCGGGTCGGGTTTCACCGGGTCGGGTCCACCGGGTCGGGCTTCACCGGGCCGGTTCACCGGAACGAGGGGGCGGGTTATCCACAGCCTGGGGGTTGTGCACAGCCTCCGGCGCGGGACGCGGATCGCGGGCAGCATGGGGGTCGGCGGTCCGGTGGGTCGCCGGGGAAGTGCGGGCGAGCGGGGGAGCGGGCATGAACGAGACCTGGACGACGGTGCTGGGGAACGCGGCGACGCGGCCGGATTTCTGGGAGACGGCGGCCGGGGTCGCGGTGGTCCGGTTCCGGCTGGCGGCGACGGTGCGTCGCTGGGACCGGAAGACCGAGGGCTGGGTGGACGCGCACACGAGCTTCTATACGGTCTGGGCCTGGCGCGCCCTCGCGGCGAACGTGGCCGCCTCGGTGACGCTCGGCGAACCGCTGCTGGTCCACGGCACCTTGCGGGTGCGTGAGCGGGAGAAGGAGCGGGAGGAAGCCCGGCAGGGCGCGGGGGAGGGGGAGAGCGGACCCAAGCGGTGGGTCACCGCGGAGATCGACGCGGTGGCGGTCGGGCACGACCTCACGCGCGGCACCTCCGCCTTCCGGCGGATCTCACAGGCCAAACCGCTATTCAACGCACCGACTGGGACAACGACGCCGTGACCAGGGGGGATTTATCGATAATCCCAGGTCATATGGGGTCTGCGGACGAGATAACAATTCCGATTCGGATCGGTTGGGGGCAGGTCCAATCGGGGATCACGCGGCTTTCCGCTCCCTAGGATCCCTGAGTGCCCAACGGGGGTTACTGAGTTTTGAGTTCGCTGGCGAGCGCACCGACCGACCGGCGCTCGTCCGGAGGGGAAACCATGAATTCTGTGAAGAGGCGGGGTGCCGCCCGACTCGCGGCCGCCGTTCTGGCGTCTGGGCTGGTCGCCGTGGGCGCGATAGCCGGCGCCGGCGCCGCCGCCGCGGACGAGGTGCCTCCGGGAAGCGGTGGAGCCACCACCACGCTGAGCGGTCTCAAGACCTTCGACAAGGCGGTCATCCACGAAAAGGGCGGCAAGGGCGACCAGGAGGTCGGCGCCGGTCTCTTCGAGATGGCGGTCGACAACGGTGGCAGTATTCAGACGTACTGCATCGACCTGCACAACCCGACGCAGAGCAAGGCCAAGTACGAGGAAAAGCCCTGGAGTCAGACTTCGCTGGCGAACAACCGCGAAGCGGGAAAGATCAACTGGATTCTGCAGAACTCCTACCCCCAGGTGAACGACCTCGCCGAACTCGCCTCGAAGGCGGGCTCCGGCGCCCTCTCCGAGAAGACCGCGGCCGCCGGTACGCAGGTCGCCATCTGGCGCTTCTCCGACCGGGCGAAGGTCGACGCGGTCGACCCGGCGGCCGAGAAGCTCGCCGACTACCTGGAGAAGAGCGCGCGAAACCTGGCCGAGCCCAAGGCCTCGCTGAGCCTCGAACCGCCCGCCGTCTCCGGTAAGGCCGGTGAGCTGCTCGGTCCGGTCACGGTCCGCACCAACGCCGAGAGCGTCACCCTGGCCCCGGGCACCGAGGCCCTCGAATCCGGCGCGAGGCTCGTCGACAAGAGCGGCAAGACGATCACCAGCGCCGCCAACGGCGGCGAGGTCTATGTCGACGTGCCGTCCGGCGCGGATGACGGCTCCGTCTCGCTGACCGCCCAGGCCGCCACCAAGGTTCCGGTCGGCCGCGCGTTCTCCAGCGACACCAAGAGCCAGACCCAGATACTCGCCGGTTCCAGCGAGAGCACCGTCTCCGCCGCCGCCACCGCCCACTGGGCGGAGGAGGGCGCGGTCCCGGCCGTCACCGCCGAGAAGGACTGCGCCGAGGGCGGTGTGGACGTCACGGCGACCAACAAGGGCGACGAGGCGTTCACCTTCTCGCTGCTGAACCAGCAGTACACGGTCGAGGCCGGTCAGTCGAAGACCGTCACCGTTCCGGTGAACGAGGACCGGAGCTACACGTTCAGCGTCCAGGGTCCGAACGGTTTCAAGAAGACCTTCTCCGGGGTCCTCGACTGCAGGACCGCGGGCACCGGCGCCGGCGGCGACAGTGACAGCCCCTCCACCCAGGCGGGCCCGGCGACGGCCGGCGGCACCGGCGAGATCGTCAGCGGTGACACCACCGCCGTCGACGACACCGGCGGCGACCTCGCCGAGACCGGCGGCAGCAGCACCACTCCGGTGATCGCGGGCATCGCCATCGCGCTCGTCGTGACCGGCGGCGCCGCGATCTTCTTCGTCCGTAAGAAGAAGTCCCCCACGGGCGAGTGACCGTCGATGGAGTGACTCCTGACGACAGACGGTGAGGAAGGGCCGGGGCGGCGGAGTAACGAGTTTCCGCCTCGGGCCTGCCGTACGGCAAGATGGGGTGGGGTGTCTCTGCCCTGGACGCGGCGGAGCCCGCATGCACCCATGCGGCGCGGGCCGCAGATCGATACCTACCAGACTGCCGGACGGTTTCTCTTGGCTGAGTTCATCTACACCATGCGCAAGGCGCGTAAAGCGCACGGCGACAAGGTGATCCTCGACGACGTCACGCTGAGCTTTTATCCTGGCGCGAAGATCGGTGTCGTGGGCCCCAACGGCGCCGGTAAGTCGACGGTGCTGAAGATCATGGCCGGGCTGGAGCATCCGTCCAACGGCGACGCCTTCCTCTCGCCGGGTTACAGCGTCGGCATCCTGCTCCAGGAGCCCCCGCTGGACGAGTCCAAGACCGTGCTGGAGAACGTCCAGGACGGCGTGGCGGAGACCAAGGGCAAGCTCGACCGCTTCAACGAGATCGCCGAGCAGATGGCGACCGACTACAGCGACGCGCTGCTCGAGGAGATGGGCAAGCTCCAGGAGGACCTGGACCACGCCAACGCGTGGGACATGGACGCCCAGCTGGAGCAGGCCATGGACGCCCTCGGCTGCCCGCCCGGCGACGCGCAGGTCACCAAGCTCTCCGGTGGTGAGAAGCGCCGCGTCGCGCTCTGCAAGCTGCTGCTGGAAGCCCCCGACCTGCTTCTCCTCGACGAGCCCACCAACCACCTGGACGCCGAGTCGGTCCAGTGGCTGGAGCAGCACCTCGCCAAGTACGCGGGCACCGTCGTGGCCATCACCCACGACCGGTACTTCCTGGACAACGTCGCCGAGTGGATCCTGGAGCTGGACCGCGGCCGCGCCATCGGCTACGAGGGCAACTACTCCACGTACCTGGAGAAGAAGCAGGCCCGCCTCAAGGTCGAGGGGCAGAAGGACGTCAAGCGCGCCAAGCGCCTGAAGGAAGAGCTGGAGTGGGTCCGCTCCAACGCCAAGGGCCGCCAGGCAAAGTCCAAGTCCCGGCTGAGCCGTTACGAGGAGATGGCGGCCGAGGCGGAGAAGACCCGGAAGCTGGACTTCGAGGAGATCCAGATCCCGCCGGGCCCGCGCCTGGGCAACGTCGTGGTCGAGGTGGAGAACCTCTCCAAGGCGTTCGGCGAGAAGGTCCTCATCGACGACCTCTCCTTCACCCTGCCGCGCAACGGCATCGTCGGAGTCATCGGCCCCAACGGCGCGGGCAAGACCACGCTCTTCAAGATGATCCAGGGCCTGGAGACCGCGGACGCGGGCAAGATCAAGGTCGGCGACACCGTCAAGATCTCCTACGTCGACCAGAGCCGCGCCAACATCGACCCCAAGAAGACGCTGTGGGCGGTAGTCTCCGACGAGCTGGACTACATCAACGTCGGACAGGTCGAAATGCCGTCCCGCGCCTACGTCTCCGCCTTCGGCTTCAAGGGCCCGGACCAGCAGAAGCCGGCCGGGGTGCTCTCCGGCGGTGAGCGCAACCGCCTCAACCTCGCGCTCACCCTCAAGCAGGGCGGCAACCTGCTTCTCCTCGACGAGCCGACGAACGACCTCGACGTGGAGACCCTCTCCTCCCTGGAGAACGCGCTGCTCGACTTCCCCGGCTGCGCCGTGGTCGTCTCCCACGACCGCTGGTTCCTCGACCGCGTCGCCACCCACATCCTGGCGTACGAGGGCGACTCCAAGTGGTTCTGGTTCGAGGGCAACTTCGAGTCGTACGAGAAGAACAAGATCGAGCGGCTCGGCCCGGACGCGGCCCGTCCGCACCGCGCCACCTACAAGAAGCTGACCCGGGGCTGATCGGATGGCCCGGCACATCTACTCCTGCCCCCTGCGCTGGTTCGACATGGACGCGTTCGGCCATGTCAACAACGTGGTCTTCCTGCGCTATCTGGAAGAGGCGCGCGTCGACTTCATGTGGCGGCTGGCGCCGGGGAACGGGAGTGACGCGTTCACCGGCGGGGTGGTTGTGGCCCGGCACGAGATCGACTATCTGAAGCCGCTCGTCCACCGGCACACGCCGGTGGTCATCGAGACCTGGGTGACGGACATCCGTGCCGCGTACATCAACCTCCGCTACGAGATCAAGGACGAGGAGACCGTGTACGTGCGGGCCGCCACCCGCATCGTCCCCTTCGACCTCGAAGCGGGCCGGCCGCGCCGCGTCACGCCCGAGGAGGAGAGCTTCCTGACCGACTACCTGGAGCCCGAGCCGGGCACCGGGAAGGGAGCCGGGAAGTCCGCCGAGGGGGCCGTCACCGTATGACGGCAATGGGGCACGAGCTGCACTTCGCCGACGCCGGGGAGGCGGCCGACCTCGCCGCCTTCCTGGCCCGGCTGATCCACTACGACCGCGCCGCGGCGGTCCGGCTGCAGGCGGGCGGCGGGGTGCTGGCCGTCTTCGGCCGGCCGCCGTCCTTCGAGGTGCTGGCCATCCGTACGGCACGGCTGGAAGCCGTCGTCACCGCGGGCGCCTCGGACGCCGGGGCCCCCGGCGGGCCGGGCGCGCTGGACACCACCGTCTCGGCCGGTCAGTTCGCCGACGCGCTGGACACGGCGGGCACCGGCCGGCCGGCGTCCGGCGGGCTCACTGTCGCCGTGCCGGAGGCCGTCACCGGCCCGCCCTGGGCCGGAGTGCTGCCGCCGCGCGGCGGCTGGCGCCGGGAGGCGGGACTGCCCGGCACGGACGAGGTGCGCCGAGCTGTCGCGGCCGCGGTCGCCGAGTTCCGGGCCCGCGACGAGGCGCTCCCCGAGGAGCACCGTACGCGCGCCGAGCGCGACCGCATCGGCCACGAGATCTGGTCCCGCACGCTCGGCGACACCGGACTGCCGCTGCGCGCCGTGCACGCCGCCCAGTCGCTGGGCTTCCTGCGCCCCGCGCGGGCGAGCGCGGGCGCCGCCACCGGCTCCCGCGGTGCCACCGCCCTCGCCCCGGCGGCCGAGCCGCTGGCCCTGCTCGCCGCGGGCGGCTGGCTGCGGCTGCGCACCCCGTACGGCTCGATCGCGGTGCGTACGTCGGGGCTGCCCGGGCTGTCCGTGACGCCCGCCTAGGCGTTCTCGGCCCTGGGTGGTCTCAGCCCTCGGTGTTGACCATGGAGGCGGCCGCGTAGGTGAGGTAGTTCCACAGCTGGCGCTCCAAGTCGGGCGCCAGCTCCAGCTCGTCCACCGCGTCCCGCATATGGCGCAGCCAGGCGTCATGCGCCGCCCGGTTCACGGTGAACGGCGCGTGCCGCATGCGCAGCCGTGGATGGCCGCGGTTGTCGCTGTAGGTGCGGGGCCCGCCCCAGTACTGCATGAGGAAGAGCACCAGCCGCTCCTCCGCCGGGCCCAGATCGTCCTCGGGGTACATCGGCCGGAGCAGCGGGTCCTCAGCGACCCCCTGGTAGAAGCGTCGGACCAGGCGCCGGAAGGTCTGCTCGCCGCCGACCAGCTCGTAGAAGGTCTGCTCCTGAAGTGTGCCGCGCGGAATGTCTTTCACGCCTCCATGCTCTCAGACAGCCCGTCCTAGGTAAGGGGGCCTAGGACCTGTAGCGGGCCCGGCCCGGGCGCAGGACAGTGGAGGCATGGGCGGCACGGGCGTGACGGAGACGGGCGGCGGGCGCGGACGTACGGGCGACCGGCCCGACCGTCACGCCGGAGCGGCCGCCGCGGCGCGGGCCGGGCTCGTCCGGGAGATCACGGCGGGCGGCGGGCTCACCGATCCGCGGTGGCGGGCGGCGTTCGAGGCGGTGCCGCGCCATCTTTTCGTGCCGTACTACTACGAAGCGGGCGACGAGGGCGGCGCGGCGCTCACCACCCGGCTGTGGCGGGACGACCGGGACCCGCTGCGCCGCGCCCGCTGGCTGGCCGGGGCGTACGCCGACGTGCCCCTGGCGACGCGGGTGCGCGACGGCGAGCTGATCTCCTCCAGCAGCCAGCCGTCCCTGATGGCGCGGATGCTCGACGCGCTGCGGGTGCGGGACGGGGACCGGGTGCTGGAGATCGGCGCGGGCAGCGGCTACAACGCGGCGCTGCTCGCCCATCGGCTCGGCGACGCCCGGGTGACGACCGTAGACCTTGACCCGGAGATCACCGAGGCCGCCCGCAGACACCTGGCCGCGGCCGGATTCCGTCCGGCCGTCGTGACCGGTGACGGGGCGCGCGGCTGTCCCGCGCGGGCCCCCTACGACCGGATCATCGCGACGTGTGCCGTGCCGTCCGTGCCGTCCGCGTGGCTCGGTCAGTGCCGAGCCGGGGCGCTGGTGCTGATGCCGCTGGCCACCGGGCTGATCGTGCTGCGGGTCCATGACGCCCGGCACGCGGAGGGCCGTTTTCTGGCCACTCCCGCGTACTTCGTCCCGCTGCGCGGCAGCGGGACGCCGGGCCCCGTTCCCACCCACGGGTTGCCGTCGTGGCCGCTGCTGGACGATTCGTTCCGCTTCCTGCTGAACGTGGCCGCGGGCCAGTTGGAGCCGGTCGAGGCACTGGCGCTGTGGGAGCACGAGGGGCGGCCGGGCCGCGAGCGCTACGGGGTGACGGTACGGGGCGAGCGGCAGTGGGCCTGGCTGGACGACGCGGAGGGCGCGTACGCCTGGCCGCTGGGCGCGGACCTCACCCGATGAGACGGGGCCGGGGCGAAGTGCCCCGGCCCACGTGTCGCTTGGGCTAGGTGCCGTGCCAGGCGTCGCGGGCCCGCGAAGATCCGCCGGACACCCCCTAGGCGCGGCGGACGGTGATCGTCGTCCAGGCGCCGACGTGCACCCGGTCGCCGTCCTGCAGCGGGATCGGGACGTACGGCTGGATCGGCTCCTCGCCGCCGTTGATCGTCGTGCCGTTGGTCGAGTCCTGGTCGACGACCGCCCAGCCGCCGTCCGGCTGCTGGACGAGGACCGCGTGCTGGTGCGAGACGCCCGGGTCCTCGGGCGCGCGCCCGAGGTCGATGTCCGGCGCCTCGCCCGTGCTGTGGCGGCGGCGGCCGATGGTGATCTGCTGGCCGCTCAGCTGCAGTTGCTGCTCGGGGGAGTACGCCGGGAGGTTCAGCCCGGCGGCCTCGGGGCCGCTGCGGTGCATCATCGCCGTGAAGTAGTCACGGTCCGGCGCGACGACCGCCGTCCAGTTCCCGGGCCCGGCCGGGGGCGGGGGCGTGTGGCCGCCGCCCTGTCCGTACGGGCCGGGCGGCGGGGGTGTGCCGGGGCCCTGGTACGCCTCGTTGCCGTAGGCCGGGGCCGGGGCCGGGGCCGGGGGCGTGGGCGGCTGCGGCGCCTGGGGGTAGCCGTAGCCGTACCCCTGCTGCTGCTGCGGCGGGGCCGGAGCCGGCGGAGCCGGCGGGGCGGCGCCCGCGGACGCCTGCGGCGGCGCCAGCGGCCAGTCGTCCTCCGCGGAGCCGAAGGCCGGGCCGGAGGGCTGGTTCGGTTGCGACGGCGACAACGGCTCGGCCGGGCGGTTGATCTGGGACGGGCGCGAGGCCTGGTAGTCGCCGCCGTGGGTCTGGTGCGGCTGCTGCTGCTGGCCGTGCGGCGGCAGCGGCTGCCCGGGCGGACCCTGCGGCGGCTGCCCGTACGGCTGCGGCGGTCCGGGCGGCGGCGGGAATCCGCCCTGTCCGGGGGGCGGCGGGGCGTACGAGGTGGGCTGCTGCGTCAGGAAGTTGTAGCGGCACTCCTCGCAGAACGGCGCCTGTGCCTCACGCGGCGTACGGCACTGCGGGCACACCTCCGGCTGGTAGCCGCCGTCCGGCCGCGGTGGCGCCGGGGCGGGGCTGGGGTAGCCGTAGCCGCCGGAGGGCGCGCCGGGCGGGGGCGGCGGGCCGCCCGGGGCCGGGTAGCCGTAGCCACCGGGCATCGGCGGGGGCGGAGGCGGTGGGACGTGGCCGGAGGGCATGGGTGTCCCCGACATCCGGTGGCCACACACCTCGCACCAGTCGTCGGCCGCCGATTGGTGGCCGTTAGGGCAAGTCGGCATGTCGGTGATCCCCCTCTTGTGCCGTTCTTGGCATTTCTGCCGTAACGCGATCTCTTCGTGCTACTTCTTGACGCGGACTGTTTTGGTTGAGCGTGTTTCGAGTGTCATCTCGTCCGCCTCCGCGACCTTCGCTTTCAGTCGCACAGTACCTGCCGCCGCGTCGACGACATCCACCACCTTCGCAAGCAGTTTCGCCGTGTCCCTGTTCCCCGAGGTGTTCGCCAGCTGTACGGCCCTTCCCAGCTTGGCGGTCGCTCCCTCGACATCGCCGGACTTACGCGCATCCATGCCCTGTTGGATGACCTGTGCCAGTTCGGCTTGGCCCGTGTAGTGCGCGACCTGCGGGTTCATCGAGGTGGAGGCGGTCATGTCGGTCGTCCACACGGCCCGGACGAGCCCCTGGGGCAGCGGGGTCGGAGGGCTCTGGCCGTCCGGCGGCGGCAGGACGAGGGAGACCCGGGCCGCGAGCATTTCCTGGCCGATTTCCGCCGCCGGAACCCGCAGACACACGTGGTAATCGCGGGATTCGTCCCCCCATGACCCGGTTGGGTAGTCGCCGGAGCGCGGTCCGGCCTCGGTGCGCCGCCCGGTCAGATCCTCGACCGTGGGTGCGACCTGTTTCACAAAAACCACTTCGGCGCCCACCGGGGCCCACAGCCTCAAGTGGACGTCCGCGACTTCCTTCCGCATGGCCGTCGCCATCATCCGCGTGAAGTCCGCGGACAGTTCGGCCGGGTTCGCCACGATATCGGCCGTTCCGAGCAGGGCGGAGGCGATCCCGGTGACCTCCTTGACCTCCCAGTCCGTGCCGACCCCACGGGCGTCGCAGGTGAAGCGGCCCGCGCAGGCGTCGAGCGCGGCCCGTAGCTCCTCCGGCTTCTCGTGCTCGTTGCGGCCGTCGGTGAGCAGGATGCCGTGCCGGATCGAGACGTCGGCGGCGCCCAGCAGCCGGTCGGCGAGCCTCAGCCAGGTGCCGATCGCCGTGCCGCCGCCCGTGGAGAGCCCGCGCAGCGCGTCCTTGGCCTCGGCGCGGGTGAGCGGATCGGCGATCGCCAGCCTCCCGTTGCCCGGAAAGACCTCGACCGCCTTGTGGGTGCCCGCGATCACGGCGAAGGCGACCCCGTCGCGCACCGTGTCGATCGCGGCGGCGGTCGCGTCCCGGGCGTGGCGCATCTTCGTCGGCGGATAGTCCATGGAGCCGGAGCAGTCCACCATGATCACCACGGCCGCGCCGGTGGAGCCGCCGCCCCGGGCGTACTGACCCGGGGCGGCGACGGGCGCGGGGATCGGTATCCCTCCGGTCGTCCCGCCGCCGGTCGAGGTGACCGTGACGATCGCGTTGACCTCACGGCCTCCCTCCGGGAGGTACTCGTTCTGATAGACGTCGACCGAGAACCGCGGCGCTTGGGACTTGGAGAAGTTGGCCATGTGATCCGCTCCTTGGCACTCCACAGGGACGTACGGGCATTGCGTCGTGCCGCGAGAGCGTGGGCGGAGTGATGGCGTCCGGAGCCGCCCCGCGGGCCGGAGCCCGTATCCCCCTCCGGGCCTGAGCCCGTCCCCCCTCGGGCCGTCAGGCCGATCCTGCCCCTCCCGGCGCGGCGGGGAACGGCACCACGGCCACTGTTACGTTGTCGTGGCCCCCGCCGTTGAGGGCGTGGCCCACCAGGACGCGCGCGCTCTGCAGCGGCCTCCCCCGGGCGTCCGGCGGCACCGCGCGGGCCATCTCCTCCGCCGACTCGGCGTAGTTCCACAGCCCGTCGGTGCACACCACCACGACCCCCGGCCGGTCGGGCTTGAACGAGGCGGTGTGCGGCTCCAGTTCATAGGCGTCCGCGCCGAGCCAGCCGGTGATGGCGTGCGCCCGCTCGTCCGCGTACGCCTCGGCCTCCGACATCAGTCCCGCCGCCACCATCTGGGCCGCCCACGAGTCGTCCTCGGTGAGCCGGGCGGGCTGGGTCGTCCGGTCGTCGGGCACCCAGTAGACGCGGCTGTCGCCGATCCAGCCCACGGTGAGCATCCCGCCGGTGACCACGGCGCTGACGATGGTGCACGCCGGAGCGTTCTGCTGGCGCTGGTGCTCTTCGGGCGGACCCGGCACGCCGGTCTCCAGAGCGAGCGAGGAGACCGCGTCGGCGGCGGCCACGATCGCCTCGTTCATGGCCTGCTGGGGGTGGGTGCCCCGGGGGAGCAAGGTGAGCAGCGACGCTTCCGCCGCGTGGGCGGCCGCGGCTGACGCGTCGTCCGGGCGGGTGGCCGAGGAGACCCCGTCGCACACCACCGCGACGACGGCCGGTGAGCCGTCCGGAAGGGCGGCCGTGGCCACGGAGAACGCGTCCTCGTTGCGGTGGTGGCGCAGGCCGCGGTCACTGGCCGCGGCGACGCCCGCCAACTCCCGCTCCATATGGTCGCGCTCACGCGCCTGTGCGTGCCCGCAGTGCTCGCAGTATCCGTCCCTGTCGATGGTGCCCTCCTGGCACGCGGCGCACCGGAGGCGGCTGTCGCCGCCGGGCAGCCGGGGGTCCGCCCCGGTGCCGGTGCCCGCGCTCGCTGCCGTGCGTGTACTGGTGTGCGTCTGAGTGTGCTGGTGCGGGTCCGTGGGCGCACCGGCGGGGGTGGTCGGTGGTGTGCCGGGTCCCGGCGGGGGCGGGGCGTCGAGCGCCGCCGCGGTCCGCGGGTCGGCTACCGGGGACGGCGCTGGGGCCGCCAGCGGGTAGTCCTCCGGCTCCCGCCGCGGGGACGGCACGGCCGCCGAAAGGTCGGCCCCGCACCCGCCACAGTAGTTGTCTCCCGCCTCCAGCGGCTCTGCACAGGTCGGGCAGGCTGACAGCTGCGGTAGCTGTGGCATCTGCGACATCGATCACACCCACGTCCTGGGGCGGTAGCGGTTGGCCCGCTCCACCAGTTCGATCCTTTCCTCGCCGCGCTGCGCGAGCCTGGCGAGTACCCGGTACGAGCGCTCCAGTCCGAACCGCAGCCCGCGCTCGTCCAGGCTGCTGCCGAGCAGCGGCGGCCGGGTCTGGCCCGGCGGCGCGCCGCTGCTGCCGGACAGTACCCAATCCAGCGCACTGCCCAGGACTTCCGTACACAGCCGCTCGCGCCGCACCGCGTCGAGGCCGAACTCGCCCAGCCGCTCCACCTGGAGGGCGGCCGCCGTCAGATCGGCCAACAGCCCCTCCCAGGCGGCACGCTGGCGCAGCCGGGCCCGCACCGCGGCGACCCGGGCCGCCGTGAAGTGGATCGACGACTCCGGAACCGACTCCAGCACCCGCACCGCGTCCGCCCGGTCGCCGGAGCACAGCCGGACCCGGGCCAGCCCGAAGGCGGCGCTCACGAAGCTCGGATCAGTCGCCCAGACGAGCCGGTAGTACTCCGCCGCGTTGTCCAGCTGGCCCAGCACCTCGGCGCAGACGCCGAGCGCCAGCTTGGGCGCGGGCTCCCCGGGGAACGCGTCGTAGACGGCGTCGAAGGACAGCGCGGCCGTCTCGTGGTCGCGGGTCGCCAGCGCGTGCACCCCCCGGTACCAGACGATCCGCCAGTCGTCGCGGTAGGCGGCCTCCAGACCGGTCAGCGCGACGCCCGCCTCCTGCGCCTGCCCCAGTTCCAGCAGGGCGCGCACCCGGCGCAGCCGCAGCTCGGGCGAGTCGACGGGCGCGGTGGGCAGCGCCGCGTCGATCTCGGCGGGCGGGGCGGACAGCAGTCCGGCCAGGAAACCGGCGTTGGGATCGGACGGATCCACCAGCGGCACGGGCAGGGCGAGCGCGGCGGCCCGGGTGTCCAGCGGAGCGGTGGCGGCCAGCGGCAGGGTCGGCAGGCCCTGCGGCGGTACGGGCCCGCCGGGCGGTGCGCCCCGGCCCGCCGCCCGGCCGCCCAGCAGGGACGCGTCCTGGCCTTGCTCGGCGAACAACTCCGTGTCCACCACCCGGGTTTCCGGCCCGAAGAGGGTGGACAGCGCGGGCCGCGGCCGCCCGGTCTGCAGCGCCACGGCCTCCCGCAGTACACCGGTCAGCTGGTCGGACATCTCCTGGGCGGAGGAGAACCGGCGCCCCGGGTCGGGGTCGGTGGCCCGCACCAGCAGCCGGTAGAAGGACTCGTACCGCCGGAAGACCTCGATGTGCTCGGGGTCCGGGAGGCTGTCCACGAAGACGTTCGTGTAGCCCTGGAAGTCGAAGGTGAGCACGGCGAGCGTGCGCGCCACCGTGTAGAGGTCGGAGGCGACCGAGGGACCCTGCTCCGCGATCTCCGGAGCCTGGTAGCCCACGGTGCCGTAGATGGCGCTGTCCTCGTCGTCCATCCGCCGGACCGCGCCCATGTCGATGAGCTTGAGCTGGTCCTGCTGCTGTATGGCGTTGTCGACCTTGAAGTCGCAGTAGAGCAGATTGCGGCTGTGCAGATGGCCGAGGGCCTCCAGCGCCTCGATCCCGTACGCGCACGCCTGCTCGACCGGCAGCGGCTCGCGCCTGCCGTCCGGGGAGCGCCGCCCGTTGGCGATGTCCTTGAGGGACTTGCCGCCGACGTACTCCATGACGATGTAGCCGTCGAGACTGCCCGTGTTCTGGTCGAGGTGCTCGACGAAGTTGTAGATCCGGACGATGTTGGAGTGCTCGATCTCGGCGAGGAAGCGGCGCTCGGAGACGGCGGCCGCCAAGGCCTCCTCGTCGCCGGTGTCCAGCAGGCCCTTGAGCACCACCCAGCGGTCCGACACCGCGCGGTCGATGGCCAGATAGACCCAGCCGAGCCCGCCGTGCGCCAGACAGCCCGCCACCTCGTACTGCCCGTGCACGATGTCGCCGGGGCCGAGCTTCGGCACGAACGAGTAGGGGTGGCCGCACTTGGTGCAGAACCCCTCGGTGCGGCCCGGCCGGTCGCCGCGGGCGCGGCCCACCGGCGCCCCGCAGTCGCCCCGGCTGCAGAACCGCTTGCGCTCCGGCACTTCGGGGTTGGCCAGCACCGCCGTGCGCGGATCGGGGCGCGGCACCTCCGGGACGCTGACCAGGCCCGCGCCCAGCGCGTTCCGCCCCGAGGGGGTCGAGGAGGAGCCGGAGCCGCGCACCGAGACCGAACGCGAGGAGCGCCCGGAGGAGGACCGGGACAGCCGCCCGGACACCGAGCGGCGGGACGACGACGACCGGGACGGCCGCGAGGAGCGAGACGATGACGACGAGGCCGAGCCATGGCCCCCGGCGGCGACGCCGGTGGGCGGTGAACTCACCATGCCCTGCGGGGAGACCACCGGGGCCATCCCGCAGGTGTCGCAGTACAGCTCGCCGCCGCCCATGTCCTCGTACGACCCGCCGCACTCGCGCCGCTGGCAGGTGACCGTGTCACTCATACCGCTCCCCCTCACTGCCGTGATCGGCGGGACTGCGATCGGCCGGGTCCGGCTGCCGGGGTGTCAACGCCTCGGCGACCGCCTGCTGGTAGCGCAGGACCGCCTGCCCGGCGACGCGCAGATCGCACGGGGCGCTCCACAGCATCCGGCGCGCCACGTCGTACCGCTCGACCAGCAGCGGGTCCTCCGCCATGCCGTGCCGGGCGACCTTCGCCTTGTACGCGTCCAGCCGCCCGCGCAGCTCGGCGCGGACCGCGAGCGGCGCGGTCACCGCCGTCAACGACTCACGGGCCCGGAGCAGTTCGTCGTCGGCGCGCTGCTCCAGGCTCTCCAGCAGCGGGGAGAGCCGGTGCCACTGGGAGCGCCGCCGGTAGTCGGCGGCCGCGACCAGCTGCTCGTGCAGGGCGGTCGGCGGGCCGCTGACCGCGGGCACCTCGGACGCCGCGATCTTCGCCAGCACCTCACCGCGCGCCTGCCGGGCCTCCGCGAGGGTGCGATCGGCGCGGGACAGCACATCGCGCAGCCGCATCAGACGCCGCTCCGCGTCCTGCCGGACATCGAGGACGGCCTCGATCTCGCGCCGCACGTCGTCCAGGGCGCGGGCGGCCCGGTCGTAGCGGACGGTGTCGGGGCTGCCGCCGCCCGGCGCCGAACTCCCGGCGGCCGGTTTCCAGAAGGCGAGTGGATCGGAGACCACCTCGGCGCGCAGCGCGGTCAGCTCCGCGGTGATCTGCTCCAGATCGTCGCCCGAGGGGTGCTCACCGGGCCGCACCCCGACCGAGTGGGCGAGCGAACGGGTGCGGTGCAGCTCGGCGGAGAGCATGTCGATCCGGGCGGGCAGCGCGGACCACACGGCGTCGGCCGTGACGATGACGTCCAGCGCCTCGGCATACCAGCGGTTCATCCGGTCGACCAGCCGGTCCAGGCTCAACTGCTCGCTGAGCAGCGGCGATCCGGTGAGCGTGGCGGTGCTGGGCAGGGTGATTCCGGGGCCGCGCAGCAGCTCGGTCAGCTCGGCCAGCTCGCCCGGGGTGGACCAGCGGTGCCGGGAGCGCACCTCGCGGGCGCGCCGGAGGGCGTCCGTGTACGCGTCGAAATAGCTCCACAGAAGGGAGATGGCCTGCTCGGTGGTGGCCCATCGGTCCTTCGTGACGCCCGTCAGCCCGGCGCCCTCGAGCAGCCTTCTGCCCGCGTGGTCCTGGAGGGCGAGCAGCGACGTCTCGATCGCCTCGTGCTCGGCGCCGAGCCTCGCCAGCGCACGGTCCACCTCTTCGCGGCCCATGACCGGCCCCTCGGGTGTCCCCGCGGCGCCGGGGAAGGGTCCCGGGACCCCCATCGATCACCTCTCCGAGTCCGTGTCCGTATCCGTATCCGTCAGGCGTGATCCGTCTGCTGCGACATCCCTACGCGTATCAACCAGGCGCTAATCCATAACTCCCTCTAGTCCTTGTACAGCGGATCCGGAGGCGCCGGGTTCCGCTGTGTGCTGCCGAAGTCCTCCGCGAGCCAGGTCCGGTAGGCGCGCTGCCAGGGGCTGTCGGAGCCGCCCCTGCGGTAGTCCTCCAGTACCGTGTTGACACGGCGTACCAGGTCGTCGTCGTTCTTGTTCATCGCCACGCCGTACAACTCGTCGGTGAATCGGGGGCCGACCAGCTTGACGGAGGGGTCCTGGGCGGCCTGGCCCGCCGCCAGCGCATTGTCCGTGATCACCGCGTCCACCTGGCCCATCTGCAGTCTGACCAGGCAGTCCAGCTGGTTGGGAACGAGCTTGACCTTGATCGCGCCGAGCGCCTTGACGCCCTTTTCCGGGTCGTCCAGCACGACCTCGGCGGTCGAACCCTGCGCCGTGCAGACCCTCTTGCCGCGCAGCGTCGTGTTGTAGCCGGTGATGGACGAGCCGTCGGGGACCAGCACCTGCTGTCCGGCCTGGAAATAGGCGGTGGAGAAGGCCACGTCCTTGATCCGGTCGCAGTTGATGGTCATGGCGCGCACCACGATGTCCACCTTGCCCTGCTGGAGGGCCTTGATGCGCTGACTGGTCGGAATGGTGCGGTAGATGACCGCGTCCGGATCGCCGAAGATGTCCTTGGCGATCGCGCGCACGAGGTCGATGTCGAATCCGGTCAGCTCACCGGTGGCCGGGTCGCGATAGCCCCAGCGGTAGCTGTTCTGGTCGACGCCCGCGATCAGCTTGCCGACCTTGTGCCCGTTGATCTCCCGTTCCTTGATCCGCTTGATGGCCGGGCCGCTCGCCCCCGATGGCCGCAGGCTCGCCTCCGGCTTCTTACAGCTCTCCGCCGCCGCTTCGGAACCGGACCCCAGCGAGTGCGGCCCCAGACGGGACCGCTGAGACGGCTGGGACTCCTGGGAACCGCCGCCCCCGCCGCCCACCAGCGCGGGCCCCGCGAGGGCCGTGGCCACCCCGAGGGCGCACACCGCCGCGGCCAGCCCCGACCGTATCCGCGCTGATCCCCGTCGCACCGATCGCATGTCTCCGCCCCCCATCGCCGTCACCGGTACTCCGACAGCCTGCGGCCTATGCCCAGGACCGCGCCCGCCGCGCCCAGCACCGCCAGCACCCCGGCCCCGAACGCCATCGCGGTGAACGCCCCGCGCCCGCTGTCCGCGGCCTGCTGGAACTGCCGCTGCTCATGGTCCAGCGCCTTCGCCAGCTCGTCGTCCACCCGGTCGAAGGACTCGCCCGTGCTGTCCTTGGCGCCGATGACCTTCTCCAGCGCGTCCTTGTAGTCGCCCGCGTCATCGGCGCCGCGGGCCGCCTGGTGGCGGGCCTGCCACGCGCGGACCGCCGTGGCGGCCGCCTCCACCGGCTGCCGGCCCCCGCCGTCGTCCGCGAGATCCCGCGCCCGGTCCAGCAGGCTGCCCCCGGCGGGACGGCCGCCGGACCCGCTGCCGACCAGCCCGGCCATCCGGGAGGTGTAGCTGACCTCGTAGGCGTCCTTGCCCTTGTTGGACCCGTCCTTGTCGACGACGACCGCGCCGCGCGCGATCAGCGTCAGGTTCTCGTCGGCGCGGGCCCGCAGCGAGGCGATCCGCGCCTCGTTGAGCACCCGCAGGGACTTCGCCCCGTGGTCGTCGGAGTCGTTCAGCTCGGCCCGGGCGATGGCATGACCGGCCACCAGCCACACCAGCACCACCGTGGCGGCGGCGGACGCGCCCAGCAGACCGTGGTTGAACACCCGGTTGGTCCGCCGGTAGTTGCGGCGCTGGGCCCAGCCCAGGGCGGCCAGCGCGACCACGCCCACCCCTATCGCCACCCAGGGCCAGGACTTCGCGTCCCCGTAGTCCTCGCCGAGCCGGGCCGTCTCCGCCTCGTACAGCCGGTCGGCGGCGGGCAGCAGCCGGGTGCGCATCGTGTCGTTCGCATACCGCAGATACGCGCCGCCCAGCGGCAGGCCCTGGCGGTTGTTGGCGCGCGCGGACTCGACCAGCCCCGTGTAGACCGGCAGCAGTTGGCTGATCTTCCGTATCTCGGCGCGCGCCGACGCCGAACCCTCCGTGTTGGCCGCGGCGCGCACCAGCAGCTCGGACGCGGTGTCGACATCCCGCTCATACCGCCGCCGCACCGCGGCGGGCTCATGGCCGCCCGCCAGGAAGCCGCTCGCCGCCGTGGTG
The DNA here is from genome assembly GCF_055591805.1 of Streptomyces sp. NPDC041200. NCBI lineage: Bacteria > Bacillati > Actinomycetota > Actinomycetes > Kitasatosporales > Streptomycetaceae > Streptomyces > Streptomyces sp. NPDC041200. The sequence goes on along the minus strand of NZ_JBVIZF010000025.1, from coordinate 44,339 downwards.
TCGGCGTCGGCCAGCGAGCGGTAGATCCGCGCGGCGTCCGCGCTCAGCGGCTGGCTGTGCTCGGCCACCGCGTCGGCCGCGGTCTCCCGGGCGGAGACCTGCCAGGCCGTCACCGCCCCGAACGCCACCACCAGTGCGGCCAGCACGGCTCCGATGATCCGCAGCCGCCCGGGCTCCGTCGTGGCCGCGGTCCGCAACCGGTCCAGGCCTTCCCGCCACGCGGTCCGCGGCGGGGCCGCGGGCGCGGGCGGCGGCGCGGGTCTGCCGGTGGTCGACAGAGCCGACTGATGTGACACGAGACCTCCCCCTTGGTCCGGACCCCACGGTCACTGTCCGCAGAAGTATGGACCGCACCCCCCGACAAGGTCACCGGTCTTGCCTGGATCTTGCTCGGATCGCGATCTTCCCTCCCTTTTTATTACGCTCGGGAGGGACTCCCGGTTCCCATTTCGTCACTGTCAGTTTCCATTCGCCCCTCGGCGGGCGCTGCCCCCGCAGCCCCGTCGTAGTGCGCGCGCAGCCGGGCGTACGCCGTCGGCGGCGCGCCGGTGCGGTCCAGGCCGAGCAGCGCCGCGCCGAGCACGGGCGGGACCGTGACGACCCGGGGCGCGGCCTTCGGGGCGCGCTCCGCGAGGAGTTCGCGGATCCGGCCGTCCAGCTGTGGATGCCGGGCCGCGAGCACCCCGCCGCCCAGGATCACCGGCGTCTCCTCTGCCAGCAGGTCCAGCCGGGTCAGCGCGACCGTGGCCATCGTGACCACCTCCTCCGCCTGCCGGTCGACGATCGCGCGCGCGACCTCGTCGCCGCCCGCGGCCACCGCGAAGAGCACCGGCGTCAGCGCATAGCGGTGGGACGGCTCCAGCCGCCCCAGATGAATGGCCTCGATCAGTTCGTACATCGTGGTCAGACCGAAGTGCGCCGGGAGGGCGCGGGCCAGCTCGGTCGGCTCGCCCCGGCCGTCCTCCGCGCGCGCCGCCCACCACAGCGCCTCCTCCGACAGGAAGCCCCCGCCGCCCCAGTCGCCGGAGAGCCGCCCGATGGCCGGGAAGCGGGCGGTGCGCCCGCCGTGGCCCAGCCCGGCGCAGTTGATCCCGGCCCCGCAGACGACGGCGACGCCGGTCGGCTCGCCGTCGTCCGCGGCCCCGGCCCGCAGCAGCGCGAAGATGTCGTTGGCGACCGTGACGGTGTCGCCCCAGCCATGGCCGGTCAGCGCCTCCGTCAGCTCCTTCTCCTCGCTCGGCAGATCGGCGTTGGCCAGGCACGCGGAGACGTGCCCGACCCGCGGCGGGCCGGAGCCGCCGGCCTGCCGCGCCGCCTCCTCCACCAGCCGCGCGAGCGCGCCGACGGCCCGCCCGGTGCCCACGATGGGCGGCTGGAAGCCGCCGCCGCGGGCCGTGCCGAGCACGGTTCCGTCCGGGCCGATCAGCGCGACATCGGTCTTGCTGTTGCCCGCGTCGATCGCCAGCACGGACGGCCCCGGCGTGGCGGAGGTGGTGGAGGCCGGTGCGGAACCGGCCCGTTCGGAGTGCGTCAGGCCCACGCCAGGTGCTCCCGGTTGTGCGCGATCAGGTCGTCGGTCAGCTTCTCGGCGTAGTCGATCTGGCCGATGAGGGGGTGGGAGAGCAGCGCCTGGAAGACGCGCTCCCGCCCGCCCTTCAACGCTGCCTCCAGCGCCAGGTGTTCATACGCCGTGACATGGGCGATCAACCCGGCGTACAGCGGCTCCAGGGGGCGCACCGGGAGGGGGCTCGCGCCCTGTGCGTTCACGGCCGCCGGGACCTCGATCACCGCGTCGTCGGGCAGGAAGGGCAGGGTGCCGTCGTTGAACGCGTTGACGATGCGTACCTCCCCGCTGTCGCGCAGCAGCGACGAGGTCAGATCGACCGCCGCCTCCGAGTAGAACGCGCCGCCGCGGCGGCTCAGCAGCTCCGGCTTCTCGTCCAGCGCGGGGTCGCCGTACATCTCCAGCAACTCGCGCTCGATCGCCGCCACCTCCGCCGCCCGCGACGGCTTGGTGCGCAGCTCCCGTACGACGGCGTCGTGCTGGTAGTAGTAGCGCAGGTAGTACGACGGGACGACGCCCAGCCGGTCCACCAGGTCGCGCGGCATCCGCAGGTCGTCGGCGATGGCGTCGCCGTGCTCGGCGAGCAGCTTGGGCAGCACGTCCTCGCCGTCCGGGCCGCCGACGCGCACCGACCGCTCCCAGGTGAGGTGGTTGAGGCCGACGTGCTCCAGCGTCACCTCCCCGGGCGCCACGTTCAGCAGCTTCGCGAACTTGCGCTGGAAACCGATGGCGACGTTGCACAGGCCGACGGCCCGGTGCCCGGCCGTCAGCAGCGCCCGGGTCACGATGCCGACCGGGTTGGTGAAGTCCACGATCCACGCGTCCGGGTTGCGGCGGCGCACCCGCTCCGCGATGTCCAGGACGACGGGTACGGTACGCAGTGCCTTGGCGAGCCCGCCCGCGCCGGTGGTCTCCTGGCCGACGCAGCCGCACTCCAGCGGCCAGGTCTCGTCCTGCGCGCGGGCGGCCTGGCCGCCGACGCGCAGCTGGAGCAGCACCGCGTCGGCGCCGTCCACGCCCTTGTCCAGGTCGTCGGTCCAGGAGACCTTCCCGGGGTGGCCCTGCTTGGCGAAGATCCGGCGGGCGAGCCCGCCGACCAGCTCCAGCCGGTCGGCGGCCGGGTCGACCAGGACCAGCTCCTCCATCGGGAGCACATTCCGCAACCGGGCGAACCCGTCGATGAGTTCGGGGGTGTAGGTGGAACCGCCCCCCACGACTGCGAGTTTCAACCCTTGACTCCTGTCAGTGTGACGCCCTCGACGAAGGCTTTCTGCGCGAAGAAGAAGACGATGATGACGGGGGCCATGACCAGCAGTGTCGCGGCCATCGTCAGGTTCCAGTTGACGCTGTGCGCGCTCTTGAAGCTCTCCAGTCCGTAACTGAGCGTCCAGGCGCCCGGGTTCTGCGCGGCGTAGATCTGCGGGCCGAAGTAGTCGTTCCAGCAGTAGAAGAACTGGAAGAGCGCGACGGCCGCGATGCCCGGCTTGGCCATCGGGATGATGACGCGCAGCAGGGTACGGAACTCCCCGCAGCCGTCGACCCGCGCCGACTCCAGGTATTCCCGGGGAATCGTCAGGAGGAACTGGCGCAGCAGGAAGATGGAGTACGCGTCACCGAACGCCATCGGAATGATCAGCGGCCACAGCGAGCCCGACAGATGGAACTGCTGGGCCCAGACCAGATACATGGGCACCACGATGACCTGCGGTGGCAGCATCATCGTCGAGATGACCAGGAGCATGGCGGTACGGCGGCCGCGGAAGCGGAACTTGGCGAGCGCGTACGCGACCGGAATGGACGAACAGAGCGTGAACAGGGTGCCGAGCACGGCGTACATCAGCGAATTGCGCCACCAGTCGAGGAAACCGGGGGTACGGAAGACATCGGCGTAATTCGACCAGTGCCATTCGGTGGGCCACAGGGCGCCGCTCATCGCCTGGCTGTCGCTCATCACGGCGGTCAGGAAGACGAAGACGAACGGCAGCAGGAAGAAGAGCGCCGCGGCGATGGCGACGGTGTGCACGGCGATCCAGTGGAGCGCGGCGCGGCGGCGGGCGGCCGGGGCGGGGGAGCGCCGGGTGCGGGGGCGGACGGGCGCGGAGGGCGCCGTGAGCGTGGTGGTGGTTGCGGTCATGGCGGACGGGTCCTCTCAGTCCTCGGCCGGTCAGTCCTCGGCCGACAGCAGGCCGGCGCGCCGACGCATCAGCAGCGTCGTCACCGCCATCGCGATCGCGAAGAGCACGAGCGACAGCACGCAGGCGGCTCCGGTGTTGAAGTTCTGGAAGCCGAGCGAGTAGACGAGCTGCGGCACGGTGAGGGTGGAGTGGTCGGGATAGCCGGGCTGGATGACCGAACCGGGCCCGATGCTGACGCCGGAGGCGAGCTTTCCGGCCACCAGCGCCTGGGTGTAGTACTGCATGGTCTGGACGACGCCCGTCACGACCGCGAACATCACGATCGGGGTGATCGACGGCCAGGTCACATAACGGAACTTGTGCAGCGCCCCGGCGCCGTCCAGATCGGCCGCCTCGTACTGGTCCTTCGGCACGTCCAGCAGCGCCGCCATGAAGATGACCATGAGATCGCCGATGCCCCACAGGGACAGCAGGACGAGCGAGGGCTTGGCCCATGTCGGGTCGTTGAACCAGTTGGGGGCGGAGATCCCGATCGTCCCGAGAATGTCGTTCACCGGACCGGTGCCGGGATTGAGCAGGAAGACGAAGGCGACGGTGGCCGCCACCGGGGGAGCCAGATACGGAAGGTAGAAGGCGGTGCGGAAGAAACCGACCCCCGACTTCACCTTGGTGACCAGGAGACCGATGCCGAGGCCGAAGACGACCCGCAGCGCGACCATCACCACGACCAGCCAGAGGGTGTTCCACAGCGCCGGGCCGAACAGCGGCATCTGCTCGAACACATACCGCCAGTTCCGCAGCCCCACGAAGGTCGGGGTCTCGATCTGGTTGTAGTGCATGAAGGAGAAATAGACGGTGGCGACCAGCGGATAGCCGAAGAAGACGGTGAAGCCGACCAGCCAGGGGGAGAGGAAACCGAGGGTGCGCAGCCGCTCGCGCACGGCCTTGCGGCGCAGGGCGGGGTTGTGTGTCACTGTGGCCATGTCGCGCTCCGTCAGTTCTGAGCCTGGAGATTGTCGGCGTCGATTTCCTTGTCGAGTTCCTTCAAGCCCTTGTTCAGATCGGGTTCCTTGCCTTCTTCGACGCCATAGGAGAAGTCCTGGAGGGAGACCACGTACTGTCCGCCGTTGATCGAGGCGGGCAGGGCGGTGCTGTATCGGTTCTGCGCGATACCCAGGAAGGCGCGGAAGGTGGGGTCCGGGTCGAGCTTGGGGGAGGTGAGGGCGGCCTTGGTGGACGGCACGTTGTGGATGGCGTTGGCGAAGGAGACGACCTGATCGGTGTCGGCGGTCAGGAACTTCACCAGCTCCCACGCCGCGTTCTGGTGGGTGCTGCTGTGCCCGATGCCTATCACCGTTCCGGTGAGATAGCCCCGGCCGTAGGTCTCGGGCTGGTCGTCGGGAACCGGCAGGGGAGCGGTGCCCCACTTGAATTTCGCGCCCTTCATGAAGAGGCCGCGCCATTCGCCGTCCATGTGCATGGCCAGCTTGCCGGTGAGAAAGGCGTTCTGCGAGGACATCTCGTCGCCGAAGGACGTACGGAACTTCTCCAGCGGACCGTATCCGCCCTGGCTCTTCACCAGGTCCCGGGTGGTGGCGAAGAAGTCCTTGGCGGCGCTGCCCTTCGCCAGGCGCGCCTTTCCGTCCTTGTCGAAGTAGGTCGGCCCCCACTGGGCGAAGAGGCGGTCCGGGCTGTTCTGGTAGAGCCGGAAGTTCGGCATGAAGCCGACCCGCTCGTAACCGCCGTTCTTGGTGCGCTTGGTCAGCTTGACGGCGTCCCGCTTCAGCTCCGACATGGTGCGCGGCGGGCGGGAGATCCCGGCTTCCTTGAACGCGTCCTTGTTGTAGTACATGCCGTACGCGTCGGCGAGCAGCGGCAGGGCGCACTGGTCGCCGTCGTAACTGGTGTAGTCCAGCAGCGTCTTGGGGAAGACCTTGTTCTTGTCCAGCCCGGTCTTCTTCATGAACGGGTCGAGGTCCGCCCACATCCCGGACGAGCAGTACTGTCCGACGTTGTTGGTGGTGAACGACGAGGCCACGTCCGGAGCGTCGCTCCCGCCGGCCCGCAGCGCCTGGTTCAAGGTGGCGTCGGTGACATTGCCGGTGGTCTTCACCTTGATGTTGGGGTGGAGTTTCTCGAACCGGGCGATGCTGTCATCGATCGCCCTGACCTCGTTCTTTTCCGACCAGCCGTGCCAGAACTTCAGCGTCACGGGTTTGGTCGGATCGTCGGTCGCGCTGCCGGTGCTGGGGTTGGCGCAACCGGTCAGCAGAAGGGCACCGGCGCTGAGCACCGACGCGAGAACAGCCAGTCTTGGTGGCATGGCGGTACTTCCTTGCGGGGGAAAATCAGGCGGTATCGAACCTCGGGCGGTATCGAGACTCAGACAGTGTCGAAAATCAGGCAGTATCGAAAACGGTGTTACGGGCATCGGCGACCGCCTGACGCAGCGCGCCGATGAGTATCGGATCCCCCTCGATATCGCTGATCCGCAATTCCGGCCGGGGCAGTGCGAGCCCCGTCAGCTCGGTCTCGACCAGCTCGCGCAGCCGCTCCCCACCGGCCTGCGCCACCTCCCCCGACAGCACCACCAGCTCCGGATCGACCACCGCGACGACGGAGGCGAGCCCGGTGGCCAGCCGCCGGGCCAGCTCGGTCAGCACCTCGTCCCCCGCCCCCGGGGTACGCAGCGCGGCGGTCAGCGCCTTGGCGGCCGTGGGCGCCTCGATGCCGTGCTCCCGGGCCAGTTCTACGACGGCGGGGCAGCCGACCAGCTTCTGGAACCCGCCGCCCCCGTCCGGCCGGGCCGCCGCGTCCGGCCCGCCACGGGCGAGCGGCGCCCCCGGCAGCGGCATGTAGCCGATCTCCCCGGCGCCGCCGGTGGCCCCGCGCAGCAGCGTGCCGCCGAGCACGATGGCCGCGCCGACCCCCTCGTCGGCCCAGACGAGGGCGAAGTCGTCGAAGTCCTGGGCAGTGCCGTGGTGCTGTTCGGCGACGGCCGCCAGATTGACGTCGTTCTCGATGACGATCGGGGTGTGCAGCACCTCGGCCAGCTCGTCCCGCAGGGCGCGCGACTGCCAGCCCGGCAGGTGCGGCGCGTACCGCAGGGTCCCGGTGCGCGGGTCGAGGGCGCCGGGGGTGCCGATGACGGTCCCGTGCAGGTCGGCCCGTACGAGCCCGGCCGCGGCCAGGGCGCCGTCGACGGCCTCGGCCACCAGCTCCGCGGTACGGCCGGTCAGCGACTCGTCGGTCGTGGGGGCGGTCACCCGGTACTCCCCGACCACCTGGCCGGTGATGTCCGCGACGGCGGCGGTGATGCCCTCCTGGTCGACGGCGAGCGCGGCGACATGGGCGGCGGCCGGGTTGATCTCGTACAGCTGGGCGTTGGGCCCGGGGCGGCCGGTCACATTGCCGGTCGGCCGGACCAGTCCGGCGGACTCCAGGCGGGTCAGCAGCTGCGAAGCGGTCGGCTTGGACAGCCCGGTCAGCTCCCCGAGCCGGGTTCGGGTGAGCGGGCCGTGCGCGGCCAGCAGATCCAGCGCGGCCCGGTCGTTCATGGCCCGCAGGACCCGGGGGGTGCCGGGGGTGCCGTTGGGGGTGTTGCCGGGGGGTGGTGCCGCCATGGTGGTGCCCCGCCTCACTCTGTTAAGAAACTTTCCTATCGATGAAGAGGAAGGTAAGGCGGCGCGGGGGTGGCGTCAATGGGGAGGAGCGTCCGGATTTGGTGTCTTGTCGCGGTGCGCTCGGCCCGTCACTTCGCGGGAGGAACCGGTGTAGTCGTCGCGGGCGGCGCGAGGGGGCTGGCCGCCGCGGACTGCGGCGAGTCAGGGTTGGCCAGCGCGGACGGCGCCGTCATGCCCGCCGACGGGTCGGACGCGTCGGTCGCCAGGTTCGCCTCGGGCGGGTGGCCGACCAGCTGGATGCCCGCCTCGTTCAGCGCCTTCTTGATCCGCCAGCGCAGCTCGCGCTCGACGCCGAGCGCCTTGCCCGGCATGGTCCGCGCCGAGACCTGGACGATCATGGAGTCCAGGTAGACCGCGGTGAGCCCCAGCACCTCGATCGGCTCCCACAGCCGCTCGTTCCAGGGCTCGTCCTTGCCCATGTCCACGCCGACCTGGTTGATCACCTCGCGGACCCGGTCCAGGTCCTCGTCGGCGCGGATCTGCACGTCCACCCCGGCCGTCGCCCAGCCCTGGCTGAGGTTGCCGATCCGCTTGACCTCGCCATTGCGGACGTACCAGATCTCGCCGTTGTCCCCGCGCAGCTTGGTGACCCGCAGGCCGACCTCGATCACCTCGCCGGAGGCCACCCCCGCGTCGACCGAGTCGCCCACCCCGTACTGGTCTTCAAGGATCATGAAGACGCCGGAGAGGAAGTCGGTGACCAGGTTGCGGGCGCCGAAACCGATCGCCACACCCGCCACTCCGGCGCTCGCGAGCAGCGGCGCCAGATTGATCTGGAGGGCGGAGAGGATCATCAGCCCCGCGGTCCCCATGATCGCGAACGAGGCGACCGAGCGCAGCACCGAGCCGATGGCCGCGGACCGCTGCCGCCGCCGTTCGACGTTGACCAGCAACCCGCCGAGCGCGGTGCCGTTCACGGCCTGGGCCGTGCGGTTCATGCGCTCTATCAGCTTGGTGATCCCCCGCCGGACGACGGTCCGGAGCACAAAAGCGATCACCAGGATCAGGGCTATACGCAGCCCGACGCTGAGCCAGGTGGACCAGTTCTCCTCCACCCAGCCCGCGGCGTTGGTGGCGCTCCGGTGCGCATCGTCCAAGGTCGTCGGGGCGGTAGGGCGAGGCGTCGAGTCAGCGGCCAGAGCGGCGGACCAGAACACAGCGGAAACCCTTCGTGTACGGCATGCCCGCGCGGATGGCGCACGCGCAATTCCTTCACACAGTAGCCGGGCGCGGGAAACCGCCGTTCCTGTGTTCGAGAGCGCGCGAAGGCGCTCGGGGGGCGCACGAAAGCAGGGCGATCGGCCTCAGCTGGCGGTTTCCGCCGCCCGCCGGATCTCCCGGAAGGCCACAAGATCGGCTCCGGGGCCGCCGGAGCCGTGATTCTTGCCACTCCACGAAGTTCTGAAGGCCCCGTGTGCAGTGTGTGCGGGCCGTATGCGAGCGGTACGCGGAAATGCCTCTCAACCGTTAACCCGGTGATAGTGGCGTTCCGGCCAGGGTTCAGGGGAAACTGGGGGAGATCGTCCCGGCGCGAGCCACGCGCCGCCGGCGTACAAGGAGGCATCCGTGCCGCATGTCCTGGTCCTCAACGCGTCGTACGAGCCGCTCGGCGTCGTACCGCTCCGCCGCGCGCTCATTCTCGTCCTCAACGACAAGGCCATCAGCCTCGAGGACTCAGGCGCCCTGATGCACAGCGCAACCCGCGCGATCCCCGCTCCCAGCGTCGTCAGGCTGAAGCGCTTCGTGAGGGTGCCCTTTCGCGGGCCCGTCCCGCTTACCCGCCGCGCCCTGTTCGCCCGTGACGGCGGGAGATGCGCCTATTGCGGTGGCGTCGCAACCAGCGTCGATCACGTCATCCCGCGCAGCCGTGGCGGGCAGCACACCTGGGAAAACGTGGTCGCCGCCTGCCGCAGGTGCAACCACGTCAAAGCCGACCGGCACGTCGCCGAGATCGGCTGGCGGCTGCGCCATCAACCCGCGCCGCCGTCCGGCCTCGCCTGGCGCATCATCGGCACCGGCCATAGGGACCCGCGCTGGCTGCCATACCTGGAGGCATTCGGCGCGGACGACGCGATGGCCCGGATCGACGGCAAATCCGCCTGAGATGCCGGGCTCGTGCTTTGTCGGGGCCCGATGAGCCTCCGGCGCGCCGCTTCGGCCCGCCCCAGCGGTGGCTGGGGCGGGCCGAAGGGCGGGACCCGCTCTACTTCTTGCCCTTCTCCACCGCGTACGCCGCGACCGACCAGAGCGAGTAGCCGAAGCGGGTGCCGCGCTCGATGCCCTGGATGCGGACGAACCGGGTGTCCGGGGCGTCCACCCCCACCATCTCCCGGCCGCCCCGGCCGTCCGTGACGGTCGCCGCCGTGCGCCAGGTGCGTCCGTCGGCCGAGACCTGGACCCGGTAGCGCGCCGCGTACGCGTCCTGCCACCGCAGGTCGAGCCGTCCGAGGTGGGTCGGGCGGGCCAGTTCGAGCTGGAGCCAGGCGCCGTCCTCGGCGGGGGAGGACCAGCGGGTCTTGGCGTCGCCGTCGACGGCCGCGGACGCCGGGAAGTCGGGCGTCTCGTCGCCGGACGAGCTGGCCTTCGTCCCCTTCGCGCGGGCCAGGTCGGGGCCGGCGGTGCGCGGCAGGGCCCGGACCGTCAGCATCCGCTTCTCCGACCCGAAGCGGACCGGGACGGCGTACGTGCCCGGCTTGGTGTCCTTGTCGACCGACACCTCGATCCGGACGGTCGCCGTGGCCCCGCGCGGGGCCGTCACCGCCTCGGGGGCCCGGGCCGTGATGCCGTGCGGGGTGCGCAGCGTGAGCTTGTCGTTCACATCGCCGGGGCGCAGTGAGGTCAGCTCGGCCTCGATGGTCGCGGACTGCCCGCCGACCTCGGCGTCCACAGACCCCCGGGACAGCCGCAGCGTGGCGGCCGGGGTGTCGGCGAACCAGGGGGTGATCTCGTGCACCGTGGGCGGGGCGGTGCCCGCCGCCCAGCTCAGCCGGACCGCGTCGGCCCGCAGGCCCTTGCCGCCGACCTGGGTGAAGCCGTCCGAGGCCAGCGCGCCGAGCCTGCGCCAGCCCTCGCCCGGCACATGGGCCTCGACCGTGCCCGAGTCCTCCGCTGACCGCCCGGTGAGCGCGGAGACCGAGGCCAGCGGGCGAGTGCGGCCGAAGCGCACGGTGACCGGTTTGCCCGGGGAGACCACCGTGGTGGTCGCCTTGCCGTCGGCGGCCGCGCGATCGGCCTCGTGCGTACGGAGCTTCTCCTTGCCCGACCGGTGCACGCCGGTCCAGCCGTCCGCCTCGGCCAGGGCCTTCTTCAGGAACGGGTCCAGCACGTCCTTCCCGACCGTGACCCGGCTGTCCGCGATCTTCTCGCGGAGTCCCTCCACCGCCAGCCGCGCCGTCCAGGCCTTGTCGCCGTCGCCGTGCGCCTGGGCGGTGAGCATGTCCACGGCCTGGACGCCCGCGTCGCCGTAGCGCCCGAGCTGGTCGAGCCAGGGCCGTACGTCCTCGCCCAGCGTCCCGGACAGCCGCTCGGGCGCGTCCCGCATCGTGCGGAACGCCGCGCGCAGCCGGTCCGCCGCCCGGTCCAGCCGCCCCACGTCCGTACGGCCGACCGTCGCCCAGAAGGCGTCGGTCAGGGGGCGCAGATACGCGGACTCGTCGGCGCTGAGCACCGAGGACGCGTCGTTCCCGGCGAGCGCGCGCAGCGCCGCGCGGGTCTTGTCGTCGGGCCCGGCCAGGTCGTCGATGGCCGCCTGCCAGGACTCCTGGGGGCGGTAGCCGCGCGGGTTCCAGGCGAAGTCGGCCGCCGTGAACAGCGGGATGCGGGACGCGGTCGGCTGCTCCATGGCGTTGGCCAGCAGGGCGGCGGACTGGGTGGCCACGGCCGGGTCCCGGCCGGTGTACGGGCCGAGGAAGATCCGGTCCTGGGCGTAGTCGTTGACCGGGTAGTTGTCCATGGTGACCAGCCGGTGGCCGAAGGCGGCCCGGGCGTCGGCCAGCTCACCGCCGGTGATCGTCCTGGGCACCACGCCGACGCCGGTCCACGCCACCTCGATGGCCGTGTCCAGCTCGGCGGCCAGCGCGCGCCGGAACTCGGTGTCGCCGTCCTGGAAGTACTCGGTCGGCATCAGCGAGAGCGGAGCCGCGTCCGGGTGCCGCCCGGCGATGTGCCGGGCCAGTGCGTTGGCCATCGTGGCCTGCGCCTTCGCGGCCGCCTCGGGACCGGAGCCGAAGGTGTCGGCGTCCTTGCCGCAGTGCCACTCGCTGTAGCTGACGTCCTGGAACTGGAGCTGGAAGGAGCGCACCCCCAGCGCCCACATGGCGTCGACCTTCTTCAGCAGCGCCTTCCGGTCGCTGTCGGAGGAGAAGCACATCTCCTGGCCGGGGGAGACCGCCCAGCCGAGGGTCACGTGGTTGGCCCGGGCGCGGGTGGCCAGTTCGCGGAACTCCTCGCGCCGCTCGGCGGGGTACGGATCGCGCCAGCGGGCCTGGCGGTACGGATCGTCGCCGGGCGCGTAGAGGTAGCGGTTCTGCTTGGTGCGGCCCATGAAGTCGAGCTGGGCCAGCCGGTCCCGGTGCGACCAGGGGGAGCCGTAGAAGCCCTCGGTGGTGCCGCGGACCGCCGTACCGGGCCAGTCGCGGACGGTGACCCCGGCGAAGGCCCGGGTGTCCTGGCCGGGCCGCTGGACGAGCAGCTGGCGCAGCGTCTGGACGGCGTGGAAGAGGCCGTCCCGCCCGACGCCGTCCAGCGCGACCGTGGCCCGCCCGTCCACCCGGCCGGTGGCCAGCCGGTAGCCGCCGGACGGGAGGTCGCCGCGCTCCGGCGCCCGCAGCGCGCGCAACGCGCCCTGTGCGCCCTTGCCTCCGGCGTGCACCACGAGCCCGCGCGCTGGGGGCGTGCCCCCTGGGGTGGCTTCGCTGACCGTACGCACCCCCGCGTCGTGCAGCAGGGCGCGCAGCGCGTCCAGTGCGTACGGATCGGCGTCGCCGTCGGCTATGAGCGTGGCCTCGCCGGGTATCGCCACGTCCGCCCCCTGCGCGCGCAGCGACTGGGGCCGCGGCCAGACGGGCGGTACGTCCCCCGCGCTGTTCCGGTCCGGTGTGGAGGCCCCGGCGGTGCCGGGATCGTCCACGGGTGCGGCGCTCGCCCCCTGGGCGCCGCCGAGCAGTCCGCCGATGACCGCGGCCGCCATGGCCGTCGCCCCCACTGCCCTCGGCCTCTTCCCCCGGAAGTGCACGGGCGTCTCCTCGATTCAGATAGCTGGCCCCGTCGATCTGGCCGCACAAGGCGCCAATCGGCGACGAGCCCACCAGTACGCCGGTGAGGGTGTCAACGCGCATGACCGAACTGTCGGCATTGCCGCGAGCGCGGTAGTGCCGACGGATGTGCGCCCCCCATGGAGCCGCCCCCCGCGCGCCGTCGTGTCGCCTCCGCAAGTCTGACGGATGAAGGCGGTCCCTGTCCGTAAGCTCTGTGTTCCCGACCCCTCTCAGCCGCGAAATCGCCTGTCCCGCGGGTGTGACGTACGGCACGTCCGGGTGTCGTTTACGTCTGCGGCTGGATTGAGTGGGTAGGCCTCGTCATTGACACACTGCCGACACCCCACGGAGGTCCGTGTGGCCGCGTCAGCTCTTCTCCCCACCGCCCTGTCCAAACGCGTGCCCGAAGCCGTGCGCGAGCCGGACCCGTTCGCCGGGGTCTCCGACCCCGACTGCGGACTGTGCGGACTGGACGGCTTCGGGTCCGGGGTTGCCACCGAGGCGCCCCTCACCAGCGAACCCCCACACGCCGACAACATCCCCCTGACCAGCGAGCCCCCGCTCGCCACCGAACTGCCTCTGACCAGTGAGCCCACCGCCGCCGGGACCGGCGCGGGCGCGGCCATGGAGCCGATGGAGTACTGATGGGCAGAGCGCGGCTCGCCGAGCTGCACGGTGTCGCCACCTCTTACGAGCCCGCCCCGGGTCGCACCGTCCAGGTGCCCGAGGACACCGTCGTGGCCGTACTCGCCGCGCTGGGCGTGGACGCCTCCACCCCCCGATCAGTGAATGACGCGCTGGACCGGCACGAGCGCCGACAGCGCGACCGGCTGCTGCCCCCCTGCGTGGTCCTGCGCCCCGGCGGAACGCCGCGCCAGGCCCTGCCCGACGGCTTGGGCCTGGCCGAGGCCCTGCCCGACGGTACGGAGCTGCGCGTGCGCACCGAGGACGGCGCGCCACGCGGGTGGGGGCGGGTGGCCGTCGAGGGCCCGTTATTACCCCCGGGCGCGCCTCTGGGCGCGCCATGGGCTCCGGGTGTGACTGAGGGTGCGCCCCCGGGCACGGAACCGGGCGCGGAATTTTCCCTGGGCACGGAACTGGGTGCGGAACCGGGCGCGCGATTACCCCTGGGTATCCACACCCTCACCGCGCACGCCCCCGACGGGCGCACCGCCACCGCCGCCCTCATCGTGGCCCCCGACCGGATGCCGTCGCCCCCGGCCCGCAGCCACGGCTTCCTCGTCCAGCTCTACTCGCTGCTCTCCGCCCGCTCCTGGGGCATGGGCGACCTCGGCGACCTGACCGACCTCGCCGCCTGGTCCGGGCGCGCCTTCGGCACCGGATTCCTCCAGCTCAACCCGTTGCACTCGGCGGTGCCCGGCACTCCGGCCGCCCCCACCGACCCGTCCCCGTACCGCCCCTCCTCGCGCCGCTTCCCCGACCCCGTCCACCTGCGGGTCGAGAACGTGCCCGAATACGCCCACCTGGGCGGCGCCGCCCGTGAGCGGGTCGACCGGCTGCTGGAGGCCGCGGCCGCGCTCCGTACGTCCGTCCTGCGCGACGGCGCGCTGATCGACCGGGACGCGGTCTGGGCCCTCAAGCGCGAGGCCCTGGAGCTGGTACGGGCCGTCCCCCTCAGCCCCGGCCGCCGCGCCGCCTACTGCGACTTCCTCGCCGAGCGCGGCCAGGCCCTGGAGGACCACGCCCTGTGGTGCGCCCTCGCCGATGCCTACGGCCCCGACTGGCGCGCCTGGCCCGGCGGCCTGGCCGACCCGCGCTCCGCCCGCACCGCCCGTGCCCGGAGCGAGCACCTGGACCGCGCCGACTTCCACTCCTGGCTCGCCTGGCTCACCGACGGCCAGCTCGCCGACGCCCAGCGCGCGGCGCTCGACGCGGGCATGGGCATCGGGCTGGTGCACGACCTCGCCGTCGGGGTGCACCCGTCCGGCGCCGATGCCTGGGCCCTGCAGGACGTCTTCGCCTCCGGCATGTCCATCGGCGCGCCCCCCGACGCCTTCAACTCCCGCGGCCAGGACTGGGGCCTCCCGCCCTGGCGCCCCGACGCCCTCGCCGCCACCGGCTACGCCCCGTACCGCGAGCTGCTGCGCGGCCTGCTGCGGCACGCGGGCGCGCTGCGCATCGACCATGTGATGGGCCTGTTCCGGCTGTGGTGGGTCCCGGAGGGACGGCCGCCGACCGAGGGCACGTACGTGCGGTACGACGCGGACGCGATGCTCGGCGCGCTCGCCCTGGAGGCGCACCGGGCGGGTGCCGTCGTCATAGGCGAGGACCTGGGGACGGTCGAGCCGGGCGTACGGGAGGCTCTGGCCGGGCGGGGTGTGCTCGGGACGTCGGTGCTGTGGTTCGAACGCGACTGGAACGGCGGCGGCGCCGCCCGCCCGCTGGCCCCCGGGGAATGGCGGGCCGACTGCCTCGCCACGGTCACCACGCACGACCTCCCCAGCACCGCGGCCCGGCTCACGGGCGACCACGTCGCCCTGCGCCACCGGCTGGGCCTGCTCACCCGCCCGCTCGCGGCCGAGCGGGCGGCCGAGGCGGCCGAGGTCGCCGAGTGGACGGAGCTGCTGGGACGGCTGGGCCTGCTGCCGGAGGGCCCGGGGGACGAGGAGGCCGCGATCAGGGCCGTCCACCGCTTCCTGCTGCGCACGCCCGCGCGGATGGTGGGCGTGTGGCTGCCGGACGCGGTGGGGGACCGGCGGCCGCAGAACCTGCCGGGCACGTGGGATCAGTATCCGAACTGGCGGCTGCCGATCGCCGACGCGGCGGGAAAGCCGGTGACCCTGGAGGCACTGGCCGCCTCCCCCCGCCTCCACGCCCTGATGACCACCCTGACCGACCCGATGTAGCCCCCGGGTTCGGGTAGGGGCGGGGCGGGGAAATGGGTGTCATGGACACAACCATGATTGTGGAGGGGATCCATGCCCGGACGACGACCCGCCCGAAGACTCCGCACCCTCGCCCTCGCCACCATGGCCGCCGCGGCGACGCTGATACCCACGGGCGGCGCCGCCGCCCAGGACGCCTGCGAGACCCCCATCCCCAACGCGTCGACGCACGTCATCGAGGCCTGCGACACCCCCGCCCGCATCATCGACAAGGCCGTCCACACCGTCCCCGCCCCCGGCCAGCTCGCCTGGCAGGAGCGCGAGGTCACCGCGTTCACCCACTTCGGGATGAACACCTTCACCAACCGCGAATGGGGCTCCGGAACCGAGGCCCCGAAGCGGTTCGACCCCGCCGCGCTCGACTTCGGCCAGTGGATGGGCGCGTACAAGGCGGCCGGGGCCCAGCAGGTCATGCTCACCGCCAAGCATCACGACGGCTTCACGCTCTACCCGAGCCGCTACACGGACCACGACGTGGCCGCCAGCCCCTGGTGGACCCGCGGCCCCGGCGGCAAGAACCCCGACGGGGACGTGCTCGGGGCGTACGCGAAGGCGGCCCGCGCGGAGGGGCTCAAGGTCGGGGTGTACCTGTCGCCCGCCGACGGGGCCGAACTGCCGCACGCCTGGCACGCCCAGTGGGTCGAGAAGGTCCGCGAGAAGCAGGCGAACGGCGGGCAGCTGTCGCTGCCGGAGCGCATGGCGCTGGAGGACGCGGGCCGTGCCCCCGCCGGGCAGGGCCGGTACGGCAACGGAAGCACGCCCACCGAGCGCACCATCCCCACCCTCGTGCCCGGCGACGACCGCGCCGCCGACGTCGCCTCCGGCAAGCTGCCCAGCCTCCGCTTCATCGCCGACGACTACGACGCGTACTACCTCAACCAGATCTACGAGATCCTCACCCAGTACGGCCCCGTCGACGAGTTCTGGCTGGACGGCGCGAACCCCTGGTCGGGCGCCGGGGTCACGCAGAAGTACAACGTCACCAACTGGTTCCGGCTGATCCGCGCCCTCTCCCCGGACACCGTCGTCTTCCAGGGCGCCCAGGGCGTGCGCTGGGTGGGCAACGAGGACGGCGTGGCCCGCGAGACGGAGTGGTCGGTGACCCCGTCCGCCGTCGACCCCGGGACCGTGATCGGCGGCGGGCTGCCGAACGACTCCACCGACGCCGACATCGGCTCCCGCGCGAAGCTGACCGCCCCCGGCGTGAAGTACCTCCAGTGGTACCCGGCCGAGGCGGACGTCTCGCTGCGCCCCGGCTGGTTCCACCACCCCGCCGAGCGCCCCAAGACGGCCGCGCAGCTGATGTCGCTGTACGAGCGCAGCGTGGGCCGCAACGCCTCGCTGCTGCTCAACGTCCCGCCCGCGAAGAACGGCCGGATCGACGACGCCGACGTCGCGTCCCTGACCGCCTTCGGGACGGCCGTACGGAACACCTACGGCTCCGGCCTGCCGACCGGCGGCGACCCCGTGACGTTCGACCGGGTGCGGCTCGGCGAGGACATCCGGTACGGGCAGCGGGTCGAGGCGTTCACCGTACAGGCGCGGACCGCCGGGACCTGGCGGGACATCGCCTCCGGCACCACCATCGGCGCGCGGCGCGTTCTGGCGCTGCCCACGGCCGTGACCGCCGACGCGGTCCGGGTGCGGGTCCAGGAGACCCGTGCCACACCACGGCTGCTGCCGGTGACCGTCCACCGGGCCCAGAAGCCTTAAGGGCCACCCCGCGCACGCGCCACTCGCGGGCGTCCGATAGCTTGAACGTGTGAGCTACAAGGTCAAAAAGAACGCCGTGCGCGCCGGTGCCGTCATCGCCGCGACGACGGCGATGCAGCTGATGTCGTCCCCCGCGTTCGCGCTCACCCGCGACGACGGTGACGACCCGGGTCCGGGCCTGAGCGTCGCCGAGACGCTCGGCCTCTTCGTCGTCGCCCCGATCCTCCTGTTCCTGGTGATCGCGGGCCTCGTCATGCTGGGTGACAAGAAGTCCGGTCCGCAGCAGACCGACTGACGACGGGCAAACGAGAGACGAAGCGCTGAACGGCGCTGCGAGGGCGCCCCTGGCCGAACCGGCCGGGGGCGCCCTCGTCGTATCCGCGCGATCCGTCCCGTATCCGCGGCCGCAACGCCCCGGACCGGAGCGGTTTATTTTCGCTTTAACCTACGGTGTCGTAACCTACGGAGCCGTAGGTAAAGTCCACCGTTCCCGTCCCCAGGAGCTTCGCAGTGACCCTCGCCCCCTCCAGCCGCAACGGTCAGGCCGTGTGGAGCGATACCCAGCTCCTGTACGCACTCGAAGAGGTCGTCGAGACCGAGCTGAACCGGCATCTGAAGGTCGCCAAGGAATGGATGCCCCACGAGTACGTGCCGTGGAGCGACGGCCGCAACTTCGACGGGATCATGGGCGGCGAGGCCTGGGCGCCCGACCAGTCCAAGGTCAGCGACGTCGGCCGGATCGCGCTCGTGGTGAACCTCCTCACCGAGGACAACCTCCCCAGCTACCACCACGAGATCGCGACCCTCTTCGGCCGCGACGGCGCCTGGGGCACCTGGGTGCACCGCTGGACGGCGGAGGAGGGGCGGCACGGCATCGTCATGCGCGACTACCTGCTCACCAGCCGCGCCGTCGACCCGGTGCAGCTGGAGCGGTTCCGCATGACCCACATGGGTGAGGGCTTCGAGTCCGACAACAACCACAGCATGCTGCACACCGTGGCCTACGTCGCCTTCCAGGAGCTGGCCACCCGCATCTCGCACCGCAACACCGGGCACCACTCCGGCGACCCGGTCTGCGACCGGATGCTGGCGCGCATCGCCACCGATGAGAACCTGCACATGATCTTCTACCGGAACCTGCTCGCGAAGGCCTTCGAGCTGGCGCCCGACCAGACCATGTGCGCCGTCCGCGACGTCGTCGTCGGCTTCCGGATGCCCGGCCACGGCATGCCCGGCTTCGAGCGGGCCGCGGCGCAGATAGCGATCGGGGGCATTTACAACCTGCGCATCCACCACGACGACGTCCTCCAGCCGGTGCTGCGCTTCCTCAAGGTGCTGCAGATCGGCGGGCTCGGCCCGGAGGGCCTCAAGGCGCAGGAGGAACTGGGCCTCTACATGGGCGGGCTCGACGACCAGGCCACCAAGTTCGACGAGCGCCGCGAGGCGCTGCTGGCCCGGCGCAGGGCCCGTGCCGAGCAGGATTGATCACTCTGGCACCATCGGGTGATGGTCGATCATCCTTCGCACGGGACGTCCGGCGCGGCTCCTGCGGAAACCCCCGGTGGCAGCCGTGAAAACGGTGAAAGGCGTGACGAGGCAGCCGAGTTGCGGGCCGCGGCGGCGGCCGGGGAGCCGGGCGCGTACCGCGCGTACGCCGAACTCCTCACGGAGCGCGGTCAGTTGGACGAGGCCCTGCCCTGGTGGGCCAGGGCCGCCGACGCCGGGGACGCGGACGCGTCGCGCACCCTCGCGGTATGCCACCAGGGCCGCGGCGACTTCGCCGAGGCCGAACGGTGGTACCGGACCGCCGCCGACCGCGACGGCGGCTGCGCCCTCGGGCTCGCCCGGCTCCTCCAGGAGGCGGGTGACCCGGCCGGTGCCGAGGAGTGGTACGGGCGCGGGGCCGCGCTCGGCAGCGTCGCCTGCAAGACCGACGGCGCCGTGATGCTGGCCGCCCGGGGCGAGTGGGACACCGCCCTGGAGCGGCTGGCCGAGGCGTCCGCCGAGGGTGACGACGTCGCCACCCGCACCCGCAAGGTCATCGAGGACCTGCTCGACGAGCTGGCGGGCTGGCGCGACGCCCTCGCCGCGGCGGAGGCCGCGGGCGACCCCGACGCCGCGTACGAGGCGCTGCGCGCGCTGCTCGACCCCGAGCGGCAGGGGATGTACGACACCTGCCCGTACCTGGTCGCCGAGGCCGAGGCGCTGTACGCCCGCGCCGCGGCCGTCGGCAGCGTCAAGGCCCTGGTCGACCAGGCCATCTTCACCGCCCGCGACGCGAGCCGCCGGGACGAGGCCCGCGCCCTGGTCGAGCGCGCCCATGAACGCGGCTACGACGGCGCCGCGTTCGTGCTCGGCGTCTGGGCCGAGGAGCGCGGCGAGCTGCGGGCCGCGGAGACCTGGTACCGCACCGCCGACGACGCGGACGGCGGACACTTCTGGGCCTGCTACAACCTCGGCGTGCTGTGCACCCGCCAGCGGCGGCTGGACGAGGCCGAGGAGTGGCTGCTGTCCACCGGCATCGACCCGGAGAACTGGGACCCGTTCTCGGAGAGCGAGGAACGGGTCATCAGAGCCCTGGAGGACGTCGCCGCCATCCGCGCCGACCCCGCGCGGCAGGGCGCCGCCCAGTGGCGCGACCGCCTCCCCGAACTGCGCGCCCGTGCCCAGGACGGCGGGCCTGACGCCTGGTACGCCTACGCCGAGGCCCTCGACCACATCCACCGGCTCCCTGAGGCCGCCGAGTGGTACCGCAAGGCGGGCACCCCGCGCGCCCTGCTCGCCCTCGGCCGGATGCTGTACCAGGCGGGCGGCGCCAAGGGCACGCTCATGGTGCCGTACTACGAACCCGCAGCGGGCGAGGGCGACGCCTCCGCCGCGTACGACATCGGCCGCGTCCACGAGGAGGCGGGGGACCGGCGCACCGCCGAGATCTGGTTCCACCGCGCCGCCGGACTCGGCCACGGGGGCGCCGCGTGGTGGCTCGGCCGGACCTCCGAGGAGCGCGGCGGCGACCCTCAGCAGGCCGAGCGCTGGTACGTCCGCGCCGCCCGCACCGGCTTCGTCCCGCCCGCCTTCCTCGCGGGCCGCAGCATGGTGCGGCGGGGCGCCTACGCCGACGCCGTACCGCTGCTGCACGCCGCGCACGACGGCGACCACGCGGAGGCCGCGTACTGGCTGGCCAAGGCCGTACGCGGGCTCGGCCGCCCGGAGGAGGCCGAGCGGTGGCTGCGCACCGCCGCCGAACGCCATCCGCGGCTGCTGCGCGAGTACGGCCCCATGGCCCGCCAAGCCCTCCCCGACCCCCACGTCGAGCTGGCCGAGGTCCTGCTCGAACTGGGCCGAGACTAGCCGGTTTGTGGGCAGGCGTTCCGCGGGGCGGGACGGGTGGGCACAAACCGGCCACCGGCCCGCACCCGGCGACGAAACCCCGGCCCCAGGGGCGGCCCGCCCCGCGCCCGGCGGCAGGGCGAGCCGCAGGGGCTCGCACC
Source organism: Streptomyces sp. NPDC041200 (assembly GCF_055591805.1). Lineage (NCBI taxonomy): Bacteria > Bacillati > Actinomycetota > Actinomycetes > Kitasatosporales > Streptomycetaceae > Streptomyces > Streptomyces sp. NPDC041200. The sequence continues at coordinate 23,592 of NZ_JBVIZF010000025.1, read as the reverse complement.
GCCGCCGCTGCCCGCGTCAGCCCGCGGCCGCGTCCGCCGCGCGCGCCTTGAGGGCGCGCTCGACACCCGCCCGCGACTCCGTCACCAGCCGCCGCAGCGCCGCACTGGGCTCGGCAGAGGCCAGCCACGCGTCCGTGGCGTCCAGCGTCGCCTGGGAGACCTGGAGCACCGGGTACAGCCCCACCGCGATCTGCTGCGCCATCTCATGGCTGCGGACGTTCCAGACGTCCTTGACCGCCGCGAAGTACTTCTCGGTGTACGGCGCCAACAGCTCCCGCTGATCGGTCTGGACGAACCCGCCGATCACGGCCTCCTGCACCGCGTTCGGCAGCCCCGCTTGTGAATCAGACGCAGTGCCCTCGACGACCGACGCCCACGCCTCCGCCTTGGCGGCCTCCGTAGGCCGCGCGGCCCGCGCCGTGGCGGCGTGCCGCTCGCCCGCCGACGTCTTGTCGCGCTCCAGCTCCGCGGCGATCTCGGCCTCGTCGGCGCGCCCGGTCGCGGCGAGCCGCTCCACCAGGGCCCAGCGCAGCTCGGTGTCGACGGCCAGGCCCTCGATCGTCTCGCTGCCGTCCAGCAGCCCGGCGAGCAGGTCGAGCTGGGCGTCGGTTCGGGCCGTCGCGGCGAAGGCGCGCGCCCAGGCGAGCTGGTGATCGCTGCCGGGGGCGGCGGCGCGCAGATGCTCCAGCGTGGCCTCGGTCCACTGGGCGAGCCCGGTCTCACGCCACTCGGGCGCGGCGTAGAGGTCGAGCGCGAGCTTCACCTGGCGGTGCAGCGACTGCACCACGCCGATGTCCGACTCCTTGGCCACCCCGGACAGCACCAGCGCCAGGTAGTCGCGGGCGGCCAGCTCGCCGTCCCGGGTCATGTCCCAGGCGGAGGCCCAGGACAGGGCCCGCGGGAGGGACGCCTCGAAGTCGCCCAGGTGCTCGGTGACGACGGCGAGCGAATCGGCGTCGAGCCGGACCTTGGCGTACGAGAGGTCGTCGTCGTTGAGCAGGATGACGGCGGACCGCTGCGTGCCGACCAGGGCGGGCACCTCGGTCAGCTCGCCGTCCACGTCCAGCTCGATCCGCTCGGAGCGGACCAGCTTGCCGGTCGCGTCAAGGTCGTACAGCCCGATCGCGATGCGGTGCGGGCGCAAGGTCGGCTCGCCCTTGGCGCCGGTCGGCAGCGCCGGGGCCTCCTGTCGCACGGCGAAGGAGGTGATGGTGCCGGAGGCGTCCGTGGCGATCTCGGGCCGCAGCACATTGATGCCGGCCGTCTGCAGCCACGCCTTCGACCAGGTCTTCAGATCGCGCCCGCTGGTCTCCTCCAGCGCGCCGAGCAGATCGCTGAGCCGGGTGTTCTTGTACGCGTGGCGCTTGAAGTACGCCTGCACGCCGCGGAAGAACTCGTCCATGCCGACGTACGCGACGAGCTGCTTGAGCACGCTCGCGCCCTTGGCGTACGTGATGCCGTCGAAGTTGACCAGGACGTCGTCCAGGTCGCTGATCTCGGCCATGATCGGGTGGGTGGACGGCAGCTGGTCCTGCCGGTAGGCCCACGTCTTCATGGAGTTGGCGAAGGTGGTCCACGAGTGCGGCCACTTGCTGCCCGGCGCGTACGCCTGGCAGGCGATGGAGGTGTAGGTGGCGAACGACTCGTTCAGCCACAGGTCGTTCCACCACTCCATGGTGACCAGGTCGCCGAACCACATGTGGGCCAGCTCGTGGAGGATGGTCTCGGCGCGCACCTCGTACGCCGCGTCCGTCACCTTGGAGCGGAACACGTACTGGTCGCGGATGGTCACCGCGCCCGCGTTCTCCATCGCGCCCGCGTTGAACTCCGGCACGAAGAGCTGGTCGTACTTGGCGAACGGGTACGCGTAGTCGAACTTCTCCTCGAACCAGTCGAAGCCCTGCCGCGTCACCGCGAAAATGGCGTCCGAGTCGAGGAACTCGGCGAGCGAGGGGCGGCAGTAGATGCCGAGCGGCACCGACCGGCCGTTCCCCTCCCAGCTGCTGTGCACGCTGTGGTACGGGCCGACGATGAGCGCGGTGACGTACGTCGAGATGCGCGGCGTCGGATCGAAGCGCCAGACGTTGTCCTTGGGCTCGGGCGTCAGCGAGTTGGAGATCACCGTCCAGCCCTCGGGCGCGGTCACGGTGAACTGGAACGTGGCCTTCAGGTCCGGCTGCTCGAAGCTGGCGTACACCCGGCGGGCGTCCGGCACCTCGAACTGCGTGTAGAGGTACGCCTGCTGGTCGACCGGGTCGACGAAGCGGTGCAGCCCCTCACCGGTGTTGGTGTAGGCGCAGTCGGCGACGACCCGCAGCTCGTTGCGCCCGGCCAGCAGCGACGGCAGCGCGATCCGCGAGTCCTGGAAGACCTCGGCGGGGTCCAGGACGTCCCCGTTGAGGACCACCTCGTGGACGGTGGGCGCCACGAGGTCGATGAACGAGGACGCACCCGCCTCGGCGGCGTCGAAGCGCACCGAGGTCACCGAGCGGTACGTGCCGCCCTCCTGCGCGCCGCTCAGGTCCAGCTCGATGTCGTACGCGTCCACGGTCAGGAGGCGCGCTCGCTCTTGCGCTTCCTCCCGGGTGAGGTTGGTACCAGGCACGTCGGCTCTCTCCCGTTCGTCATGTGCGGTATGTGCGGTACGCCATGCGTCAGGCGGATTGCCATCCTCGCACGTCGGAAGCGGTCCGCGCCGGTACATAACCGGCCTCGGGAACGCCGGAGGGGGAGCGGCCGCGGCCGCTCCCCCTCCGGGTGGGGACGTCAGCTCAGGTCGGCCGCCACCAGCTCGGCGATCTGCACCGCGTTCAGCGCCGCGCCCTTGCGCAGGTTGTCGTTGGACAGGAACAGCGCGAGGCCGTTCTCGACCGTCTCGTCCACCCGGATGCGGCCCACGAAGCTCGGGTCCTGGCCCGCGGCCTGCAGCGGGGTCGGGATGTCGCTGAGGGCCACGCCCGGGGCTCCGGCCAGCAGCTCCACGGTCCGCTCGACGCTGATCGGACGCTCGAAGCGGGCGTTCACCTGGATCGAGTGGCCACTGAAGACCGGGACCCGGACGCAGGTGCCGGAGACCTTCAGGTCCGGGATCTCCAGGATCTTGCGGCTCTCGTTGCGGAGCTTCTGCTCCTCGTCGGTCTCCAGACGGCCGTCCTCGACGATCTTCCCGGCCAGCGGGAGCACGTTGAAGGCGATCGGGCGGGCGTAGACCTCCGGCTCGGGGAAGTCGACCGCCGAACCGTCGTGGGTCAGCTCCGCCGCGCGCTCGGCGCCCTTGCGGATCTGGTTGTCCAGCTCCGCGACGCCGGAGAGCCCGGAGCCGGAGACGGCCTGGTAGGTGGTGGCGACCAGGGCGGTCAGCCCCGCCTCCTGGTGCAGCGGGCGCAGCACCGGCATGGCGGCCATGGTGGTGCAGTTCGGGTTGGCGATGATGCCCTTGGGGCGCTGCACCGCCGCATGCGGGTTGACCTCGGAGACGACCAGCGGAACGTCGGGGTCCATCCGGAAGGCGGACGAGTTGTCGATCACGACCGGGCCCTGCGCGGCGACCTTCTCGGCCAGCGCCCGGGAGGTGGCGCCGCCCGCCGAGAACAGCACGATGTCCAGGCCGGAGTAGTCGGCCGTGGCCGCGTCCTCGACGGTGACCTCGGTGCCGCCCCAGGGCAGCGTGCGGCCTGCGGAACGGGCGGACGCGAACAGCCGCAGCTGGTCGGCGGGGAAGTCGCGCTCGGCGAGTATCCTCCGCATCACTCCGCCGACCTGGCCGGTCGCTCCGACGATTCCGATCCTCATATGAACCCTTTTCCTTGGTTGTGTCTCTTCGCGGCGCCTACCCCTCCGGCCAGTGTCTCAGGCCTCGCCGTGACCTTTCCGTGACCAATGTCGCACGGGCCGGGGCTCCCCGGGCTTCCCGCGCGAGTGAACACGAAGTGAGCGGAAGAATTCCTGTTCACGAGGGTGCGATGGCCGTTTTCTTCACGAAGATCGACGTGAGGAGATCGGCTACCGGCGTTGCCACGTCGTTCACTCTCAGGCCATCCCCGATGCCAACGATCCGAGGTGAGGACAGCCGCCGCTGTCCACCCGCTTCGCGAATCACTCGGGGAGAGATCGCGCATGTCCCGCATACGGTCCGCCGCCTCCGCGGTCGCCGCGCTCGACCGTCGCACCTTTCTCACCGCCGCGGCAGCCACCGGCGCCACGGCCGGCCTCGGCATCGCCTTCGGGCCCGGCAGCGGATCGGCAAAGGCATCGTCGCCCGCCACGGCACAGGTGGCGGGGCGCAGGGTGGCCCAGGCGCCCGCCGCCCCCTCCGACGCCGGTACCACGCTGGAGACTTTCTCCGCGCCGACCTCCGACTCCGGCGGCTACCGGCGCCTCGGTGACGGCCCGGGCTGGGAGCGCCGGGTACGTACCGACATCACCGGCGCGAAGGCGGGCCGGGAGGACCGGCGCACCGCCCTCGCCTCGTTCGTCCAGCTGACGGACATGCACCTGTCCGACGTCCAGCACCCGTTGCGCTACGAGTTCCTGCGCTCCGGGCGCACCGGCGCCTGGCGCCCCCACGAGGCGCTCACCGTCGTGGGCCTCGCCTCCCTCATCGAGCGGGTCAACGGGCTGCGCGGCGGCCCCGCGACCGGCGCCCCGCTCTCCTTCGTGATGACCACCGGTGACAACACCGACAACAACTCGAAGATCGAGCTGGACTGGTTCCTCACCGCCATGAACGGCGGCCGGATCACCCCCAACACCGGTGATCCGCGCCACTACGAGGGCGTGCAGAACAGCGGGCTCAAGGAGTTCTGGCACCCGGAGCAGGCGCTGCGCGACTCCGACAAGCAGCTCGGCTTCCCGCGCATCGACGGCTTCCTCGACGCCGCCCTGCGCACCGTCAACAGCCCCGGTCTGCGGCTGCCGTGGTACTCGACCATCGGCAACCACGACGACCTGGCGGGCGGTGTCTACTCGTTCGGCCGCGACTACCTCGCGGAGATCGCGACCGGCAAGCGGAAGCTCCAGCTCATCCCGGCCGACGAGGCCGCGGCGATCTACAAGGGCCAGCGCAAGGGCGCCGACCCCAAGGGCACCGACATGAAGGCGCTGGTGGAGGCGCACGCCAAGGAGATGCGCACGGTCACCCCGGACGAGCGCCGCGCGCCCTTCACCCAGAAGGAGTACCTGGCCGCGCACCTCGACCCGCTGGCCGCCGGGTCGGGCCCGGTCGGCCACGGCTACACCCGGGCCAACCTCGAAGAGGGCACCCTCTACTACTCGTTCCGGATCTCCGAGAACGTCGTCGGCATCAGCCTGGACACCACCGACCCGGGCGGCCACTACACCGGTTCGATCGGCACCGCCCAGCTGAAGTGGCTGGAGCGGACGCTGAAGGAGCACAAGGACGACTACGTCATCGTCTACAGCCACCACTACAGCGACAGCCTGAGCAACATGAACGCCGACCCGGCCCGCCCGGGCGAGGCCCGGCACGGCGGTGACGAGGTGGTCTCCCTCTTCCAGAGCCACCCCCAGGTGCTGGCCTGGATCAACGGCCACAGCCACCAGAACGAGATCACCCCCCGCGACACCTTCTGGGAGATCACCACCGCCTCCCACGTCGACTTCCCCCAGCTGGCCCGGGTCATCGAGGTCGTCGACAACGAGGACGGCACGCTGTCCCTGTTCACCACGCTCATCGAGGCGGCCGCCCCGCGCCGCACCGACTTCGAGGACCTGTCCCAGACCGGACTCGCCGCGCTCTACCGCGAACTGGCCTTCAACGCCCCCGGCGCCAGCCAGACCCTCGCCGGTGACCCGGACGACCGCAACACCGAACTGCTGCTGCGCAAGCCCTGACGGGCCGCCGCTCCGGGATTCAGCGCGGCAGGAGCATCACATAGGGAGCCGGGCCGCGGTCGGCGGACGCGATCAGCGCCGTACGGACCACCGCGGCCTGCTCCTCCAGGCTCTCCCGGAGCCGCTTGGGCGTGACGCGCACGACCGTGATGCCCATCCCCTCCAGATGCTCGCGCCGACGGGCCTGGGCGGTGCCCGGGACGGGCCCGCCGTGGCGCGGCGCCCGCGCGTCGATCTCCAGCGCGACGCCCTGGTCCCGCCAGTACGCGTCCACCCCGCCGAGTGCGGGCCCGCCTGGCATCCGCAGCTCCACGTTCCACAGCGGCTCGGGCAGACCGTAGCCGCGCACCATGTCGTACAGCCGGCCCTCGGCGATGGCCCGCCCCTCGGCGAGCAGCGCGTCGACGGCGTCGACGACATGCGGCCGGGACAGCAGCCGTGCCCCGCTCAACTCCGTGACCACGGCCGCGGCGTCACAGTGTCCCTGGCGTACGGACTCGGTGAGCAGCGCGCGCACCGTCACCGCGTCGGAGAGCCGGGCCACCGCGTCGGCCAGTGCCCGGGCGACCGGGGCGGTGGGCATCCCGGCGCGGTCCTGCGGCGCCGGCAGGGGGTGGGCGCGGACGAAGCGCACGAAGCCGGTGGAGCGCAGCCGCCGGGCGCGCGGCACCAGGATGTCGACGCGGTCGAGGGAGGCCAGCGGGGGAGCGGAGGAGAAGTGGTGCAGGGCGAGCGCCGGGAGTCCGGTGATCATCGCCTCGCCGTACGGGCCGTCCGCCACGGATCCGTCACCGCCACCGGGCCCCGCGTGGCCGCGGCTCGCCGTGTACAGCAGCGCCGCGTACAGCCGCTCCTCGCCGGTCGGCGGGCCCGGGTGCAGCAGATGCACGCCCGGCAGCATGCGCTGCCAGGGGCCACCGGCCCGGCAGCGCTCGGCGGTCTGCGCCGATGTCACGCCGTGCTCCCGCAGCTGGCGCGTCGTCAGGACGCGGCGGCGGGCGTCGGAGAGGTGGTGGAGGGGGCGGGGGGACAGCGGTGTGTTGTGGTTCATGACCCCGCCATTCCCGCCCGCTCCACCCCCCTCACCGCTGTGACAGAACCGTCGACAAAACCGGACAACACCGCACTAAAGTACGGCAGTTCGAATGCCGAAAGGGCCCCCGCCGCGATCGGTCATCCGGCGGTCATCCGGCGGCCCGCGCGTCGCACTCCTGTCCGCGCAGGGTCCGCGCGAGATCGTCGCGGGCCTCCAGCACCAGCCGCCGCAGCGCGGACGGCGCCTCGGGGTGACCGGTCAGCCAGGTGTCGGCCGCCGCCAGGGTGGTGGCATCGCCCTGCGTGGCCGGGAACAGCCCGCGCACGATCGCCATGGCGATCTCGATCGACCGCTCCTGCCAGATCCGCTCGATCACCTCGAAGTAGCGCGGGGCGTACGGCGCCAGCAGCTCGCGCTGGTTCGGCTGGTCGAAGCCCGCGATGGTGGCCTCCACCAGCGCGTTCGACAGCCGGTCGGTGTCCACCACGGCCGCCCACGCCTCGGCCTTGACCGCGGCCGAGGGCCGGGCGGTCAGCGACCGCACCTGATGGCGCTTGCCGGACGCGGTGTCGTCGCGGGACAGCTCCGCCGCGATCGCCTTCTCGTCGGCCTCCCCCAGCGCGGCGAGCGACGCCAGGAACGTCCAGCGCAGCTCCTGGTCCACCTCGAGCCCGTCGATCCGGGCCGAGCCGTCCAGCAGCCCGCGCAGTATCCGCAGCTCGGCGTCGCCGGAGGCGACCTGGGCGAAGAACCGCGCCCAGGCGAGCTGGTGTCCGCTGCCCGGCGCGGCGAGCCGCAGCTCGCGCAGCGCGCTCTCGGCGACCTGGCCCCCGGCCTCCGCCCGGCGCGCGGGCGCACTGTAGTGATGGAGGGCCGACAGCGCCCACGACTGCACCATCTGGAGCACGCCGATGTCGCTCTCGGCCCCGGCGAATCGCTTCACCAGCGCGAGGTAGTCGCGGGCGGGCATCAGCCCGTCCCGGGTGAGGTTCCACAGCGCGGACCAGCACAGCGCGCGGGCGAGCGGGTCGCTCAGCTCGCCCAGGTGCTCGCGCAGGGTGTCCAGCGAGGCCTCGTCGAAGCGGACCTTGGCGTAGGTGAGGTCCTCGTCGTTGACCAGGATCAGATCGGGCCGCTCGGCCCCGGTCAGCTCGCTGACGACCGTACGGGGACCGTCGACGTCCACCTCGGCGCGGGCGTAGCGCAACAGCGCCCCGGGGCGCTCCCCGGCGGCGTCCTTCCGGTACAGCCCGACCGCGACCCGGTGCGGGCGCAGCGAAGGATGGCTGTCGGACCCGGCCTCCTGGAGGATGGACAGCTCGGTGATGTGCCCCTCGGCGTCATAGACGGCCTGCGGGGTCAGCACATTGACGCCCGCGGTCTCCAGCCAGGCACGCGACCAGGCCGCCATGTCCCGGCCGGAGGTCTCGGTGAGCACCGACAGCAGATCCGTCAGCCGGGTGTTGCCGTACGCGTGCCGCTTGAAGTAGCGGCGGGCGCCCTCCAGGAAGGCGTCCTGCCCGGCGTAGGCCACCAGCTGCTTGAGCACCGACGCGCCCTTGGCGTAGGTGATCCCGTCGAAGTTGAGCTTGGCGTCCTCCAGGTCCCGGATGTCGGCCGTGACGGGATGGGTGGACGGCAGCTGGTCGGCCCGGTACGCCCAGGACTTGCGGCGGTTGGCGAAGGTGATCCAGCCGTCGGTGAAGCGGGTCGCCCCGACCAGCGCGAAGGCCCCCATGAAGTCGGCGAACGACTCCTTGAGCCACAGGTCGTCCCACCACTCCATGGTGACCAGGTCGCCGAACCACATGTGCGCCATCTCGTGCAGGATGACCGTCGCCCGGTGCTCGTACGACGCCTGGGTGACCCTGCCGCGGAAGACGAACTCCTCGCGGAAGGTCACGCACCCCGGGTTCTCCATCGCGCCGATGTTGTACTCCGGCACGAACGCCTGGTCGTACTTCCCGAAGGGGTACGGATAGTCGAAGTGGTCGTGGAAGAAGTCCAGGCCCTGCTTGGTGACGGTGAAGATGTCGTCCGCGTCGAAGTGCTTGGCGAGCCCCTTGCGGCACAGGGCGCCGAGCGGGACCTCCAGCACCGAGCCGTCCGGCTGGGTGCGGCGGTAGCGGTCGCTCTCGTAGTGGTAAGGGCCCGCGACGACGGCCGTGATGTACGTCGAGATGGGCAGGGTCGGGGTGAACCGGGTGGTCGCGGCCCCGTCGCCGTCACCGGACGGCTCGACTCCGGCGGCCGTCCCGTTGCTCAGCACGGTCCAGCTCTCGGGCGCGGTCACCGAGAAGGTGAACGGCGCCTTCAGGTCGGGCTGTTCGAAGTTGGCGAATACCCGGCGGGCGTCGGCCGGTTCGTACTGGGTGTACAGATACACCTCGCCGTCCTCGGGGTCGACGAAGCGGTGCAGCCCCTCGCCCGTGCGGCTGTACGCGCACCGCGCGTCCACCACCAGCTCGTTTTCCCCCGCCAGCCCCTCCAGGGCGATCCGGGTCCCGTCGAAGACGGCGGCCGGGTCCAGCTCCCGCCCGTTGAGCCGCACCGCGACGACCTCCGGGGCCACCAGGTCGGCGAAGGACGTGGCCCCCGGCTCGGCGCAGCGGAAGCGCACGGTCGTCGTCGAGCGGAAGGTGCGCGGTCCTGGTCCGGGATCCGCCCCGACCGCGGACCGCAGGTCGAGGGCCACGTCGTACGCGTCCACCGACAACAGCCTCGCCCGCTCGCGGGCCTCGTCACGGGTCAGGTTCTCACCGGGCACGTAGCGGCTCCCCTCGTGTCCCTCTCGCCATTCCGGACAGCGGGAATCATGTCACGCGGCACTGACGCTCGGTATCGGGAATGGTCTTCGGGCCCGGCCACGTTGTCGGTACCAGACAACTCCCGATACTTCTTTATCCACGCGCGCCCGTCTGAGGAGAGACCGTGACCGAAACAGTCAAGACTCCCGCCGATTTCTGGTTCGACCCGCTGTGTCCGTGGGCCTGGATGACCTCGCGCTGGATGCTGGAGGTGGAAAAGGTCCGCCCCGTCGAGGTGCGCTGGCACGTCATGAGCCTCGCCGTGCTCAACGAGCCCAAGATGGACGAGCTGCCCGAGCAGTACCAGGAGCTGCTGAAGACCGCCTGGGGCCCGGTCCGGGTCTGCATAGCCGCCGAGCAGAAGCACGGCAGTGACGTCCTCGGCCCGCTCTACACCGCCCTCGGCACCCGCTTCCACAACCAGGGCCTGGAGAAGAACCGCGAGACGATCATCGCCGCCCTGGAGGAGGCCGGACTGCCCGCCGACCTCGCGGACGCGGCCGACTCCGACGCCTACGACACCGAGCTGCGCGCCTCCCACGCGGCGGGCATCGACCTGGTCGGCCAGGAGGTCGGCACCCCGGTCATCGCGGTCCCCGGCTCGGACGGCGAGCAGATCGCCTTCTTCGGCCCGGTGGTCACCCCCGCCCCCAAGGGTGACGCCGCCGCCCGGCTCTGGGACGGCACCCTGATGGTCGCCTCCATCCCGGGTTTCTACGAGATCAAGCGCACCCGCACGGTCGGCCCGATCTTCGACTGACACCCACCCTTCGATACGGCAGGGCCCCCGCGCGACTCGACCGCGCGGGGGCCCTTTTTCCGCCTGCCCGTGAAGGCTGAGAAGACGATCACGTCAGCAGGAGGCCCATCACGGCGCGAGCAGCAGGTTGTGGGCGCGCTCCTTGGCAGCCGTGTAGCGACGGGCGACATCCTGCCAGTTGACGACCTCCCACATGGCCTCGATGAAGTCCACCTTCTGGTTCTTGTACTGCAGGTAGAAGGCGTGCTCCCAGGCGTCGAAGACCAGGATCGGCACCGAGCCCTGCCCCACGTTCCCCTGGTGGTCGTACACCTGCTCCACCACCAGCCGCCCGCTCACCGGCTCGTACGCCAGCACACCCCACCCCGACCCCTGGGTGGTCCCGGCCGCCTTGGTCAGCTGCGCCTTGAACCGGTCGAAGGACCCGAAGCTCTCGGCGATGCCATCGGCCAGCTCGCCCACCCCGTCCTTCGCCAGCGGCTCACCACCACCGTCGCCGGTCATGTTGGTCCAGTAGATGCTGTGCAGGATGTGGCCCGACAGGTGGAAGGCCAGATTCTTCTCCAGCCCGTTGATCGACCCCCACTGGTCCTTGTCCCGCGCCTCCGCGAGCTGCTCCAGCGTGTCGTTCGCGCCCTTGACGTACGTGGCGTGGTGCTTGTCGTGATGCAGCTCGATGATCTCGGGGCTGATGACCGGCGCCAGCGCCGAGTAGTCGTACGGAAGTTCAGGAAGTGTGTAGATGGCCATGCCAAGCCCTCCGGACGCTTATTGCAATTAACTTGCAACTGCACGCTACCAGTAAGAACTTTCTCCGCCGGTGAAGCCTCGGAGGTCTGCCCCAAAGGGCCGAGGCGGGGCAGGCCCACGGATGTAGGGCCTGCCCCGCCTCGGGAAGCGGAGGGGGTGACGGTCAGCGCTGTGCCGACACCGCCTTCTGGCGGACGTAGCCGATGATCGCGAGCACCGCCGTCAGGCCGACCGTGAAGTACAGCTGGGTGCTGGTCTCGTCCTCGCGGAGCATCAGGAGCAGGACGCCGATGGTGGCGGCCAGGGCCACGTAGGTCAGGTAGGGGAAGAGCCACATCTTGACCACGAGCTTCTCGGGGGCCTCGCGCTGGATGCGGCGGCGCATCACGAGCTGGGAGACGGCGATGAAGGTCCAGACGACCAGCACCGCGGCGCCGACCATGTTGAGGAGCCACTTGAAGATGGTGTCCGGCCACCAGTAGCTGAGCAGCACCGCGACGAAGCCGAAGAAGGAGGAGGCGAGGACGGTGAGGCGGGGGACGCCGCCGTAGACGCGGCCGAGGAGGGCGGGGCCCTCGCCGCGGGTGACCAGGGAGTAGGACATGCGGGAGGCGCCGTAGATGTTGGCGTTCATCGCGGAGAGCAGGGCGACCAGGACGATGACGTTCATGATGTTGCCGGCCGCCGGGATGTCGAGGTGGTTGAGGACCGCGACGTACGGGCCGTCCTTCACGACCGCCTTGTCGTTCCACGGGATGACCGTGACGACGACGAGCATCGAGCCGACGTAGAAGAGGGCGATGCGCCACATGGCGGTGCGCACGGCGCCCGCGACGCTCTTGACCGGGTTCTCGGACTCGGCCGCCGCGATCGTCACCGTCTCCAGGCCGCCGTAGGCGAAGACGGAGGCCAGCAGACCGACGACCAGGCCGTCCGTGCCGTTGGGCATGAAGCCGCCCTCGCCGGTGAGGTTGTTGCTGCCGGGGGAGTCGGTGCCGGGCAGGATGCCGAGGATGGCGAGGGCGCCCAGGACGAGGAAGACGCTGATCGCGGCGATCTTCAGCGCGGCGAACCAGAACTCGAACTCGCCGAAGTTGCTGACGGCCGCGAGATTGGTGCCGCAGAAGATCGCCATGAAGACGGCGACCCACATCCAGGACTCGGTGCCCGGGAACCAGTGGACCATGATCCCGGCCGCGCCGATCGCCTCGGCGGCGATGCCCACGCACAGCAGCACCCAGAACATCCAGCCCGCGGTGAACCCGGCCCACGGCCCGATGGCCCGTTCGGCGTGCACGGAGAACGAACCGGAGGCCGGGTTGGCCGCCGACATCTCGCCGAGCATCCGCATCACGAGCATCACGAGCAGCCCGGAGAGCGCGTAGGCGAGGACGATCGAGGGCCCGGCGGCGGCGATTCCGGCGCCGGAGCCGACGAACAGCCCGGCGCCGATCACGCCGCCGAGGGCGATCATCGACAGGTGGCGCTGCTTGAGGCCGTGCGAGAGCGGAGGCGAGGCGTCCGCGCCCGCGTCGGTCGCCTTCGTGCCGCTCTGCGGCGCTGGGGACGCAGGTGTCGGGTTCATGACTGGTCTCTGTCCCTTGTGTGAGGGGCGGGCGGATGCAAAACGCCCCCAGTGTGAAGGTGGGTGTCCGATCAGGACAACATTGATGTCAAACTTTTCTGGATATCGGACATCGCGGTCACGCTCCGTATCGCCCCCATCTGCCCGAAGACGCCAAGCGCGGAGCCCCGCCTTTGTGGTCATCCGATGGTGCCCGGTGCTCCCGCGCCGGGTTACCGTCGCGTAGTCCACCCCTTCTGACCTCGGAGTTCCGCTGATGAGCAGTGTTTCCGCCGCCGTCCCGACCGGTACGGTCCTCGCCGACGCGGTCTTTCCCGCCCGGCGTGTTCTCGCCCGTGACACCGCGCTCGTCGTGGGCGGCGCCGTGCTCACCGGGCTCGCCGCGCAGATCTCGGTGCCGGTCCCGGGCTCGCCGGTGCCGGTGACCGGCCAGACGTTCGCCGCGCTGCTGGTGGGCACCTCGCTCGGGGCCCGCCGGGGCTTCCTGTCGCTCGCGCTGTACGCGCTGGCCGGGATGGCGGGCATGCCCTGGTTCGCCGAGGGCGACTCCGGAGCCGCCATGCCGTCCTTCGGCTACGTGCTGGGCATGCTGCTCGCCGCGACCGTGGTGGGCGCGCTGGCCCGGCGCGGCGGTGACCGGGGGGCGCTGCGCACCGCGGGCACCATGGCGGTGGGTTCCGCGATCATCTACGCGATCGGCGTCCCGTACCTGGCGCTGGCCACGGACAGCTCGCTCGGCCAGGCGGTGGCCGCCGGTCTGACCCCGTTCCTGGTCGGTGACGTGCTGAAGGCGGCGCTGGCGATGGGCGCGCTGCCGACCGCCTGGAAGCTGGTGGGCCGCCGCGGCTGAGCCGCACTCCTCACACGTCGCGGGCGGGCTGGTCGGAAGACCAGCCCGCCCGACGCGTCATCCGGTGGTGGTCCGGGGCTTACGAGGACACGGACTCTTTGGAGGGGTTCTCGGCGGGGGCGACCGTCTTGGGCCCGGTGATCCGCTCCCGTACCAGCGCGAAGCCCACCACGAGCACCGCCACCAGGGTGGACAGCAGCACCTGCTCGCGACCGGCGTCGTCGGTGAGCATGTAGAGCAGCACGAACGTGATCATCCCGATGGTCGCCCAGGTCAGATACGGGAAGCCCCACATCCGGACGACGAGCTTGTCCGGGTTCTCGCGCAGGATGATGCCGCGCATCCGCAGCTGGGTGAAGCAGATGACCAGCCAGACGAAGAGCGCGACCGCGCCCGAGGAGTTCAGCAGGAACTCGAAGACCGTGTCCGGCCACTGGTAGTTGAACCAGACCGCGACGAAGCCGAAGACGACCGAGCCGAGGATCGCGGCCTGCGGCACGCCGCGCGCGTTGGTCTTCGCGAACGCGGCCGGGGCGTCACCGCGCTGCCCGAGCGAGAAGGCCATCCGGGAGGCGGTGTAGAGGCCGGAGTTGAGACAGGAGAGCACGGCGGTCAGCACGATGACGTTCATGACCTGACCGGCGTGCGGAATGCCGATCGATTCGAGCGCGGCGACGTAACTGCCGTCCTTGGTGATCGACTTGGAGTCCCAGGGCAGCAGGGTGACCACGACGAAGATCGAGCCCAGGTAGAAGACCGCGATACGCCAGATCACGCTGTTGGTGGCCTTGGAGACGGCCCGCTGCGGGTCGGCGGACTCACCGGCGGCCAGGGTGACGATCTCACTGCCCATGAAGGAGAAGACGACCAGCAGCACACCGGTGAGGATCGCGCCCGGCCCGTTGGGCAGGAAGCCGCTGTGGGCGGTCAGATTGGACAGCCCCGCGCCCTCGTTCTCGGATCCGGGCAGCAGGCCGAAGACCGCGAGCCCGCCGATGACGATGAAGGCGGCGATGGCGACGACCTTGATCCCGGCGAACCAGAACTCGAACTCACCGTAGGAAGCGACCGAGGCCAGGTTGGCGGCGGTGAGCACGACCATCACGATCAGCGCCCAGCCCCACTGCGGTACGGCGGGCCACCACTCCTCCAGGATCTTGGCACCGGCGGTCGCCTCGACCGCCAGCACCACGACCCAGAAGAACCAGTAGAGCCAGCCGATCGAGAAGCCCGCCCAGCGGCCGAGCGCCCGGTCCGCGTAGGCGGAGAAGGAGCCGGAGGTCGGATTCGCGGCCGCCATCTCGCCCAGCATGCGCATCACGAGGACGACCATGAGGCCGACCAGTGCGTAGGAGACGAGAATGCCCGGCCCGGCCTTGGCGATACCGGCGCTGGAGCCGACGAACAGCCCGGCGCCGATCACTCCGCCAATCGCGATCATGGACAGATGGCGGTTCTTGAGACCGGCCTTCAGGCCATCGGGGGAAGTCTCTGGTTGTGCGCTCATATGGCTCGATCCTTTGCTTCCGAAAGAGGAGCGACGCCAGTGAATCTCAGGAGAACCAACAGGTGAACCTTCGATTTCAAATTGTTACTTGAGGTTTCCATGAGGTTCCTTGGTGTTGCGGAGGAATCAACGGAGCGCCTACCCGGCTCGGCGAAAAAGACACAGCCATGCCACACTCTGGGCATGCGCGTGTACCTCGGCTCCGATCATGCCGGTTACGAACTGAAGAACCACCTCGTGGAGTGGCTCCGGGCGGGCGGCCATGACCCCGTCGACTGCGGCCCGCACATCTATGACGCCCAGGACGACTACCCGCCGTTCTGCCTGCGCGCGGCCGAGCGGACCGCCGCCGACGCCGACAGCCTGGGCATCGTGATCGGCGGCTCCGGCAACGGCGAGCAGATCGCGGCGAACAAGGTCAAGGGAGTGCGCGCCGCGCTGGCCTGGAGCGAACAGACCGCCGCCCTCGCGCGCGAGCACAACGACGCCAACGTGATCAGCATCGGCGGGCGCATGCACACCCGGGAAGAGGCGATCAAGTTCGTCGAGATCTTCCTGGGCTCCCCGTACTCGGGCGAGGAGCGCCACACCCGCCGCATCGCCATGCTCGCCGACTACGAGACCACCGGCGAACTGCCGCCCGTCCCGGCCCATCACCCCGCCGGCGACTGATGCCCGAAGGGCACACGATCCACCGACTGGCCGCCGACCACCTCGAACGGTTCGGCGGCCGGTCCGTGCGGGCCACCAGTCCCCAGGGGAAGTTCGCCGACGGGGCGGCCCTCGTGGACGGGCAGGTGCTCCAGCACGCCGAGGCGCACGGCAAGCACCTCTTCCTGGACTTCGCGGCCACCGGCTGGGTCCATGTCCACCTCGGGCTGTTCGGCAAGTACACCTTCGGCCCGGCCCCCGCCCCACCGCCCACCGAGACCGTGCGGCTGCGGCTGGCGGGCCCCGGAGGGTACGCGGATCTGCGCGGGCCGACCGCCTGCGCCCTGATCACCGAGCCCGAGAAGCAGGCCATCCACGAGCGGCTCGGCCCCGATCCGCTGCGCACGGGCGACGACGGCGGCGACGCCTGGGCCCGGGTCTCCCGCAGCCGGGTCAGCGTGGCCGCGCTGCTCATGGACCAGAAGGTGGTCGCGGGCGTCGGCAACGTCTACCGCGCCGAGGTTCTGTTCCGGCACGGCATCGACCCGTACCGGCCGGGCCGCGGGC
This sequence comes from Streptomyces sp. NPDC041200, assembly GCF_055591805.1. Lineage (NCBI taxonomy): Bacteria > Bacillati > Actinomycetota > Actinomycetes > Kitasatosporales > Streptomycetaceae > Streptomyces > Streptomyces sp. NPDC041200. The sequence continues at coordinate 7,226 of NZ_JBVIZF010000025.1, read as the reverse complement.
TGGTCCGCGCCGAATGGGACGCGATCTGGTCCGACCTCGCGGAGCTGATGCGCGAGGGCGTACGGAACAACCGGATCGACACGGTCCGCCCCGAGCACACCCCCGAGGCCATGGGCCGTCCGCCGCGCGTCGACGACCACGGCGGCGAGGTCTACGTCTACCGCCGGGCCGGGCAGCCCTGCCACGTCTGCGGTGGAGAGATCCGCACCGCGGGACTCGCCGCCCGGAATCTGTTCTGGTGCCCCGGCTGCCAGCGGTCGTAGGCGGACACCCTCTGAGGCCGGCGAGCTGAGACCATCGAGCGCTCGCATTCGGTCAACTCCCGCCGGAACGCGGTTTTCTCCCGCGTTCGGGGTACGACACCGGCCGCGAGTACCAGCTTTCCGTACCAATCACCCCAAACAGCCGATCGAGTACCCCCCGCTCCGCGCTCATATCCCCATCCCCAACAGCGGTTTCCCGTACGCGCGAACGAATATCGCTTACGATTGCCCCCCTGGCTGGGTGGTTCAACGCGCCACGAATCGACGCGCGTCCGAACGGGTGGGTAGGGTCCCGATGCAATGACTGGCGGCGCGGACACTCCGATGGCCCGGATGCGCAAAGCTCTGCACCGGGCTCGCACCGGCGTGCGCAAAGCCGGAGTCGACTACTTCCGCGGCGAGGGCTCCGACCGGCTCGCCCTCGCCCTGCTGCTCCTCGCCGTCCCCGCCATCGCCTGCGGCACCATCGCCACCCCCGACTGGTGCGCCCCCTCCGCCCTCGTCCTGCCGATCGTCGCGGGCGGACTGCTGCTGCGCCCCGCCAGCCTGCTCGGCCTGTACGCGGCCGCCGCCTCCGCGCTCATCGTGGAGTCCGCCGTCCTCGGCCCGTACACCGAGGAGGACACCTCCGCCCGGGTCACCCCCGGCACCATCCTCGTGGTCGCCGCCGTCGGCTTCTTCGGGCTGCTCATCGCCCAGTTCCGCAGCCGGGTCGGCGTGCCCTGGCGGCGCGGCGGCACCATGCTCTTCGACCTGCGCGAACGCATCCGCGTCCAGAGCAAGCTGCCCGCCCTGCCGCGCGGCTGGCACCGTGAGATGGCGCTGCGCCCGGCCGGCGGCCAGTCCTTCTCCGGCGACTTCGTGGTCGCCGCCCGCACCGGCAACGGCGGCCGCACCCTCGAAGTCGTCCTCACCGACGTCTCCGGCAAGGGCATGGACGCCGCGTCCCGCGCCCTGCTGCTCTCCGGCGCCTTCGGCGGCCTCCTCGGCTCGCTGCCCCCGCACGGCTTCCTCCCGGCCGCCAACGGCTATCTCCTGCGCCAGGACTGGGAAGAGGGCTTCGCGACCTCCGTCCACCTCGTACTCGACCTCGACAGCGGCGACTTCGAGCTGTTCTCCGCCGGTCATCTGCCCGCGCTCCAGCTCAGCGCGGGCACCGGCAAATGGGAGGAGAAGTCCGCCGACGGTCCGCTGCTCGGCGTCTACGACGGCGCCCAGTTCGACCCCACCAAGGGCACCCTGCGCCCCGGGGACGTGCTGATGCTGTTCACCGACGGCCTCGTCGAGACCGCCGATCGCGATATCAGCGAGGGCATCGACCACCTGACGGGCGAGGCCGACCGCTACGTCTCCTCCGGCTTCCAGGGCGCGGCCTGGCACCTGATCGAGACGGTCGCGAAGGACGTCAACGACGACCGTGCGCTCCTGCTGATCTGCCGCCAGTAGGGCCCCCTTACCGGGGGTTAACCCCACCTCGGTACGGCGGCGACCGCCATGGCCCCGGGATACCCCCGGTCCCTACGTTCGTAGGGCGTCGAAAGACATCGGGCGAACTCCTGAGAGGGCCACCACCATGCGGCTGCGCAAGCGGCGTACGACAGCGGTGCCACCGGCACCGCACCAGCACCCCGCCCCTGCCACCCACGCCGTCGAACTCCATGGCGTCCAGCGCCGCTACGGCCGCGGCGGCAACACCGTGCACGCACTCCGCGGCATCAGCCTCGCCCTCCCGCACGGCAGCTTCACCGCCGTCATGGGCCCCTCGGGCTCCGGCAAATCGACCTTCCTGCAGTGCGCCGCCGGGCTCGACCGGCCGACCGCCGGATCCGTCCGGCTCGGCGGCACCGAGATCACCGGACTGAGTGAGAACAAGCTCACCACGCTGCGCCGCAGCCGCCTCGGCTTCGTCTTCCAGGCCTTCAACCTGCTCCCCTCCCTCACCGTCGAGCAGAACGTGCTGCTCCCGATGCGGCTCGCCGGTGCCCGCCCCGACCGCCACCGCGCCCTGGAAGTGCTGGCCCAGGTCGGGCTGCACGAGCACGCCCGGCGCCGCCCGGGCCAGCTGTCCGGCGGCCAGCAGCAGCGAGTCGCCATCGCCCGCGCCCTCGTCACCCGCCCCGACGTGGTCTTCGCCGACGAGCCGACCGGCGCCCTGGACACGGTCACCGCCGCCGAGGTGCTCGGGCTGCTGCGGCACGCGGTGGACACGCTCGGCGCGACCGTGGTGATGGTCACCCACGACCCGGTGGCCGCGAGCTACGCCGACCGGGTGCTCTTCCTCGCGGACGGAGGCGTAGCCGACCGGCTCACCCGCGCCCCGGCGGACGAGATCGCCGACCGGATGACCCGGCTCACCGCCCGCACCCCCGCCGGCCTCGCCGTCGTCCGGTGAGGGCGCTCACCAACGGACTGGCCCGCGCCTCCGTCCGCTTCAAGCCCGCCGCCTTCGCGGGCACCTTCATCGCCCTGATGATGACCGCGATGATCGTGTCCGCCTGCGGCATCCTGCTGGAGACCGGCGTACGGGCCTCCGTACCCCCCGAGCGCTACGCGGGCGCCCCGGTCGTCGTCGCCGCGGACCAGCGCGCGCACTACGTCGTCGGCCATGGGGAGGACCGGGAGGACGAGTCCGAACCGCTCCCCGACCGGGCCCGGCTCGACGCCGCGCTCGTCACCACCGCCGCCCGCACTCCCGGAACGGCCGCCGCCGCACCCGATGTGACCTTCCCGCTGGGCGGCGTCCGGAAGGGCGCGCTGACCGGTCAGGCGCTGACCGGTCACGGCTGGGGCGCGGCCCCCTTCACCGGCGTGACACTCGCCACCGGCACACCGCCCCGCTCGGGCGACGTCGTGCTCGACGAGGGAGCCGCCCGCGCGGCGGGCACCGGGGTGGGCGGCCGCGTCACGGTGAGCGCCCCGGACGGTCGGCACGCCTTCCGGGTCTCCGGTATCGCACGGACCGCCCACTCCACCGAGGACGGGCCCACGGCCTGGTTCGCCGACGCCCGGGCCCGCGCCCTGTCCGGCCACCCCCGTACGGTCGACGCCCTCCTCGTCCGCCCCGCCCCCGGCACCAGCGCGGACGACCTTGCCGCACGGCTGAAGGCCGCGTACGGCAAGGGGGCGCACGGCAAGACCCCGCACGCCACCGCCGTGCGCGTGCACACCGGCGACGGTCGCGGCGCGGTCGAGGACACCTCGATCGCCGGGGCCAGGGAACTGCTCACCGCCCTCGGCGGCTCCTTCGGCGGGATCGCCACCGCCGTCGCCATCTTCACCGCCGCGGGCACCGTGGCCCTCTCCGTCGGCCAGCGCGCCCGCGAGGTCGCCCTGCTGCGCGCCATCGGCGCCACCCCGCGCCAGATCCGCCGCTCCATCGCGGCCGAGGCGCTGCTCGTCGCCCCGCTCGCGGGCGCCCTCGGCTGCCTGCCCGGGATCGCCCTCGCGCACTGGTGGTTCGGACAGCTCAAGGACAAGGGCGCGATCCCCGCCCCCGTGGAGCCCGCGGTCTCCTGGATTCCGCTGGTCTCCGCCGTCGGCGCGGGACTGGTCACCTCGCTTCTGGCGGGCCTGATGGCCGCCCGCCGCCCGGCGCGGATCAAGCCCGGCCAGGCGCTCGGCGAGGCGGCCGTCGAGCGGCTGCGCCCCGGGGTGATCCGTACCCTGCTGGGCGCGTCGGCCCTGGTCGGCGGCTTCGCACTGTCCGGAATCGCCGCCTCGACCTCCGGCGAGGACGCGGCCAACACCGCGCTCGGGATCGTGATGCTCTTCATGCTGGCCGTGGCCCTGCTCGGTCCGCTCATCGCCCGGCTGTGCGCGTGGCTGATCGGACTGCCGCTGCGCGCGGGCCAGGCCCCGGCCGTCCTGGCATCGGCCAACACCCTGGCCAACGCCCGGCCGCTGGCCTCCGCGATCACCCCGATCGTGCTGGCCATGGCGTTCTCCTCGACGCTCGTGTTCATGCACACCAGCGAGGACCACGCGATGGCCGCGCAGCGACGCGACGGGATCGTCGCCGACCAGGTCATCTCCGCCCCCGGCGGCCTCCCGGCCGACACGGCCGACCGCGCCGCCTCCGTCCCGGGCGTCGCGGCGGCGGTGGGCGTGCTGCGCACCGGGGTGCTCGTGCCGATGGGCTCCGGCCTGCAGGGCGCGACGGCCCAGGGCGTCTCCGGCACCGGCCGCGCGCTGGCCGCCGTACAGGACCTGGACGTCCGCACCGGCCGCCTGGCGGACCTGGGGCCGGGCCGGGTCGCGGTCGACGCGAACCTCGCGAAATCCGCGCACGTCCGCGTGGGCGACCGGCTCAGGCTCCGGCTCCCGGACGGCACCAAGGCCGCACCCGAGGTGGTCGCGACGTACGGCCGGGGCCTGGGCATCGCCCAGGTCACCCTGGACCGCGCGGCCCTGGCGGCCCACGTCACGTCGCCCTTCGACGGGGACGTGCTGGTACGGGACGGCGCGGGCGCGGACCACGGCACCGTCGCGGCGGCGCTCGGGAAGCGGCTCGGCGAGCAGGTCACCGGCCGGGACGGCTACGCGGCCGCCCAGGACCGGGACCGCGCGCTGAACGCCTGGTCCAACAGCACCATGGCCGCGGTGCTCGGCGGCTTCGCCGCGGTCGCCGCCGCCAACACCCTGGTGATGACGGTCCTCGACCGCCGCCGGGAGCTGGGCATCCTGCGCCTGATCGGCTCGACCCGGCGGCAGGTGCTGGAGATGGTGCGCTGGGAGGCGCTGCTGGTGACCATGGCCGGTGTCGCGCTGGGCACGGCGATCGCCCTGGCCACGCTCGTACCGATGGTGCGCGGGCTGACCGGCGGGCGCCCGTACCTCCCGCCGCTGACCTACGCCGGGTTCGTGGGCGCGGCCGTGGCGCTCGGGCTCACGGCGACCGCCCTGCCCGCCCGCGCGGCGCTGCGCCGGGAGAGCCCCGGAGGGGAGTGAGCGGACAGCGAGAAGGGCCGGGTCCGTGCGTACACGGTCCCGGCCCTTCGGCGGTGCGGGCGGTCAGGCGGCCGTACGGTGACGGGCCTGCTCGGCGGGGTCCTTGCGGAAGGCCCACTTCATCTTCGGCTCCATCGCGAAGCGGAAGGCGCGCTGCACCGGCGGGGTGCACAGCACGGTGATCACGCTGGCGGCGACAACGGTGACGGTGATCTCACCCAGCGGCTTGTGCAGCCAGTCGATGTCGAACCAGCCCCAGAAGCGGGAGCCCTTGGCGAGGAAGCCGTGCAGCAGGTAGCCGTACAGCGTTCCGGCGCCCAGCACGGTGAACCACATGTTCCGCCGCGGCACCCAGGCGAAGAAGCACGCCACGAGGACCATCGAGCAGCCGAACATGGCCAGGGTCATCACGGGGCCGGTCCACGCCGGAGCGTGCAGCTCCTGGACGCTGTCGCGGTGGTAGAACCAGGCCGAGTTCATCCGGGGCGCCGCCCAGTAGGCGAACAGCAGCGCGCCGGCGAAGATCGGCACGGCCGCGATCCGCATCTTGGGTCCGCGCATCATCTGGAAGTGCTCGGGCTTCATGCACAGACCGATGACGAAGAACGGCAGGAACTGCAGGACCCGCTGGAGGTCGAGGTCGTCGCCGATGTCGGGCGAGACGGACGCCAGGGTGGCGATCGCCAGCGACAGCGGGACCGGCCAGCGCACCAGCTTCCAGATCGGCGTCGTCAGCCGCCATACGAACAGCGCGACCAGGAACCAGGTCAGGTACCAGGGGTCGAGCAGGCTGATCGGGTGGCTCGGGTCGTCGTCGGCCCAGCGCTTGAAGAGGCTGTACGCGACCTCGAACAGCACGTACGGGACCGCGACCCCGGTGATGAGCCGCTTGAGCCGGTCCGCCCGCATGTCGAAGCTGCGGGAGAAGAAGCCGGAGATGATGATGAAGGCCGGCATGTGGAAGGTGTACACGGTCATGTACAGGGCTTCCGCGGTGCGGCTCGTGTCGGTGAGCGGCTCCCAGGAGTGGGCCATCGCGACCAGGACGATCGCGAGGTACTTCGCGTTGTCGAAGAACGCGTCCCGCTGCTTCGGCTTCGGCCCGGCAGGGGCACTGGCGGCGGGCGGAGTCGCCTGACGCCCTGCTTCTTCGCGCTGCGGTGTGGGGGATACCTCGGCCTCGGCCTCCCGGGCCGGAGGGAGCGGGGACCGCTGGGAACCGTGCGGGCGCAGGGAGTTGGTCACAGGCCCTCCCACCAGGAGCTGGGGGAGAGCACCCGGGACCGCACTGCGCGTGGGGGAGAGATGGCAGCGTGGAACATCTGAGGCACGATAGCGCCGAAACCTCTATTGCGTAAAACCTCGTCCACGTCTTCCCCGGTAATACAGTTCACACTCCGGTCGATTGCCGACCGTTATCAAGTCGACATAGCGATCCAGCTGTTCGATATGAGGACTCAGGCTGTCCGATCTGTCGGGTTTCATCCACCTTAAATGGTGCATATGCCCCTCAGGTGCCTCCGGTGGAATGTCTGATTCATGGAAATCGGAATTCCCTTACGGGTTATGCGATCAGGTCGAAAATTGATCCACGGAATTGTGGGGAGCGTCACCCGTGTCCGCCCGTGTAACGCATTCCCGGCGGGGTACCAAGCGGCTGGGTGTGGTGTGTGCCGACGCAGGTAGTCGCCTCACCCTGCTGCTGTGGAGCCGTAGTTGATGGCACGATGGTTGTCAGCGGGGGTGTGCGAGGTCGCGTGCTTCCGGGGCCGGGTGAAGACATGAGCGACCGAGGAGCTTGATCAGCTGTGGTCATTTCCCTGTCATTGGTGGTGCTGGTGGGGATCATCCTCGTACTGATGATCCGTGCCGGGAAGATGAAGGCGGGACCGGCGCTCGTCGCCGCCCTCTTCGGCTTCCTGCTCGCCTCTTCCGATCTGGCGCCGAACATTCAGGACTTCCTCGACTCGGTCGCCAGCTCCATCAGCGACATCAATCTCTGATCGACCGCTGATC
>NZ_JBVIZF010000024.1:0-101817 GCF_055591805.1 Streptomyces sp. NPDC041200 | reverse complement strand
TGTTCCGCCAGGCGCGTGAACCAGCCCGGCCGGTCGCCGTCACGGTGCGCGGGGTGCTGCGGTGCCATGAGGTCTCCAGCCGTCCTCACGAGGTCACCCGGGCGGCAGGGGCCCTCAGAGGCCCGTCGGACACTTCGACGAGCCGCCCACGCCACAGGGCGTGCGGCCCGTCACCCGTATCCGAATCCGCCCGTGCCTACCCCGCCTTCCGCAGAGCATGCACCTGTTTGGAGAGGGGCCGGGTACTCCACCAGGCTTTTGAGGTCGAGCTGCACCCGCCGCGTGCGGGCCTGGCTGACGAGCCAGGCGATCTCGGCGGCGCGCTGCCGCCACTGCTGGGCTCGCTCTTGGTCGAAGCCGTGCTCGCGCAGGGCCCGGTCGCATGCCTCAGTTCCCCTTTTCGTGGTCGTTGCACCGAACGAGAGCCGAAGCGCCGTCCTTGAGCGCTGCCGGGCTGATGGCAGAGCCGGGGGAAGTTTTCCTGGTCGAGGAGCGGGTCGCCGCGTGGCTGCCGATGGCCCACCCCGCGGTTCTCGCCGACCTCGTCCAGCAGTACGAGACCCTGCACGCCCTGCACGCCGAGAAAGGCGGCCCGGAGGCACAGCAACGACTCGATGACGTCGTCTACACGCTGTGCACCGCCACCGGCACCCGCGACATCGACGCCGCTCTGATCGCCGCCCGCCACCAGCTCCCCGGCGCCCGAGCCGAAGACGACTCCCTCCTCGTCTCCGACGCCTGAGACGTGCTGTGGCCCGGCGGCCCGGCCGGGCCACAGCACTCGAATACATTCGGATGTGCTCCGTACGGTGCGCGAACTCGCTGCCGTACCGCCGGTGCAGACGGTGCCGAGCCCTGCGCACTCATCCGCTGGCGATGGGTTGGGCTGCCCCGGCGCTGACTGATGCCTTCGTCACTGGGCCGCCCGGAAACGTTGTCTCACGGAGCCTGCGGGAAGCGGCGCTGATCACCCGCCCCGCCACCGCCGATGAGGGCCGCGCCCTCCCCCTGGGGCCCGGTGTCCGGCGCCGGGGCGGTCGTCCGGGGCTTCGGGGCGGAGATGCGGGGCGGGGTGGTGAGTACGGCGAGGCAGCCGACGACCAGGGCGATGCCGACCCACCCCAGCGGGGGCAGACGTTCGCCGACGACCAGGACGGCCAGCACCGCCGCGACGGCGGGTTCCAGCAGGGAGAGCGTCGTCGCGGTGCTCGCCGGTACGTGGGCCAGGCCCCAGCCGAACAGGACGTAGCCGATGAACATCGGCACCAGGGCCATATAGGCGCCCACGGCCGCGTTGGACCAGGAGCTGAGCAGCGGGGCGCCGGTGGCCAGCAGTACGGGCACCAGCAGCAGACCGCCCAGCCCGAAGACGGCGCCCATGGCAGCGCCGGAGGTGATGCCGCCGCTGATCAGGCGGTGGGCCGCCCAGGAGTACAGGGCATAGGTGACACCGGCCACCAGGCCCAGCGCCACACCGAGCACGGTCGCCCCCACGGAACGGGCCCCGGTGTCGGCCGTGGCGGCCTCGGCCGCGCACAGCAGCACCGTCCCGGACAGCCCCAGCGCGGCGCCCACCGTCCAGCGGCGCGTCAGGCGGCGTCCGTCCGCGGCCCGTTCGATCACGGCCGAGGCGAGCGGGGCCGAGCCGATCGACACCACGGTCCCGGCGGCGACCCCGGCCAGGTGCATGGAGCTGTAGAACGCCAGCGGGTAGGCCCCCACCGCCAGCGCGCCGAGCAGCACCACACCGCGCCGCGTACGGAGCGCGGGCGCTTCCCGGGCGATGCGGGGGGCGGCCATGAGGGCCTGGAGCAGTCCGCCCAGGCCCATGGCCACGGCCCCGATCGCGAGCGGTCCCACGCCGGGTGCGAAGGTCGCGGCGGTGCCCGTGGTGCCCCACAGCACCGACGCCACGAGCACACACAGCGACCCCACTCCCGCCGAACCGGCCGTCTGTCCGGCGGGCCCCGTCACAGCCGGTCCACCAGGTCGGCCGCCATGGTCCGGGCGTGCGCCAGCCGCGTATCCGCGCCCTCCAGACCGGCGCGCGCCATCGCGCCCTCCAGCAGGAACGCCAGATGCTCCGCCATCGCGCGGGTCTCTTCGGGCCGCTCGGGTCGCAATTCCGCCAGGTGCGTGGCGAGCAGGGATTCCACTTCCTCCTTGTGGCGGCGCACCACGGCCCGTCCCTCGTCCCCGGCGGGCAGCTCCGCGGCCGCGTTGAGCAGACCGCACCCCCGGAAGCCGTTCTCATAGGCGAAGGCCGCGTGATCGGTGTACGCGTCGAAGACGGCCAGCACGCCGCCGCGGCCGTCGCCCGCCCGGACGCCCTCCAGCCGTCGCCGGTACAGCTCCATCCACTCCTCGTGCCGCGCGTCGAGGTAGGCCACCACCAGATCGGCCTTGGAGGAGAAGTTGTTGTACAGGCTCATCTTCGCCACGCCCGCCTCGGCGGTGATCGTGTCGATGCCGGTGGCGGATACGCCGTCCGCGTAGAAGCGGCGTGACGCGGCGGTGATCAACCGCTCACGCGCCGCCCCGCGCCGCCTGCCGGGCTGCCGTGCCGCGGCGTCGGTCGTGCTCATCTCGCGTCCCCTTCCGTTACTAGGTAGGTCAGTCTACCTAGTAACGCGGAGGATCGTTCAGTCGAGGACCGCGGTGGCCTCGATCTCGACGAGATGGTCCGGCACGTCCAGTGCCGCGACGCCCAGCAGTGAGGCGGGCGGGGTCGCGGTGATTCCCAGCTTCGCGGTCGCCCGGGAGATGCCCTCCAGAAGCACGGGCATCTTGTCGGGCGTCCAGTCGACGACGTAGACGGTCAGTTTCGCCACGTCGTCGAAGGAGCCGCCCGCACCGGCCAGGGCGGTGGCGACGTTGACGTAACACTGCTCGACCTGCGCGGCGAGATCGCCCTCGCCGACCGTGACGCCCTCGGCATCCCAGGCGACCTGCCCGGCGATGAAGACCAGCTTCGATCCGGACGCGATCGACACCTGCCGGTAGACGTCGATGCTGGGCAATCCGCTGGGGTTCACCAGAGTGATGGCCATGCCGTGTGCCTCCCTGTGAGCTTCACGCTCTCTCGTGGTTACTCGGGAACCGTAGGAGAGCGCCCGCTGACATGGAAGAACGCACTTTTCCGTGCCTGAGGAACCTGTTGGTGACCCAGCAGCTCACGAGCGTGCCGCTGTCGGTGATCCATAGTCGATCTGTCGACGATCTGTCGGTGGCCGCTGCGATCTTTGATGGCGGGGCGCCCACCCAGAGCGTCCCCGCTCGATACGGGCCCTCCGGGCCTTCTGCCGCAAGGGAGCTTGCCGCCATGCCATCCATGCCCTCCGCCCCACCCTCCTGGGATGTCCACCGGCTGCCGCATGCCGATGGCCGCGTCGTCCTGGTCACCGGCGGCAACGCGGGCATCGGGTACTTCATCGCGGAGCAGCTGTCCACGACCGGCGCCACTGTCGTGCTGGGCAGTCGCAGCCTGAAGAAGGCCGAGGCCGCGATGGCGGCCATCCGCGAGCGTGTCCCCGGTGCGCGGGTGCGGGCGCTGCGGCTGGACCTCGCCGACCTCTCGTCGCTCGAAACCGCCGTGGGCGCACTGGAGTCGAACCACCTCGACGCGGTGGTGCACAACGCCGGGGTCGCCCTCGACGATCCGCCGCGCCGCGAGACCGTGGACGGCCACGAGTTGATGTTCGGCACGAACCACCTCGGACACTTCGCGCTCACCACATGGCTGATGCCCCTGCTGTCGGCCGCACCCGCGGGCCGCGTCGTGACCATGGGCAGCTTCGCGGCGAAGACCGAACGGCTGGACCTGGACGACCCGCAGTCCCAGCGGGACTACCGGCCGAAGCGCACCTACGGACGGTCCAAGCTGGCGCAGATGTCCTTCGGTCTCGAACTCGACCGCCGTCTGCGCGCCACCGGCAGCGCGGTGGCGAGCGTGGTGGTCCACCCCGGTGGCGCCCTGGACTCCCTCACGCCCTCGCGGCCACCGGTGCACGTACGGACCCTCGGCACCCGGCTGCGCGCGGCGCCCGCCGGGGTCCTGCTCCAGGGCAAGGACGCCGGGGCGTGGTCCGCGGTGCGAGCGGTGCTCGACCCCGAGGTGCGCGGCGGGCAGTTGTGGGGGCCGAGCGCCTTCGGCCTGCGCGGCAGGCCACGGCCCGAACCGGTGTGGGCTCACCTCGCCGACACCGCCGTCGCGGCGCGGCTGTGGGACATGAGCCGCGCCATGACCGGCAGTGCGTGCATATAGCATCGTTACTGAGCAGTAGAGCGCCGCAACCGGAAGAGGAAACACAGTGCACAGCCCGGTCAAGCATGACGTCGTCGAGGTGAACGGTGTGCGGTTGCACATCGCGGAGCAGGGGCAGGGACCGCTGGTCCTGCTGCTGCACGGCTTTCCGGAGAGCTGGTACTCCTGGCGCCACCAGTTCGCCCCGCTGGCCGAGGCCGGATACCGCGTCGTCGCCCCCGATCAGCGCGGCTACGCCCGCAGCGAGCAGCCCGAGGACGTCGCCTCGTACAGCCTGCTCCACTTGGCCGGTGATGTGATCGGGCTGATCCGCGCGCTCGGCGAGGAGCGGGCGGTGGTCGTCGGACACGACTGGGGCGCCCCGGTCGCCTGGATCACGGCGATGCTGCGCCCCGATGTCGTACGGGCCGTGGCCGGGCTGAGCGTCCCACCGGCGCTGCCCGCCGGAATGGCCCCGCCCTCGGCCACCCGGACGTACTACGGCGAGGGCTTCTACCAGAACTACTTCCAGCAACTGGGCGTAGCCGACGCCGAGTTGGGGCAGGACATCGCGTCGTCCCTCCGCCGGATCCTGTTCAGCGGCTCCGGCGACAACCCGAAGAACGAGCGGCCCCGGCCCTGGGTCATCCCCGAGGGCCAGGCCCTGCTGGACACCGTGCCCGAACCGGAGCAGCTGCCCGGCTGGCTCACCGAGGCGGACATCGAGGTGTTCGCCCGCGACTACGCCGAACACGGCACCCGGGCCTTCACCGGTCCCCTCAACTGGTACCGCAACATCGAACGCAACCAGGAGCTTCTGGCCCCCTTCCGGGGCCGTGGCATCGAGGTGCCCGCGCTGTACATGGTGGGCGACCGCGACCTGGTCACCTCGTTCCGCGGCATGGACACCCTGCGCGCCTCACTGCGCCGGATCGTCCCCCAGCTGCACGACGAGGTGACCCTGCACGGCTGCGGCCACTGGACCCAGCAGGAACGCCCGGACGAAGTCAACGCCGCCCTGCGGGACTTCCTCGCTCATCTGGACGGCGACGGCCGCGGCTAACCGCCACCGTCCCCCGCCCGGGCGGCGTGCCAGATGCCGTACATCTCGTCCGCCGCCCCGGGCGCCGCGACCAGCAGCCCGCCCGACGGAATGCCCGCGGTCGGCCCGGTGTCGCCGAACGCGAGCGCGCCCGCCTCCCGGCAGATCAGCAGGGCGGGCAGCCCGTCCACCGCCTGGAACCTGCCGATCGCCCCCGCGCTCGCCCGGCCCGCCGCCACCTGGGCCAGTGACAGTGCCGTCGAGCCCATGATCCGCACGGTGCACAGACGGGCGGACAGCTCCGCGAGCACCCGGTCCATGCCGCGCCACGGGGCGTGGGCCGCCCACTCCGTCATCACCACCTGGCCCCCTACCCCGTCGGCCTCGGTCACCCGGATCGGCTCCCCGTCCAGGCGGGCGCCCTCGCCCCGTACCGCCGTGAAGACCTCGCCCCGCCATGGGTCGGCCACCAGCCCGAGCAGTGGCCCGGACGCGTCGGACAGGCCGAGGGAAAACGAACTCCAGCCCACCCCGTGCGCGTAGTTCGTCGTGCCGTCGACCGGATCCACCACCCAGCTCGGCGCCCCCGCCGCGCCCTCGCGCACCCCGTACTCCTCGCCCTCCACCCGGTGTCCGGGGAACTCGCGCAGCAGCACGGAGCGGACCTGGCGCTCGATCAGCTCATCGGTGTCAGTGACCAGGTCGGCCGCGTTCGCCTTGTACCGTACGCCGCCGGTACGGGGACGGCGCATGGCCTCCGCCGCCCACCGCGCCAGCTCACCGGCCACCGCCACGGCCCGGCGCAGCTCGGCCTCGTCCATCGTCGACACCTGTCCTCCCGCTGTGACCTGCTCCGCTCAGAGCCGCAGATGCGACGCCCCGTTGAGATCCAGCACCGTCCCCGACGCCCACGTGGCCTCCGCCGACGCCAGATACACCACCGCGGCCGCCACCTCCTCCGGTGTGCCGACCCTGCCGAACGGACTCTGCGCCCGCAGCGCGTCCCCCGACTCCCCGGCCAGCCGCCCCGCCACCCGCTCGGTGGCGGTGAACCCGGGCGCCACCGAGGTGACCGCGATCCCATGCGGCGCGAGCGCCACCGCCAGCGACTGGCCGAGCGCGTGCAGCGCCGCCTTGCTCGCCCCGTAGGCCGGATGGTCCGGCTCGCCACGGAACGCCCCGCGCGAGCCGACGTGCACGATCCGGCCGGGCACACCACGGTCGATGAGGTGCCGCGCCACGCAGTAACTCACATGCGCCGCCCCGAGCAGATTCACGTCGACCATCTGCCGCCAGACCTGCTGCCAGTCTTCGTACGACACGTCGGCCACCCGGTGCGCGTTGCTCTCCGAGGTGGCCACGGCCGCGTTGTTGACCAGCACGTCGACCCCGCCCAGCGCCTCCTCGGCAGTGTCGGCGATCCGCTGCGCCGCGACCGGATCGCCGAGGTCGCCACCGATGACGACATGGCCCTCGCCCGGCAGCGCCGCCCGGGTCTCCTCGGCGTCCGCCACCCGCGTCCCGTAGTGCACGGCCACCCGGTCGCCCCGCTCCGCGAACGCCCGCGCGACCGCCCGGCCGATGCCCCGGGACGCCCCGGTGACCAGCACACCCCTGCTCGGCGGACCCGGCACGGCACACCACTCCCTCTACGGTGGTACGGATGAAGCACCCCCACGCTACTCGCCGAGCAGTTGGGCGATGCGCTCGTGGGGAACATCCTCGGCGGAGGCGAAGGACCAGCGCGCGTCCCCGGTCTTGTCCACCAGCTTCGCGCGGACACCTTCGGCGAAGTCCGGCTCACGGACGAGCCGGGTCGCGACCTCCAGGTCCCGGCGCAGGCACTGGGCGAGGCTGTCGTGTCCGCCCAGGCGCAGCATCTCGTCGGTCAGCCGGAGGCTCAGCGGTGACGCGGCCGCGAGGGCGCCGAGCGCCGTCTCCGCCCAGACCGAACCGTCCGCCCGGAGGCGGTCGGCCACCTCGGACAGCGGGCCGGGCGCGAACGCCGCGGCGATGCGGTCGCCCGTGTCGTCCAGCTCGGACGGTGGCGCGGCGCGGGCGTACTTGGCGAGCGCCTCCGCGGGCTCGGCCGTGTCCAGGGCGGCGGTGAACTCGGTCAGCTCGGCGGAGGACACGAAGTGGGTCGCGAGCCCCGCCCTGACCGCGTCGGCCCCGCTCAGGCGGGCGCCGGTGAGCCCGAGGTAACGGCCGAGCGCGCCACCGAGCCGGGGCAGGAAGTGGCAGGCGCCGACGTCGGGATAGAAGCCGATGAGGGTTTCCGGCATCGCGAACACCGAGCGCTCGGTGGCCACCCGCACCGCACCGTGCACGGAGATGCCGAGGCCGCCGCCCATGGCGACCCCGTCCATCAGCGCCAGATACGGCTTGGGGTACTCGGCGATCTCCTGGTTCAGGGCGTACTCCTCGCGGAAGAAACGCGTCGTGGCGGCAGAGTCGCCACGCAGCGCCGCCTCCCGGATCGCCCGGATGTCCCCTCCCGCGCAGAACGCCCGTGGCGTGCCACTGCGGACGACGACGGCGCGGACACCGGGGTCGCCACGCCACTGGTCCAGCGCGCCGCGCATGGCCAGCACGGTGTCGGTGTCGAGCGCGTTGAGCGCCGACGCGCGGTTGAGCACCAGATGCGCCACCCCCTCGCGCACCGAGGTTTCGACGGTTGTCATGAGCGCCTTTCCGTATGAGGGCCTAATGATGGTTTCCGCCCCTTCAGCCATCCGCCCGCGTGCGCCTAGCGTGTGCGTCCAGGTCAACGGACAGGCCCATGAACAGGCCCATGAACAGGCCCACGGACAGGCCCATGGAAGGGAAGGACACCCGTCATGCAGCACGCTCTCACCACCGAGGACCTGCTCGCCACCTGCTGGACCACCGCCGGTGACACCGCGCCCGGGCGGGGCGACGGGCGCAGTGCGCTGACGCTGCGGGAGCGGGCGGAGGCGGCGGGCGCCGCCGGATTCCGGGGGTTCGGGCTGGTCCACGCGGACCTGGTGGAGGCCGAACGCGCGTACGGGCTCGCGGGCATGCGGTCGCTCTTCGAGGACAACGGACTCGTCCACCTGGAGCTGGAGTTCCTGACGGACTGGTGGACCGACGGCGACCGCCGTACCGCCTCCGACGCGGTACGCCGGGACCTCCTGCGGGCCGCCGAGGCACTGGGCGCCCGCCACATCAAGGTGGGGCCCGACCACGAGGACCGGCCGTGGGACGCCGACACCTGGGCCGGGGAGTTCGCCGCGCTGGCCGCCCAGGCGGACGGCGTGGGGGCTCGGCTCGGAATCGAGTTCCTCCCCTGGTCCAACCTCAAGACCGTGCACGACGGACTCCGGCTGGTCGAGGCCGCGGGCCATCCGGCGGGCGGCCTCATCATCGACGTCTGGCACACCGAGCGCGCCCACACCCCACCGGCCGAGCTGGCGGGCGTACCGGGGCCGCGCATCGTGGGTGTCGAGCTGAGCGACGCGGACAGCCGGGTCGAGGGCACGCTGTTCGAGGACACCGTACGGCGCCGTCGCCTGTGCGGTGAGGGCTCCTTCGCCCTGCCGGGAATCATCACCGCGCTCCGCGCCACCGGCTGGTCCGGCCCGTGGGGAGTGGAGATCCTCTCCGATACGCATCGGACACGTCCGGTACGGGAAGCCGCCGACGCGGCGTACCGCACCGCCGCCGGGGCGCTCGGCCCGGCGGCGGTGCGGTAAAGAGGGCTCTCGCCCGCTCTCACACCTCTTCGAGCCGTACCGGCCGGTGCTCACGCAGTGACAGGGCACAGGCCTCGGCGATCCGGCTCGCCTCGATGGCATCCGCCACCGTGCAGGGCGAGGTCCGGGTGCCCGCCACGACCTCGGTGAAGGCGGTGAGTTCGGCACGGTAGGCGTCGGCGAAGCGGTCCATGAAGAAGTCGTGCGGCGGCCCGGCCGGGAACGTGGCGCCCGGCTCGGCCGAACGCAGCGGCAGCCTGTCCTCCAGGCCGACCGCGATGCTGTCCGTCATACCGTGCAATTCCAGCCGTACATCGTAACCACGGCCGTTGTGGCGGGAGTTGGAAACGACGGCGATGGTGCCGTCGTCGAGGGTGAGCAGCGCGGACGCCGTGTCGACGTCGCCCGCCTCCCGGATGTACGCCGCGCCTCGGTTGCCGCCGGTCGCGTACACCTCGGTGACCTCGCGTCCCGTCACCCAGCGCACGATGTCGAAGTCGTGCACACCGCAGTCGCGGAACAGCCCGCCGGAGACCGCGACATAGGCGGCCGGGGGAGGGGCCGGGTCCAGCGTGGTGGACCGTACGGTGTGCAGCGGCCCCAGCTCGCCGCTCACCACGGCCCCGCGCGCGGCCACGCAGCCCGCGTCGAAGCGCCGGTTGAACCCGATGTGCACCGGAACACCGCCGCCCTCGACCGCGCGCAGCACGTCCGCGGCCTCCTCGATCCCGCGCGCCACGGGCTTCTCGCAGAACGCGGGTACCCCCGCCTCGATCGCGGCGCGGATCAGCTCGGGGTGGGCGTCGGTCGCGGCCGCGATCACGACGCCGTCGACACCGGCGGCGAACACGGCCTCGGGGGAGTCCACCGCCGTGGCCCCCCACCGTTCGGTGGCCGCTGCGGTGGCGGCGGCCACCGGATCGGTGACCACCAGGGAGTCCACCGTGTCCAGTCCGGACAGGGTCTGTGCGTGGAACGCGCCGATCCGGCCCAGCCCCATGATGCCTATACGCATGGCAGCTACTCCTTCAGCCCACGGGGCGGTTCACTCGAACCCGCCGATGACGTTCTGGTCCCAGTCGATGACCGACCCGGTGACCACACCGCTGCGCTCGGAGAGCAGGAAAACCACGAAGTCGGCGATCTCGTCGGGCTGCCCCAGCTTTCCCATCGGCTGCGCCGCGGCGGCCTTCTGACGCCAGTCGTCGCCCGCACCGTGGAAGGCTCGCTGCGTCGCGTCCTCGCCCTCGGTGTCCGTCCAGCCGATGTTGAGGCCGTTGATACGGATACGGTCCCAGCGGTGGGCGTAGGCCGCGTTGCGGGTCAGGCCCGCCAGTCCCGCCTTCGCGGCGGAGTACGGCGCCAGATGCGGCGGGCCGCCGTGGGCGCAGTTGGAGAGGATGTTGACGATGGTCCCCGCCGCCTCGCGGGCCGTCATGTCGGCCACCGCCGCCTGCATCGCGAAGAAGGGCGCGCGCAGGTTGATCGCCATATGCGCGTCGAACAGCTCTGGCGTGGTGTCGAGCAGCGAGCCGCGCGAGGTCAGCCCGGCCGCGTTGACCAGGCAGTCGACGCGGCCGTGCGTGTCCACGGTCCGTACGACGCTCCCGCGCGCCTGCTCCGGGTCCGCCAGGTCCGCGCGGACGAAGTGGGTGCCCGTGTCCGTGGCGAGCGGCTCGGCGACCTCGGCCCGGCGTCCGGTGAACACGACGGTCGCGCCCTCGCGCGCGGCCGCCCGCACGATCCCCGCGCCCACGCCCTGGCTGCCGCCGTTGACGAGGACGACCTTGTCGTTGAGCAGTCCCATGATGGGCTGTGCCTCCTTCAGCTCTGGCGGCGCTCGGCGCCCGCGCGCAGTTCCTGTCGCAGCCGCTCCGGCGCCCAGCCCTCGGCCACGGCCTGCCGGAGGGTGTCCGCCTGGGAGGGCGGGGCGAGCCCGCCGACCGGCGGATCGAGGTCCAGGTTGGTGGGGAAGGCATAGCCCTCGGCCGTGGCGGCGACCACCCGGTGCAGCCACTCCTGTGAGACGCCCTCGGCAGTACGGCGCAGCAGCACCGGGAAGAGCGCGTTCGCCATCGCCTGGCGGTCCACGCTCTCCATCGCGCGGCCGAAGGCGGAGGAGATCTGGAGCAGATTGGCCATGCGCCTGATGTCGGCCGAGCGGTTGTGCCCGGCGGCGTGGAAGAGCGCGGGGTTGAAGAACACCGCGTCGCCCTTCTCCAGCGGGAGCTGGACGTGGTGGCCTTCGAAGTAGTCGATGAACTCCGGCAGCCGCCAGGCCAGATAGCCGGGCTCGTACTTCTGCGAGTGCGGCAGGTACAGGGTCGGCCCCGACTCGACCGGCATGTCGCAGTGCGCCACCGCGCCCTGCAGGGTCAGGACGGGCGACAGCCGGTGGACGTGCGCCGGATACGAGGCCGCCCGTGCCTGAGGGAGGAAGCCCAGGTGGTAGTCGCGGTGCGCACTCTGCGCGGCGCCACCCGGGTTGACCACGTTGACCTGCGAGGTGACCTGGTACGCCGGGCCCAGCCAGGCCTCGGAGACCAGCGCCAGCATGTCGTTGGCGTAGTAGTCCGCGAACGCCTCCGGCGCGTGCGTGGCCATCTTCTCCAGCGCGTTCCACACCCGGTCGTTGGCGCCCGGCTTGGCGAAGTGGTCACCGCGGGCGCCACCCCGCGCACGCTCCTCCTCGATCAGCGCGCGGAACGCGGCGGACGCGCCGTCCACGACGGCCGGGTCCGGATACGCGCGACGCAGCACCACCACGCCGGGCCCGTCCAGCAGGGCCCGCACCAGCTCGGCCTGGACCGCCCGGAGCCCCTCCCCGGTGGCCGCGAGGTCGCGGATCCGGTCGCTGTCGTACAGCGGGACGCCCTGCTCGATCCGCTCGGCCGAGGGGTGGTCATGCGGGTCGGTGCCCTGCTCGACCAGCGTGCGGAACGCGTCGAGAGCGCAGTCGTCCTCGGTCAGCCACGTCCGTGTCATCGCGTCGGTGGGGGACATCCCGGTCCTTTCGCCGTGCCTGCCTTTCTGCCAGTCTTATGAACCTCCATCCATCAATCAATCCGCAGCATCCCATCAAAAAACCATCATCGGCATCGAGGACATCCCCATGCGGCACCCCTACACGATCAAGGAGATCGCCCGGCAGGCCGGGTTGAGCGAGGCCACCGTCGACCGGGTCCTCAACGACCGGGGCGGCGTACGGGAGAGCACCGTCACGGAGGTGCGCCAGGCGGTCAAGGACCTGGACCGCCAGCGGACCCAGGTGCGCATCGGGGGGCGCACCTTCATGATCGATATCGTGATGCAGGCGCCGGACCGGTTCTCCACCGCCGTACGCGACGCACTCGAAGCCGAACTGCCGTCCCTCCACCCCGCCGTGGTGCGCTCGCGCTTCCACTTCCGGGAGACCGGCCCCGCCTCGGAGCTGATCGCCGCCCTGGACAAGATCGCCAAGCGGGGTTCGCAGGGCGTGCTCCTCAAGGCCCCGGACCTGCCGGAGATCGGGGCCGCCGTCGGACGGCTGACCGAGGCGGGCATCCCCGTCGTCACCCTGGTGACCGACCTGCCCGGCAGCGCGCGCAAGGCGTACGTCGGCATCGACAACCGCGCCGCCGGGGCCACCGCCGCCTACCTCACGGGGCAATGGCTCGGCGGCCGTCCCGGCAATGTCCTCGTCACCATCAGCCGGGGCTCCTTCCGAGGCGAGGAGGAGCGCGAGATGGGCTTCCGTGGCGCGATGCGCAACGCCCACCCCGGCCGGTCCCTGGTGGAGGTCACCGACAGCGACGGCCTCGACGCCACCCAGCGGGACCTCGTCCTGGCGGCGCTGGAGCGCGACGGCGACATCATCGGCGTCTACTCCATCGGCGGCGGCAACGCCGCGACCCTCGACGCCTTCGACACCCTCGGACGGGAGTGCGCGGTGTTCATCGCCCACGACCTGGACCACGACAACACCCGGCTGCTGCGCGAACGCCGCCTCTCCGCGGTCCTCCACCACGACCTGCGCCAGGACATGCGCCGCGCCTGCCAGACCATCATGCGGGCCCACCAGGCGCTGCCCGACGACGGGCCCTCGCTGCCCTCGGCGATCCAGGTGGTCACCCCGTACAACATGCCGTGAGCCATACCGTGAAAAACGGCCAGGCCGACCCGTGCGGGTCGGCCTGGCCGCTGCTCAGCGGAACCGATCAGGAGACCGGTCAGACGAGGTCGTACCGGTCGAGGTCCATCACCTTGGTCCACGCCGCCACGAAGTCCTTCACGAACTTCTCCTTGGCGTCATCGCTCGCGTAGACCTCCGCGACCGCGCGCAGTTCGGAGTTCGAGCCGAAGACGAGGTCGGCACGGGTGCCGGTCCACTTGACCTTGCCCGCGGCGTCGCGCCCCTCGAACGTGTCCTGGGCCTCGGACGTCGACTTCCACTCCATGCCCAGCTCGAGCAGGTTGACGAAGAAGTCGTTGGTCAGCTTCCCCGGGGTGGCGGTGAAGACACCGTGCTGCGACTGCTGGTAGTTCGCGCCCAGGACGCGGAGGCCACCGACGAGGACCGTCATCTCCGGGGTGCTCAGGGTCAGCAGGTTCGCCCGGTCGACCAGCAGGTACTCGGCGGGGAGCCGGTTGCCCTTGCCGACGTAGTTGCGGAACCCGTCGGCCTTCGGCTCCAGCGCCGCGAACGACTCGGCGTCGGTGTGCTCCTCGGTCGCGTCGACCCGGCCCGGGGTGAAGGGCACCTCGATGTCGTGGCCCGCGTCCTTGGCCGCCTTCTCCACGGCGGCGGAACCGCCGAGCACGATCAGGTCGGCCAGCGACACCTTCTTG
This sequence comes from Streptomyces sp. NPDC041200, assembly GCF_055591805.1. Lineage (NCBI taxonomy): Bacteria > Bacillati > Actinomycetota > Actinomycetes > Kitasatosporales > Streptomycetaceae > Streptomyces > Streptomyces sp. NPDC041200. The sequence goes on along the minus strand of NZ_JBVIZF010000024.1, from coordinate 87,989 downwards.
GCACCGGAGTTGAACTCCCGCTGGATGCCCTCGAGGGTGCGCAGGACCGTCGCGAGCTGCTCGGGGTTGTTGACCTCCCACCCGCGCTGCGGCTCCAGGCGGATGCGCGCGCCGTTGGCGCCGCCGCGCTTGTCACTGCCGCGGAAGGTCGAGGCCGACGCCCACGCGGTGCTGACCAGCTGCGAGACGGTCAGGCCCGAGTCGAGGAGCTTGGCCTTGAGGGCCGCGATGTCCTCGGCGCCGATGGTCTCGCCCTCCGCCTCCGGCAGCGGGTCCTGCCACAGCAGGGTCTCCTCCGGAACCTCCGGGCCGAGGTAGAGCGACTTCGGACCCAGGTCGCGGTGGGTCAGCTTGTACCAGGCGCGCGCGAAGGCGTCCGCGAACTCCTGCGGGTTCTCGTAGAAGCGGCGGGAGATCGGCTCGTAGATCGGGTCGTACCGCAGCGACAGGTCCGTGGTGAGCATCTGCGGGCGGAGCTTCTTCGACGAGTCGTAGGCGTGCGGGACGATCTCCGGGGCGTCCTTGGCCACCCACTGGTTGGCCCCGGCCGGGCTCTGGGTCAGCTCGTACTCGTACTCGAAGAGGTTCTTGAAGAACCCGTTGCTCCACTCGGTCGGGGTCGTGGTCCAGGTGACCTCCAGACCCGAGGTGATGGCGTCCGCGCCCTTGCCGGTGCGGAAGGTGTTCTTCCAGCCGAGGCCCTGCTCCTCGATCGTGGCGGCCTCGGGGTCGGCGCCGACGCTGTCCGCCGGGCCCGCGCCGTGGGTCTTGCCGAAGGTGTGACCGCCCGCGATCAGGGCGACCGTCTCCTCGTCGTTCATCGCCATCCGGCGGAACGTCTCACGGATGTCACGGGCCGCGGCCAGCGGGTCCGGGTTGCCGTTGGGGCCCTCCGGGTTGACGTAGATGAGGCCCATCTGGACCGCGCCGAGCGGGTTCTCCAGCTCCCGGTCGCCGGTGTAGCGCTCGTCGCCGAGCCAGGTGGTCTCGGGGCCCCAGTAGACGTCCTCGTCGGCCTCCCAGACGTCCGGGCGGCCGCCGGCGAAGCCGAAGGTCTCGAAGCCCATCGATTCCAGGGCGACATTGCCGGTGAGGATCAGGAGGTCGGCCCACGAGATGCTCTGGCCGTACTTCTTCTTGACCGGCCACAGCAGACGGCGGGCCTTGTCCAGGTTCCCGTTGTCCGGCCAGCTGTTCAGGGGGGCGAAGCGCTGCTGGCCCGCACCGGCGCCGCCGCGGCCGTCGCTGATCCGGTAGGTGCCCGCGCTGTGCCAGGCCATACGGATCATGAACGGACCGTAGTGGCCGAAGTCGGCCGGCCACCAGTCCTGCGAGGTGGTCAGCACCTCGGCGATGTCCTGCTTGAGCGCCGCGAGGTCGAGGCCCTGGAACGCCTCGGCGTAGTCGAAGCCCTCGTCGAGGGGGTCGGCCACGGCCGGGTTCTTGGCAAGGATCTTCAGATTGAGCCGCTCCGGCCACCACTGGCGGTTTCCGCCGCCCTGGGTCGGATGCGGGGCACGCCCGTGCGCGACGGGGCAGCCACCGCCCTCGCCCTCCGTCTTCGCGTCTACGACGATTGCTTCATGGTTCTCAGACATGGGAATCCTTCCGGACCAGGCGGATCAGGTGCCCAGGAACTGCGGGCGGTGGAACAGTCGGGGCCGGGCCCCACGTCTCCGGCTGCTGCCGAATTGGAGTCTTCCTGTCCCTTGGCTATCGCCGGAACCGATCCTACGATGGACAGGGTCTAAGTCAATAAGCACGCCAAACCCAGATCCCATCAGAGTCCCGGGACCCATGGGTAAGATCGGGACATCCCACCGAACGTGAATAGGTGAGCCTGTATGAGTGACCTGCTGCGGCGACTGCGAGGGCGTGGCTGGCGTATGACCTCCCAGCGACGTGTCGTCGCGGAGGTCCTCGACGGGGACCATGTGCACCTCACCGCCGACGAGGTGCACGCCCGGGCGGCGGAGCGGCTGCCCGAGATCTCCCGGGCGACCGTGTACAACACCCTGGGCGAGCTGGTCTCCCTCCGCGAGGTCATGGAGGTCTCCACCGACGGCCGCGCCAAGCGCTACGACCCCAACGCCCACCACGCGCACCAGCACCTGGTGTGCTCCAGCTGCGGCACCATCCGCGACGTCCACCCCACCGGCGACCCGCTGACCGCCCTCCCGGCGGAGGAGCGGTTCGGCTTCACGGTGTCCGGGGCCGAGGTCACCTACCGCGGCCTGTGTCCGTCCTGCGTCTAGATCACGCGGGAGATCCCCCGGCGGCACGCATCAGGTCATCGCGGCGGTGACTCCGATCCCGAATCGGGCCGAGAGGCTGTCCCGGATGGTCTCCATCGCGTCGATGACCGACGTGCACAACGAGATGGCGTGCAGGACGGCCCCCGGGGGCAGGGCGTCGTCCTCCCGGCCCTGCCCCAGCCTCCGCCGGACGCGGCGCGCGCTGCCCCACACCGCGAGCGTGAAGTGCATGGCGGCGGTCCCGGTCATGCCCTGACCGGTGTACGGACCGGACACGACGAGCCGGTTGTAGTAGTAGGTGATCCGGGCGTCGAGCTGATTCCGCAGCAGGCAGGTGTCGCCGGAGACGCTGCCGGGCGGGAGGAGCTGGGCCAGCAGCTTGGCGTCCTGGTAGGCGTCCGCGACCAGCTCGGCGAAGGCCGGGGTCCGGCCCGCGGCCTCGGGGTGCTCGTCGGCGTCCGTCCCCGCCGGGCGGATGGTGATGGCTCCGTCGATGTGGATGTCGCGGTACGCCGCGTACAGGTCGGGCTGGCTGGGCAGCGGTACGTCTTCGGTCGGGACCGCGTGCCAGTGCGCCAGGGCGGCGCCGCGGTCGGTGTCGAGGTTGGCGCTCACGGTATCCAGTACGGCAGCGTCTGCTGCGGCGAGGAGAGCGTCGAGCGCCGTGTCCGGATGGGTCATTTCGCACCTCCAGCGGATGTCACGCCCAAGATGTCCTTCAGCAGGGCACGGGCGCGGGCGACGTTCTGCCGGACCGCGTTCGGTTGCATCTCCAACGTCTCCGCGATCTCGTTCGTCGAATAGCCGTCGAGGAGCCAGGCCATCACCTGACGCTGCCTCATCGGCAGTCGGGCCAGGGCCTCGAACACCTGCTTCTCCTGGTCGGCCAGCACGACCCTCTCCAACGGACAGGAGAAGGCAGGCCGGTCGGGCACCTCGTCGGTGAGTTCCTCCTGCGGACGCGGAGCCTGCCGCAGGTACTGACGGAAGGCCACCCTGCGCAACCACGCGCCGGGGGACTCGATCAGATGCCACACGCGGAAGCCCTCGATGAAGGCGGCCTGAGCGGCATCGGCCGCCTCGTGCGGACTGGCCCCGTAGCGCATGACGAACCTGATCAGGGACGCCATGTGCTGCTCGTAGTAGCGGGAGAAGCTCTCGCGGAGCGCCTCGTCTTGGTGGGCAGGCACGGAGACACCACGTTGGCCGGGAAGGGACACGGGCAGGGCGCGGACGGTATGGCTCGTGCGGCTATCCACGCGCTCCTCCCGTCGGCGGGCCGACCCGGACCCGGATGCTGTCGCCGTGGTGCGCCTCGCTCAGCGTGCTGCCCGGCGGCAGCGCGCGCACGCGCTCGCTGATGCCCTGCTGACGCAGCCGGGCCAGCCGGACGCGGGCACGACTGCCCATCCAGGCGTACAGCAGACGCGCTCCCGCGGCGCAGACCGTTACCACGGCTGCCGCGACCGCGATCTCCATGCGGCTCCTCACAACTCCTTCGATCGACGGTGCCCCATTGCATCGTCGGCGGACCTATAGGAGTGCGCTTGGGCTCGTAATGTGTGACATCCGGATCACAACAGGCCCACAGTGCGGTCTTGTGCCCGGTCTTCAGGCGGGGCGCTTGGCCATGACGACCAGACCCGGCCCCGTTCGCTCATCGGCGGGGAGCCGGAGTTCGGCGACCGGCCGCAGTCCGGCCTGCTCGATCAGGTCCACGAGTTGTTCCGGCCGCCATTTGTGCGTCGTCCAGCGAACGGGTACACCCCCGTAGGCCTCGGTGCGCACCGCGTCCTCGTCGCCGACGTGTGTGGCGGTGATGAAGTGTCCGCCTGGTTTCAGGGCGCGCGCGAACAGGGCGAGGACCTGAGGAAGGACGTCGCGGGGGAGGTTGAACAGTGACCACCACCCGAGCACGCCGCCGAGGGACGCTTCGCGAAGGTCGAGGTCGGTGGCGGAGGCGACGCTGAAGCGGCACTGCGGATGAAGACGGCGCGCGTTTTCGATCATGCGGGCTGAGAGATCGACTCCGGACACGTCGAGTCCGCGTTCGGCGAGGTAGGCGGTCACCGTTCCGGGGCCGCAGCCGACGTCGAGGACTGGCCCGAGCCCGCTCACGGTGTCGGCGAAGGCATCGATTGACGCCTTGAGCCATGGATGCTTACGGATATCACCCATTCCCGTCGTCAGCACCATGTGGGCGTAGTTGTCGGCCACCCGGTCATAGGACTCACGGACCATGTCGAGATCGGCTGGGCGGTCAATATGGTGGGCGCGCATCGGCCAACAATAGGGCGACGGGGGCGACTTGGCACGCGCGGGGAGCGTAGCCCTGGCCGCGGCACCGCGGTCGAGCGCGGCTGGCGTGTGCGATAGGTTGCCCGCCATGACCGGACTCGGACCCGTCGCCTGGCCACCTGCCCCGGTAAGGACCGAGCGGCTCGTGCTCCGTGAGCCCGAGGCCCGGGACCGTGCGGCGTTCATCGAGTTGTTCGCCTCGCCAGAGGTGCACACCTACCTCGGCGGCCCCCGCCCGCGTGACGAGCTTGAGCGCGAGGTGCCCAGGGTGCCCGAGCGGTGGCCCGGGAGTTTCGTCGTTGATCTCGACGGGGCGATGATCGGCCAGATCCTGCTCAGGAGAGCACCGGAGCACCGTCGCCCGGCTGCCGAGGGGAAGGCCGATCTCGGCTACCTGTTCCTGCCGCGAGCGTGGGGGTTCGGGTACGCCGCCGAGGCGTGCGTGGCGGCACTCGACTGGTTCGACGGCGTCCTTCCCGGCGAGCCGGTGGTGCTCACCACCCAGACCGCCAACGTCGGCTCGATGCGCCTCGCGGCGAAGCTGGGGTTCACCGAGATGGAGCGGTTCCAGGCATGGGACGCCGAGCAGTGGCTCGGCCTGCGGTCCCCGGTCACGCCGTCCGGTTGAGCCAGGACGTGTCAGTCGGGACGCCGCTCACGTGCGGCACGGACCTGGTTGAGCCCCTCCCCTCTCCAGTGGTCCCGGTCAGGCATCTGGTCGTCTCGGCGCCAGCGCCAGGCCGAGAACATCGCCCAGTTCAGGGCGCGGCACCGGTGAATCAGGTCGTGGTCAGCCCCCGCGTAGTGCGCTCCCACTTCTTCGGGCGCATGGGCGAGGTCAAACTCGACCGGCCCACGGCAGCACGTGGCGAGGTCTACGAAAAGCGGCCCTCTCCGTGTGTTCAGGAGGTTGCCCGGATGCGGCTCGCCGTGCAACAGCTGCTCGCGGGCTGTGTCGATGGTGACCGTGGCGCTCAGGCCACTGAGCGTGTCGCTGAGGAGTTCCCGGTCAGAATCGGGCAGCTCGGGGGTCTGCGCCCGGTCGTTCACCTCTCTCAGTGCCACAGCGACTCGATCGGTGAAATGCGGTGCGTCCAGATCGATCTGGCGCAGGGCGGCATGGTGCCGCATGAACGCGTCCGCGTAGTCGGCCGGGGCGATCTCTGATCCCACGGGTTCGTAGTAGGTCCAGAGCGAGATGGCGAAGGCATCACGCACATAGACGTGAGGATCGGCCCGGGGGTCGAGCTCAGCCACCGGAGCGTCGACGTCGGCGAGATGGCGAGCGACCTCTACTTCGAACTCGGAAGCAGCCAGATGTCCCGAAGGCGCGACCCGAGCCAGAACACCGCAAGGGGCCAGGCGCAGCGCGACACGGTCCGAGTTGTGGATGACGACCACATCGTTGACCTGAAGTCCCAGCTCCGAAGCGGTCGCCCGTCCCGCCTCAACTGCGCGACGGAGTTCCCATGGCTCCATACCGTCCTCCCTTATCGTCGACGGGGACCCAGCGTGACCGTGTTCAGGAGGGGCAGTCGTCCCCGGGGCCGGTGCGGTAGGTGCGGTAGAGGGTAGTCTGTCTGCCGGTGCGAGGTGCGGGTGGGTATTCGACGACGGGGACGGGTTTGCAGACGGCCCACTGGTCGTTCTTGCCCGGGCCCTCGAAGCCGTAGGTCCCTCCCGCGCCGATCAGGCAGGAGTCGCAGGAGTCGCCGGAGACGCTCGGGATGATGAGGGTGTTGTAGACGTCGTCCTTCGTGGGGATGCGCGGCGACTTCGGGGCCTGCTGGCCACCCTCGTTGATTTCAGTGTAGGTGCGGTCGACGGCGCCTGCGAGGAGGGCGAAGGCATCGTGGTACATGACCGCGTAGCCGTCGTCGAGGAACTTGTCGCCGAAGTCGTGCTGCTCCTTCAGCTCCTCGAAGCGGTCGAGGAAGCGGCCGAGCGCCTTCTCGGGCTTGTTCTTGCCGTTCCACCAGGCGGGGTCGACACAGGAGGCGTCCACTATGGTCGCCCGGGCGTCGTCCAGGCGCCGGGTGGGTGCCTCGGCGGTGAGGGTGGGTTCCAGGCCGATGCCCACCTTGAGGATGCGCAGCTTCGTGGTGCGGCCGCAGTCGCCCTCCTGGGCCAGGCGCTCGATGAACGCGGGCAGGTCCTGGTCGCGGCCCGCGAAGAAGACGGTGTCGGACTTCTCGTTGCAGATCTTCTGGACGGCGTCGGTGAACCGCTGGGGGATGCCCTTGTCGGTTCCGGAGGTGCCGGTGAAGTTCGAGTTGTGGCGGGCCAGGCCGTAGTCGTCGCCGAAGTGTCTCTCGAAGACGCTGCGCAGGTCCTTCGAGTAGACGTCCTCGTCGCGGTTGTCCCAGACCAGGAAACCCCGGCCCTGGCCCGGCTTCTCGGTCAGGTAGTGCTTCAGGGCGCGGGCGAACTGGTCGTTGTTGGCGGAGGTCTTGAAGAAGTACGGGGAGTTCATGGTGGCCGCGGTGATGACGGGGCCGACCGTGGGGATGCTGTGCTTGCTGAGCGCGGCGATGGCCCGGCGCGTCTCCGGTGTGCTGCTCGGAATGCCGGTCACGCCGACCAGGGGCGCGCGGGTGTCCTTGGACAGTTCGGCCAGGCGCGCGACGACGGGTTCCCACTGGTCGAGGTTGCGGCCGTCGGGGGCGAGCAGCAGCTGGTAGTGCGGGCCGCCGAAGCGGTTGGCCTGCCGCTGCGCGGCGAGGGCACCGGCGAGCCCGCGGCGGATCATGTCCGTGGTCATGGCGCTGTGTTCGTCCGCGGTGAAGGGCATCATCAGCGCGATGCGCACGTACGGGATCTCGGGTCCGCTCGCCGGGGACTCCGCGTTCTGCCGCACCCGCGCGTTCTCCTTCGCGACCGCCCGGATGAGGCTTTCGACGCCGGGGTCGGCCTCGAAGGCGTTCGCGGTGACGCCCACGCAGTCTCCGTCGATGTCCCGCAGATCGTCACCGCATGTGCCGGGACCCCGCGCCATGCTGACGACGACGGTGACCGCGACGGCGGCCAGGGCTCCGAGTCCGAAGACGGCCACCCATTCGACCGGGCCCCACTCGCGGGGATGACGTCGGAACAGACGCAGCAGCATGCTTCCTCACTGACCGGTGATGGGGAAGGGGCGCTTCTTCCGCGCCGCGCCGGGCCAGCTGCGGGCGGCCTGGCCCAGGACGGCGTGCCAGGACGGGTGCCGCGGTGAGAGGTAGGCCAGCTCTTCGCCGACGGCCTTGCACATGTCGGGGTCCGGCTCGGCGTGCGGTTCGGACACGTGCCACAGGGCGTGCAGAAGCCGGTTCACGCAGCGCTCGATCTCGTGCAGCCCCGCATACCGGCCGTCGCGCGCGCCGAGGGCGACCTGCACGCGTTCGTCGGCCCACTCCCCGGCGGGCGGGGTGGGCGCGGTGGCGGCGTACCGCAGGCACTCCAGCCAGTGCGCGGCGGCGTGTTCGTCCTGCTCCGACTGGAACTCCTCCGCCAGCATGGCCACCACGGCCTCGGCGTTCCCGGCCGCGAGCGTGTGCCGCAGGGCGTCCGCCTCGCCGCTCTCGCCGCGCTGCGCGTGGTGCATCCGCAGGAAGCGGTGGATGTCCTGCCAGCCACGGCCGTCCTCGGCCGCCCGCGAGGTACGGCGCGCCTCGTGCACGAGCAGGGCCCGCAGCAGCGGGTCGGTGACCAGCGGCTCGTCCGGCGGGGTGAGTTGCTGCCACTGCTGCTCTTCGAGGTAGTCGGTGGCGGAGTTGGCGGGCAGCTGGTCGGGGCCCTGGAGGCGCAGGTGGTCGGCCAGCGCCTCGGCCGCGGTGCTGTCGCGGGCGAGCGAGAGGAGGGTCAGCCGGTCGCGCTGGCGCCGGTCAGGGAGCAGCCGTTCGAGGAGTGCCGCGGTGACCGGGCGCCCGTCCTCGGCCTGCAGATGGAGCAGGTCCCGCGGGCCCACGCTGCCGCCCTGCGCGGTGGCGTCCAGCACCGCCGCGCACAGCACGGTGGTCACCGCGGGATGCCCGCCGGTGAGGGAGTGGACGGCGGAGGCCAGATAGGGGTGGAGCGGCCGGGCGGGCCGGTCCGGCACCAGGAGGGGCAGGATGTCGTCCCGGCTCAGCGGGGTGAGGGGGACGGCGAGCAGCCCGGCGGAGGGGCTAAGCCCCTTGCGCTCCCAGCCGGAGGACTTCACCAGGTCGGGGAGGTCGCGGCGGACCGCCGCGGACGCGTCCTCCGGCAGGCCGCCGAGCCGGGTGGCCACGACGACCAGCTCCTCGTGGTCGGGGCGCTCCGGCATCGCCCGGTGCGCCAGCAGCAGTTCGAGGAAGTCCTGCCCCGGCGGGTGGTGGGTGTCGTCGAGCAGGATGAGCGGCCACGGCTCCCGGTTCCACCGCTGGAGCCTGCCGTAGGAGGCCGCCACATCGTGGAGGAAGGCGGCCATCAGGGTCTGCTCGGCCGCGTGGCGGTAGTCGCCGCCCTGCTGGAACCACTGCCCGAGCAGCACCAGCGGATCCTGGCCGTCCGCGCCCCGGGGAAAGCGCCGCCGGTACCACTCCTGGGCCGGGGCGTGCTGGTGCCGGTCGGCGTACTCGGCCACCACGGCGGCGATGACCGCGTCCCGGCCCACAGTGTCCGGCTCCGCGTAGTCCGCGTGCTCCACGTGGCGGGCGTCCGCGTCGCGGGCGTCCAGACGGCCTTCGACGGCGGTGGCCCACGCGTGCCGCAACGTGTTCTCGTCCCCACCGGTGAGGCGGCACGCCAGCAGCAGCCGGGCGAACCGGAGACACGCCGCGTCCCGCTGCTCGGCGTTGCCGTGGTGCCATCCGGACACGGCGAACAGGCCCGGCACCAGGACGGGGAAGCGGCGGCGCAGCGCGGGGGCCAGCCCGCACACCAGCTCCGCCAGGATCTCGACCAGAGTGGAGGCGGTGGGCGTCCCGCCGTCGGCCGGGGCGTACGGGAAGGCGGCGGTTTCGGTGGCGACGACGCGGATGTGGGCGAGCGGCAGCCGGTCCCGGTAGCGCCTGGCCAGTTCCGCGAGGACGGCGCTGCGCCCGATGCCGTGGTATCCCGTCACCAGCACGACGGGCAGGTCGCCCTGGTGTTCCCGGGCCGTACGGGACCTCTCGTCCAGGGTCAGGCCCGTGAGCCGGGGGACGAGCGAGCGCAGCAGAGGGTCACGGCCGTAGAGCGGTGACCCTTCCGATTCGCGCATCTGGCTGCGTCCCGCCTCCGTCGCTCAGCGCTGCCCGCGGCCACGACTACAGGAGGCGGGCGGCACCGCTCCCCCGAGACATCAGCCGCTGACATCCGTACCAACTACGCCTGTAAACAGAGAATTTACCCGTCGCGGGAGCGTCACACCAGGTGAAGGCCGGATTGCGTACGAGGTGGCGTCCTACGGGCCCCTGTTATCGAACGCGGGTGCGGTATGTCAGGGGTGCGGATAGACATCCAGTTCGACGCTCTCGGGGAGCGCGTCCGCCCCGCGGATCTCTCCGGGGTAGACGAGCCGCACCCGGCGGAGCCCGCGCAGTCCGGCGAGGGAGGCGAGGTCGAGTTCGGCGACCTGCGACAGATGGATTTCCTCAAGCCCCGGGAGGCGCCGGGCGATCCGCCGCAGCGGAACCGCGGCGCCCGCCCTGGCCCGTACATCCAGGTGGGTGACCTGGGGAATCTCGGTGCGCGGGGCGAACAGCAGCATGCTCAGCTGCTGCGGGGAGAGCGTCAGCTTGCGCAGATTCGGCAACTCGGCGACGAGGGAGCCCCACTCGTCCGGCGTCAGCCGCTCGCTCGCGTCCTGCAGCCGCAGCTCCTCGAGCCCCCGGCACGCCACGATGCCCCCGAGCTGGGCCGCCGCCGACGGCAGCGCCAGCAGCCGCAGCTCGCCGGCGCGCGGGAGGTCGGACAGGCCGCGCCAGGGCACCTCGGGGCCGACGAGCAGGCCCTCAAGACGGGGGCAGTCCGACAGCCTCAGCAGGGTCTCGAACTGGGGGAGGTCCCGCAGCTCCAGCCGCCGCAGCCGCGGCAGCCGGGTCAGCGGCGCCGGGTCCTTGACGTTCCGGCAGCCCTGCAGGGCGAGCGTCTCCAGCTCGGGGTAGGCGGACAGCAGGCCGAGGTCCTCCAGCTGGAGGGTGTTGCGCAGCCGCAACTCGCGCAGCCGCCGCGGGTCGAGCGAGGCGCGGATCTCGTCGGGGCCGAAGTCGCCGTGCAGCCCTACGCGCTGATACCCGGACATGGTGCGCAGCGCGTCCAGCTCGGCGTGCGAGCGCACCGTGACCAGCTCTTCGGGCGCGGTCTCCAGGAGTGGGCGCACGATTTCCTCGGCGTACGCGGTCGTGTCGAACCGGTCCCAGTGGGCGAGGAGCTGCGCGCGCACCGCGGGCTGGCCCGTGCGCAGGAACTCCCGGAGCCGGGGGATGGCGGCGTCCCCGCCGATCTGGCATATCGCGTGGACGGTGGCCAGCTCCTCGTCGCCCGCCAGGTCCTTCGCGGCGGGCAGCAGACCGAGCAGCAGCGGGCCCGTCTGCGCCAGCGACCTGGCCTCCCGCAGACTGCGCGGCGGGAGCAGCCGCGCCGCCCGGTCCTCGATCGCCTCGCGCACCGTCGGCTCCAGGCGGGTGGCCTGTTCGAGGGAGGCGAGCGCGAGGAGCCGCAGGCGCGCCCGCACCGCCGCGTCCTGCTCCCGGTCGCCCCGCTCGCGGAGGCGGGTCAGCAGATCGGCGCGCTCTTGGTGACGGGCCTGTGCGACGGCCATCTGCACCACGTCCTCCCACTGGTCCAAGTGCGCGTTGTTCACCAGCATGCCCATGTCGCGCTCTTCCAGTACGGCCCGGGCGCCCAGGAAATCCTGAAAAGTCCGGTGAATGAAGTTCACTGCACCCGTGGCGGGTTCCCGCAACAGACCGGAACGCTCCAGCAGATGCTGCAAAGCTTCCTCCGCCGTCCCGATTTCCGCCAGCCGGGGTACGGACGGCTGCAGCCGCCGCACCACGTCCACCGCGTCCGGACGATCCAGCTGCGTCCGCTCGTTACGGATCAGCCAGTACGCCAGCTTCTGCAGCGGTTCCGTCGCCGACCTCTGGTCCAGCACCGGGCGGCTGCGGCCGTACACCTCGCGCTCCAGATCGCGCCGCTCCAGGAGCATCGACAGCGCCGCCTCGTACAGCGAGGCGCGGCCCTGGGGCAGGAAGCCGCGGCGCTCCCGGTGCAGGGCGCAGATCAGGCCGCACATCAGGGGGTTGGTCGCCAGACGGCTCAGCTCGGGGCTGCTGCGCAGCGACAGCGTCAGCGAGTCGCCCAGCTCCTCCGACGCCCCGGCCGCCGCGTGCCAGCGCCGGATGAACTGCTTCATGTCGGCGGGCCGCATCGCGGCGAGCGCGAACTCCTGGAAGCCCTCGTGCGCCAGCCAGCCCCGCTCCAGGGCCGAGGGGCGGGAGGTGAGCAGCCACAGATTGCCGGGGAAGACGGCGAGCAGCTTCTTGAGCCAGGCCCGAGTGCGGGTCCGGTCCTCCTTCGGGATCTCGTCGGCCCCGTCGATCAGGAGCACGCCGCGCCCGTGCTGCAGCACCCTCGCCGCCCACCCGTCCGGCTCCGTGCCCACCAGCGGGCAGCCGATCCAGCGCAGGAAGTCCTCGGGCATCGGCAGCTCGGCGTTCTTGCGCGCCAGGGTGCGCAGCGGCAGGACGAAGGGGACGCGCCCGAACAGCTGTGTCAGCCCGCCCGGCAGCCGCTCCTGCTGCGCCGTCGCGAGGGCCAGCCACTGCACCAGGGTCGTCTTGCCGGTGCCCGCGACCCCGCGCAGCAGCACCCGCTCATGGCGGGCGAAGACCGTCTCGGCCGGGCCCGACGCCCGCTCGGCCTCCGTCTCCCGGTCGGTGCCCGGCTCGCCGTTCACCACCGGAAGCGGATCGGCCCCCTCGCGGTACGGCCTGGCCTCCAGGCTCAGATACGCGGTCTCCAGCGGCCAGTCCTGGCCGTCCGGTTCACGCAGGTCGACGCCGTAGATCGTGAGCCTGCCGTGGCACTCGACGACGTAGCGCGCGTACTCCTCCTCGAACTCCGTGTCCTGGCGGCTGATGTCGGGCAGCCGCCGCAGGATCCTGTCCAATTTCTCGCTCTGCTCCCGGATCTCGCGGCTCTGCTCGATCTGGGCACGCGCCGCGAAACCGGGCCGCTGGCTGAAGAAGCGCATGAGGTGCACGCACGCCGTCTCCAGGAGCCGGTCGTGGAAGCGGGCGGCGTCGTCGCTGAGCAGTCGCCGGGTGTCGGGGCCCGCGCTCTTGGACAGCTCGGCGGCCAGCCGCTCGGGGCCGAGCGCGAAGGCCTGGACGTCGTCCATGTCGAGATCGCCGAGCGCGTGCAGGGTGCGGGTCAGCGCCTGGCCGACGGAGTCGTGCTCGTCGGCGCCGATCGGCGGATCGTGCGGACCCGCGGCCCGCACGGCGCGGCGGACCAGCTCCCGGGCGAGCTTGTGCAGATCGTCCTCGGTCAGGGTGCGGTGCTCCCGGCCGAACGACACCAGCCGCCGCACCGGAATCGGGCGTTCGCCGAACTCGGCCGCGGGCGCGCTCGCGGGCGGCAGCAGCAGTCGTTTGACCACCGGCACGACCACTGCCGACGCGATCTTCAGGCCCACCGTGCCGCCGTCCACAGCAGCCCCTCCCTCACCAGCGCCGACGCGCTTCCCCCGCCGGGTCCCGTGTCCCTCGAACCCCGCTCACCATAGCCGTGGACGGCTGTCTTGAGGCAGGGCGCGCGGGCGCCGGGCTTGCACCGAGCGCCCGTCATCTTCGTTTGCGTGGGGTCGCGTTCGCTCAGGATACGTAGTCGGCCTTCCTCGCCGCGTCGACCACGCCCCGGCCGTCCGCCGCGCCGAGCAGTCCCGAGGCCACCCAGGAGTCCACGGTGGACCGGACGTGCTTGACCAGCGCGCCCTTGTTCCGGTACGGGGCGGCGGCCCAGATCGCGTCGAGGAGCGTGGTGCCGTCGTCCCGTACGGGGTTGGCGATGCCGGAGTCGGTGCCGCCGAAGACCACCGTCGGCTCGGACCGGCGGAAGTACGCGTGGGTCGGCTCCTCGGTGCCCTCGGCGAACGGGGCGAACTCGACCCCGTCCAGGGTGAAGTGGAGCGGCTTGCCGGGTACGGGGGTGAGCGTGGGCAGCAGATCGCCGGAGAGGGCGGCGTCGCGGTAGAGGCCGAACGTGAGGAACGACGTGCGGGCGTCGCGCGCCACCAGGTTGACCGGGCCGTAGAACAGGGTCTGTACGGACGGGTCGTCGAGCGCCTTCTCCACCCGCAGCCGGAACGGGATCAGCACCCGGACGGTGTCCCCGTCGCGCCAGGTGCGCGACACCGAGACATAACTACCGGGTGACCACGTCCTGTTGACGGCCCTGCCGTTGACCGTCACCCGGAAGCCGCTCGTCGCCCACGCGGGCACCCGCAGGCGCAGGTCGAAGGCGGCGGTGCGGCCCCGGATGGTGAGGGTGGAACCCTGCTCCCGGGGATAGCCGGTGGACTGGGTGACGGTGATGCCCTTCTCGGCCCAGGTGAGGGTGGACGGGCTGTACAGGTTGACGTACAGGGCGGTGCCGTCGGCCTTCCTGAAGTACACGGAGTCCTGGTACTTGGTGGCGCTCTCCATGCCGGTGCCCTCGCAGCAGGTCGTGCCCGCCTTGGGGGTGTAGTCGCGCACATGCCCCGGCGCCAGGCCGATGAAGTACGTGACGAGCGGCTTCTCCGCGTCGGCCTTGTCCTGCTTGGAGCCGAGGACCTGGTTGTAGAGGGCGCGCTCGTAGTAGTCCATGTACGCCGGGTCCTGCTCGTGGAAGAACAGCATTCTGCTCAGCTTGAGCATGTTGTAGGCGCAGCAGGTCTCGGCCGTGGTGTCGCTGAGGGTCTTGGCGACGGCGCCGCGGGCGCTCCAGAACTCCCGGTTGCTGGTGCCGCCGATTCCGTACATCCGGGTCGGGACGACCATGTCCCAGAAGTTCTTCGCGGCGGTGAGGTAGCGCTCCTCCTTCGTCTCGTCGTACAGCCGGACCAGACCGGTGAAGATCGGGATGTGCTGGTTGGCGTGCAGCCCGTCCAGGATGTCGTTTCCGGCGGCGCAGGCGTCGATGAGCTTGTCGAGGTCGAACAGGCGGGCCAGCGCGAGGTGCTGGGCCTTGCCGCTGATCGCGTACAGGTCGCAGATCGCCTCGGCGATGCCGCCGAACTCGCCGCTGGAGAAGATGCCCCACATCCGCTGCAGTGTGCTCGCGGGCAGCTTGGACAGCCGGGAGTACATCCAGTCGCACATGCCCTCGGCGAGGTCCAGGGCCCGTGCGTCGCCGGTGCTGAGGTGGGCGTCGAGCAGCCCGCGCAGGATCTTGTGGGCGGTGTAGTACGGCGCCCAGACCACGGTGTAGTCGCCGCTGGTCATCGACTCCAGGGTGATGAACTGCGTCTCGGGATACGCCGCGAGGAACCCGGGGTGGCTCGGCCCGCCCCAGGTGCGGCGCAGGGTGGCGTGCTGATCGCGGCCCGAGGAGTCGGCGAAGGTGCCGCCGGTGGTCTCGGCGAAGGCATACGCGGCCAGGTTTCCGGCCCCGGCGGACGACTCGGCGGCCGGTCGGTCCTGAAGATCGGCGATCTGGGCGGCGGTCAGGGCCCGCGACCAGACGTTGACGTCGTCGAAGGCACCCGCGAACACCGGGTCCGCGGAGTAGTGGGACCGGCCGAGCCAGTGGTCGCGCAGGGTGCCGAGCGCTGCCGGGGTGAGGGTCATCGCGGTGTTCTTCGCGACCGCGGTGCCGTTGATGTAGAGGACCCCGGTGCCGTCCGCGATCGTCACCGCAACATGGCTCCAGGTGTCCAGGGGCAGTGGCGCCGTGCCGTCGAGACTCTGTTCGCCACCGGCGCCCGACGTGGTGATGGCGAAGCGGGGGTTGCCCTGCGCGTTGCGGGCGGCGAGGTAGAGGTAACGGGTGGTGTCGTCGCCGAAGTCCAGGATCCTGGCCCAGGCGGTGGCGTGGGTGGGCTTCACCCAGGCCGCGAGGGTGACCGCCGTGGCTCCGCCGAGCACGGTGTTCGGCAGGTCGACGTAACGGTAGGACCCGCGGACGTTCTCCGCGGCGGTGCCGAACCTGCCCGGGACGCTGAGCACGGCCGGATCGCGCCGCAGCGCCTCCCGGACCTCGTCCAGGGCCCCGATCATGTGGCGGATCTTGTCCGCGTACACCGTCTCGCCGGTGCCGGTGTGGGCCTGGGAGAGCATGGTGAGGAAGTGGCCGGTGAAGTGGCCGCGGAGGTTGCCGTTGGCCTCGCCGTCCAGCCCCTCCCAGCCGCCAGGGGCGACCGCGCCACGGGTGGAGAGCCCGGCATTGGCCCGGAAGACCTGGAGCAGGCGGTCCACGTCATATCCGCGGCCGTAGTCCAGCATCAGCTGGCGCTTGGCGGTGAAGACGCCTTTCCGTAAGACCACGTCCTGGGGGCTGAACGGCTGCAGTGTCCAGGCGGCCGGGGCCCCGGTGGTGGCTCTTGGAGCGGCAGTTGCCCGGCCGACGGCGAGCGAGGTCAGTGCCGGAGCCGCCGCGACGAGTGCTGCGGCGCGGAGGACGGCTCGTCTGGCGGGTGCGGGTGCCATGGATGGCCTCGTTTCTGGGTGCGGCGGGCAGATGTTTATGTTCGATATGTCAAACGTCGTTCGGGAAGGCGACCAGAAAGTAGAACGCCGGTCAGAACACGTCAAGAGGTGGGACGAGAGTGGGCAGATGCCTCAGTGGGGCGGGGGAGTGACCCGGGACCGCTGCGGTACGGCCCCGGGGTCGGCGGGCCGCGCGCGCGTCAGATACTGCGGCACCGGCGCCGTGTCCTCGCCGGTGTCGCGGACCAGCCCGTACCGGACGATGCCCGCGCCCGCGTCTGGCGCGGTGACCACGTCTTCGGCGACCTGGTCCCAACTGGACGGCTGGGCAAAGAGGTTGTAGTCCGCGCCCCGCTCGTTCTGGTGGAGGGTGACGCTGCCGTCCAGCCAGAAGTACTCGTTCTGCCACATCTGCTGGGCCCCGGCGGGCAGCACGGTGGAGCCGGTGGCGGGGCCGCCCATCCAGGTCGTGCCGTCCGTCGAACCCGGCTGTACGTCGTCCAGGCGCCGCCCGCCGCCTGAGGCCACGTGGAACAGCTTGCCGCGCAGACCGGTCCACGTCGCCATGGCGAGAGAGCCCGGGCGCTGTCCGGGCAGCACTTGCCAGCGCACCCGGAAGTATCCGCGTCCGGTGAACGTGACCTGCTCGCCCCGGTGGGTCAGCCCGGTGGGCGGCGCGCCAGTCAGCGTCATCGTGCCGTCCGCGCGCCGTGGCAGCGTCGCGGGGCGGGCGGTGGCGGCGGGGGCGCGGTCGGCCGTGTCCACGACGGTGCCGTACAGCTGCTTCCGGGGGCGTGTCGGTGTCGGTGAGGGGGAGAGCGGGGGCGCGGACGACGGCGGGCGCGCCGTGCTCGCGGCGGTGGGCGGTGCGGCACGCGGCGCGGGCTCGTCCGGCGCTTGCGTCACGACGTACGCGCCGCCCGCGGCGATGGTCGCCCCGGCGGTCACCGCCACCGCGGGCTTGGCCAGCGCGCCGAGCACCTTGGCCGACCAGCCCACCGGAGCGGCGGCCGAAGCGGCCACCGCCGTCTTGCCTCCCAGCACTGCCGCGAGCGTGAAGCCGGCCGGCAGCGGCACCAGCGCGATGCCGACGAGCAGCCGCTCGGCGGGTACGGCGTCCTCACGCGCTCCCGAGCAGCGCGCACACCCCCGGATGTGCCGCGCCAGCCGCTTGCGCCAGACCGAATCGGGCCGACCGTCCCAGCCGTCGGTCACCTCGCGCAGCTCCGGGCACGAGGCGCCGAGCGCCCGGACGATGCCCCGCGCGGTCTCCAGGCGCGCCTTCATCCGCTGGACGCGGACGGCGGCGTGCTGTCGGCTGATGCCGACGGCCGCCGCCAGCTCGCGCCGGGTGAGTTCGCCCGCGACCTCCAGCCACCACAGCGACAGCAGTTCCCGGTCCTCGTCGGCGAGCCAGCGCACCGCCTCCGCCACCTCCCGTCGCTGTCCCTCCAACTGCAGTCGCAGCACGGTCAGTTCGGCGAAATCCGGCGCGCCGCCGGTGTCCTCCGGCAGCGCCTCGGCGGTCCGCCGCCGCGCCCGGTCGCGTATCTGCCGCATCGCGATGGCGACCAGCCAGGACCGGAAGCCGTCCGGGTCGCGCAGCGAACCCAGGCCGTGGACGGCGCGCAGCATGGTTTCCTGCACCACGTCGTCCACGTCCGCGTGGCCGTTCAGCGCCCGCCCGACGATGTTGTAGACGAGCGGCAGCCAGCCCTCGACCAGCTCGTCGAGGGCGCGCCGGTCGCCGTTCCGCGCCGCCGCGATGGTGGAGCGCCACTGCCGTCCGTCCACTGCCCGCCCTTTCCGCCGTCCCTGCTCGCCCGGGTCTCACTTCGCGTAGAGGAGCGTCCCGAATCCGAGCTGGTCGAACCCTCCGCTGTTCGGCCCGTAGTCGCCGCCACCGCCCTCGGCGCCCACCTTCTCAGCCATCGCCGTGATGGCGGGCACGGAGAGCCCCCGGCGCCGCGCGTAGTGGTAGTGCAAGACGCCCCAGACCGGGCGAATCTGCCCGCGGCCAGCATCGGAGATCACCGTCTGCGACCGCTGCGCGCATCTCTGGCCGGTGCCCCAGGTGTAGGTGGTGAACGGCACGTCCCGTCCGAGGTTGTACGTGGCGACGTACTGGGCGGCCTTCATGAACCGGTTGTCGTCGTAGCCGTACAGGTCGATGCCCTGATTCCAGGCCATCTCGCAGATCGCGCCCATCAGGCCCATGCCCATCATGGTGTGGCCCTGGTCGCGACCGCTCTCCTGCCACTGCGCGAGCCCCTGGCTCTCGTGGACGAAGGGGATGGCGTGCCGGAGGGAGCCGTTGCCCTCGCCGGACTTCATGTACGTCACGGCGCGGTCGAACGCCGTGGCGTCGTCGTGGAGGATGCCGATCGCCAGGAGCGAGGCGGTGTTGCAGAGGTCCCAGTTGGCCCAGTAGTTGGTGACGCAGGCGTCGTTGTGGCGGGTGAGGAAGTCCTCGTTGAGCGGCTGGAAGACACGCCGCAGCATCATCTGGAAGCGGGCGAGGTCGAAGCCGCCGTAGCCGCGCATCAGCTCGGCGGCGTTCGCGAACTGGTAGCCGTAGAGACCGGCGGCCAGGAAGCGGTCGGCGTTGCCGGTGATCTCCTTCAGGGTGGCCGACCAGGCGTTGAGGATCGCGACGGCGGTGTCGCCGTTCGCCTTGGTGCCGCCGATCTTCCAGCGCAGGGCGTTCTGGTAGGCGGCGTGGACGTCGTGGTACAGGGTGGGGTAGTTCTGGCCGGTGCCACCGCGAATGACGGTGGCCTGGGGCCTCGGCTGCCAGGTGCTCGCGGAGTGGCGGTTGGCGGTGAGTCTCTTCCAGCCCGCCAGCCACGGGTCGTCGCCCGCCGCCACCCGCACCTTGGCGCGGTGCAGATCACCGGCGTTGTGCAGCGCGCCGGGGTGCGTGAAGGCCGTCGGGGCGGCCTCCGCGCCACCCCCGGCGAGCGCGGCGATCCCGCCGCCGAGCGCCCCGGCCGCCGCGAGGCCACCGCCGAGGGTGAACAGGCCTCTGCGGCTGAGGCGGTGCTTGTTGTCGTGCGCGTGCGGCATGTGACGCAACTCCTGAACGGGATGACAAGGGATGCCCAGGAGACGGAGCCACACCACCGCCGATAACAGTTTTTCTTACCCCGTCGTCACAGCGCCGTGTACACCGCGTCGATCAGCGCCTTCTTCCGGGGGTCGTCGGCGATGTGCGGGCCCATGCGGTTCATGACATAGCCGAGACTGACCTCGGCTTCGGGGTCGGCGTGACCGCAGGATCCGCCGAAGCCATCGTGACCGAAGGCGCGGGGATTGGGGCCGTAGGAGCCGTTGGGGCCGCTCAGCCACACCCCGAGCCCGATTTCGGTGTGATGGGTGAAGCCGTGCCCCAGGATCAGGTCACGGCACGCCCCCTGCCCCTCACGGACCCGCTCGACGGCCTCGGACGAGAGCACGCGGTGGTCCCCGGCCAGACCGTGGCGGGCGTAGACGCCGTAGAGGGTGGCGAGCGCACGGGCCGTCCCGTGGCCGTTGGCGGCCGGTATCTGGGCGGCCCGCCACTCCGGCGTATTGGCCTCGGCGGCCCCGACGAGCGGATTGGCCAGCGCGGCGATGGCGACGGGCTCCAACTGGGCGAAGACAGCAGCCTGTTCGCTGGACGCGGCGGCGGGCGGATGGACCAGCTCCGCCACCCGCCCGGCCTCCTTCTCCGGCAGGCCGATGCTGAAGTCGATCCCCAGCGGCCCGGTGATCTCCTGCCGCAGGAACTCGCCGGGCAGGAGACCCGTGATGCGCCGGATGACCTCGCCGACCAAGTGGCCGTACATCATGGCGTGGTAGCCGGACCGCGTTCCGGGTTCCCACCACGGCTCGGTGGCGGCCAGCCGCGCGCAGGTCTTCTCCCAGTCGTACAGATCCGCCGTGGTGTGCTTCTCCCGCAGCCCGGCCAGGCCCGCCCGGTGGGAGAGCAGATGGCGCACCGGCAGCTCGGCCTTGCCCGCGGCCGCGAACTCCGGCCAGTACGCGGCCACCGGCGCGTCGAAGTCCAGCAGCCCCCGGTCCGCGAGCACATGGGCGCACAGGGCCGTCACGCCCTTGGTGGTGGACCAGACGTTCACCACGGTGTCCCGCTCCCACGCCCGCGCGCGCCCGGCGTCCGCCCAGCCGCCCCACAGATCCACCACGGCCCGCCCGCCGACCTGGACGCTGACCGCCGCGCCCAGTTCGTCGCGCTCGGCGAAGTTGGCTTCGAACGCGTCCCGCACGGCGGTGAACCGCGGGTCGCAGTGGCCTTCGATACGCGGCGCGGACGGCACGGACTGCGGCGTCATGGGGCACTCCCAACAGGTGTGTTCAGCGGACTTGCAACATACCGACTGGTTGGACCAACGAAAACCCGGGAACTCCGTGCACTGGAACAGAAGCCCTCATCGTCAATGACCGTGGAGCAGCCCCGTTGGGACACACACAGCAGGACGAATGGGACGCCCACTACGCCGACGGAAAGACATTCCGGCCCCTGGGGGACACGGAGCGCGCACTGCTGTCCGCGCACGTACCCGCCCCCGCCGAGGGCGGCCGGGCCCTCGACGTGGGCTGTGGCCTGGGCGAACTGGCGGCGTATCTGGCATCGGTGGGCTACACCGTCGACGCCGTCGACTGGGCCGACAGCGCCCTCGCCCGAGCCGGTACCGCCCACCCGAGGGGCGTGCGGTGGCTGCGCCTGGACATCGAGCGGGAGGATCTCGCCGTGTTGCAGCGGGACGGCTACGACCTGATCACGCTCCGGCTGGTCTATCCCTTCTTCCGCGACCGCACCCGGGTCATGGACGACCTCGGCCATCGACTGAGGGAAGGCGGAGCGGTCGTGGTGATCACACCGCTCGCCGCGACGACGCCCGAGGAGCGGCGGGACATCGCGCTGGACGAGACGGAGATCGGCCTGCTGAGCACCGGGTGGAAGCGGGCGGATCGGTTCGATGCGGAAGGGCTGGCGGTGCTGATCCTGCGTGGCCGGGTTCAACCGCAGACTTGAGGGCTGTCCGCCCACCGGCCCCGAACCGCCGGCCACGGGCGGTGAAAAGTCTCCGGAGTCACTTCAACGAAACACTTGACGTCATGGCTTCCCCAGACATCGAACTATCCAAGGCTGAGCTGTCCGTTGACGCCCCCGCGTCTCAACGCCGGTGGTGGACGCTGCTGGCGGTGAGCGCGGCCCAGCTGCTCGTGGTGCTGGACGGGACGGTCGTGAACATCGCGCTGCCCTCCGCGCAGAGCGCGATCGGTATGTCCGACGCGAACCGGCAATGGGCGATCACCGCGTATGCCCTGGCCTTCGGCGGACTGCTGCTGATCGGCGGCAGGGTCAGTGGCGCGCTCGGCCATCGGGCTGGTCGCCGGGGGACTGCTGACCGAGTACGCCAGCTGGCGATGGTGCCTGTACATCAACGTCCCGATCGCCCTGCTCGCCGTGCTCGGCGCGACGTTCGTACCAGCGGGCCGTCCGGTCCGCGGCGGCGGACGGCTCGACGTCGCGGGCGCCCTGCTCAGCGCCACCGGCTTCGCCGCGGTGGTTTATGCCTTCAACGAGGCCGAACCGCTCGGCTGGGGCGCGCCGAAGGTGCTGGCACTGCTGGCCGGTGGTGTCCTGCTGCTGGCCGTGTTCGCCGCCGTCGAGGTCCCTGTGCCCCACCCGCTGCTGCCGATGCGGGTGCTCGCGCACCGGGCCCGGGCCGGTGCGTTCCTCTCGATCACCCTGATGTTCGTCGCGATGTTCGGCTTCTACCTGTTCATGAGCGACTACACCCAGACCCTCCTCGGCTATTCACCGGTCCAGGCCGGCCTGACGCTGATCATCAACGCCCTCGCCGCCCTGCTCGGCGCCACGCTCATCGCCGGGAGACCGCACGGACGCGTCGCACCCGCGGCGCTGATCCTGCCCGGTCTGATCGCCGCGGCCGCCGGGATGCTCGTCCTGACCTGCCTGACACCGCAGAGCACGGACATCCTGCCGCTCTACCTGGCACCCGCCCTGGTCCTCACCGGACTCGGCCTCGGCATCGTCATGCCCCCGACCGCCAGGGGTGCCCCGGCAGCGGTGGCGCCCGCAGCCCACCACCGACGGATCCGCCTTGGCCCTGCTTTACCGCACCGCCGAGCTGCTGCAGGAGCGAGGGGTGCTGAGCGTGACCCCGGCGCTGCCGAGCCGCGGCGATGCGCCGGATCGCTGACCTCTGCCCCGGCGAGGCCGACGCGGAGTCCATCGGTACACCGCAGCAGGCTCACAGGCTCGAGGGCCTTTCGAGGGCTTGCAGCGTCCCCGCGGGGAGCCGGTCGTTGCCCCAGCTGCGCTCGATGTAGCCGATGATCCGCGCGATGTCTTCGGCGGGCACCCGCTCCGCTTCGCCGCGCTCGAGCGGGTCGGCGTGGAAGATGTAGAGCCGCGAGGCGAACTGGTCGAACGGCAGTGAGGCCTCGCCGAACCGCTCGCCGTTGCCCGCGGTGGAGACGACGACGCCGTCGCCCCAGTCCTGGCCGCTGTCGTTGTTCGGGTTGAAGAAATACACCCGCATGACGTCCTGTGGGTCCGGCACGGCCCGCAGGATCGTGATCGCGTGCCAGCCGACGTAGCGGGCCGCGCTGTCGGTGACGGCGACACCGGCCGGCTGGGGATGGATCAGCGGCTGCTCGCCGTTGTAGGACGGGTGGTAGGTGGCGTGGAACTGCCGCAGGAACTCGTCGAGGTCGACCAGGTTCCCGGTCGCGACGTCGACGTTGATGTGGAACCCACGGCCCGCCCACCAGCCGTGGAACTCGGGGTTGACCCACCGGTGCGGGTCCCCTGGCCGCTCGGCGCAGCGCCGCCCCATCTCGGCGTAGATCCGGTCCAAGTGGGGCACCACGAGCAGCGACACGGGGTCCAGGTCCATCGGCAGCGTGCTGGCGACTCCGGTCGCGCTGTCCTTCGACGAGATCGGCTGACCCTCGAAGTGCATGATGATCTCGTCGTCGCGGGCCGCCCAGACCACCATTTGCAGCAGGTAGTCCGGGTCGTTGTAGGACCACATCGACAGCGCGCGGGCCGACTGGCAGGTGGGATTGTCGCCCTGGCCGACGCCGAGCGGCTGGCCCAGCACCGAGAGCACCCCCGCGACCAGCCGCGCCCGCGGCCCCGGAACCTCGCCGAAAACCGTCGTCAACCGCTCCCGCGCGACCGGGGACAGCTCCAGCGACAGCTGGCGCCACAGCGCGGGCACGATCGGCGGCTCGTAGAGGATGCCGCGGTCGAGCAGCAGCGCCAGCCCGTAGACGCTTTGCGCGGTCTGCGGGTGCACGGCCACCTCGATCAGCCGGTGCACCAGTTCGCTGTAGCGCAGCAGACAGTTCCGGCCGGTGTCGGACAGCCCGAGCGCCTCACCGACGAGGTAGTCGCTCTCGCTCAGCAGGAACCGGAGCAGTTCCGCGTGGTACGGCGACACCAGGCCGGTGTCGTGCATCGCCCGCGCGAACCCCGCCGCCTCGTACTGCAGGCCGCCGGTGTCCATCGCCTCGAGCCGGGAGCGGAAGACCTCCATGCCCGGGTCCTCCCGGCACGCCTCGGTGGTCCCGTACAGGCTCGTGATGAGCCGGTCGATGCCCAGCCCCGACGACACGCCAAGAGCGACGTCCGGATCGTCGCGGTAGGTCGCCACCCGGGTGATCAGGGACTGCACCGCCTCGACCTGGATCGGACGCTGGCGCAGGATCCGCCAGATCTCGTCGACCAGGTCGTCCAGGACGCTGTCGTAACCGATCCCGTCGGCGAGGTGGGAAAACAGGATGCGGATGAGCTGTGCGGTCCGGCCCTGCTGGGTTCGCTCCGCCTCGCTGGGCGGGGTGAACAGCAGCTCCAGGTTCATCGCCAGTACCTGGGACAGGAACTGGCGGGCGTCCTCGGCGGGCAGCGTCGGGTGCGCGAAGTCGCCGCGGGCGACAGCGAGCATCCGCAGCTCGCTGGTCGCCTCCATGACAACGGTGTCCGCGTCTCCGCTGTGCAGGCCCGGCCTGACCAGCGCCGGGATAAGGATCTCTGGTGTCGCCCAGTCCGTCCCCTGGAAAAGCCCGGCTTCCTCAAGGGCCTGCGCCCTGGCCTGGACCGCCGCGGCGCCGCCCGGCTGCATGAGCACTCGCCGCAATGCTTCCAGAACCCGCCGCAGCTTCGTGTGCTTGCCGAAGTCGCGGGTTTCGGCCATGGCCTGGATGGCGTCGTCGAGTGAGGTCACGCGCTTGTCCAGCGTCGTGACCTCACCACGGACGTCGACGGTCGGTTTCAAAGGTTTTCCTCGGGTTGGTCTTCTGCGCCCACGGGGTCGTCAGACGTAGAAGTCGAGCTCTTCCTGCTTCTTCAACAGGTCGCGCATCCGGTAGGGGTCCTCACCGAAGAAGTACACCAGGCCCCAGTGGGTGCCGAACGCGGTCCTCTTGGTGACAGTCTCCTCGAGCGGCGTCGAGAGGTCGTGCGACTCGTAGTAGTCGTCGTCCTCGGTCTCCTCCGGGATCTGCAGGTCGCTGACGACACGGCGGCGCGGGTAGACACCGAAGCAGCCGGCGACCCCGGACGCGTCGACCACCTCGCGCGGGAAGAAGGCGTCGATCTCTTCCTCGGTCGTCTTCGGATCGAAGGCCAGCACCAGCCCATGGTAGGCGTTGAACCCGTATGCCCGCTCCAGCAGCTCGAACACCTTGAAGCCCGGCGGTCGGTAGGCGACCTCGCCGAAATACATCTCGCCGTCACTGGTGACGAAATACTCCGGGTGCACGAAGCCGAACTCGATGTCGAACGTCTTGATGAGCTTCTCGATCTGCGCCGTGATCTGCGGGCGGTACCGCTCCAGCTCCGGGGTTGCCGGCACGAACACCGAATATCCCAGCGTGACGTATTCGGAGATGTTGAGGAACTTGATCTTCCCGTTGTGTACCCACGCCTCGACCGCGAACTCCCAGCCATCGAGGTGGGATTCCATGAGGACCGGGAATTCCTCTTCCGGAATCGTGTCGACCTCGTCCGGGGTGCGGATGACGCGGTGCCCCAGGCATCCCGCCTTGTCGAACGCCTTGAGATGGATCGGGTCGTTCGGGTCGCCGTCCAGCTTGAGCAGGGTCTGATTGACGCGCTTGAGGAAGCGGATCACGTCGTCCCGGTCGTGGGCTTCCTCGAATATTCCGACCCGGATGCCACCGAGCTGCGCGCGGCGCTTCATCAGCGCCTTGTCCCGCAGCAGCATGGCCTGACCGTACAAACGCGGGTTGTCCAGCAGAACGGAGTTGATCGCCCCTGCCCATTCAACCGTTTCCTCGAACAGCGGGATCGCGACGTCGACACCCTCGTTCTGAAGAGTCTCGGCGATCTCCATGGAGCGGTCGTTGAGCCGTTCAAAATTCCACAGCATGTAGGGGATGCCGTGGTTGACGCAGTACTCCTCGGCCCACTCCGGCGCCACGACGACGTATCGCCGGTCGAACCGATCGAGGGCTTCCACCGCATTGAGACTCCAGCCAAGAAGCGCTACGTAGCCTTTGTCCGGGTTCTTGGTGGCCGGTTCGACTTGTGGCATAGACAGTTTCTCCTTCGGCGCGTGCGCGCATCGACGACGTGACTGGCGCCTACCCGACGATCTGCCGCCCAAGCGCTTCGCTCCCACGCACAAGGTTTTGTGGTGAAGCCGGCGCTGTCGGGTGTCCCGTCAGCTCGGCAGCGGGCTTCGTCGTCCATCCAGGAACGCGGAACGCACGATTCCCGGTCGATTGCCGCGTATCCGCATCAAGTGGAGTAGGCAAGATAGACGGCGACCTGGCTGTTCTCGATGCGCCCGGCGGTGCGTCAGCCGGTGGTGAGCACCATCCGGAAGCGGGCGGCGCCGGACATCATCTTCCGGTACGCCTCGTCGGCCCGGTCCAGCGGCACGGTCTCGACCATCGGGCGGATCCCGCGCAGCGCGCTGAACGCCATGGTGTCCTGGACGTCCTGCGCGGTGCCGGACGGGTGACCACGGACGATCCGGGCGCCCATCACCAGTTGGGACGGGTTGATTCCCAGCGGGGTGGGGTCCACACCGATGACCACCAGCTCGCCGCGTGGGGAGAGACCGTCCACGGTCGCCGTGATGGCGTCGGAATTGGCGGCGGTGGCCAGGACGGCCTTGGCGCCGCCGAGGGACCGCAGCGCGTCCGCGACGGCGGTGTCCGCCGTGCTGTCGATGTAGTGGTGCGCGCCGAGCTGCTTGGCGAAGTCGGCTTTGCCGGCCCCGCGGGCGATGGCCACGGTCTCGAAGCCCATCGCGGCCGCGTACTGCACCCCCAGGTGGCCGAGGCCGCCGATGCCGAGCACGGCGACCAGATCGCCGGGCCGGGCGGAGCTGCGCCGCAGCCCGTTGTACGTCGTCACCCCCGCGCAGGCCAGGGGCGCCGCATCGGTCGCGGTCAGCGCGTCGGGGATCCGGGCGAGGGCGTCCACCGGCGCGATCACCGCCTCGGCGTACCCTCCGTCGTACGCCCATCCAGGGATCTTCAGGTTCTCGCAGACGATGAAGTCGCCGTGCCGACAGGGCGGGCAGTGGCCGCAGCTGCCGCCGAACCAGCCGACCGCCACCCGGTCGCCCACCCGCCAGACGTTGTCCGTGCCCTTGCCGAGTTCCTCGATGCGCCCGGCGATCTCATGCCCGGTCACCAGGGGAAACCGCACGCCCGGGACCTCGGCGTTCACGAAGACGCTGTCGCTGTGGCAGACCCCGCAGGCGTCCACGGCGATCCGCACATGGCAGGGGCCGGGCCGCGGCACTTCTCGCTCGACGATCTCGAATGCGCCACCGGCGGCACCGACCTGCGCGACTCGGAAGGTACTCATCTGGGTCTCTCCGGGGTACGGGGATGAATCCCCCGGATCCAGCAGACCAGCTCCGCCCGGATCGCGCGCGCCGGACAGCGCGGACGAGGTGTAGGCGTCGGTCGAGATCGTCGCGCTCGTGCCGGTCACCCGTGCTGACCGGACTTGGTGGGATGACCGCGTGGACCGTGTGAGACAAGGCGGGCAGCCTGGTGCGGACGTATCTTGGCGCGCATGCAGTCATACACGATCGGCCAGGCCGCACGGTTGCTCGGCGTGAGCCCGGACACCGCTCGGCGGTGGGCGGACGCGGGCCGGGTGGCCACCCATCGCGACGAGGCCGGGCGGCGGCTCGTCGAGGGGAAGGACCTGGCCGCCTTCTCCGTGGAGCTGGCCAAGGGCGGCGGCAACGGCGAGGAGGACGTCTCCTACACCTCGGTCCGCAACGCCTTCCCCGGCATCGTCACCGCCATCAAGCTCGGCGACATCGCCGCCCAGGTGGAGATTCAGGCCGGGCCGCACCGGCTGGTGTCCCTGCTCACGCGCGAGGCAGTGGAGGAGCTGGGGCTGGAGGTGGGTGTGGAGGCCACCGCCCGGGTGAAGGCGACGAACGTGCACATCGACCGCGTCTGAGCGGTGGGACGTAGGCCTTGGCCCCGGCTCCGGCCAGGGCACCGCCGCAGGCCCAGTTCGCCGGAGGTCACCCGGGTAGGGGGCGATCGTCGGGAGGTCGTCGCGGGCGTAGGAGGTCGGGTATCCGTCGGTCGGGTTGCTCGCAGAAGCCGCCGAACCCCCGCTCGCGGCCGACGAGATGAACCGGCTTCCGCGGTCACACGGGCGCCTCGGCGTGCAGCCGCTCCCCGGTGATGTCCGGGTCGGCGTTGAAGAAGGCCTTTCCCGCGGCGAACACCACCAGGGCGGCGATGCGCGGGCCTCGTAGCAGGCCAGGTCCCAGCCCGCCGCCCGCAGCGCGGGCCGCAGGTTCTCCTCGGCCAGCGGGTCGGCCGGGTCGAGGGGGCGGCCGTGGCGGGCGGCGCGCTCGGCGCTGCCCGCCGCGTACGCCGGGCTGTCGATGGCGAAGCGTTCTTCCCAGGTGGCGGCCTGGGGTGTGACGTAGGTGCGAGTCGTCGTGCGCGCGGAGCGGTCGGCGACGAGGGCGGCGAAGCGCGCGAACGCGCCGAAGGCGTCAACGGCTCTCTCGTCCACCTCCAGGTGAAACTGAAGCCCCCAGGCGGAACCGCCGATCCGGAACGCCTGCACCGGGTAGCGGTCGCAGGAGGCCAGCAGGACGGTGCCTGGTGGAAGGTCCATCGTGTCGCCGCGCGAGTGCAGGACACCGAGCCGTTCGGGAACGTCGCCTAAGAGCGGGTCGGCGCGCGGCGGCCGGGGACATGCCCACCGTGCCCCAGCCGATCTGTGGCCCGGGGCCAGGATGGGCCACTCCGCCCGCGGCCACGGCCAACAGCTGCGCACCCAAGCACACCCCGAGCACGGGCACTTCGGCCTCCATTGCGGCCCGCAGCAGCGCCAGCCCGGCCGCCTCCAGCGCCGTGCCGATGGCGTACGGGCCCTCCTGCGGGGCGTGCTCGACGACCAGGACATTCGCCACCGGGGCCACCGGGTCCGGGTTCACCGGGCCCCTCTCGCCGCTGTCAGCTCCACGCGGTGTATCCGCCTTCCACCCGGATCGCATCGATGCCGCTGATGTGCCGGACGCCGCAGCGGTCCTGGGGGAGCGCCAGTTGGGGGCCGACGCGG
The DNA here is from genome assembly GCF_055591805.1 of Streptomyces sp. NPDC041200. Taxonomy (NCBI): domain Bacteria; kingdom Bacillati; phylum Actinomycetota; class Actinomycetes; order Kitasatosporales; family Streptomycetaceae; genus Streptomyces; species Streptomyces sp. NPDC041200. The sequence goes on along the minus strand of NZ_JBVIZF010000024.1, from coordinate 59,199 downwards.
TCGAGCGGGGTGTCGTCGATGGTGACCGCGAGCAGGACGGGGGCGCGGCCGAAGTCCGGATCGATCTCGGCCCAGGACAGCATCGTGTGGTGGCCGTCCGCGCCGCGCACGGCGATCAGGAAGCGCAGGCGGTCCTTGCGCTTGGCGGGGTCGAAGGCGGGGCCGGCCGAGACCAGAACCTCGTGCAGGAGGGGGTCGGTGAAGCAATGGTGCTGGATGCCACTGGTGGCGCACTCGAAGCTGACCTGGGCCCGGTGCTGAGGCCAGGCGAGCAGTTCGGACACCGTCAGCCGGGCCGGACGGATCAGGCCGTGCAAACGCACATGCCAACCTCTCCATCCGGAGATCCGGCTCATGCGAAGAGACCGCAGGCCATGCCCTGGCATCTGCGGCAGTAAGATCGCTGCATGCACACCTACCGGATCGGGGACGCGGCCGCCTTGCTCGGTGTCAGCGTCGACACCGTGAGGCGCTGGAGCGTGGTGTTCCGGCGGTTGCCGTGATCAAGTCGACCAGCGTGGTCGTCGAGAGACCGTAAATGTGTCCGTCAGGACCAGAGGGAGTGGACCCTTGAAGACCCGTTCCGCGCACCGGCCCCGCCGGACCCTACAGGTGGCCGCGGCAGGCGCCGCCGCCCTGCTGACCCTGAGCGCCTGTTCGTCGTCCGACGATTCCTCGTCGAAGAAGTCGGACTCCTCCGACTCCGCCTCCGCTTCAAAGAAGCTGTCGGGCTCGGTGACCGTCTTCGCGGCCGCCTCGCTGAAGGAGAGCTTCACGACGCTGGGCAAGGAGTTCGAGAAGCAGCACCCGGGCACGAAGGTGAACTTCAGCTTCGGGGGCAGCGACTCCCTCGCCGCGAGCATCACCGGCGGCGCCCCGGCCGATGTGTTCGCCGCCGCCAGCCCCAAGACGATGAAGATCGTCACGGACAAGGGGGACGCGTCCGGCCAGCCCGCCACCTTCGTGCGCAACCAGCTGGAGGTCGCCACGCTGCCGGGCAACCCCGACAAGATCTCCTCCCTCAAGGACCTCACCAAGTCCGGGCTGAAGGTCGTGCTGTGCGACAAGACGGTCCCGTGCGGTGCCGCCGCCCAGAAGGCCCTCGACGCCAGCAAGCTCAAGCTCACCCCGGTCTCGTATGAGCAGGACGTCAAGAGCGCGCTGAACAAGGTGCAGCTCAAGGAGGCGGATGCTGCCGTGGTCTACAAGACCGATGTGAAGGCGGCTGGTGACAAGGTGGAGGGCGTGGAGTTCCCCGAGTCGAAGAAGGCCATCAACGACTACCCGATCGCTCAGCTGAAGAGCGCCCCCAACGCCGCCGTGGCCAAGGCATTCATCGCGCTGGTGCAGTCCCCCGAGGGCCAGAAGGTCCTCGGCCAGGCCGGGTTCCTCAAGCCGTGACGTCGCCGGACAAGGCAGGCGCCGCGGAGATCTTGGAGGGCGCTCCGCGGCGCGGCCGTGTCCGCAGGGGCGACCGCGGGCGTGTCCGCAAGGGGGCTCCGCTGCCGCTCCTCCTGCCCGCGCTGATCGGCCTGGCCTTCCTGCTCGTCCCGCTCGTCGCCCTGCTGGTACGGGCCCCCTGGGGTAGCCTCCCCGACCTGCTGACCAGCACCGAGGTCTGGCAGGCGCTGCAGCTCTCGCTGGTCTGCGCCACGGCCGCGACCGCGGTGAGCCTGGTCGTCGGTGTCCCGCTCGCCTGGCTGCTGGCCCGGGTCGAGTTCCCGGGGCGCGGCCTCGTACGGGCGCTGGTGACGCTGCCGCTCGTCCTGCCGCCGGTGGTGGGCGGTGTGGCCCTGCTCATGGCGCTCGGCCGCAACGGGGTCGTCGGGAAGTGGCTGGACTCCTGGTTCGGCATCACGCTGCCGTTCACCACCACGGGCGTCATCGTGGCCGAGGCGTTCGTGGCGATGCCGTTCCTCGTCATCAGCGTCGAGGGCACCCTGCGCGCCGCCGACCCCCGCTACGAGGAGGCCGCCACCACCCTGGGCGCCTCCCGCTTCACCGCCTTCCGCCGGGTGACACTCCCGCTCATCGCCCCCGGCATCGCGGCGGGCGCCGTGCTCGCCTGGGCGCGCGCGCTGGGCGAGTTCGGCGCGACGATCACCTTCGCGGGCAACTTCCCCGGCCGCACCCAGACCATGCCGCTCGCCGTCTACCTCGCCCTCCAGAACGACCCGGACGCGGCCATCGCCCTCAGCCTGGTCCTGCTGGCCGTGTCCATCGCGGTCCTGGCCGGACTGCGTGACCGCTGGATGACCGCCTCATGAGTGACACCAAGAAGACGACACACGACCCCCTGCGCTCCGTGGGCCCGGACGGCGAGGGACTCGACGCCCGGCTCGTGGCCGAGCGCGGGTCGTTCCGCCTCGACGTGGCCCTGACCGCCGCGCCCGGTGACGTCGTCGCACTCCTCGGCCCCAACGGCGCCGGCAAGACCACCGCCCTGCGCGCGCTCGCCGGACTCGTCCCGCTCACCGGCGGCCACTTCCGGCTCGACGGCGCCCCGCTGGACCACATGCCCCCGGAGTCCCGCCCGGTCGGCGTGGTCTTCCAGGACTACCTGCTCTTCCCCCACCTCTCCGCGCTCGACAACGTGGCCTTCGGGCCCCGCTGCCACGGCGCCACCAAGGCGGAGGCCCGAGCACAGGCCGCCGAGTGGCTGGACCACATGGGCCTCGCCGACCACGCCGGAGCCAAACCACGCCGGCTCTCCGGCGGGCAGGCCCAGCGCGTCGCCCTCGCCCGCGCGCTGGCCACCCACCCCAGGCTCCTGCTCCTCGACGAACCCCTCGCGGCCCTCGACGCCCGCACCCGCCTCGACGTCCGCGCGCGGCTCCGCCGCCACCTGGCGGAGTTCGAGGCGGTCGCCGTGCTGGTCACCCACGACCCGCTCGACGCCATGGTCCTGGCCGACCACCTCGTCGTCATCGAGGACGGCCACATCGTCCAGGAAGGCGCGCCGTCCGACATCGCCCGCCGCCCGCGTACGGACTACATCGCCCATCTGGTCGGCCTCAACCTCTACCGGGGGGAGGCCGAAGGCCACACGGTCCGCGTCGGCGGCGGACCCGACATCACGACCGCGGAGGAGCTCACGGGCCCGGCATACGTCGCGTTCCCCCCGAGTGCGGTGACCCTGCACCGCGACCACCCCACCGGCGCCAGCGCCCGCAACCTCTGGCGCTGCGAGGTCACCGGCCTGGAGACCAACGGCGACCAGGTCCGCGCCGACCTCACCGGCGACCTCCGTCTCGCCGCCGACCTCACCACGGTCGCCGCGGCCGAGCTCGGACTCCAGCCGGGGGCCACGGTGTGGGCGACGGTCAAGGCGACCCAGACGCACGCCTACCCCGCCTGACCTCGCTGGACGACCCCTGGCTCCCCGGTCTGCGAGGTTTCCGCCCTGCTTCGCCTCGCGGATGCGACGGTCCCGCCACGGCGCCGCCCACGCCGAAGCCGCTGCCGGCCACGCACGGGGAAATGGCACGCGCAGGGACTCCGCGAGTCGACCAATTCGGTGGCGAGCGCTTCGGGCCTCCTGCCCAGCAGCCGTGCCGCGTCCGTCAGCCAGGTCCGGGCGTGCAGATAGGGCTCGACCTCAGTGGCGGGGATTCCGCCACGGCGTCGCCGAGCCGGAGGACCTGCCCGTCGTGGAGCGGTTCATCGACGGTGTACGGGCTGAGCGGTTGGCCGAGGTACTCGGCCAGGCAGCAGCCTGCATTGCGCCGCTGACGGCCTGGGCGTCCGGCGCGCTTGCCGCGATGCCAGCGCCCATGGACTGCGGCGGAGCGTTGCCCCCGAGGGGGAAGGGCCTGCGCTGCCAGGTCGCCCAGGCCGGGAGCTGCCCGGCGGTACCATCCATGAACTCACGGTCGGTTCTCGGGCTCACCACCGCGCAGGTCGGCCCTTGAGCTGCTGCCAGTAGCGCCGGTGGGCGTGCCGGGCCTGGTCGCTCGTCATGCCGGGTGGAAGCTCCTCGTCCAGCGGATCGGCGAGTTCGGCGATGTCGCGCAGGGCGGCCGCCTGGCAGGCACGCTTGGTGAACGCGCACTGCTCGACGCAGTCTTCTGGCGTGTGCTCGGCGATGGCGACCCGGTAGTCGCACACGGCTGCGGTGATCAGTCCTCCGGCGAAGGCGTGGCCGTTGACGGCGGCGACGGTCGGGCGCGGGTAGGTGAACAGCCGCATGTTCGTGGCCCGATAGTCCTGGAACCAGGCCGCCACGTCCGCCGGATCGCCCGCGAAGAGCGGGAAGTGCTCGCCGAGGTCGAGACCCGCGGAGAAGCGGGCACCGGTTCCGGTCAGGACGACGGGCGAGTCGGATGGTCACGTTCGAGCCGGTCGAAGGCGTCGTGCAGGTCGGCGAAGAAGGCCCGGTTCTGCGCATTGACCGGATTGGTCGTCATCGTCACGACGGCGACACGACCGCGCCGTTCGATCGTCCAGCTCATGCTCGTTCCTCGCATTCGTCGGTGATCAGGCAGGCTGTGGACCCGTCGGTCCGGGCCTCCAGGGCGCGCAGTACGGCCACCATGTCCTCGCCGCCGTGGCCTTGGGCGACCGTCTCGCCGTAGAGGGCGTGGCAGATGTCGAGGAGCGGGGAGGCCAGGTCGGCCTTGCGGGCGGCCTCGGCGATCAGGCGGTTGTTCTTCAGGACGTCCGCGGCGGCCGCCTGGACGGTGAAGTCGCGGTCCAGCAACTTGGCCGCCTTCACGCCTGAGACGGCGCTGGCCATGGGCCCCGCGTCCAGGACGTCCCGGAGCAGGCGCTGGTCGAGCCCGTGCCGGTCGGCGAAGTGGAACGCCTCGGTCAGCCCCGTGATCAGGGTGATCAGGAACAGGTTCACCGAGAACTTCATCAGCAGCGCGCCCGGGACCGCGCCGCAGCCGAACGTCTCCCGGTGCATGGGGGCGAGCAGAGGCCGTACGGCCGCCACGGCGTCGTCGTCACCCGCCAGCATCCCCACCAGGTCGCCCTGCTCGGCGGGGACGCGGGATCCGGATACCGGGGCCTCGACGTAACGTCCGTCCGCGGCCCGGATGTCGTCCTGGAGGCTGCCCGAGTACTCGGCCGAGGTCGTGCCCATGTGGACGACTGTGTGACCGGCGACGCGCGCGGCGAAGTCCGGGGTGCCGCGCCCCAGTACGGCGTCGATCGCTCCCTCGTCGGCCAGCATGAGAATCACGGTCTCGGTCCGGTCGAAGACCTCGCTCGGGCTCGCCGCGACCTCGGCGCCGGCCGCGCGCAGCGGCTCGCACCGGTCGGCAGTGCGGTTCCAGACCACGAGCCGTGTCCCCGCGCGGGCCAGGTTGAGTGCCATGGGCTGCCCCATGACCCCGAGGCCGACGAAACCGACGTACACGATGCGCCGCCTTCCTGGCTCACGCCGAGGCCGAGCCGCCGCTGTCGCCACCGACTATGACAGCGGTCATAGTAGTGGCGGCTATGACGGCGGTCATAGTGTGGGCTCCGGAACGCGCGGGACATGATTGCTGGAGGTCGAAAATGACGGTGCCCGAACGGGGACCGCGCGAGCGGATGGTTTTCAGCGCGGCCCAGCTCATCCGGCGGGACGGGGTCGACACCACCGGCATGCGTGACGTCGCCGCCGATGCCGCCGCCCCGCGCGGATCTCTCCAGCACTACTTCCCCGGCGGTAAGGTGCAGCTGGTCAACGAGGCGGTGGACTGGGCGGGCGGGTACGCGGGAGGCCGTGTCGCCCGATTCCTGGCCGCGCTGCCCGAGCCGACGCCGAGTGGGCTGTTCGCCGAGATGGTGCGTCAGTGGACCGACGAGTACGAGGCTGTCGGCTTCGCGGGGGGCTGCCCGGTGGCTGCTGCCACGGTGGACTGTGCGGAGTCGGTCCCCTCCACGCGGGAGGCCGCATCCGCCGCGTTCGCCACCTGGAACGGGGCGGTTGCCCAGGCCCTGGCCGACATGGGAGTGCCCGAGGAGCGGTCCGGTGCGCTCGCCACGCTCATGATCAGCGCCCTGGAGGGGGCGATCCTCATCGCCCGGGCCGAGCGGGATATCCGTGCCCTGACGGCCGTGGCCCGGGAACTCGGGCCCCTCCTTGACGCGGCGGTGAGCAGGGACGACTGACCCGCTTCCCCTGCTGAAGGGTAGCCACGAACTTTCCAAGCCGGGCGAGCCCCCTTCGCGTAGTTCGTCGGCCGACGCCCCGTACGAGAGGCAGACGTGGCTGTCCGCAGTGCGGATGACCAGTGCCGGCGTCGCCTGGTCACTGGATTCGCCAGACGGCGACGTCCTTACCCGGGACTGGGCGCTGGAACTGATCGGCCGGATCGTCGCTGCCGTCGCGGTTCCGGTCACCGCTGACATCGAGGGGTGCCCGAATCGACACCTTCCTGTCCGGGCCCGGCACCCCGGACACCCGGCTGACGGAAACTCTCTCCCGGGCGCACTTGTACGTCGATGCGGGCGCGGACGGCATCTTCGTCCCCGGCGTCCCTCGCCGAAGGCATGGCCTCCCCGGAACTCAACGCGCTGCTCTCCGCCCCCTCACTGACCCTGATCGCGTCGGGCGGCGCGGCCAGCGCTGCCCCCCTGCCTGGCAACGGGTACGGGCGCAGATCGTGCTGCACGCCGCGCGGCCGCTCCAACGCCCGCATCGCGCGGGAGGCGCGTCCGACGACGAGTACGTCATCAGCGCAGACGCAGAGCCTTATTGCTGGGGACCAAGATCATCTCGAGGTGGCCCGCAAGGACGCGGCCAGTTACTCCGAGGACGTGTAAGGGGTTCCCGGCGTCGGTCATCCAGGCCAGCCCCGTAGCGCCGACTCGAGCGACCGAGGTCGGTGACTGGTGGGGTGCGGTGCAGGCGTCCGACCAGGGCGGATGGCATGCGCACGGTGCCGCCCGCGCCCACGCCCTGTTCCTGCTGACCGCGTACGTGAGCGGCGCCGAGCTGCCCGGACGGCAGCGGGTCCTCGGAGTAGTACTCGAAGTTGCGCCCGCACAGCGGGGATCGCTTGATATTCACGCCGGACCCCAGGACGACATGCACACCGAGCGCACGGGCCTCGCGTCCGACCGCCGCGCCGATGCGGGCGGCGACCTCCGGGTCCCCGTTGCATCCCACCGCCACCGCGGGAGGAGGCAGGTGGACGGCAGGCTCTCATGGATCCCCATGTGGTCGAACGCCCCCACCCGGCGTCACACTCCATGCGGCCTGTCGGTCAGAACGACCGGGGCGACACCGACCTCCTCCAGCGCGCGAGTGGACCAATAGTCCCGCCCCGACAGCAGCGAAGCCTTCTGCTCCAGGGACAGGAGGGACAGGTCGATCTGCGGCATCTGGGCATCCTTCGACCTCGTGGTGGCGGAGCCCCGGCACGGGCCGGACCTTCCGTCGGCGGGCACGGGGACACCTGCGTGGACGATCGCGGGTGGCCGAGCGTCTGGGGCCGGGAAGCCAGGGCAAGTGACCGCACAGCGGCTTACTGACGCGCGTCAGAAACAGCGCCGGTTCTGCCACCCGCACAGCTTGGCGCAGACGCGCCATCCAGACGGCACGTCACATCGCAACAGGGCGAATGTTGCCGGGCCTGCCCGGGCCTATCTGGTGCGGCGCTGCCGACTTCATGCCTGCGCGTGGCCGTACCGCGCCCTGGCCGAGGTCAGGTCGGGTTCGCCGAACCGGGCACGCAGAAGGCCGAATGCGTGGACCTTGTCCGCGCCGAACCTCTCCACCTGCGCTGCATAGGAGTCGGCGGTGAGGAACGTAGGGGGTGTCGTCTTGCTGTGGAACTTGTCCGCGTACATGACCAGTTGCTCTTCGATGGTCTCGGCCAGGTAGTCAGCCTCGGGTATGGCGAGCTTCTGCTCGCGGATGTCGTGCCGGGAAAGACCGACTCCCGTGTGACAGGAGCAGAAGCGGCGCAGGGGCTCCGGGAAGCCCTCCTCGTGGAGGATCTCGTAGCCGAGGACGCCATGGCGGATGTAGTTGCGGTGATCGAGCCGGCCGGCCTGGTCATAGAGCCGGTAGACGCCGATGTCGTGGAGCAGGGCGCCGACACGGACGAGGTCGGCGTCGAGAGGGACGGCGGTCTGTGCCACAAGCTGTGCGGCGATGCCGCAGACGATTTCGCAGTGGGTGAAAACGAGGTCCAGCGCCTCATGCGACGGCGCGTACCGCTCGTGCAGCGCGCGTACCTCATTGACCGTCGGAAGGATCACTCCGGCAGCGTACTTTCCCACCCCCGAGCAATCTGTCGCCAACACACCAGCCAGCCGGGCGCCATGAGGGCGTGACTCCCGGCAGGGACCGTCAAGCAGGGCGAACGTTGCCTGATGCGGCACTAGGGTCCGTCTTCAAACGGATCTTGCCGGTGCCCGAGTCGCCGATGAGCACGAGCGGCCGCCCCTCGCGGACTCAGGACGGGCTTTTGAGGTCGCCGACCGTCTCGGGCAGCACGTTGGGGTTGCGCTCGTAGTCGAAGTCCTCCAGCCGCTTGTGCCGGGGGAACTTCGCCGCGCGGACCAGCCGCTGCTGGCGGCGGACGTCGCGGTCAGCGACCTCGACCTGCAGCAGGTTCAGCAGGTAATGCTTGTAGGAGGCATGCTCGTGCCGGGCAGTGGCCGCCGGCTCCGCAAAGCGTTCCCGGAAGGCAGGAAGCCGCAGGCCCCGGCAGGCTTCGTCGATCAGGACGTCCTCCGGGTCGCCCTCGGCAAGCGGCATCCGGGTGGGCGGGACTTCGGCGCCCGTCTTGGCGGGGCTCATGCGCTGGTGCCCTTTCTCTGCTCTTCGCGTGGTCGGCGAACGGCGTCAGCAGCCGGTCGTACTTGCCCATGTCGGGCAGCGCGGGCCGGGCATCGGGCGGTGGGGGTGCAGAGAGATCACCTTCGCCCCCTCGTCGGCGAGGCCGGGCTCGTCGTCCAGGCCGGCGATGTGGTCGGTGCAGGCTCCGGCGGGATCGGCCGCCTCGTCCAGGCCCTGGTGCTCCATTGCCTTGCGGGCCTCGACCGCCACCAGGTCGGTGCTGATCGCGCCGATCCTCAGCACCGTCTCCATGATGACCGCCGGGGCGGGCAGCTGGCGGTGCAGCAACAGCACCTCGATCAGCATCCTGGTGCCCTCTTTGTCATCGCCCTTGGCCTTCGCCGCCGCTCAGAACGCCTCATGGACCCGGGGGCATCCGCCTTCCGGGCCTGAGCCAGGGCTGCGGCCCCGGCGAACGCACCGGGCTTGACCAGCAGGATCTCCAGGTAGTGGTCCAGGATGTCGTGGTAGGTGTAGCGGCGGGTCAGCCTCGGGTGACGGGCGACGACGTTCCGCCCGTCGAAGATCCACACCTCGTTCGCCCGCAGTTTCACCCTCACCTTGGTGCCGATGAACTTCGCCGGCATCGAGTAGTAGCACTGGCGGACGGTGACCCGGCCATTGCGGTGGACCACCGGCGTCAGGTCGATCCCGGTGATCATTGCTCATTTCCCTGCGAGGTCTTCTCGGCCAACGCCAGGGTGACGGCGCCGAGTTGGCGATCCAGCGCTGTGGCGCGGTCGGCCGATGTGGATCGCGACCCGGTTCGACGACATCCGGGCCGCCCTCGGCGACCCGCGGCCCAGCGCGGACGACCGCACGCCCGGCTTTCCCGTCCCCAGCTCTTCCGGACCGGACGTGGCCCAGGCATGCATACGGTTGGACGCCCCGGAACACACCCGCCTGCGCCGGATGCTCACCGGCGAGTTCACCGTCAAGCTGCTCGGTGTGCCGTACGAGGACCATGCCTTCTTCCAGGAGCACAGCGCCACCATCGTCACGGCCGACGCCACGGAGGAGGAACGGCGGACCGCCTCCGTGGCGCTGGCCGGCTATCTGTACGAGCTGGTGGCACGCAAGGAGCGCGAGCCCGCCGACGCCCTGTCAGCCGACAGCTCCAGCGGGTCGCCGCGGGCGAGATCGGCCGCGAGACCGTGGTGGTCAAGCAGCAACCTCCGGGTACTCAGGAATTCAGTCCGTTGTCCACCGGGCGCGAAGCAGGTGTGCGGCGCCCTTCGGGCGGCGGTCGCGAGTGAACACGCCTTTCTTGTTTCCATCGACGCGGAAGATTGCCGCCGAGGTTTGAAAATCGGCGAAACTCCAGACGTGCTCACCGATAACGGCATCGATGCGATCGAATACGCGATGATACAGGTCCAGCAACGCGCTCTGGTACTCCTCGCTCCACGGCTGCGAGTGCACTGAGTGCAGCCCGGCGAGGGTGTCGGCGCCGTATTCTGTGATGATCAGTGGTTTGCCGAGCAGTCGTTCCCAGCGTTTCAGTTCGTCCTCAAGGTGCAGCTCTGCGGTGTCGAGGTCGTTGGTGTCCTCGTACCAGCCGAAATAGCGGTTGATGCCGATGACGTCGAAGAGATCCGCGATACGGTCGGACTCGGGCGGCGCCATGCCGAGGTTGGCGAACATGACGGGGCGGCTGGGGTCGGCTTGTCGGGTGAGTTCGACGAGCGGCTCGAAGTACTCGCGGACGCCGTCCTCGTTGGACGCCGGCTCGTTGGCGATCGACCATAGAACCACGGAAGGGTGATTCTTGTCGCGGTCGATGAGTTCGCGGATCGCATCCGCGTGAGCGGCCCGGGTGCGGTTGTTGATGGTGTTCGGCGAGAAGGTTCGCTCGTTCTTGGATCCGAAAATGCCGCCACCGATGTTGAGGTTCAGCCCGACGGCGGAGACCTCGTCGATGACGACGATGCCGTGGCGGTCGGCGTATTCCAGGACTTCCTCGGCATAGGGATAGTGGGATGTGCGGAAGCTGTTGGCGCCCATCCACTGCATCAGCTGGAAGTCGTGCACCATATATGCCGGGTCGTGTCCCTTGCCGCGTATGGGGCTGTCCTCGTGTTTGCCGAACCCGGTGAAATAGAACGGCTCGTCGTTGATCAGCAGCCGCAGGCCGTCCACCCGGACGGACCGGATGCCGACGGGAAGCTGGTACGTGTCGATGACATCACGGCCGTCGCGGAGCTGGACGCGGAGCTGGTAAAGGTAGGCGGCGCCGGGTTGCCACGGGTGTGCCTCGGGTACGACGAGCCGATCGTTGTCACCAGTGCCACTGGCAACAACGCGCTCCTCAGCCTCGATCAGTTCGGTGTGGATGGTGCAGCCACGCTGGGTGGCGTCGATCCGGTAGTCGACGATGCCCGTGGCGTCGACGAGGTCGGTGACGACCGTGATGTCGTCGATTCTGGCCCGCGGCGTGCTGAACAGCGTCACCGACCGTGCGAGACCGGCGTAGTTGAAGAAGTCATGCAAATACCGCTGTTGTCGACGGCCGGTCTCGCTCGTGGTGACCGAACCCGGTGGGATCGTCTCGTTGGTCAGCACGTTCTCGACGCCGATGGTCAAGCGGAACTCGGTGCCGGGTGTCACGAGTGCGGTGATGTCCGCCTCGAACGGGGTGTATCCGCCGACGTGTTCAGCGACCAGTTGATCACCGACGTAGACGCGGCCGCGGTGAGTGGCCGCGTCGATGCGGATGAGGATGCGCTGGTCGCGCCAGCCACGCGGCACCCGGACAGAACGCTGGTACCAGACCCAGCCCACGTGTTCGCGCAGGCTCGGGTTCACGAAGATGTCGTTGTAGCTGGCCGGGACCGGAGCCTCCAGTGTGCCGGGCAGGACACCGGTCCAGGGCTCATCGCCGGTGACGGTGTCCGGTGCGAATCGCCACAGGCCATCCAGGGGCAGAGTTTCCCGAGTGGCGGTACTCATGGGCTTCAGCACGGTGCTTCCTCCGCGTGCTCGAAAAGCACGTCTTCCAGGTCGTGTGGCACGTCAGAATCGCTGGTGTAAACGGCCCGCATCGTCGCGGGCAGGTCAAACGGCGGCTTGCCCTGAGTGCTGTCCGGCTCCGCGAGGACATCGAAGATGGCTCGGTCAGGTGTGCCGATCAGGCCGGCGACCCGTTCCGCGACGGGCAGCGTCGGGTTCTCGTACGGCTCCATGACGCCATTGCCGTTGAGATCGCGGAACGGTGTCCCGTTCGGTGCGACCGAGAGCGAAAGGTAGGGGAAAGACAAGGTGATTCCTCTCAGCGGACGCGGCGGATTGCCCCAATGAGCACGGCGGATATGACGGCTAGGACGACGGCCAGGATGAACAACATGCGGTAACCCATGCCGGTGCTGAAGGCGAGGGCGGCGAGCCCGGGCGTGACGAACCGGGGCGCGGTATTGGCGATGTTGAGGATGCCCATGTCCTTGCCGTGAGCCGCGTCGTTCGGCAGGACATCGCTCATCAGCGCCTGGTCGACGGCGATGTAGACGCCGTACGCGAGGCCGGCGACCCCGATGAACAGCAGGAACGTGGTCTGCGATGGCCACAGGATGAGCGGGACGAAGGTTGCGCCGATCACCAGGGACGCGGCGACCACGAGGGGTTTGCGGCGCTTGATGAGGTCCGACAGCGGCCCGGAGATCAGTGTGCCGATCGCCGCGGACACTGCCATGAGCGTTCCGCTGATCGCGATGGCTCCGGCGACACCGGCCTTCGACAGGTGCAGGTAGTCCTGCAGGATGTAAAGCTTGTACATCAGAACGCAGTTGAAGGCCAACAGCAGCAGCATGCGGCCGAACAGCGCGAACAGGTAGTCGCGGTCCAGCGGGATGCGGAAGGTGCGCAGCACCTCGCGGAAGGTGAGCTCCACCGCGGGTTGATCGCGGTTGGACTTGTCGCGAGCGAAGACAACGAACAACGCGCTGGTAAGGCAGACGATCAACGGGATCGTGCCCAGGCCGAGGCGAATGTCGCTCAAGAAGGCCGCGCCGACGACCGCGCCGAGGCTCTGCGCCAGGAGCGTGCCGCACCCGATGAGCGTGGATGCCAATCCGCGTCGGCTCGGGTGCACCCGGTCGGGCAGCACGGCCGCCAGCGGCGCCAGCAGCATGTTCAACCCGATCTCGTACGCGACGAAGAGCAGCACGAGCGTCGGAAAGGCGGTCGCGAGCGACATCGCGGCGAGGGACAGGCCGGCGAGCACGCCGCCGCCGAGGATCCATGGGTTGCGGCGGCCCCAGCGGGAGCGGGTGCGGTCGGAGACGGAGCCGAACACGATATTCGCCACGAGGCCCGTCAGTCCGCCGATCGAGGACAGCGTGCCGTACAGCGCGACTTTGGCCGACGCGTCCACCTGCTCCATGAGGGCGGGCAGCAGGGTCCCGGAGATGCCCGAGGCGAACATCCAGCCGAAGTTCGCCTGGAACAGCATCACCCCGAGGGCGCCGAGTTTCGGCTTTGGTTGGTTGCCGGTGTGGGGGACCGGTTTGACGCTGTCGCCGGGTAGCTGGGCTGAGCCCTGAATGGCTTCCGACATGACAACTCCTTGCCTTGTTACAGGGGGGACTGGCCGCTTGGCTGATCGTGGGAGCCGGATGGAGGAAGAAGCACCGGCAAGTGAAGTGCCCCCACCTTCCGGATCTTGCGTTCCGCGTCATCCGGGGGGCTGAAGAGCAGGGCGCGGTTCTTCCTCACTCGGGAAGATGCCTGCAAGCGGTGAGGTACGTCCGGCGGCCCGTGACGTCCACGGTGTCTCCGGCGATCTCAACGAGCTCACTGAGAGGGAGGCTGTCCGACACGGGCCCGACGGCGACGGCGACGGCGACGGCGATCGGACCGGGGCCGACAATCCAGCCTCCGATGAGCCCGCGGTATGCGGGGATCGGCAGTTCGACGTCCCCGCCGATGGCCCACTGTCAGGGTGTGTTGAAGGCGTACGGGTGGATCAGCGAGCGCCATGAGGCAGATGGGGCGGGCCCTTCGGTACCCATCGCCCACACGGTGATATGGCTACGGGCCGGTGGGCTGCCGGTCGGACCGTCTGCGGAAACCTTGGTCGTGTCTGGGGTCGGGCGGCCGCGCCCGGCCGGGATCAGTGCCGCGGGCAGGCCACCGAGGAGTGTCCTCGCGACCCTTGATGTGAACATCGTTGTCCTGTTCCTCTCCACCCTTGGAACACGTGCGTCGTTCCATCGCATGTCGTGGTGTGGGGGTGAGCGAGACGGTACTCCGAAAGCCGAACAGGTGCCATAGTTTCGGCGTGGCCAAAATCCGTACTTCTGCCGCCGCCCTCGCCGCCGCGTGGACCGCTGATCGCCCGAGCGAGGGCTCGGGCGGGGAGGGCGGTGGAGGGAAGTACGCCATAGGGTCGACACCATGACCGAAGAGATGAGCGCTCGTCCCGCCACTCGGCGGGGCCCGTACGCCAAGAGCGCGCGCCGCCGGGCCGAGATCGTCAACGCCGCGACATCGGTGTTCGCGGCGCGCGGCTACCGAGGCGGGTCTCTGCGGGAAATCGCGAAGCTGATCGGTCTCAGTCTGACCAGCGTCGTGCACCACTTTCCCACCAAGAGCGCGCTCCTCGTGGCCGTCCTCGATCACGCCGACACCGCAAGGGCCGACTCCTTCGACTCGGACAGCCGGAAGGAAGGGGTGAAGTACGCCATCCTGCGATACGTTCGTCGCAACCTCGATCGACCGGAAATGCTGAGGCTGCTTGCCCTCATGGCCGCGGAGTCCTCAGCACCGGACCATCCCGCGCACGAGTGGTTCCGCGAACGGTACGAAGCGGTGATCACCGCCGTCGAGATCGCCGTGCGCCGGGATCAGGACGAGGGCCGTATCTCCAACGGCAGGGCCCCGAGGATGGTCGCGGAGTCCGTCGTCGCCAGCTGGGACGGACTCCAGCTCCAATGGCTCATTGACCCGAGCCGCGACCTCGTCGCGGGGATGACAGCCGCACTGGACGATCTGCTGGGCACTCAAGACATCCGAGACGCTTAGCTGAGCCCCCCGCCGCTGCCGACATCTCGTGCTGACCGCGAGAACCAGCGCGCGGTCGCCCCGCAGGCAGCCGAGGTCGTGCCCGAGGAACCGAGGAACTGCTTCCCGGGGCGGCTCCTCGAGGCCCCCCATGCCCCGGGACCGTCGCTCCAATCGCTGCCGATGTCCCCGCGTCTGGCCGAACGGGTGCGGTAGCGGCGCCCGGGAGACGGGCAGGCGCAGGACCAGGAGGCGGGGCTGGGGGACTTTGCGACGGCCCCGATGTCGTGCGGGCGAATCGGCTGGGGGAGCTCGGACCTTCCTGAAGCCGTGTGCGTGCAGAAGTGTCGCTATCAACCCCGTCCACTACCCGTCGAGCGCGGCCGCGTACGCCTCCTCGGGCTGTTCCCCTTGGAGGACGATGCCGTCGCGGAAGCGGACGACGGGGATCGAGCCGGCGTCGATGCCGAGGTCGCGTACGCGGGCGAGCGCCGCGCGCAGCTCGTCCGCTCCGGTGTCGTCCGTCACGACGCCGGTCTCGGCGGCGAGCCGGGCCAGGGTGGGGCGGTCGGAGAGGTGTAGGCCGTCGGTGAAGTAGGCCCGGAACAGCCGCTCCGCCATCTGCTCGCCGCGGCCCTGGGCGGCTGCCTGGCCGAGGAGGCGGTGAGCGTCGAAGGTGTGGGTGAACAGGGCCCGCCGGAAGTTCAGCTCCAGGCCGTCGGCGGTGCCGAGGGTGGTGTCGGAGGCGATCTGCCGGGCGGTCGCTTCGCCGAAGTCCCGCTTGTGGACCTCGAAGAGCGGTTCACCGGCGGCGGGGGCGTCCGGTGCGGCCTGGAAGGGGAGGAAGGCGAGTTTGACGTCGCCACGGTGGCGGTGGGCGGCGCGGCGGAAGCGGGTGAAGCCGATGTAGCAGCGGGCGCAGACGAGGTCGAGGGCGAGTTCGACGCGTTGTGCCGTCATGGGTGCTCCGTTCTCCGGGAGGGTTACCAGGGGAGAGGGCCGGTGGCGGAGAAGTAGCCGCCGGTGGGGCCGTCGGCGCCGATCGTGGCCAGGCGGACGATGATGTCGGCGCCCTCGGCCACGGTCCGCGACCCGGCGTGCCCGTTGAAGTCGGTCGCGGTCAGGCCGGGGTCGACGGCGTTGAACCTGATGCGCGGGCAGGCGTGGGCGTACTGCGCGGTGATCATGTTGAGGGCGGCCTTCGAGGAGCCGTACGACAACGCGGGGATCCAGTCGGGTACGTCCGCCGCGCGGGCGGCGGGATGGGTGGCGGCGGCGATGGACCCCAGGCCGCTGCTGACGTTCACGACGACGGGCGCCTCGCCAGCCTCCAGCAGCGGCAGGAAGGCGCGGACGACGCGTACGGGGCCGAAGACGTTGGTGTCGTACACCGTCAGCAGGTCGTGAGCGGTGACCTCGGCGGCGGGGCGGGCGGGCCCGGCGATCCCGGCGTTGTTGACCAGGACGTCGAGATGGCCGGTGCGTTCCCGGACCAGCTCGGCCGCCGCCCGTACGGAGTCCTCGCAGGTGACGTCGAGCGCCACGGCGTGGGCCCCGGTCAGTCCCGCGGCCCGCTCGCCGCGCCGGGCGTCGCGCGCCCCGAGGTACACGGTGTACCCGGCCTCGGCCAGCCGCCGTGCGGTCTCCGCGCCGAGGCCTCTGGTGGCTCCGGTGACAAGTGCTGTCCTCATGCGGCCAGCCTCGGCGCCGGGACGACGGACAGGAAGTGCCCCGCTCTTCCTGGGAACGGGGGTACCAGGCTGGGCCCGGGCCTCCGGGCGGATACTGGGGCGATGAGCGATGGCCCGGACGACGAACTCGGCGGGGCGCTGCGCCGATGGCGGGACCGGCTCGATCCGGCGGCGGTCGGCCTCCCCACCGGGCGCGGCCGCCGCGCCCCGGGGCTGCGCCGCGAGGAGGTGGCGCTGCTCGCCGGGGTGTCCGTCGACTACGTCATCCGCCTGGAGCAGGGGCGGGCCACCGCGCCGTCGGCAGCGATCGTAGAGAGATCCGACGGGGGGCTGCGACTGCAGGAATCTGAGCGCAGCCATCTATCCCTGCTGGCGGGACAGCTGCCGCCCGCCGACGCCCGCATGACGGGCCGGCTCACCCCCGGCGTACGGCGGCTGCTGGACCAGCTGGCCGACCCGGTGGGTGTGTACGACGCGGCGTGGACGCTGATCGCCTGGAACCCGCTGTACGCGGCGCTCCAGGGCGACCCGTCCGGCTGGCCGGAGCGCGAGCGCAATGTGCTGTGGCGCCACTTCACCGGAGGGCCGCATCGGGTCCGGCACACCCCCGAGCAGGAGACCCGCTTCGAGGCGGCGGCGGTCGCCGACCTGCGGGCGGCTTGCGCCCGCTACCCCGCCGACGCGGGACTGCGGTCGCTGGTCGCCGACCTGCGGGCCGCCAGCGACCGGTTCTCCCGCCTCTGGGACTCCCACGCCGTCGGCAGCCACACGATGGACACCAAGACCGTCCATCACCCCGACGTCGGTCAGCTCACCCTCGACTGCGACGTCCTCGGCGTGCCCGACAGCGACCTGCACGTCGTCCTCTGCACCGCCGCCCCGGGCAGCGAGGCCGCCGCCAAGCTCGGTCTGCTGAGCGGGGCGAGCGCTATCCGGGGCGCTTGCGAAACTCCATGACGCAGAACGTCCGCCCGGCAACGGGTGTTCGTGGCGGCCGACGGACAAGCCGCGTATCGCCGGTGTCAGCGCGACCACGGCGACCGTGCGCGGGCCCAGCGGAATGTCCCCGTCGGATTCCCGGCCGTCGGGCTGAACGTAGGTGCGACATCGCACCTTCAGGACGTCCCCGGGGCGATGTCGTGCTGTCCGGCGCCGTCAGGGAAGTGGCTCGACCTCCAGATAGCGGTGGCGGCCGCGGCCGCGGTACTCCAGGGCCTCCCAGCCCAGCCCGCGCAGCACGCGCGCGCAGTTGCCCAGCTCCTCTGCCGCCGCGTACGCGGCGCCACTTCCCGCGGGCCCCAGCCACTCGACCCGTACCATCCCCGCCTGCTCGGCCTCGCCGCAGCGGTATCCCGTCGCCAGCCGGTCGCCCTCGGCGCCGATCGCCGAGGGTGGAATGCCCGCCGCCTCCAGGGTGATGGCCACGGCCCGTACCGGCTGGTGCCGCTCCCAGGCGGCGGGCCGCTCGGTGTTCATCAGCCGCCGGATCTCCAGCAGGCCCTCGAACGCCGCCCGCACCGCCGCCGTTCGCTCCCGCGGGTCCGTCTCGATGGGCGCCTCATCGCCCGTGGCCGCATCGAACTGCGCCGTCACCCGCCGCCTCCACGCGCGACGCGGAATCCCACGTCGTCCACCCGGAAGGTCGGATGGCTGCGGCGTCGTACGGAGGCCCGGCAGCTCCAGTGTTCGTCGAACCAGCCACCGCCACGGAGGACGCGGTAGGTGCCGTAGACCTCGGCGTCGTAGAGGTCCCAGCACCACTCCCAGACGTTGCCGAGCATGTCGTGCAGGCCCCATGCGTTGGGCTGCTTGTCTCCCACGTCGTGGAGTTGCTCCCCCGAATTGGCGCGGTACCAGGCGATGTCGTCGAGGGGCCCGTAACGCGGTCCGGTCGTACCGGCGCGGCACGCGTGCTCCCATTCGGCTTCGGCCGGCAGCCGGTACCCCTCCGCGGACGCGTCCCACTCCACACCGTCGCCATCGGCATCCAGGCGATAGGCGGGCGCGAACCCGTCCCGCTCCGACAGGGCGTTGCAGAACGCCACCGCGTCCCGCCACGACACGCCCTCGACGGGCGACGCGTCCCCGTGGGCGGTGCTCGGCCGCCCGCCGGTGACCTGGGCGTACAGCGCCTGGGTGACCGGGTACGCGCCGAGCTGGTACGGCGCGAGCCGGACCGGCCAACTGCGCTGGGTGCGCCGGTCCGACAGCGTCACCTGCCCTGGCGGGATGTCGATCATCTCGTGCCCTGCGCTCGCGTCCACGCACAGACGGTACCGGCTGGACGTCTGCGGCTGGATTCCCTATTTTTCCTACTGGGTTAATAGGGAATCATGGCGCAGGGTTTTCGCCGGATGAAGAGGAGCGCGCGTGACGGTCGTGGAAGCGGTAACGGAGACACCCGACCGCGCGCGGTGGCTGCATATCGCCCGTGAGGCGGCGGACGACCTGGCCACCGACGCGGTGGTTCGCGACCAGGCGGGGAAGACACCGTTCGACGAGGTCTCGCGGCTCCGGGAGGCGGGACTGCTGTCGTTGCTGATACCCGTCGACAGCGGGGGCGGCGGGGCGGACTGGCCCACGGCGCACGCCGTCATCCGGACGATCGCCGCGGCCGACGGGGCGATCGGTCAAGTGCTCGGCTGCCACTACCTGCTCTCCTCCAGCGCGCGGTTCTTCGGCGGACCCGGCATCGCCGCACGCGTCGAGCGGGAGTCCGCGGCGGGCCAGTGGTGCTGGGGTGGCGGGCTGGCCTCCGTGGAGCCGCGGCTGACGCTGACCCCGGGGCCGGACGGCTATGTGCTCAACGGGCGCCAGGGGTACGCCACCGGCGTCCTGGTCGCGGACCGCCTCGCGGTCCGCGCCGACCACTCCGAGACGGGCGAGCCGCTGGCCGTGCTCGTCGACGCCGCCCGGCCCGGTGTGGTGTCCGGGGGCGACGGCGGGGAGACCTTCGGGCAGCGACTGGCGGCAGGCGGGAGCGTGGAGTTCGACGAGGTGGCGGTCGAGCGCGACGCGGTCCTCGGCCCGCTCTCCCCGGACGACGGCACCCTGTCGCCGTTCGCCGGGCTGTCCGCGCCGACCGGGCGCCTGGTCTCGGCGCAGATCTGTCTCGGGATCGCCCAGGGGGTGCTCGCCGAGGCCCGCGAGTACAGCAGGGCCGTGGACGTGCCGTGGCAGCTGGACGGGCCGTCGTACAGCTCGCCCCGTAATCCGTACGTACTGACGACCTACGGCGAGCTGACCGTCGCCACGTTCTCCGCGTCCGCGCTCGCCGACCAGGCGCTGGAAGCGCTGGACTGCGGGCTGGCGCGCGGCGAGGACCTCACCGACGAGGAGTGCGCCGAGATCACCATGCTGGCGGCGGCGGCCGAGGCGGCCGCCGCCGGTGCCGCGCAGGACGTCACGGCCCGCGCGCTGGACGTCCTCGGGGCCCGCTCCGCCGCCTCGGCGTACGGCTTCGACCGCTTCTGGCGCAACGTACGCACCCACACCCTCTGTGTGCCGGTCGCGCCCCGGCTCCAGGAGGTGGGGGACTACTTCCTCCACGGCGAGCACCCTCCGTTCGCCCTGCCCTTTTGATCGCCACGCGTCCCGGTGGCGGATAATCACCGCATGCGGATCTCTGCGAAGGCGGACTATGCGGTGCGGGCGGCTCTGGAGCTGGCGGTGGCGGTGGACGGTGTCTCCGTCAAGGCCGAGGCGATCGCCGCGTCGCAGGGCGTGCCGCACAAGTTTCTCGAAGGGATCCTGGGCGATCTGCGCCGGGGCGGGCTGGTGGCCAGCCAGCGCGGCGGGAACGGCGGCTACCGGCTGGCCCGCCCCGCCGACGAGATCACGATCGCCGATGTGATCCGCGTGGTCGACGGACCCCTGGTCTCGGTCCGGGGCGTGCGCCCGCCCGAGCTGTCGTACTGCGGCCCGGCGGAGTCGTTGCTGCCGCTGTGGATCGCGGTGCGGGCCAACGTCCGCAAGATCCTCGGCGAGGTCACCCTCGCCGAAGTCGCCGCCGCCGAGCTGCCCGACCAGGTCCTGGACCTCGCCGAGGACCCCGAGGCGTGGACGAACCCGTAGCCAGTACGTGGGACACCCCTTGACGTGACTCGCGGGGCGCTCGACACTCCTCGGGAGGGATTCCTAGCGGATAGGTGGGGAATGATGGGGCCAGGGCAGGCGGCCGCCGGTCACGCGGTCCGCGCGCATCGGCCATCTCCCCTTCTGACCTCTCCTCTTCTGACGTCCCGCCGCCACATCGACCTGCTGCGCGTCTGCAGCGCCGCAAGTCTGCCCTTCTGGGCCTTCTGAGCTTCCTGAGCCTCCTGACACGCGACGACGCTCGCGGGCGCCGCCACGCGCTCACCACAGGCCGCTCACCGTACGTCTCACCACCAGCGAAGAACACGATCTGGGGAGAAACGTGTCCGTCACACCTGGGAAAGCCGCGCAGTCCTCGCTGTCCGTCGCATCGTTCCGGGGCAGGATCGGCCGGGACGCACGCAGTGGACACTATGCCGTGCCGCGCCGCTACCGCCTCCATCTGACGCTGTCCTGCCGCCACTGTCTGCGGATCGCCATCACCCACAGCCTGCTCGGCCTCGAAGACACCCTCCCGGTGACCCTGTTGCCCGCCGTGCCCGACGGACCGGACGGCGGCCACTCCGCCCTGCGTCTGATGTACGAGGCCAGCGCGCACCGCTACGCCGGGCCGACGGCGGCGCCGGTGCTCAGCGACGACTGGTCGGGCAGGATCGTCAGCACGCACGCCCCCGACATCCTGCGCGACCTGGACCGCCGCTTCGGCAGCGGGAGCCCCGACCGCGCCGTGCTCCACCCGTCCGGCACGGAGCGGGAGATGGAGGCGATCGCGCACCTCTGCGAGCACGGCATCAACGAGGCCGTCCAGCGCGCCGGACAGCCCGGCGCCGACGACGCGCCGCGCGAGGCCGCGCTCAGCACCGTGTTCCGCGCGCTGGACGCGCTGGAGCGGCGGCTCTCGACCCGGGACCACGTCCTGGGCGACGCGCTGACCGCCTCCGATGTGCAGGTGTGGGTGACCCTGGTGTGGCTCGACACCGTGCACCGGCAGCATCTGGACGCCGCCGCGGTGCACCGGATCACGGAACATCCGCACGTGTGGGCCTTCGCACGGCGGCTGGCCGCCCACCCGGCGTTCGGCCCCCACCTCGATCTCGACGGCATCGCCCGCCGCCACCACGCGCACTGCCGGGGCCTGGAGGCCGCCGGAGCGGCGGTGCAGATCCTGGACTGGGCGGCACACACCCGGACCAGGACCGCCGTCGAACCCGGCTGACGCCACGTCACGAGCCGCCGCCCTGCGTGTATCCCCCGCGCGTGTCACCGCCACAGCCGGGTGCGCAGGGCGGCCGCTTGTCCGCGCAGGCGCTGCACCGGAGTGGGCGGCAGCGTACGGGCGGCCCCGCGCGCGTAGTGGCGCTCGACGTAGAACTGCCCGGCGCTCAGCACCGTGGTGACGGCGATGTACCAGAGGGTGGCGACCATCAGCAGCGGGATGACCTGGTACGTCTGGTTGTAGACCAGCTGCACCGAGTAGAGCAGGTCGTGCACGGCCAGGACACTGACGATGCTGGTGCCCTTCAGGGTGCCGATCAGCATGTTGCCCGCTGTCGGCACGATGGAACGCATCGCCTGCGGTACGACGATCCGGCGCAGCGTGCGCCACCGCCCCAGGCCGAGCGCCTGGGCCGCCTGAGTCTGGCCGGGGTCCACGGAGAGGATGCCACCGCGCACCACTTCGGCGGCGTACGCGGCCTCGTGCAGCGTCAGGCCGATGACGGCGGTGAGGGCGGGGCCGAACAGGTTGACGGTCTTGACGGTGATGAACTGGGGACCGAAGGGAATGCCGACACCGAGCGTCGGGTAGAGGGCGCCGATGTTGAACCAGAACAGCAGCTGAACCAGCAGCGGTGTGGAGCGGAAGATCCACACATAGCCCCAACCCAGCGTCGCGAGAACGGGGTTGACGGACAGCCGCATCACGGCCAGCAGGGTGCCCAGCAGAAAGCCCAGCACCATGACCACGGCCGTCAGCCACAGGGTGAGCAGCAGCCCGTCGAGCACGGCGGTGGTGGTGAAGTAGCGCCCGACGACGTCCCATTGGAACGCGGGGTTGCGGACGACTGAGTTGACCACCATGGCGAACACCAGCAGCGCGACGGCCGCGGTGAACCATCGGCCGGGGTGACGGCGTGGCACGATGCGCGGCAGGTCGCCGGAATCGCCGGGGCCGGGGGAGCCGTGACCCGGGCGCCTGTGTACGGACACCGATACGGCGTCGGATAGGGGGTCGGGGGCCGGGGCGGTGACTTCGGAAGGCGTGGCCATCTGAGGGTTCTCCGGGGGAGGGGCGCGGGCGTGGGCGGAAAGACCCCTGGCAGCAAACGGCACGGTGGCCAGGACGGGGCCAGGGTGGGGCATCATCACGCTCGCCGCGTCCCTCAACGCGGCCGGAGAGGCTGCCGCGCGCGGGCGGAGCCGGTCCAAGGGTGATGGTATGCGCCGTCAGCGTGCAAATGTCAATGCGGCAGGAGAAGTGGCGGGAAGTCAGGCCACCGCCCGTCCGCCATCCGAGCACTGGTTGACGCGACGCCGTTCGTCCTGCTCAATTAATCCCATGACTGCCCAGCTGCGCTTGGTCTCCCGCGACCACATCGACTTCGGTCGTGTGTGGTCCGCGATGTGTTGCGCCTGACTCGGCAGCGGGCTGTCTGACCGGCCCTTCCCTCCCTCGGTGACCCCGTCGCGGGCCGAGTTCCTTCCTCGCATGAACGCCGTCCCCGGGCGCTGACCCGGGGTACGAACGGCTCTGCGTACCCAGACACGCGCTGCCTTCGCACCCCTCCGGCCTCATCACGCTGACGCACCGCCACATACGGCTCAAACAGCGGTAGTCCGCCCTGACCGCAGGACACCTCCGTTCTGACGCAGGACACCTCCGCCCTTTTCCGAAAGGCCCTACGCATGCCTGTGGAATTCCTCGGCATCGCCGCCACCCACGACGGCTCCGAGACCACCCCGCGCTCCGGCGCCGCCTTCGACAAGGACTACACGCTCCGGCTCGCCCGGGCACACGAGGACCACGGCTGGGACCGGGTGCTCTTCGCCTACGGATCCGGATCGCCGGATCCCGCCCCGGCCGCCGCGTACATCGCCAGCAGGCTGGACCGCCTGCAGATCCTGCTCGCCCACCGGCCCAACGTCTCGTACCCCACATACGCCGCCAAGACCTTCGCCACCCTCGACCAGATCAGCGAGGGCAGGCTGACGGTGCACTTCATCACCGGTGGCAACGACCACGAGCAGGGCCGGGAGGGCGACACCCTCACCAAGGACCAGCGTTATGAGCGCACCCGCGAGTACATCCGGATCGTGAAGAAGATCTGGACGGACCGCGAGCCCTTCGACCATGAGGGGGAGTACTACCGCTTCCACGACTTCGTCAGCGATGTCCGCCCCGTGCAGCAGCCCAGGCCCCGGGTCTCCTTCGGCGGCTCCTCCCCGGCGGCGTACGCGGCCGGGGGAGCGGAGGCCGACATCTACTGCCTGTGGGGCGAGCCCCTGGAGAAGACCGCGGAACAGATCGAGGCGGTGAAGTCGGCCGCGCGGGCGGCGGGCCGCACCGATGTCCCGCGCATCCAGGCGGCCTTCCGGCCGATCATCGCCCCGACCGAGGAACTGGCCTGGGAGAAGGCCCACCGCACGGTCGGCGCGATCCGCGCGCGGCGCGAGGCGGGGCTCGTACGGCACCACCGGAGCGGCGCGCCCGAGAACACCGGCTCCCAGCGGCTGATCGACATCGCGGAGCAAGGGGAGCGCTACGACCGCGCGCTGTGGACCCCGACCGCCGCCGCCACCGGTGGCGCGGGCAACTCCAACGCCCTGGTCGGCACCCCCGAGACGGTGGCCCAGGCGCTCCTGGACTACTACGACCTGGGCGTCGACATCCTCTCGGCCCGGGGCTACGACCTGCTGGGCGACGCGATCGACTTCGGGCGGCACGTCATCCCGATCGTCCGCGAGGAGGTCGCCAAGCGTGATGCCGAGCGCGCTTCCCAGCGCGCTGCCGAGCAGCCCGACGGCGAGCGCGCCGCGCGCGGCTCACAGGCCCTCGCGGCGGTGCGCGCATGACCGCTGTCACGCAGCGTCCGGCCACCGGGCTGACCGTCGTCACCGTCGAGGTCGGCGACCCGCGCGTGGCGCCGCTGTTGCGTGAACTGGGCGATGAGTACTCCACCCGCTACGGCAAGGACGCCCACGCCGAGCTGGCCCGGTACCCCGACGAGGAGTTCACCCCCGCACACGGCGGCGTGCTGCTCCTGCTGCTGGAGCAAGGCGAGCCGGTGGCGGGTGGCGCCTTCCGCCGGTACGACGCGACCACGGCCGAACTGAAGCGGATCTGGACCCACTCCGGCCACCGCCGCCGGGGCCTCGCCCGCCACGTCGTGGCCGAACTGGAGCGCGAGGCATGGGACTTCGGGTATCGGCGGATCTATCTCACCACCGGGCCGCGCCAGCCCGAGGCCCGCGGTTTGTACCTCGCCACCGGCTACACACCGCTGTTCGACACCGAGGCCGACCCGGAGACCATCGGCCCGCTCCCGTTCGAGAAACACCTCGCCACCGAGGGCGGCACCCGCACCGGCGCCCGTACCCGAAAGGCCATCGCCCCGTGAACCACACCCGCACGAGTCCGCGCCTTCGTCCGGCCGCTGCCGCAACCGTTCTCGCGTTGACACTTGCGGGCTGCGGCTCCGGCGGCACCGCAGGGACCTCGGCGGCGGGCGCCGCGTCCCCCGCACCGACCCAGAATCCGGCCGCCAAGGTACACAAGGTCGACTCCGTCGCCGCCCTGCTGCCCGCCGACGTCAGGAAGTCGGGCAAGCTGCGCATCGGCAGCTCGGTCGGCGGACCGCCGGGCGCGTACTACCCGGAGGGGACGGGCGGGAAGCCGGTGGGCCAGGACATCGACTTCGCGGACGCGGTGGCCAAGGTCCTCGGCGTAAGGCTCCAGCGTCAGGACGCCTCGTTCGAGACGATCCTGCCCGCCCTCGGCAGTGGCAAGTACGACGTCGGGACCGGCAACTTCGGCGTGACCGCCGAGCGCCTGAAGACGATCGACTTCGCCACGTACATCAACGACGGCCAGGGCTTCGCGGTGAAGAAGGGCAACACCGCGCTCGGCGGCGGCAAGGTCACCGACCTGACCAAGCTGTGCGGCCGGACCATCGGCACCGGCGCCGGAACCACCTTCGAGGCGACCCTCGAAGCGCGGAAAAAGGTGTGCACGAAGGCGGGCAAGAAGCCGTACGACGTGAAGGTGTTCTCGGAGAACGGCGCCCTCCTCACCGCCCTCCAGCAGGGCCGCGTCGACGTGGAGATGTCCACCATCAACGGCCTCCGCCACCAGGCGGCGCAGCAGGCCGCGCAGACCACCTTCCTCGGCGAGTACCACCGCCTCGACGTGGGCTTCGCCTTCAAAAAGGGCTCACGGCTCACCCGGGCCTTCCAGGCCGCCGTCAACGAGCTGATCAAGGACGGGACCTACGCCCGCATCCTCGACAAGTGGGGCACCGGCCCCTCCGCGATCAAGACGTCGCAGATCAACCCGCCCGAACACCCCTCGTAACAGGCGAACAACCTCGCCGGGCCGAATCGCGTCTTGATCGGCAGCGGACGCGCGGCGGACAACCCGGCGGGGGTTGTTTCCGACCCGCTATACACTGAGTGTATAGCGGTGCTGGACAGAAAGGTGGCGCGCGCTCCGGGAGATCGACGACGGAAAGGCACCCATGTACGGCAAGGCATTCGCCCCGGAGTACCAGGGCTCCCTCACCACCCTGTCCGTGAACTCTTCGCTGGCCGACGTACTGGCCGCGGGCACCGAGCGGTTGCGGGCCGCCGAGCGGAGCGGCTGCCCGCGGGAGACGGCGCGTGTGGGACTGGCGGTGGCCGAGGCCCACCGGAGGCTGGGGAATGTGTCGGATGCCGACCGCGAGTGGAAGTCCAGCTATCGGGCGGCCCGCACGGCGGGGGACGCCGGGGCGATGGCGTGGGCGCTGTGGAGCGGCGGCACCCTCGCCCGGCAGCGGGGCGCCCTGGCACTGGCGTGGCGGCTGCTCGGGTTCGCGGCCGAACTCGGCGAACAGGGAGGGGATATCCTCGCCCGCGGCTACTCGCTCGCCGGTTTGGCGGAGACGGGCCGTATCCAAGGGGACTACGACGCGGTGAGCGCGCTGCACGAGCAACTCCTCGCCGAGGCGCGGGAGCGCGGCGAGGCGCGGCACACCGTATGGGCGCTGGAGGGGATCGCCCAGATGCATCGCAACACCGGGTCCTACGACACGGCGTACGCGATGTTCGAGGAGTCCGCGGCGATCGCCGCGCAGGCCGATGACCGGCGCGGACACGCCTGGGCGCTGCGGGGTCTGGCCGACATCGTCTCCGTGCGCGACGGGGACGCGGACCGTGCGCTGGACCTGCTCGCCGAGGCGGAGGTGACGTGTCGGACGATGAAGCTGATGAGCGCGCTCGCCTACAACCACAAGATGCGCGGCAATGTGCTCTACCGCGCGGGCCGCTTCGCGGAGGCGCGTGATGTCTACCAGGGGGCGCTGACCGAGTTCCGCGCCATGAGCGAGCCGCGCGGCGAGGCCCTCGCCCGGCTGGGGCTCGTCAAGTCCCTGGCCCAGCTGGGGCGTGACCGGGCCCGGACGGCCGCCGACCTGACCGAACTGGCCGGTGTGCTGGACCGGATCGGACTGCGGCACGCCCGCCGGATGGTGGACCGGGCACGGGTGGAGTTCGGCATCACGGAGGAGGACGTGGTCCCGGAACACCTGAGGGAGGCCGTCACCGTCGGCGGGTGAGATCCGGTGGCCGTCGGCCACGGCGAGGACCGTCGCCCCGCCGTGGCCGAGGTCAGGACGGCCGGGGACTTACCCGGACGCCTGGTCGTTGTCCTTCATCGAACCCCAGCCGTGCCACCGCTCGACCTCGATCCAGGCACTGGTCCGGGCGCGGACCCGGTCCGGGTAGGGCCCGCCGATGTAGTGGTGTGCGATGCGGTCGATGTCGGCCAGACCCTCGTCCTCGCGCATCTCCACGACACGTCCGATGAGCGTGACATGGGTGTACCAGTCGTCCTTGTCCAGGACGGTGAGGGTCACCCGCGGATCGCGGCGCAGGTGCTTCAGCCGGACCCGGCCGTCGTCCAGGTTGACCAGGACGCGCCCGTCCTCCCACGTGTACCAGGTGGGAGTGGACACGGGGGTGCCGTCCGAGCGCACGGTGGCCATGACGGCCGGATTGGGGCGGCGCAGCAGGTCTACGGCCTCGGGCGGCAGCGGCGGCTTGGACATGAGAACTCCTTGCTGACGGGTGGCGAGGCGAGCGGTGTCCGGTGGCAGGCCCCGCACTGCCCGGATGGTACGTGAGAGGGCGTGCCCCAGCCCAAGAGACGCAAACAGGGGTCACTGTCCGAAGTGGCCGAGCGGTTGCGCCCGGGCGGTGGTGCTGAGGGGTACGAAGTCCTGCTGCTGGAGCGGCAGACCGTCTACCGAACTGCTGCGGCTCGGCCTGGAATAGAGCCTGCTCGATGCCGGTGGCACCTATGTGAACCGTTTCGTCTGCGACCCTCGCTGGCGCGGGGGCCGACACGCAGCGTGGCCACGGGCGCAGGCCGGTCACGGCGGGGCGGTCACGCGGGTCACGCGGGACCGGCGGCCGTGGCTGTGTTGACGAGCTTCTCGAACAGGAACTCGTGCTTGAGGAAGGACACGTCGTACTCGTGGCCCGGGTAGGGCGGGATGAGTTGCGACGCCTGGAACAGCCGCCAGCCGTCGAGCAGTGCCGCCACGCCGGTGGCGTACGGCGGCTCGTCCCCGTCCCCGGCGGTGGGTGAGGTGGTGCCCGTGCCGTCGTAGCGCGCCCAGCCGATGACGCCGCTGTCGAGGGAGGAGTTGTTCAGGTAGAGGACGAGCACCTGCTGCCGGACGGTGCTGGCGAGGGCGGGCTCGGCGGTCGTGGGCTGTGTGGTCACGGTGGACAGCTCCTGGTGTGAGGCGACGGCGGGGGAGGGGCGGAGGTGAAGGCGGCGGGCGGGACGGCGCTCAGGCGTCGACGGTGGCCCTGCCGGGCCGGTTGGTCACCCGGGTCACCCAGTGGTCCAGATCGAAGGACGGATCCCCGGTCAGCGCCCGCCACAGCCTGATCCGGTTGTGCAACTCCAGCCGCCCGGTCGCCTGCTCGTACCACGGGAACCGGGTCCGCAGCTCCTCGGCCACCGCCGGGTCGCCGAGGTCGTCGGTGTTCCACAGGCGGACCTGCGGGACGGTCGGATTGAAGCGGATCTTGAACATGTAGCGCGGGACACCGCTGTCGTTGCGTCGGCCGCCGTGCCAGATGCCGTGGTGCAGGATCAGCACCGTGCCCGCCGGACACACCATCCGCTGCTGGCCGAGCAGGTTCTGGTACCGGCCGGTGTCGCTCTCGTTGGTGCGCCTCAGATGGCTGCCCGGCACGATCAGGGTCCCGCCGGCCTCCAGCGTCACCTCGCGCGGGTAGTACATGAGCTGGACGTCGAAGGCGTCCGGTCGGACATCGATGATGGCGTCACCGTGCAGCGGCTGGGCCTGGCCCTCCCGGGGCTGCCGGATGTGCACGGCGTGGTGGTCGATGGTGGGGTCCTGGCCGACCAGGCTGTAGAGCGCACCGGCCACGGCCGGGAGGTCGAGCAGGCCGCGCGCGAAGGAGCCTTCGGGGAACGCCTCGGCGACCGGAGTGCCGTAGGGGACGGCCGGCACGCCCGCGGCGAGCACACCAAGGGCTTGGTCGTTGAGGGAGTCGGGGACGACGGAGTCGAGGCGCAGAAAGCCGTGGGCCACGAACCGGGCCATGCGCGCCGAGGTCAGGAGCTGTTCGCGAGCGGGTCGGGCGGCCATGTTCTCCTCCGGTCGGGAGAGCGGGAGTGGGTGGTCACTCGTGGTTCGTCTCCACGACGCTAGAACGCGGCCATCCCGGGACGCGTGGGCCTTGCTCACTATTACTGGTAATTTTTCACCATGACGGGCATGACGGGAGCAGCTCCCGAGTCCCAGCCGCAGCGGGTCCCGGTCCGGCTCGACTCGCCCCCGCACATCGAGGGGCTCGGCGTCGGCGTCCACGGCACGCGGCGCCCCCGCGACGTCTTCCGCCTGCCCGACCTGTGGCAGCTGCACCTCTACCGCTACACCGCCGAGCTCACGGTCGACGGCGTCGCCTACACCGTGCGGCCCGGTTACGTCAGCCTCGTCCCGCCCGGTGTCCTGGTGCGCTACCGCTATCGCGGGCGCTCCGAGCACCTGTACGCCCATCTGCGGCTACCCGACCGCGGGACGGCCCGTACGGTGCCGGTGGTGCAGAACGCGGGGGCCCAGACGGCCCTGCTCTCCAGCCTCCTGCTCCAGGCCATCGCGGCCGTCCCCAGGGCCCCGGCGCAGGCGGTCGCCGAGGTGTGGTCGGTGCTGTGGCGCGTGGCGCAGCTGTCCGTCCCCACCGGCACGGGCGGCGGGCACCCCGCCGTCGCCGCCGCGATCGCGTACGTCGAGTCGCGTCTCGCCGAGCCGCTCACCGTGCCGGACGTGGCGCGCGGGGCGGGCGTCTCGCACAACCACCTCACCCGGCTCTTCCGGGCCGAGACCGGGGACACGGTGGTGGCCCACATCCGGCACCGCCGCATGGAGCGGGCCCGGCACCTGCTGCGCGAGACGACGCTGCCGATCGCGACGATCGCGGCGTCGGTGGGGATCGCGGACCTCCAGGCGTTCAACAAGGCCTGCCGCCGCGAACTCGGCGCCTCGCCGCGGGCGATCCGCGCCGGAGCTACCTCGGCCTTGGCGCACCGGTCGGTCATCGATCCCGCTCGGGCATGAGCGATCGACGCTGGTCGGCATGGCCGAACGGGTGCGGGTAGCAGATGCCCGGAGAGGGGGCAGGCGCAGGACCAGGAGCTGGTCCTCGAGGACCCCTTCGACCTCCGCCAGCCCGGATAGACCCAGCTCACCGACGAGAAGAACACCGCGTTCAAGCGCCTCGGGCTAGCGGTCGGGGGCTGCCTGCACGCCTGGTGCCTGGCCTGAGCACCCCACCGCGCGCCCTCGCCCTGTCACCCGGCGGGGGCGGCGCCGGTCCGACTGCTGTGGGCCTCGCCGGTCTTGCCCGGCGCCCTCCACGATGTCCGCGCGGCTTGCGAACACGGCATCATCGACGCCCTCGCCGAGGCCGGCGTCACATGCTGGGCAGACAAGGCGTATCGGGGCGTGGGCGGAACGGTCCGCACCCCGTGCTGGGGCCGCTGGGAAACCCTTTCCGCCGGTCAGAAGGCCGTCAGCCGGTCCCACACCGCTCTCATCCAGGCCATCCTCGCCCCGTACCTGGCCAGCTCAGCGTGAGGATGGAAAGTGAGGCTGCGGGCGGTCAGATCTGGTTGAGGCCGCCATCGACGAAGAGTTCGGTACCGGTGACGAAACTGCTGTGGTCGCTGGCGAGGAAGAGCGCCGCGGCGGCTGCCTCATCTGGGCGGCCCATGCGGCCCAGGGGCACCTGGCTCGTGAAGAAGCCCCATAGCTCGGCTGCCTCATCCGGATTGGGAGCGAGACCAGCGGTGCCGGCTGTCGCGATGGGCCCGGGGACGAGGACAGCCCCCAGCGCTCCTTCCTCGGCCACCGCTTCCGCCGAGCTTCCCGACCCCCGGCCGCCGACGAAGCACGGGCGGAATCGGCCGAGTCGACCGTCTGCCCGCTCGGCGGAGGAACGGCCCGGGTCGTCGACCCGGGCCGTCTTATCGTTCAGGTCCCGGAGGACCCTTGCGATCTCTTGAGGTCCCCTCAGAACCCCTCAGGGATGGATCCGTCCTGGTCGATGACGTTGTCGCCGGGGCCGCCGTCGATGCCGTCCTGGCCGGGGCCGCCGAAGAGGTAGTCGTTGCCCGGTCCGCCCTTGATGGTGTCGTCGCCCTCTTCGCCGTCGATCGAGTCATCGTTGCCGGCGCCGTCGAGGTAGTCGTCGCCGGGGCCGCCGTAGATCTCGTTGGCCACGTCATCGCCGATGACGATGTCGTCGCCGTCCCCGGCCCATACCGCGAACGAGTCGGTGATGGTGTCGTTGCCGGCGTTGCCGTTCGCGTTCGTGGCGTGGCTGACGGTGTCGCCGCCGTCGCCGCCCACCGCGACGGAAGCGCCGCTGATGGTGTCGTCTCCGGACCCGCCGTAGACGTTCACATCGCCGCCGGAGATCTTGACGCTGTCATTGCCGTCGCCGAGTTCGACGTTGCCCTGGTCGCCGCCGTGGTCTGGGTCGGGGACGGGCACGGTGCAGGTCACATACGTCAGGTCGGTGGTAGTGGGGTGGGTGCAGTCGGTGCCGGCGGTGATCTCGACAACGTCGTCGACGCCGAAGGTCAGCGTGGTGTCGGTCTCGCTGACCCGTTTGACGATGAGCTTGTTGGGCTGGCCATCGGCCGCCCTGTAGGCCATGACTCCGTCGGTGACGGTCACGGTGGCCGACGACGCGGCCGACGACACCGGCGGCGACGACGCGGGCGAGGTGGCGGCCTGGGCGTTCCAGGCGAAGAGTCCGGGGCTGGCCGCGATGGCCAGTAAGGCGGCGACGCCGACCGGGCGGACGCGGCGGGAGCGCGGGCCAAGGGTGGACACGAAAAACCTCCGTGGGGAGTGGATCTGATTTCCGATCACCCGTTTCGACGTGGAAAATCCGCGCGGGGTTGTGCCACTCTCATGCCTTGTTCACCGGTCTCTTCGAATTCCCATTTCGTGTTCAGCTCTACGACACCGGGAATTTTCTCCGCGTTGTCGGAATGTGCGTTCTCTGCGGGCGCCGGCAATTCCGATGAGTCCCGTCCACGTACCCGCCGACACCGCCCGCCGGTGCACCGCTCAGGACGCCCGCTCCCTGACAACCGGCTCGTGGCTTCCCTGGCGAGCTGTCCGACGCACTGCGGCAGGTCGACCGTGTCGGAGGTCGCGCTGGCGAGGGCTGGACGACGTAGCGTCACGCCCATCGGCCACGTCACGTGGCCGGAGGTGGGGTGTAGAGGGCGGCGGTCGCCGCGGCCCTGCGGGCCAGAGCCTGGCGGAGCTCGTCGGGGGCCAGGACTTCGACGTCGGGGCCGAACGCCAGGAGCATCTCGGCGGCTACGAGTGCGCGGAAGCGCAGTTCGACCCGCGTCCAGCCCGGCTCACCCTCCGGCTCGGGCGGGGAGCCGGACGGGGCGGGTGCGGCGAGGTCGGGTTCGTGGATGCGCAGGAACTTGGCCAGGATCTCGTCACGGGCGCGAACGGTGACGGCGAGTGGGGCGGGGATGTCGTCGATGCGGCGGCGCAGGGGGTCCCACACCTCGGTCAGTTCCATGCCGTCGCGGCGTTGGACGGGCTCGTCGAGGACGGTGGCGGATGTGGCGCGGTCGATGCGGAAGAGTCGGGGTTCACCGTCGTGGTCGGCGACCAAGTACCAGACGCCGGCCTTGTTGACCAGGCCGTAGGGGTCGAGGGTGTAGGTGCGCAGCCGGTTGTCGCGTCCGTGGCGGTAGCGCAGGCGCAGGCGCCGGTCGGTGAAGACGGCCTGCTGGTAGGCGGCCAGGTCGGTGGTGGGCTGTTCGGGGCCGGGGGTGCCGCGCCATCGGTGCGGAAGCCGGGGAGCAGGGCGATCCCGCCCTGGGGGCCGCGGACGGTGTAGACGGGCACGCCGGCCGTGGACAGGGCCTCCACGTCCCGCATGATGACCGCGGGACATCCGAGTTCCCGGGCGAGTTCGTGGGCGAGGGTCGTCTTTCCGGTGCCGGGTCCGCCGCTCACGACGGCCAGGGTCGGTGATGTCATGGTGCTCTTTCGCGTTCCTCGGTCAATGGTCGGGGCATACGGCCGCGGCGGTCTTGGCGAGCGGAAGGCGATGAAGCCGGGCTCGCGGGACAGTTTGGCGCGTACGGGGGCGTGCTCGTGCGCCATCTGCGGGTCGGGCCGGCGCTCCACCAGGTGTTCGATGACGAAGCTGACGACGGTGAACTCTTCGATGTGGGGGGGCATCGAAGTAACTGCCGCCGTGGGTGAGCCAGTCGACGGTGACGTAAGGGCGAGGGTCACCCAGCCCGGCGCCCCGTCCCCGCAGGTGATCGTGCTGACCACCTTCGACGAGCACCGGCTGGTACTGGAGGCGATGCGCGCCGGCGCCGCCGGATACCTCGTCAAGCACGCGGTGCCCGAGGGAATCGTGGAGGCGGTACGGCGGGCCGCCCGCGGCGAGCCCGCCCTGTCGCCGTCCGCCGCGCGGGCACTCATCGAACACGCGGCGACGGAACCGGACGACCGGGCCGAACGCGCCCGGCAGGGGTTCGCGTTGCTCACCGCACGGGAGCGCGAGGTGGCCGAGGCGGTCGCCGAAGCACGACGCCCGCCCGCGGACCATCCGAGATCAGCCGCAGTGACCGGTGCCCTTCGTGGAATACGTGGTGATGCCGCCTTCCCAGGTGACGCATTCTCCGGGGGCGTGAAGGTAGACGGGCCCGGCGTAGGTCGTGAACTGGCCGCTGTCGGTCGCCTTCCCCTCCTTCACAGAGCTGAGCGAGGCGAACATGTACACCGGCGACCCGGTGTGGGTGCGAACGGTGACCACGCAGTTGTCGCCGGTCGTCTTGTTGTACGTCAGGAACGTGGTGCCCAGGTTCTCCATGTCGGCGGAGTCGATGACCTTGTGGCCGGCCCCACAGGCTCCGTTGTACTGCGCGACCGGGCCGACCGACTCGGCCGCGGACGCGGGCCCGGCAAGGGCGAGGGTGCTGCCGCCGACGATGATGGCGATGGTGGTGACGGCGGCTGTGCGACGTGCGAGCTTCATGGGGTTCCCCTCGTATGTGTGGTCCGTACGTGCGTGTCCGGCGGCGCGGCCGAACCGCTCAACCGGCGCCAGTCACACGTGTGGTGAGACCCGATGGCCCTGGGGTTGGTTGTGGCCTCACCGCGTCACAGTTCTGTCACCGCACCGGCTGCTCCTGCCTCCTCGTCGTGTGCGGGCAGCGGATAGCCGGGGCGCCCGGCCCGGAGCCGTGCGGCAGCTCACCAGGCCGCGTCCTCCCATTGGTCCAGCAGGTCGTCGGCCGACGCTCCGTCGGGATCGCTCGCCGGGCTCCGGGCGGACTGTTCGGCCCAGATCACTTTGCCCCGGGCCACGTAGCGGGTGCCCCAGCGCTGTGCGAACTGGGCGACGAGGAACAGTCCGCGTCCGCCTTCGTCGGTGGTGGCGGCCCGGCGCAGGTGTGGCGAGGTGCTGCTGCCGTCGGCGACCTCGCAGATCAGGCTGTCGCGGTCGTGCACCATCCGCAGCCGGATCGGTTCGATTCCGTAGCGGATGGCGTTGGTGACCAACTCGCTGATCATCAACTCGGTGGCGGAGGCCATCTCTCCCAGCCCCCAAACCCCTAGTCGGTGGGTGGCCTCCGCCCGGATACCGGCGACGACCGCCGGATCGTTCGGCACGTCCCACTCGGCCACGTGGGACGGATCGAGGAGGCGGGTGCGGGCGACGAGCAGCGCGATGTCGTCGCTCGACTGGGCGGGTAGCACCGCGTCGAGGACGTCCTGACAGGTCTCCTCCGGTGTTCGGCCCGGGTGCGCCAGGGCGTGGCGCAGTGCCTCGAGGCCGGTGTCGATGCCCCGCTCCCGGTCCTCGACCAGGCCGTCCGTGAAAAGGACCAGGCGGGAGCCCTCGGGGAGGGTGAACTCGGCAGTCTCGAAGGGCAGTCCACCGCCGAGACCGAGGGGCGGCGAACCGGGCACCTGAAGGTACTCCACGGTGCCGTCGGGGTGCACCAGGGCCGGCTCGAGATGCCCGGACCGCGCCAGTGAGCACGTCCCGCACGCCGGGTCGTAGATCACGTAGAGACATGTGGCTCCCGAGACGCTCTCGGCGTCCCGATCGGCGTTCTCGTCGCTGTCGATCCGTGCGACCAGCTCGTCCAGGTGTCCAAGGAGCTCGTCCGGGGGCAGGTCCAGGGCGGAGAAGTTGTGCACCGCGGTGCGCAGCTGGCCCATGGTGGCCGCGGCGTGGAGGCCGTGCCCCACCACGTCGCCGACCACCAGTGCGGCCCGGGCGCCGGGCAGGGGGATCACGTCGAACCAGTCGCCGCCCACGCCTTCCAGGGCGGGCAGGTAGCGGTGGGCGACCTCCACGGCGGAGTGGGCGGGCAGGGAACTGGGCAACAGGCTGCGCTGGAGTGTCTCGGCGAGGGCGTGCTCGCGTGTGTAGCGGCGGGCGTTGTCGACGGCCACCGCGGCCCGGGCGGCCAGTTCCTCGGCGAAGGCCACGTCCTCCCCGTCGAAGGGAACGGCCCCCGAGCGCCAGAAGCTCGCCATGCCCAGCATCGCACCGCGGGCCTGGAGCGGCACGGTGATCAGGGAGTGGAAGCCGAGGTCCAGCAGGCGCCGGGCGCGCTCGGGGTCCTGGTCGGCCAGCCAGCCGCCGGGAGCGGTCAGGTCGGTGTCCAGGACCGCATGGCCCCGCTCGGCACCGAGGGCCACGGGTGAGGTGGGGGCGAAGCGGATCAGCTCTCCCGTCGGATAGAGGGACCGGGCACTGTCGATGCCGTGTACCGCCACCCGGCGCATCTCGGGGTGGGGAGCGGGTGGCACGGCACCCTGCAAGATCGGGTCCAGCAGATCGACCGTCGCGGCTTCGGCGAACCGGGGGACCGCCACCTCGGCCAGTTCTTGCGCGGTGCGCACCACGTCCAGCGTGGTTCCGATGCGTACCCCCGCCTCGTACAGCAGCCCCAGACGCCCCCGTGCCACCTCCGCGCGGCCCGTCAGTGCGCGTAGTTCTGTCGTGTCGCGCAGCGTGACCACGCTGCCGACAGGGCGGCCGTCGGGGTCGACCGGCCGTATGTTGACCGCCAGCAGCCGGTCGCCGGCCAGGTGCACCACGTCGGTGACCGCCCGGGCCGAGCCCAGCAGCTCGGCGGTGTCCGCCGCCAGGCCGAGATCGGTGACACGCCGCGACTCGGCGTCCGCGGGCAGGGCCAGCAGCCGCCGTGCCTCGTCGTTGGCGAGCAGCAGCCGGGCGTCACCGCCGATGATCAGTACGCCTTCCCGTACCGCGTGCAGCACCGCGTCGTGGTGCTCGTACATCCGGGTCATCTCGGACGGATCCAGGCCGCGGGTCTGCCGCCGCAGCCGCCAGGAGACCAGCGCTGTCCCGACCGCCGCCACCGCGAGGGCGCCGCCGGCGAAACCCAGCAGCTGCGGCAGCTGGTCCTGCACCACGGAGTCCACGCTGGCGACGGTGACCCCGACCGACACGAAGCCGACGATGGTGGTCCCGTTGGTGTCGTAGGCGGGAACCGTCGTGTCCACGGCAAGGCCCAGGCTGCCCTCGAACGTCTTGGTGAAGGGCCGGTCGGCGGCGGCGCCCTCGCGATGGGCGAAGATGTGCTTCCCGATCAGCTTCCGGTCGGGGTGGGTCCAGCGGAAGCCCTGAGGGTCGAACGCGACCACGTAGTCGACCCCGGTGTGCTTCCGGGTGTCCTCCGCGCGCGGCTGAAGCAGCTTGGTGGGATCACGGGACTTCATGGCATCCACCGTGCCCGGGGACCGCGCGAAGGACTGGGCCACGCCCATCGACAACTGCCGGGCCTCCTGCATGCTCGAGTTCCGGGCCTGCACTACGAGAGCCGCTCCCGCGGCGGCGGCGAACAGCACCATGATCACCAGCTGGAGCAAAAACACCCGGCCGGCGACGCTGCGCACCCTCGGCAGGGCCCTCCAGCGCCTCCCCGGGGGCCGGCCGCCAGGCTCCGGCCGCGGGCCGGGCTTCTTGAACCGTCGCGAGGCCGACCGAGGCCGCCCCGCGCGGTGTGCGTGGGACCAGAAGGCCGGGAGCCGACCAAGATGCCTGGCCATAGATCTCTTTATCATACAGATCTATATGCGAACATATTGTGCAATTCGGTCGGTCAATCGTGCGCCCACTCCTGCCAGCGCCTGGTCACGGAGTCCTGGTTCTTGAGCCACCACTCGACGTCCAGGTCGAAGCCCGACAGCAGGTGCCCAGGGGTGCTCGCCAGGTTCACCGCCGTGGACTCGGTGAGATATCCGTAGGCGGCGGGCACCACGGGTGCGTCGGGGTAGATCCGTGCCATGTGGGCCTGCACCTCGGGTCGCAGCGCGAAATCGATGAGCCGATAGGCGTCGTCGGGGTTCGCGGAGCCTTTGGGAATTCCGTAGCCGTTGCTCTGCCTGCGAGCACCGTTCCACTCGTAGGCGAGCGGAGACCCGCGCTCGATCAGGCTCTGGAGGCGACCGGCCCAGGAGCTGGAGGCCGTGACCCTGTTGCGATCCAGCAGCTGACCCGGCTCCGCGCCGTCTTCCCAGAATGTCCGCACGGAGCTCTTGATCTCATCGAGGACCTTGAAGGCGCGGTTCACATGGAGTGGGTAAAGCCTGTCGAGCGACACACCGTCGGCGAGCAGGGCGAACTCCAGCTCCGGCCAGTCCACCGTGCCCTGTAGCGCCCGGCTGCCCGGGAAGGTGCCGACGTCCCAGAAATCCGCCCATGACTCGGGCTTCCTTCGGCCGAAGGCGTCGGTGCGATAGGCGAGGACGCTGGCCCAGTAGCTCTTGCCCACGCCATTGGGGGTGAGCAGGGACTCGGCGATTCCCGCGTTCCTGGTGTTCTTCAGCCGGCCGTAGTCCAGTTCCTCGGAGGCGTCCTCGTGCTCGAAGCGCACCAGATTGGACATGTCGATGTCCATGACGTCGAACCGCGGACGGCCTTCCTTGATCTGGGCGAGCATCTGGGTTTGCCCGAAATTCACCACCGTGATCCGGACGCCGGTTTCCTTGGTGAACGGGTCGTAGACGGCCTTGCGGCTCGCCTCGCCGTAAGAACCACCGAAGTTGCGGACGACGAGCGTTTTACTGCTCTTGGTGGTGCTCCGGTCGCCGCTGCTCTCGCATCCGGTGAGCGCTGCGGCAGATGCGCCGACCGCGATCGAGCCGACGCCGCCCAGGAACGCCCTGCGGCCGATTCCGACGTCTCCCACCGGCTGCCTCCCTTGTGTCTTCAGCGCCGCTGACCAGGCCCGTTCCTGTGTGGCGCTGCCTGGAGTACGGCATCGCCCGGGGGCCAGTCGTTCGTCGCGGAGCCTTGGTCCGTGCTTACCGGGTAAATCATCGCTTTACGGACATAATGGAGGTCAAGCTCTTCGGGGCGCCAGGAAGAGTGAGCCAGGGTGGTGTCCACCACGCACCCGCGACGCCTCTCCCCGGTGGTTTCGCCCGCCGTGTGGTCGACGAACGCCTTCTCGTCGACCAGAGGGCCGTGGCCGACGTTGATCAGCCGGGCCCCGGTTTCATGGCCGACAGCACCGCGCCGTCGACCATGCCCCGGGTGGCGTCCGTGCGGGCGGGAGCGCGCTGCGGAGGCGGCCAGGACGAGGGACGAGTGCGAGATGCCGGAGCGGGGCCCGTCGGCGCCAGCGGTCGAACAGATCGTCCGCGCCCGCCGACGCCTCCTCTGCCGCGCTGCTCCACCGCCAACATCGAGAAGGCGCCAGACGCGCGCCCCAGACCCTGCTGCGCCGTCTGTCCGACGACGAGCGGAAGGTGGAGTCCGTGATCGTGGTGGACCGGGTGTCGCCATGATGACGCTCCCCGCGGGTGCCCACCGGCTCGCCGGGTGCGGGGACATGCCGGGGCGTTACCGCCGTCGCGTGAGCCTGGGGAGGCGGGCGGCCGAGGTTCCCAGGCCGGTGGGGATGTCGAGGCGGCGGTGCGGACGCCCGGGGAGGTCGCGGCGCAGGTCGTCCTCCTTGTAGCGGTGGCAGCCCTGGTGCCAGGTGAGGATGCCCGACAGCCAGTTCTCCAGCTCGCGCACGTAGCCGTCCAGGATGCGGCGGGCGTCCGGACCCAGCTTGAAGTCGTCGTAGACGACGGGTAGTTCGTGCTGCGCGACATGCTGGAACTGACGCATCCGGGAGGTCATCAGGTCGTGGACGATGCCGAGGGCGGTCGGGTAATCGCAGTTGAAGAAGTTCTGGACGACCAGGACACCGTTGTGCACCTCGCCCTCGTACTCGATCTCCTTCTGGTAGGAGAAGACGTCGTTGAGGAGGCAGGCGTAGTCGGCGGCGGCGTTCTCCAGGGAGCGCAGCGGGCCGCTGCGGTAGACCTCGGGTGGGACCTGCTGCCCGTGGCCCAGCCGGCACAGGCTCATGGTGAGGTCGGAGCCGAAGGTCATCCGGCGCATCTCGATGTAATCGACGGGGTCGGGGATACGGTTCTGGGCCTGGTTGGCCAGTTCCCACAGCCAGCTGGAGGTCATGTCCTCGATGGCCGTACGGAAGGTGCGGCGGGCCTGCGGGGTCATCGGGCCGGCGGTGCGGGCCCAGAGGTCGGCCAAGCCGCGCTCCAGCGCGTTGGCGGGGGCGGGCGGCACCGAGCCGTCCACCGGCATGAAGGACGAGAGCCGCTGGTTGGCGGCCTTCGCCCCGGCCAGGTCCCGGGTGCGGCCGAAGACGACGGGGAAGTAATCGTCCCCGTACGTGCCCCAGGTCAGCCAGCCGGAGGTGATGTCGAGCTGCTCGGGAGTGGCGTCGGGGTGGATACCGGCCGCGCACAGGGGGAAGTCGAAACCGGCGAGCTTGCGCTCGGTCCAGATGTGCGAGCCGGGGATGCCGGGCTGGGCTTCGAGCATGCCCATGCGGCGCCCCCACTCGACCACGTTCCGCCGGGCGCCGTCCAGGTGCGGACTGAGCCGGGTGGTGAACGGCATGAAGAAATCGGGAAGTTGCGAGGGCCCCACGCGCTGATGCGGGACGTGGGTGAAGCTCCGCAGCCGCCCGGCCTCGGCCCGGCGGGTGGTCGTCAGCCCGATCCGCGCCGCCGACGTGCCCAGCCCGCTCGGCAGGAGCGAGAACCCGCCGAGTCCCGACGGGGCCGGGCGCCCCTCCGCTCCGCTCCCGTTCATGTAGCGGCTGGACCGCATGTGCCACTCGTGGCCGCCCGACTGCCAGTCCTGCAGCCCCTTGACGTAGGCGAGGACGGCCGCGCACTGGTCCGGGCTCAGGGCGGTCTCGGCGAAGAGCGGGGGGAGTTCGGTGAAGACGGTGTTCTCGAACTGCTGGAGGCGGGAGGTGAGCAGGTCGTTGACGGCGTCGGCGGCCTCCTGGGTGGCGCAGCCGAGGAAGGTCTCCAGAACCAGCACGCCGTTGCTGTTCTCTCCCTCCTCCTCGACCTCGCGCTGGTACGAGAAGAGGTCGTTCCGCAGGTGCACGGCGTCGGAGAAGCCGTCCCGCAGCACCTGCAACGGGCGTGACGCGGCCACCGGCGCGGGCACCTCGGCCCCGATCGCGTACTCGACGAGCCCCGCCGACCAGGGGGCACCGCCGACCTTGCGGCGCATCTCGATGTACTCGACAGGGTTGGGAATGCGGTGGGCATTGATGTTCGACAGCTCCCACAACGACTCGTTGAGGAGGTTCTCGGTGCTCTCCGCGAACCGCGCCCGCCAGTTGGCCGACATGCTCGGCACCGTACGGGCCCACAGGTCGGCCAGACCGGCCTCGACCGGGTTCGTCGGCTCGGGGACGGCCGCGGCCGGATCGGTCGGCATGAAGAGCGGCAGCCGGTCCAGGTACGCCTTGGCGCCCTCCCGGTCGTTCGTGTACTTGAATTCCTCAAGGAAGTGGTCGTCGAAGAAGAAGACCCACACGTACCAGTCGGTCACCAGGGAAAGGGCCGGGCCGGGCGCGTCGGGGTGGGTGTAGGCGCACAGCAGCGCGTAGTCGTGCGCGTCGAGGTCCCGCTCCTCCCAGACCCCCGAGCCTTCGAGCATGCCCATCTCCCGGGCCCACCGCTTCGAATGCTGCCGC
The DNA here is from genome assembly GCF_055591805.1 of Streptomyces sp. NPDC041200. Lineage (NCBI taxonomy): Bacteria > Bacillati > Actinomycetota > Actinomycetes > Kitasatosporales > Streptomycetaceae > Streptomyces > Streptomyces sp. NPDC041200. Next base: position 17,783 of record NZ_JBVIZF010000024.1, on the reverse strand, counting down.
GCCTCCTCCAGATGAGGGTTCAGGCGCGCGGGGTGCGGCATGTAGAAGTCCGGCAGTTCAAAAGGCTGTGTCACGGGTGCCCGGCCCTTTCCTGAATGCGAAGCGTGCGGTCAAGCCGTGTCCGGCGGATCACGCCGGGGCGGGTGCGGGGCGCGCGCGTGTCGCGTGGCCGGTCGCGCGGTTACCGGCGCCCCTCGGGGGCGCGCACCCTGACCCGCCTGGCACTGTCTAGTTCTCGTAGTGGCCGATCTCGACGTCTTCGAGGATGCCGAGCGCGTCCGGGACGAGTACTGCCGCGGAGTAGTACGTACTGACCAGGTAGGAGATGATCGCCTTCTCGTCGATGCCCATGAAACGGGCGTTGAGGCCGGGCTCGACCTCGTCGGGGATGCCCGTCTGGTGGAGGCCGACAACGCCCTGGTCCTCCTCGCCCGTGCGCAGGGCCAGGATGGAGCTGGTGCCCTCGGGGCTGACCGGGATCTTGTTGCAGGGCAGGATCGGGATGCCGCGCCAGGCCGGCACCTGGTGGCCCTCCAGCTCCACGCCCTGCGGGTAGAGCCCGCGCTTGTTGCACTCCCGGCCGAAGGCCGCGATCGCCTTCGGGTGAGCAAGCAGGAACTGGGTCTTGCGCCGCCGCGAGATCAGCTCGTCGAGGTCGTCGGGAGTGGGCGGGCCACTGTGCGTACGGATGCGCTGCTTCAGGTCCGCGTTGTGGAGGAGGCCGAAGTCACGGTTGTTGACCAGTTCGTGTTCCTGGCGCTCGCGCAGTGCCTCGACCGTGAGACGGAGCTGCTGCTCCACCTGGTTCATGGGGTCGTTGTAGAGGTCGGCGACGCGGCTGTGCACGCGGAGCACGGTCTGGGCAACGCTCAGCTCGTACTCGCGGGGGCTGAGCTCGTAGTCGACGAAGGTGCCCGGCAGGGTCCACTCGCCCTCGTGCCCGGAGGCCAGGTCGATGGCGGCCTCTCCCTGCTTGTTCTGCGGCGGGCGAGTGGCGGAGCGGAGTGCCTCCAGGTGCGTGCGCAGTCCTTCCGAGCGGCCCTGGACCTCCTCGAACGCCGCCCGCGACAGGCTCAGGACGGTGCACGTCGTCACCGCGCGCACCGTGAACTCCCACTCGGCGGCCGAGCCGGTCAGCAGCCCCTCGCCTACGTAGTCGCCGTCCGCGAGCACACCGAGGACGGTCGGGTCGCCGTACTTGCCGGTGCCCAGCTTGTTGCCCTTGCCGTGCGCGATGAGAACGACCTCGTCGGCCGGGCGGCCCGACTCCACGATGGTCTCGCCGGCGGCCACCTCCCGCTGCTCGAACCGCTCCGCCAGCGCGCCCAGGGCCTGCTCGTCCGTGAAGTCCCGCAGCGGCGGCAGCTCACGCAGCTCGGCGGGGATGACCCGGACGTCCGTGCCGGTGGCGACGAACTCGACCCGGCCGTCGCCGAGGGTGTGCGTGAGCCGGCGGTTCACCCGGTACGCACCTCCGGAGACCTGCACCCACGGCAGCAGGCGCAGCAGCCACCGCGAGGAGAGGCCCTGCATCTGCGGAGGAGTCTTGGTCGTACTGGCCAGATTCCGCGCGGCAGCGGTGGCCAGGCTCAGCTGAGGCTGTTGGCCGTCCTGGCCGGCAGGGGGCGGGTCGAGCGGCATAGACATGAAGGCGCCATCCATCCATGAGAGCGGGAGAGGGAACGACAGCGACGGCCGGTCGCAACTGTCGGGGCGCGGAAGTTGATCTTCGCCCGTACCGGACCCTAACACTCCGTTCTGGGGGTCAACGAGGGTCGTCAGATGGAGAGTTTTCGGTGGAAGCGACCTAATGTCCTTCTGTCGCAGGCCGGTTGCGGCAGTGCGGTCGGACCGGCCGAATGGGGACCTCAGGGCGCCACGCCCCCGGAGGGGCCGCCCGTCATCCCCCTCAAGGCTCGGCATCCGTCGATCCATGGGGCGGGCGCCAGCGCGGGGTTGAGGCTTCCTGGCTTGCTGCGCCGTCCCCAGCCCGGGAAGTGCAGCCCCCCGGCCCCCAGCACAGATGGGCCAGGGGAGATGTCGTCGGCGGGTTGGGACTCGGACACGCGACACGGGCAATACATCGGATCTCTATGTGTTGATGCTCTGGACAGCTTGTGCTGGTTGCCCTATTTTCGCGGGGTGAATTTCAGATCGCCGAGAGACTGAAAGGGATTGATCGGATGTTAAGGAAGTCAAGTCAGAAGTGGATCCAAGCTGTATGCGCTGTCGTGATGATCGCCGGCCTTGCCCTGACCGGCGGACCCGCCGGAGCAGACACCCGCGCCGACACGAGCGTCCAGGCATGGCCCGCCGGGGTCTACTTCCAGAACGAGGGCACTGTTCAGGGTTGGTCCAACTACCCGCAGAAGCCCCAGAAGCAAGGCGTCATACGCAACGTCTCCACCCCCGCCTACAAGGGTGGCAACGCCATCGAGGCCAAGCAGACCTACATCGATGAGGGCGGCGGCTACCACTCCGAGACCATTCAAGGCTCCACGCAGGCCGTCGGTCAGGACCGCTATTACGGCCAGGCCGTCTACCTTGCCCCCACCTGGCAGTTCCACAACCAGAATGTGACGTTCCAGCAGTGGTCGCCCGAGGACCCCGAGGGCCCCTGGGAGCTGATGTTCATCCAGAATGACGACCTGCGCATCGGCGGCTCCGGCGGCTTCAGCGCGAACGTCGCCAAGGTCACGGATCTGCGCGGCACCTGGATCCGGATCGTCACGCGCCTGAAGTTCGACGCGACCGACGGCGCCATCGAGATCTGGGTCAACGGCGTGAAGGCGTACAGCAAGACCGGGGTCCCCGTGCTGCCCAAGACGTCCAACACGGTCCGCTGGTCCTCTGGCATCTACTGCACCGGTTGGCGCGAGAATCTCCCCGCCGGGCCCCGGGAGCTCTCCGTCTTCCACGACCAGGCACGCATCGCGAACTCGTACAGCCTGGCGGAACCCGCCAACTGGTGATGTCACGGACGCCCACCGTGCCTCCGCTTCGTCGGCCTCCTGCGGTGCGAGTGGGCCGGTGCGTGTGGCCGTGACGCGGTACGCAGATTGTTCCTCCATTTCGCATGGCGGGAACGTCATTGACGAACTGACCACCGACCACCGCGAGGTCGATCATCTCTTCGGGGAGATGCAGGGGGCCGCTGCGGGAAGCTCGGAGCGGAAACGGCCACTGGATCAGGTGACCATCGAATTGGTCCGGCATTCAGTGGCCGAGGAGGAGTGCCTCTATGCCGCGGTACGCCGCTATCTGGCGGGCGGCGACGCCATCGCCGACAAGGAGATCGCCGACCACTCCCGGGTCGAGCATCTGCTCAAGGAATTGGAGGGGCGCGACGCAGACGCCCCCGACTTCGACGACCTCGTGCTTAAGCTGAAGACAGAGGTGACGAGCCACGTCCACGACGAGGAAACGAACCTCTTCGTCCAGATGCGCCAGGCATGTGGCAAAGAGGACCTGGACGATCTCGGGAACAAGGTGCGCAGCGCGAAGAAGACCGCGCCCACCAGGCCGCATCCCGGCGCGCCGGACAGCCCCAGGAACGGGCCCGCTCCGGGGAGGCGGAGTCCGCGAGCAGGAGCTCGACCCAGGACACGAAGTCCGCGCCCCAGCGGGGCGGAGAGCGTTCGCACAGTGGCCCCCAAGCCCCGACCCGCGACCAGCTCTACAACGAGGCCAAGCAGCGGGGCGTCGAGGGCCGCTCGCACATGACCAAGGCGCAGCTGGCCAAGGCCCTGGGCCGCTGACCGCCCGGCACCGCCCCTCCGCAGGAGCGGGACGGGGCGTGCGCCGTGAGGCGGGACAAGCGATGACCATCGCACGAGAGATCGTGACACCGGGCACTGAGTGTCGCCCGCGCGCTGCCGGGCCCCGCGCCGGTGACCTGCTGGAAGCGCTGTCCACGGAATGAGTGGCCGCGGTGCCCGGACGCCTTCGCCACCCCCGTTACCAGGGTCGCGCCTACAACCCCCGCGAGCTGCTGCCCCGCCATAGGCGGCGCGGAGACTTCTCCGGCTACCGCGATGTCATCGACGCGCTGGAGCGTGTCACGTACCAGCTCGGCTCCCTCACCCTCAGCCTCCATCAGTGGCGACAGAAGGAAGGGGGCGACGAGTGCGACGGCTTTCTGCGTGACTACGCCGACCTGCTCGAAGCGCTCGTCCAGTTCATCCGGCCTTTCCGTGAGATCGACGAGAACCGGTTGTCCCGCCAGGCCGAGGAGCTGTGCGAAGTGCCGGCGAGTGACTGCTGCTGGACGTCACGCGACGGCGGGGCAGACGCGGCACTCGGGTGACCGTGGCTCCGTTGGGTGGAGTGAGGTGGCCGCACCGGGTATTCGACAAGACATGATCAAGCGCGTGTTGTGGCAGGGGCTGCTGGCCGGCACGGCCGGAGGGGTGGTGATGACCTGCGGCGAGAAGGTGGAGCAGGCCATCACCGGCCGTCCCGACTCGCACGTTCCCGGTCGTGTCCTCGTACGCCTGATGGGGATGGCTGAGCGTCCCGGCAAGCAGCCGCCGACAGCGAACTGGGCCATGCATATCGGCCAGGCCGCCCTGCTCGGCGTTCTGCGGTCGGTGATGGCCCACGTGGGGCTGCGTGGGCCGGTCGCCTCGGCGATGTTCGCTGTCGTCCGCCTCACCAATGACCAGATCCTGGAGAACGCCACGGGTGTCGGCGCTCCGCCCTCCACCTGGCCCCGGACGGAACTGGCCGCGGACGTGTTGCACAAGACCGTGTACGCCGTCGCCACCGGAGCCGTCGCCGACGCACTCGCCGCCCGGAGCGGCCCCGGCCCCGGACAACGCCACGCCGCGCTCCGCCCCGGCCGCCACGCCGATGTCGGGCCCCTGCCGCGCAAGGGCTCTTACGGACGGTGAGCGCCTGAGGGCGTGAGCTAATCGGCTTCGGCGGTTCCGGAGCCGCAAGTCGGTCATTCCTCCGGCTCGACCGGGTTGATGGTGGTCAGAACCGGCTGCTGACCGTCACCGTGGCGTCGGCCATCGCGTCAGCGGCGCTGTCGGTGGCGCTCCAGCGCCAAGGACTGGCCCCCTGAGCACGATGCCTCTCGTGTCGCGTCGCTGAGTGGCGCATCGCAGCGGTATTGATAGTTCTGTGCTGACGATCAGAACCGAGGAGGCGCCACGGCGATGTCTTCGTCGCTGAGTGACCGGGGCGCCAGGGGACGGCGGATGCTGGCCGGTTTGCTGGCCGAAAGCCACTTGATGCCGCTGGAAATGCTGCCCGCCAAGACGAGCGAGTACGCGGCGCTTGCCGGTCTCACCGAGGTGGTGATCTATCTGCGCGATCTGCAGGGCAACATCCTGCGCAGGCTCTCCGGCGCCGGGCTCACCGCGCCCCCCGCGGTGGACGCCCCTGAGGAACTGGCGATCGAAGGGACCACGGCCGGGCGGGCGTATCAGCTGGGGAAGATCACCGCCGACGACATGCCGTACGAAGACCTCCGGCGGTGGGTACCGCTGCTGGACGGCACCGAGCGGGTCGGTGTGATGCGGGTGACCGTGGACACCGACGACGCGCGGGTCAGGGAGGACATGGAGGCGCTGGCCGCGCTGCTGGCCCTGCTGATCGTCCGCAAGGCGGAGACCAGCGACACCTACGCGCGCCTGACGCGTACCAAGGCGATGGGGATCGCCGCCGAGATGCAGTGGAACCTGATGCCGGAGCGCACATTCGTGGACGGCAGGGTGGCGATCTCCGGCGTCCTGGAACCCGCTTACCAGGTCAGCGGGGACGCCTATGAGTACGCCACCGACGGACCATGGGTACATCTGGCGATCTTCGATGCCATGGGACACGACACGGCCGCCGGTCTGGCCACGGCCCTGGCGATGGGTGCCTGCCGCAACGCACGCAGACAAGGAGCCGGGCTGGTGGAGATCGGGCGGGCCGTGGACGACGCACTGCTCGACCAGTCCCCGCAAGCCCGCTACGTCACCGGTGTGCTGTGCTGCCTGGACACTCGCACCGGCGATCTGTCCTGGATCAACCGCGGACACCCGCCGCCGATCGTCATCCGCAGGGAGGCCGGCGGTCCGGCCTGTCTGGACTGTCCGCCCGCGCCTCCCATGGGGATCGGTCTGGGGCCCGAGGCCACCGTGTGCCATGAACAGCTGGAGCCCGGGGACCGTATCGTCCTCTACACCGACGGCATCACCGAAGCGCGCCGCCCCGGCGAGGAGGAATTCGGGATCGACCGCTTCACAGCCCTGCTCACCCGCCACCACGCAGCGGGCCTGCCGGTGCCCGAGACCCTGCGCCGGGTGATCCACACCGTCCTGGACCATCACGGCGGGGAACTGAAGGACGACGCCACCATCCTGTTCTGCGAATGGTTCAGCGCCATCCCCACGCCCAGTGGACAGGCCGCCAGACTGGCGGGAATCCCCCAGCGCCCCGATTAGCGTGGCGAGAGCCGGGTACTTGCCCGGCTCGGAATGGGGCGGCCCGGGCAACGGGAACGGCCGTGCGTCGGAAGGAGAACACCATGCCGACGACCGATGCCCTCGAGGAATATCGGCGCAAGCGCGACTTCGGGAAGTCAGCGGAACCCAAGGGCGGCGGGAGCCGCGGCGGCCGTCCGGGGCGGCGGGCCTCCTTCGTCGTCCAGATCCATGACGCGACCACCACGCACTTCGACTTCCGGCTCGAAGTGGACGGCGTTCTCAAGTCGTGGGCGGTCCCCAAGGGGCCCTCCGGCAATCCGCACGACAAACGGCTCGCCATGCCCACCGAGGACCATCCGCTCGAGTACGCGGACTTCGAGGGCACGATCGCAGAAGGCGAGTACGGAGCGGGCACCGTCATTCTGTGGGACGAGGGGACGTACCGCAGCACGTCGACCGATCGCCGGGGCAACGAGATCCCCTTCGCAGAGGCCCTGGAACGCGGTCATGCCTCGTTCCGGCTGCACGGCCACAAGCTCCATGGCGGGTACGCGCTCACCCGCATCCGCCAGGGCACGGACCGGGAGGCATGGCTGCTGGTGAAGAAGGACGACACCCGCGGCTCCCGGCACAGCACCCCCGATCCGGAGAGGGCCCGTTCCGTACGCACCCGGCGCACGCTTCGCCAGGTGGCGGCAGCCGAGGCGGATGCCGGGTAGTCCGGTAGCTACGCACGTGAGGGCGCGGACGTCGCCATCGTCTACCCTGCCCTACGAGCAGCCCGACGCCGAAGAAACGCGGCACGTCATGGAAGAACAGGGCCGCACATGCCTGCTGCTCCCGGGGGACCTGTGCGATCCCGACTTCTGCCGAGAGGTGGTCGAACGGACCGTTCAGCACTTCGGCGGCCTGAACGACTAGGCCGAGGTGCCTGAGGGTCAGGAAGGACTGGGCGGCGGTGACGAGGGTGACGTGGTGGTGCCGACCGCGCCAGGTACGGCCTTCGAAGTGGTCCAGGCCCAGGCCGCGTTCGAGTTCGCGGTAGTCGTGCTCGATGCCACGGCGGGCCGGGATCAGTGAGCGTGCGCCTGGCGGGTGCCGCGGTAGGCGACCGCCGCCAGCGTGATCACCGCCAGCACCGCGGCGCCGACCAGGATCGCGGGCGGGGAGAAGACCCCGCTGAACAGGGTGATGACATAGGGGGCGAGGAAGCCCAGGTAGGCCAGCGTCCAGAAGTACGAGGTCAGGCGCGCCAGCTGGTGCGGTGGCGCGAGGGCGGCGACCTCGGTCAGCCCGTAGGCGACGCACAGGCCGTAACCGGCGCCGAGTACGACCGAGGCGAGCAGGGCGACCACGGGCTGGGCCTGTGCCGCGGCGAGCGCGCAGATCAGCAGCCCGAGGGCGACGGCGACCAGTCCGATCGCACCCGTGGCGACCCGGTGCCGGGCGGCGAGTGACCGTGCGAACGGCGCCACGAGGATGCCCGCGCCCGGGGTGACGGCGGTGATCACACCGGCGTACACGGTCTCCCAGCCCTTCAGCTCGGCGTCGACCAGCCCGGGCAGCGTGGCGAACGCCACCGCCGGAGCGATGAACACCCACGGCGCCACCGGGGCGACCATCCGGCGGAACTCGCGCGCCGGATCCGTGTCGGAGTGGGTCGTGCCGGAGCGAGCCGTGCCGGAGTGGGCCGGGGAGGACTCGGGGGCGCGGGCGGCCAGCAGCGCGGCGACGGCAGAGAGGGCCAGATGCGGGATGTAGGCGGTGACCATGGGCTGCGGAGCCCACTGGGCGATCAGGGAAGCGGCCAGACCGCCGGTCGCGAAGCCCGCGGACAGGAACAGTCCGGAACGGCGGGCCGCCACTCCCGGGTTGGGCGCGGTGCCGTGCGGAGGAGAGGACAGATCCTTGATCCAGGCGCTGCCCGCCGCCAGCAGGGCGCCCGCGCCGATCCCGGTCAGAAAGCGCCCGGGCCACAGGAAGGCGGAGGCGCTGGGGCCGATCATCAGCAGGCAGGTGGCCAGTGCCGACGTGCCCAGCGCGAGGAAGACGACGGGCCGACGTCCCCGACGGTCGGCGAGCGGCCCGCCCAGCAGCAGACCGGGGATGAGCCCCAGCACGTAGAGGCCGAACAGGGCCGTCGTATCGGCCGTGGTCAGCCCCAGATCGTCGCGGTAGGCGCCCAGCAGGGCGGAGAACTGGTTGGCGCTCCAGCCGGAGGCCGTCATCACCCAGCCCGCCCTCAGCCAGTGCCGGGGCGCGGGCGTGGCGGCGTCCGGTGGCGGGGCTGGGGTGGGGGTCGCGGGCGGAGCGGTGGTGGCGGCGTGCTTGCTCATACCAGCCGTTGTACGGGCCGGGCGGCGCCCGGCGCAGCCTCCGTTCAGACATCGTGAATGCCGTCGTGACCACGCGCGAGGCGGTCGTATCGTGGCCGGTATGGATCTGCGCAAGCTGTCCTCGTTCCTGGCTGTGGTCGAGGAGGAGCACTACGGCCGGGCCGCCTCCCGGCTCTTCCTGTCACCGGCCGCCGTCACCCAGCATGTGCAGCATCTGGAGCGGGAATTCGGCACCCGGCTACTGGACCGCGGCAGCGGCCCCGTCGTGCCGACCGTCGCCGGGCGTCGGCTCGTCTCCCACGCCCGGACCCTGCTCGCCGCCGCGAACGCGGCCGTCGAGGACGTGACCGAGGCCGCCCTCGCCCCGCCGAGGGGCGTCGGCACCCTGCGGGTGGGCATCATGGGCCACGGCTCGGCCGAGGTCACCCCCGCCGCCGTCAGCGCCTTCCGTCGCGCCCGGCCCGAAGTGCCCGTGGAACTGGTCCAGTTGACGTTTACCGAGCACATCAGCGCGCTGCGCGAGGACCGGGTGGACGTGGCCTTCGTGCGGCCCGCCTTCGAGGCCGAGGGCATCGACGTGGACCTCATCACCGCGGAGCAGAGGATCGTGGCGGTCCCGGCCCGTTCCGCCCTCGCGGACGCCGCCGGAACCGGTGTCCGGCTGGCCGACGTCATCGACCTGCCCTACCTGCGGCTGCCGCCGCACACACCGCGCGACTTCACCGACTACCTGTATTTCGAGACCGCCGAACGCCGCGCACCCGATTACGCCCTCACGCCCCAGGACATCCTCACCAGCGTGGCGGCGGGCCGCGGCGCGGGCTCGGGGCTCGCCTCGTTCGCCCGCTACTACCGCTGGCCGGGCGCACGGTACGTACCGGTGCTGGACGCACCCCGCGCGCACAGTGTCCTCGCCACCCGCACCACCGACACCAACCCCGAAGTGCGGATCTTCCGCGCCCTGACCGTGGCGCTGGCCCGTGAGATGGGAACCGGGGCCGGGTAAGCCCCCATGCATTGACATGTTCACGACATCTTTCTATGGTCCAGGCCAACGAGCATGGAAGAGGTCATCGGATGGCACGCACCAGAACCGCCCTGCTCAGTGTTCTCGCCCTGCTGGCCGGACTGGTGAGCCTCCAGCTCACCGGACCAGCCCCACGCGCCACCGCAGCGCCGACTGCCTTCACCCACCCCGGAGTGCTGGTGAGCCGGGGCCAGCTCGACTACGCACGCGCCAAGGTGCAGGCTGGTCAGCAGCCCTGGAAGGCCGCGTACGACGACATGATGGACAGCTCCTACGCCTCACTGTCGCGCACCGCGAAGCCGCGCGCCGTCGTGGAGTGCGGATCGTCGTCCAACCCCAACTACGGCTGCACCGACGAGCGCCAGGACGCCATCGCGGCGTACACGGACGCGCTCGCCTGGTACTTCACCCGGGACAGCAGATACGCCAAGAAGGCGATCGAGATCATGGACGCCTGGTCCGCCACCATCACCGATCACACCAACACCAACGCCCCGCTGCAGACCGGCTGGGCCGGCTCCACCTGGCCACGGGCCGCCGAGATCATCAAGTACACCTACGACGGCGGCTGGTCGAACTCCAGCCGCTTCGCGACCATGCTGCGCACCGTGTACCTCCCCGAGGTGATCAGCGGCGCCGAGACCAAGAACGGCAACTGGCAACTGGTCATGACCGAGGCGGCGATCGGCATCTCCGTCTTCATCGAGGACCGCGCCAGCTACGACAAGGCCGTGAACACCTACCTCGCCCGCGTCCCGGCGTACGTCTACCTGACCGGCGACGGCGATCTGCCCAAGCCGCCCGCGAACAGCAGCATCGACACCAAGGCCGAGATCATCAAGTACTGGCAGAACCAGAGCACCTTCACCGACGGCCTCTCCCAGGAGACCTGCCGCGACTTCGGGCACACCGGCTGGGGCATCGCCTCCATCGCGGACATCGCCGAGACCAGCCGCATCCAGGGCCAGGATCTCTACCCGAAGATCCAGGAGCGGCTGCGCCAGGCACTGGGCTTCCACACCTCCTACGAGAACGGCGCCACCGTGCCGTCCTGGCTGTGCGCGGGCTCGGTCAAGAAGGGCCTCGACGAGGTCACCGAGGTCGGCTTCAACGCCCTCCACAACCGCCTCGGCATCGCCATGTCCAACACCCAGAAGTACACCGAGGCACACCGCCCGTCCGGTACGGACAACTACTTCAACGCCTGGACGACCCTCACCCACGCCGACAACCCGTCCTGACCGTCATCAGCCGTCGAGGGGGAAGTGGCACAGGCCCTCGTGCGGCTCCTGCCCGGTGTGCGCCGCGGGTGCGCGGGTGACGGCCGCCGGAGCCGTCTCCGCACACCGGTCCTCGCTCTTCCAGCAGCGGGTACGGAACCGGCAGCCCGAGGGGATGCCGTACGGGGAGGGGATCTCACCGCGCAGCGGAATCTCCTCCCCGTCCGCCGCCCCGGACACATCGAGCCGGGGAGCGGAGGACATCAGTGCGGCGGTGTAGGGATGCAGCGGCCGGTCGAAGACGTCGTCGGCGAGGCCGTGTTCGATGACCTTGCCCAGGTACATCACCGCCACCCGGTCGGAGACGTACCGGACCACGGACAGGTCGTGCGAGATGAACACGTAGGAAACACCGAGCCGGGTCCGCAACTCCGAGAGCACATTGAGCACTTGGGCCTGCACCGACAGGTCCAGCGCGGACACCGGCTCGTCGCACACGATGAGGTCGGGTTCGAGGGCCAGGGCGCGGGCGATGCCGATGCGCTGCCGCTGCCCGCCGGAGAACTCGTTCGGGTAGCGGTGGGCGTCGCTCTCCCGCAGTCCCACGAGGGACAGCAGCTCCCGGACCCGGCGGTCCCGCTCCCGCGCCGTGGGCACGATGTCGCGGTGGGTGCGCCACGGCTCGCCGATGAGGTCGGCCGCGGACATCCGGGCGTTGAGCGAGGCGAAGGGGTCCTGGAACACCATCTGTACCCGGCGCCGCCACGCCAGCAGGTCCTTGCCCTTCAGGGTGAACGGGTCGGTGCCGTCGAAGCGCACCGTTCCCGCGTCCGGCCGCTCCAGCCCCAGCACCACCCTGGCCAGGGTCGACTTCCCGCATCCGGACTCGCCCACCAGGCCGAGGGTCTCGCCGCGCCCGACCCGGAGGTCGACTCCGTCCACCGCGGTCAGACGGCGGCGTCCGTGGCCGAACGACTTCGTCACGCCCTGGACGTCGAGCAGAGGTGTTCCCTCGGGCAGAGGTGTTCCGGGGGTCTCAGACACGGTCCAGCTCCTCGGGGAAGTGGCAAGCCGCCAGCCGTGCGGCGCCGACCAGCTCCAGGGGAGGGCGTTCGCGGGCACAGCGCTCAGCGGCCAGCGGACACCGGGCCTGGAAGACACAGCCGGACGGCACCGCGCTCAGCTCGGGCGGGCTGCCGGGGACGGCGGGCAGCGGGTGGCCCCGGACGGCGTGTTCGGGAACGGAGTCGAGGAGCGCCTTGGTGTAGGGATGGCGGGGGCGGGCGAAGACCTCCCGTACCGGGCCGGTCTCCACGACGTTGCCCGCGTACATGACTACGACGTCGTCCGCGTGCCGGGCGACCACCGCCAGGTCGTGGGTGATGAGCACGAGCGCCATGTCCCGTTCGGTCTGCAGGTCCCGCAGCAGCCGCATGATCTGCGCCTGCACGGTGACGTCGAGCGCGGTCGTGGGCTCGTCGGCGATCAGCACATCGGGGTCCAGGGCGACGGCCATCGCGATCAGCAGACGCTGGCGCATGCCGCCGGAGAACTGGTGCGGATACGAGCGGGCCCGCAGCCGGGGCTCGGGGATGCCGACGCGGGTCATCAGCTCCACCGCCTTCTCCGCGGCCTGACGCCGTGACATCCCGCGATGGATGCGGAACGGCTCGGCGAGTTGCCGCCCGACCGGCTGCACGGGGTTGAGCGCGGCCAGCGCGTCCTGGAAGACGATGGACAGCACGGGCCCGGCCAGCTTTCTGCGCTCGGCCCGGCTCGCCCGCGTCACATCGGTGCCGCACACCCGCACGGCCCCGCCCGTCACCTCGGCCACCGGGTCGAGCAGCCCGGCGATGGACAGCGCGGTCATCGACTTCCCGCAGCCGGACTCGCCCAGCAGGGCCAGGGTGCGCCCCTTGTACACACCGAAGCTGACGCCGTCCACGGCGCGGACCGTGCCGGAGGGGGTGTGCAGATCGACGCGGAGCCCCTCGACCTCCAGCGCGGGACGGCCGGTCGCGGCGGGCAGCGGCGGGGCAGATGGCTTCACGCGATCATCTCCGGGGGAACGGCGGTCCGCTCGCCGCGCCGTTTGCGGGACAGCGTCAGCCGCCAGCGCTGGCCGGGGTCGGTGGCCAGGCGCACCCAGGCGGCGAGCACCGCGGCGGACACCGTGGTGAGCATGATGGCGAGGCCCGGCAGCACGGCGATCCACCAGGCGCTGCGCAGGTACTGGCGGCCCTGGGCCACCATCAGCCCCCAGCTCACGTCGGGCGGCTGGATGCCGATGCCGAGGAAGCTCAGCGACGACTCGGTCAGCATGACGAAGCAGAAGTCGAGGGTGGCCACGGTCAGCAGCGTCGGCAGCGCGATCGGCAGCAGGTGCCGGGCGATGATGGCCGTGCTGCGCGTACCGAAGGTCCGGGCCGCGTCGACGAACAGACGGCTTCGCAGCTCGGCCGCCTCCGCGCGGGCGGTGCGCAGGTAGACGGGGATGCGCGCGATGGCCAGGATCAGCACGATGTTCATCGCGCTGGGTGCGAACACGTACAGCACGACCACCGCGATCAGCAGTGATGGGAAGCTGAGGATGACATCGGCGACGCGCATCGCGACGCTCTCGCGCACCCCTCCGTGGTATCCGGCCCACAGCCCCAGGGCGGAGCCGATCAGCAGCGAGCACAGCACCGCGGGCACCGCGATGGACAGCGTCGTCCCGGCGGCGTCGATCAGCCGGGCCAGCACGCTGCGCCCCAGGACGTCCGTGCCGAGCAGCCCGGAGAGGCCGTGATCGAGGGAGGGCGGCCGCAGCGAGGCGCGCAGATCCTGCCGTACCGCCCGGTCGCCGAGAAAGAGCTGCCCGGACAGTGCGACGAGGAACACCAGGGCCAGGATGACGGCCGCGGCGGCCGCGCCCCGGTCCCTGCCGAGCAGCCGCCACCAGCGGGGCGGACGGGAAGGCGGCGTAGTGGCCGAAACGGAGCGTGAACGGCCGTCGGACGCGGGCATGGTGGCTCCTTCGCTCACGCCGGTACCGCCTGGCGCACTCGGGGGTCGATCAGCGCGTGGCAGACGTCGACGAGGATGTTCAGCGCGAAGATCGTCACGGCGGTGAGCAGGACGGCGGCCTGCAACACCGCGAAGTCGCGCTGCAGAATCGAGTCGATCATGAGCTTGCCGATCCCGGGCCAGCCGAAGATCGTCTCCACCACCACCGCGCCGTTGACGAGGCCGACGGCGAGATCGCCCGCGACGGTCAGGACGGGGGTTACGGCGTTGCGCAGGGCGTGTCCGAACACCACCCGCATGGCATCGGCCCCCTTGCTGCGGGCCACCTTGACGTACGGCGCCGACAGCGCGCCGACCATGCTGCCGCGGACCACCTGGACGAGCACCCCGAACGGGCGGATCAGCAGCGTGGCGAGCGGCAGCACCCACACCTCGGGACCGCCCAGGGTGCCGGAGGTCGGCAGCCAGCCGAGCCCCACGCCGAAGACCAGCACACCCATGATCGCGAACCAGAAGTCGGGAATGCTGGCCGCCGTCATCGACAGCACACTGGCGAGCCGGTCGAGCGCCGAGCCCGGCCGGTAGGCGGCGAGGCTTCCGACCAGCAGGGCGCCGAGCACCGCCAGCAGCATGGTCATGCCCGCGAGCTGCAGGGTGACGGGAAAGGCCTCCAGCACCATCGCGTCGGCGGGCTCCCCGGTGCGCAGCGATTCGCCGAAGTCGAGCCGCGCCGCGTTGCTGAGGTAGTCCCACAGCTGTACGGGGACCGAGTCGTCGAAGCCGTGGGCGGCGGAGAACTCCGCGCGCTGCTGGTCGGTAGCGCTCAGCGGGAGGTAGAGGTCGACGGGGTTACCGGTCAGCCGGGCCAGGCAGAACACGCCCAGCACCACGAACACCAGGGGGATCGCGCTGGAGATGACGCGCTTGCGCAGAAAGGTCGCCATGTCAGTGGTTCCCCGCCTTCACGGGCCGGACCTCGGCCAGCCGCATCTCGTCCCCGGTGGCGGAGTCCGGGCGGTACCGCACCGAGCGCGACAGCCCGAGCAGCCCGCGCATATGGGCCAGGTACGCGTACTGTGCGACGCTCTCGTTCTGGTAGGCGAGCACATCGGCGAAGGCCTTCTGCCGGGCCCTGCCGGACAGCGCGTTCGCCGCGGCGATACGGCGATCCAGCCGCGGGGTGCCGAAGGTGGACTGGGGGCCGTCGCTCAGCAGGTACTGACTGGTCGTGAAGGCCGCGTCCCCGGCCTGGTTGCCGTGCATGATGAGCAGCGCGATCGGCCCGACGCCCCGGGGGAGCGGGCGCAGCTGGTACTGGAGGTGGGTGGCGGTGTCCGCCATCCGTATCCGTACGTTCAGCCCGATGCGCGCCATCTGGTACTGCAGCGCCTCGGCCACCTCCGCTATCCCGGCGAACTGGCCGTTGCGTGCGACGAGGGTGATCCGGCGGCGGACGGGGACACCGTCGGCGGCGGCCCGATCGACCAGCGCGCGGGCCTTCGCCACCTGGTACGGGGTGGTGGCGAGGCCGTCGTTGTGGCCCACCACGCCGGGCGGGACGAGTTGCGCGGCGGGGCGGGCGAGTCCCCCGAGCAGGGCGTCGGTGATGCCCGTGCGGTCGACGGCCATGCCGATCGCCTTGCGCACCCGGATGTCGTCCAGGGGCGCCTCGCGTCCGTCCAGCCGCAGGGCGGTCGTCTCGTTGTTGGGGTAGGCGACGGTGGTGTCCTTGGCCGCGTCCACGGGGTCCAGCGCCGTCGCGATGTCGGCCTCGCCCTTGTCGATCATGGCGGCGCGGACACTGGCGTCGCCGCGCCAGACATACCGGGCCCGGGGATAGGCGGGCGGCTTGCCCCAGTACCGGTCGTTGCGGGCCAGGGAGATCGAGACCCCGGTCTCCCATTTCCTGACGGCGTAGGGGCCGGTCCCGACCGGTATGCGCACCTTGGCTTCGGTGTCGGTGGTGCGCGGCACGATCTCGATGAAGCTGAGCCGCAGCGGGAGGATGGGGTCGGCCTTCCGGGTGGTGACGGTCAGCCGGGTGGGGCTGACGGCCCGTACGTCGAGCTTCTCGTCGCCGAAGACATAGCCGTCGACATTGCAGGCGAGGTCCGAGTTGACGGCCCGTTCGATGGAGAACGCGGCGTCCTCGGCGGTGAACGGCCGCCCGTTCTGGAAGGTCACGCCGGAGCGGATGCCGAAGGTCCACGTGGTGGGCTTCGTCTGCCGCCAGCCGGTGGCCAGCAGCGGTTCCAGTTTGCCGGAGGTGGGATCCCGTTCCACCAGCGGTTCGGTGACGTTCGAGCGGACGACGACTCCGGTCGCGGTCAGCGAGGACTCGCACGGCTCCAGTGTCGGGGGCTCCTGGGTGAGCACCACCCGCAGCGTGCCACCGCCCGCGCTCCCGGCGTCACCCGCGGCATCGCTGTTCGCCACGGCGCACGCGCTGGTCAGCAGCAGCGTCCCCGAGACCACAAGGGTGAGCACGGTGCGCCGCGCCCGGTCGGATCTCATCCTGGCCCCCGAGACTGTCTACATGTGCGTACTCGGTCTGCATTTATAAACGCCGAAGCTAAGGCGGAGGTGGCGAGGCGTCAAGAGATCTGACACAAGCGGAAGTTGAACCGGCGCGGTTGGATCAACCTGAGGTCAGGCCTCATCCGGGCGGCGGGCGGTGGTGGGCACCCCGGTGAACGCGGCGAGGAAGGGACTGTCGTGGGCCGTGGCGGCCTGGGCCTCCAGCCGCGACCGGAGTTCCTCGCGCCGGCCGGATTCCCGCTCCAGCGCGAGGCGCAGGGTGTCGTGCACGATGCCGCGCCACACCGGTTCGTTCGCGGAGAAGGAATACGGGGACGCCGCCACCTCCGCCGGACCCGGCGCGTACATCAGCACCCGCTCGGTGCGGACCACGTCGTACGACTCCTCCGCGAGCCCCGACGCTTCCAGGGGCGCGTGGACCCAGGTGAGGTTGGACGGCGGCGGGACGGCACGCTGCCGGGCGGTGTGCGCAGATGCGGATTCTTGTCCAGCCCGGTGAAGTCGGCGTCCGGGTGCTCGTGGGCCAGCCGGGTCACCTCGAGCCCGATGCCGCACCCGGCGTCCAGCAAGCGCGTCCCGGGGCGGATGCCGAGCGCCCGGCGCATCGCCCGGTGGATCGCCCGCACTCCCGGCAGTCGGTCGACTTCGTCCAGGAACCCGGTCAGCGCGGCCGAGCCCGCGAGCAGGGGGTCGCGGAACCCCTCGTGGAGGTCGGCCCTCGGAGCGTCGGTCATGGCTGGTCCTCGCGGCCTCGGTGAAGAAGCGCGGACGGGTGGAGCCGTTCGCTCCCGAGGTAGCGCCCGCAGCCGGGAGGTGACCTGCGCCGAGGTCCGTGTGTGAAGGGGGTGTGAGCGGCGGACCCTGCCTGCTCGGCGGGGCGGCCAATGACCTTAGACTGCCCACGTCTTCAAGTCGATCAGGAGCACCACATGCAACGCCGCCTCGCCCCCGCCCTCGCACTCGTGGCCGTGACCGCCCTCGCACTCACCGGGTGCGCACAGGACTTCGAGAAAGGCCCGGAGGGGAAGGTCACCGAGAAGGTGAAGGACGGGAAGAAGTTCTATCTGGTCGTCGATCCCGCCAAGGGGGGCGAGGAGAAGAAGTTCCGCGTCAGCAAGTACGACTACCACGACTGCAACCGGGGCTCGAACTACCCCAAGTGCGTCGACGGTTAGACCTACTCGAAGCGCGCGGTGTCGCCCGCCCCCCGTCGCACGATCTGGGCTTCGCCATC
>NZ_JBVIZF010000023.1:0-101864 GCF_055591805.1 Streptomyces sp. NPDC041200 | reverse complement strand
AAACGCTCGGCTGGGAAACCCCAGCCGAGCGCCTCGCTAAGCTCCTGGCCACAACCAGCTGATCACTTGTGTTGCGACGACCCCTGGAATCCGCCTTCTCGGGAGGGCCTCATTTCGATGACTACTAGATTTCAGTCAGCCATTCCCAGTCGCCGGGCCTGGCACGCAGCCGTGCGAACCCTTGCTCCAGGCAGTCATTGAGGCTGGAAGATTCGGCACGGATAAATCCCTGCCCACCTAGCCCCGGCCCCGACATTACCAACGTCCAAGGCTCTCCACCTTCCGCCATCCTCTCATCATCCACCTTGAGGATGACAGTGACGCCAGAGCGGCCCAACTTGTCCATGAGCTGCTCGATATCCATCACTTTCACTCCCATCAATAGCCTCTCAAGGCTGCTGAGATGTCACTGACGTCATGCAGCTGACCTTTGCCTACCCTGTCGATGACACTTCGGAGATCAGCGGAAGTGGGACCGCTCGTGACGCCGTTCCGTTGCATCAACTGCTCAACGGTAGCCTGAGCAGTTCGCTTATTTCCGTTGTTGAACATGTGGCTTCCCGCGATATCCCGGATCACAACTGCCGACTTATCCCAGAAGCTGTTATAGCGACTGGCATTAGCCAAGGTGTTTGCTGGCGAACCGCTCAACAACGTCTCCCCACCGAAACCGCGGTTAATATCGGCGATCTCGTCCGGGCTGACACCCACCTTGAACCCGCCAGTCAGCGGGCAGTTGGAATTGTGAACCAGAACCGGAGTCTGACCCGCCAGCACATAGTACGTGTGGGTGCTGCTGACCGTGAGATCGTAGGTGCGCTGCAGCTTGGTGAAGTGGCGTACAGCGGTGACCGTTACGGCCATGCCCTTGGCCGTGCGGAGCTTCATGCCGGTGGTGATGTCACCGGCGTCCAGCCAGCGGGCCTCGCTGGTCACCCAGAACGGGTGGGTGTCGGTGGTAATGATGGACGCCGAGCCGTCAGCGGTGTTCACCGTGAGGTCGGTGAAATCCTTGTCGTCGTTGGTGACGATCGTCGCGACGACCGGGCGGGCCTCGGTCTTTCCGGTTTCGGGATCGGTTGCGAGTACTTTGTCGCCGACCTTGACGTCGTCAATGTCGCGTTGCTCGCCGTCCGCCAGTTCTACCTGGGTTTCCTCGGTGAAGCTGTGGCACTTCTTGGCTGCCTTCGCCGCGTCGGCCGCGTCGTCAGCCTTCTCCTCCGCCTTTCTGGCCTTCTTCCAGATCTTGTAGCCCTTGAAGGCCTTTCCGGGGCCGGGCAGATCAGTCAGGGCCCAGCCGCAACCGGAGAGTTTGAAATCTTTGCACTTCTTCCACTCCGCGGTGTCAGGTCCGAGGAAGTCGACGGCTATTTTGATGATGCTGAAGAATCCCGTGCCCGCTTTCTCGTCATACGGGCCTGGCACAGGCGCGGGGCCGGGGCTCGGCGCGGGGGTCGGGTAGGACGACGAGGTGGAGGCTGTACCTCCGCCGCCGCCCCAGCCGCCGTGGCGACCGCCACCACCACCGCCGCCGCCTCCGCCACCACCGCCACCACCGCACGGCTTCAGCGGCGGCACTCCGCAGGTGGGCCCGGGACCGCCACCCGCACCGCAGGTGTCGAAGATTCCGCCACTGCAGAGCATGAGGCCGGTCGGGTCGCTGAACGAGACCGGGTTGTTGGCCGCGTAGGCGTAGCCGTTGAGGGACTGGGGCTGATCGGGCACGAGGAGGGGGTCGACGCTGATGAACTGTCCGATGACGGGGTCGTATTCGCGAGCGCCGATGTGCGTGAGACCCGTGACGGTGTCCGCCGGCTTACCGAGGAACGCCTTGTCGTCCGGCCACGCGGTGGGCTTGGTGCCCCGGGGTGCGCCGAAGGGGGTGGTGTAGCGCTTGGTGACCCCGCGGGTCCCGGCGTCGACGGCCAGGGTGCCGGTGCCGTGGTTGTCGGCGGCCACGAAGATCAGCTTCGTGGTGGACTGGCCCTTCGTCCCCGTACGTTCCGCGATGGTCTGACCGGCACCGGTGTAGTAGCGGGTACCGGTCAGGGTCTTCGCTGTCCCGCGGACGCTGAGGCGGACCTCGGTGGCGCCCAGATAGAGAACCGTGTCGCCGTCGGCCGTCGTGGCCCGGCGGATGAGGAGTTCGCCGTCGGCGTCGTAGAGATAGCCGGTTCCCGTGGCCGCCTTACCGCCCTTCGCCGGTTCCGAGGACGCCGCGAGTTTGCCCTCGGTGTTCCAGACCAGTGACTGTTCGGCCTGGGTGCCCGGCCGCGTGGTGGTGTTGCCCACGGCGTCGTAGCCGTACGTGGCGGTGACGGGTGATGTGCTGCCCGGCTTGGTGGTGCGGGTCTCGGCCAGCGGGTGTGGCTGGCCTTTGTCCGTGCCGTATGTGTAGCGGGTGGTCGTATCGCCCGCCACCGCGTGCTGCGTTTCGGATTCGCGCTGATCCGAGGCGTTGTAGGAGTAGGACGTCCAGTACGGGGCGGCTCCGTCGAGGTTCGCGGTGGTACGGCCGGAGGCCGCGCAGTCCGCCGCCCTCGGCGTCCATGCCTCGGTCAGGCGGCGATAGCCGTCGTAGCCGAAGCACTGGTAGTCGGCCTTGCCGGTACCGCCGAGGTTCGTGCTGTCGAAGATCGACGTCACGTTGCCCGCGTCGTCCTGGGTGTACCTCAGGTCCTGCAGCAGGTACCCATAGGTCTCATCACGGGTGAAGCCCCGGGTCAGGCGCCGGGTGCCGTCCTCGTACTCGTAGCTCGTGTAGAGCTTCTTGCTGTCCGAGGCGGGGGACGTGCCCAGTTCCAGCTGACGCAGATCGCCGACGGGTGCGTAGACGGCGCTCAGGAGGTAGTTGGACGCGCCCGAGGCAGTGAGCTGCTGGCCGGTCGCGTTGTACGTGTAGGACACCGACTCGCCCGGCAGCCCGCCCACGGCCGGTTCCCCGGTCTTCTTGACCGTCCCGTCGAGGCCGTAGTCGGTGGTGAAGGTCAGCGTGGCGGGGACGCCCGCCTGGACCAGCGCCTCGTTGCCCGGCAGGAGGAGCTGGGACTCGGTCGGCTCGTACAGGCTGTTGTAGCGCGTGACCTTACGGGTGTAGGCCTTGCCGTCGGAGCCGCCTTCATAGCGTGTGGACGAGTCCTGCAGACCCTTGGCCAGGGTGTCGAAGGACCATGACGCCAGCTTGGTGGCGGGCGATTTGGACGACTGCCACATCCCGGTCTTGCGGCCCAGTTCGTCGTACTCGTACAGCAGGGTGTTCTCGTTCGCGTCCTCGGTGGAACTGACGTGGTCGAGTTCGTCGTACCGCGTGGACATCTTGCCCTTGTCGGGGTCGTCAGCGGTGCTCAGACGCCCGAAGAGGTCATAGGTGTAGGTCCACGTGGCCTTGTCCGGGCCGACGATGGTCTTCTGGTCACCGTCCGGTGTGTAGGTGAGCTTCGTGGTCGTGTACGTGGCGCCGGTCGGGCTGGTGCCCGGGTACTCCCGGCGCTCGGTGACCCGTCCCAGGACGTCGGTGACCTCGGCGGTGGCGGTTCCGCCCGCGGGGGCGGTGGTGGCGGTGGTGTCGCCGGTGTAGGTGGTCGCCGTGCTCCACCGGTCGGTGCCGCGGACCTTGGTGACGGCCTGGACCGGCCGGGCGGCGCCGTCGTACTTGGTGTCCGTCTGAAGGGGCGCCTGACCGCCGTCGGTCTGCACCGCCTCGCCGGACGGTCCGTTCTTCTCGTCCCAGATGCCGTCCTGGGAGGAGACGGCCAGCCCGCGGTCGTCGTACAGGGTTTGCGAGATGACGCGCCCGCCGACCGGAGAGGGCTTCTGTACCTGACGGGGCCGCAGCAGGCTGTCGAAGATCTCGTAGGTGGTGTTGTAGCCGGAACCGTCGCCCTTGAGCGTGCCCGTGGAGATCCACGGAAGGGACGAGTCGCCGACCTTGTAGGCGAATACGTAGTTGGCCTTCTCATCGAGCGCTTCGGAGCGGTTGGGGAGCCACACCTTGGTCGTCCGGCCGAGGCTGTCGTACTCGGTCTGAGTGATCTTCTTGTTGGGGTCGGAGACCTTGAGCGGCGAGCCCCGCGCCGGATCGACCGTGGTGGTGGTCTTGAAGCCCTTGGCGTCGGCGGTCTCGCTGGAGGTGAACGGACCGGCCGCCGCGGGGGCCGCCTGAGCCGTCCGCACCGCGAGAACCTGCCGGTAGCCCTCCGCGGTGGCGGTGAGCTGGAGGTCCACTCCCTCCAGCACGTCCGGATACGTCGCGGTGGCCCCGTCCAGCCTGGGCACGGGCAGTCGCTCGGGCCAGGAGAGGAGAATCGTCTTATCCGCCGTTCCCAGGCGCAGGAGGTCCTTGCCGTCGCCTCCGCCGGAGAACGCCACGTCGACCACCACGCTCCTGGGCGCGACGCTCCCGTCGGAACGGCGCTCCAGAGTGGTGTCCACGGCACGCCATGTCCCGTCATCCGCCCTGACCCGTTGCGGAACCGACGACTGTTCCAGCGTGAACGTCCCGTCCGGGTTCGCGAACGTCTGCGAGTACTCGGCTCGCTGGGCCGTCACCTCCACCGGCTCGCCTGATGCGGCCGCTCGTTCCGATGCGGTCATCGTCTTCGGTACCGGCGACGCGTCCGCACGTACAGCCGGTAACAAGACCAGCGATGCGGCGATGATCGCCCCAACCGACGTCCCCACCACAGCGCGGCGCGACGCACTTGTCTGACCGTCGCGCACGCGACGGCTCCACCCCAACCCCACAGTCCCCACCCCGGAGTCACAGAATCTTCGATTATGCGGCGAGTGGCCGGGTGTCCGGCGCGAGCGTGAGCGGGACCGGGGTGCCGCCTTACGCCTCACGTGCCCGCATCAGCCGTGTCTCACGGCGTGGGCCCCGCTGATGGCGGCGCTGGTGGCCCAGCGCCGCCCCGACCGGCCGGTACCGCCCCCCCGATGGCCGGTACCGCCGCGGTCGGGGCGGTTGTGGCGGCTAGCTCAGATGCCGGGTGAAGAACCGGGCCGCGGCGTCCCCCGCGGCCTGCGGGACGCCGGTGTGCCCGCCCATATTGGCGTTCAGCGTCTTCTCGTTGGAGCCGAAGGCGTCGAACAGGTCCAGGGCCCGCTGGCGGTCGTTCCCTTCGTCGTCCCACTGGAGCAGGACGTGCAGCGGGATGGTGACCTGCCGGGCTTCCTCGAACAGGGCGCGAGGCACGAAACTCCCGGCGAACAGAACGGCGGCCGAGATGCGCGGCTCGATCACCGCCAGCCGGATCCCGATGGCGATCACTCCCCCCGAGTACCCGACCGGGCCGCCGATCTCGGGCAGCGAAAGGAGGGCGTCCAGGGCGGCCTGCCATTCCGGGACCGCCTTTTCGACCAGTGGGAGGACGAGCCGGTCCACGATCTCCTCGTCGACCGGCTCGCCGGCCTCCAGCGCCCGGCGCAGGTCGGCGCGGGCCTGCTCGGCGGCGGGGGAACGGGGCCGGTCACCGCTTCCGGGGAGCTCGATGGTGGCCGTGGCGAAGCCTTCCGCCGCGGAATGCCGGGCCCGGGCCGCCAGTCGGGGGTACATCTTGTGCAGTCCGCCGGGGTGGCCGAGCAGGATCAGCGGCGCCGGTGCGGATGCGGATCCGGGCGTCCACAGGATGCCGGGGATCTCGCCGAGGGTGAATTCGCGTTCGAGGACGCCGTCGTCGAGGCGCTGTTCGGAGGTGAATCGCATGGTCGTGCCTTTCGGGAGTCCGCTTGAACGGCGCTCCCGGACGACCTGCCTATCGCCCGACCGTGACCCCGGAGGGGAGCACCCATGTCGATACGTTCACGGGTACCACCTCCTCGTTCTCTCGCACGGCCTCCGGAAAAGTAGCAGTGGTCGCCGTGGTCCGCCAACGGGTTTTCACGGAGGCTCCGTGGCCGGATGCCACGGAGCCACTCGCCCGAAGGCCAAGGCCATCAGGGCTGGATGTCGACCCAGAACTCGTCCCTGCCTCCCAAGAG
This sequence comes from Streptomyces sp. NPDC041200, assembly GCF_055591805.1. NCBI lineage: Bacteria > Bacillati > Actinomycetota > Actinomycetes > Kitasatosporales > Streptomycetaceae > Streptomyces > Streptomyces sp. NPDC041200. The sequence continues at coordinate 95,885 of NZ_JBVIZF010000023.1, read as the reverse complement.
GACGCGGTCCTTGCGATAGAACTCCTGGAGCCGAATACCGGCGATGCGGTTCTGCTCACCCTCGACCCAGTCCACGGAGGCGTCCAGGATGCCGTCCTCGGCGCGGGCCCGGCCCAGTCCCTCTTCGGTTGACGCGAAGGGGTACTCGTCGGCCTGCATGTCGGGATGTTCCTTGGGCGGCAGATCGTCGGGGCCGTTCCACTCGCCTTAGCGGTCGCGGATGGCATCCTTCACCCGCCGGTTTTCCTCGGCCACTTCCGTTGATGCAGGCCCGTGGCGTCCAGTTGCCGTATCCCGGAGCCAGACCGGCCGAGTCGCAGCGGACGCGGTGCTCCGGGAGGCCGAACTCATGGTCGTCGCTCAGTCCCGGCTGCCCTTCGAGGGTGCCTTGGAACTGCCACGCGTGCTGGAGCATGTGCTCCGGGCCGGATCCGGTGTCGGGGCGTCGTTACCGATAACGCCGCATTGGTTGTCGCAGTTCAGGCGCATCCGCAAGGTTCTGGTGCCATTGATCCACGGCAGGTTCACGAGGTCGGTGTTCCAGTCGTTGACCCGGTAGAAGACCCGTACCCGGCGCGCGGCGGGGTCGGCGTAGGCGGCCGCCGTGATGTCCAGCGTGAGCTTCCCCTGCGCGGTGGGCAGTTCGACCTCGGCGGTCTGGCACCACACGCCGCGGTGGTAGACCCTGCCCTTGAGGCTTTGCGCCTCCGGGTCGGCCTCGCACTCCTCGATGAACTTCGGTCGGGCTCGCCCGGTGGGTGAGTGCCCTGTTCCGGTACGTGCGTCGTCGACTCCGCCGCGGCGGAGGGTTGGGGCTCCGGCTGCTGTGGTGCCGCGGAAGCCGATTCGGTGGCGGAGAGAGGTAGCAGCACCATCGCTGCCGCTACCGCGCCGTGTCTCCTGAGCCCTGCGTGAAGAGGCACTGAATTCCCCGTTGCGCTGTCGATTACATGACAAACCCCGCGGAGTGCGCAGGCGCACCAGCGCACGCCCGGGGGTAGGGGGTGTGAATATCCTCCGTTGCCCGGTGCGCTCGGGGAAGACGACCACCATGCGGGTCCGGACCGGATTGATAGCGTGACGGCTATGGCGGATCCAGGGGGCACGAGCTATCCGGGCATACGCCAGCTGCGGCTTTTCCTGTTGCTCGCCGAGGAGTTGCACTTCGGCCGCGCGGCACGGCGCGCCTACCTGGCCCAGCCGACGTTCTCACGTCACATCCGGGCTCTGGAGCGCCAGTTGGACGCGGATCTGGTGGACCGCACCACGCGCAGGACGCTGATCGCCATGGGGAAGGGGATCATGCTGCCGCCGGAGAGCGCCCGCTGGCTCTACCCACGCTCCGGCGTCGCCTACGTCGATGTCGTCGACCTCGAACCGTGGCGGACGGCCCTCGCCTGGCTGCCCAAGAATCGCGACAAGCCGACCGTCGCCGCACTCAGGCAAGCGACGCGAACAGTCTTGCACGGATAACAGGCGCCGACCCTGGTCGGCGCCGGTGCGGTGGTGTCACCATGGCTGGCGGGCGGGGGTGGCGGGTTCTGCGGACCGAGGGGGAGTCGGTGGCGGACAGGAAGAACCAGATGATCGTGCTCGGTGTGGTCGTGGTGGGGGTCCTGTGGATCAACGGCCGGGGTGATGTCGACACGGGTGGCGACGGGAAGTCGCCCAACCCGCGTCAGACCGGGCGGTATCCCGTCCACTTCCAGAAGGACGGCGCGAAGAAGGGCGACGGGAAGAAGGGCACCAAGAAGCCGGTGCCGCGCTCCACGGTGTCCTATCCGATCAAGTTCGACCGCGAGTGAGGTCAATCTCGGCCCAGACCGTCTTTCCCGGCCCCTGCCGCTCCGCCACGCCCCAGCGCGCGGCGAGACCCGCGACCAGCAGCAGGCCACGGCCGGTCTCGGAGTCGGGCGGGGGCGCGGCCGGGGTGTCATCGACCGGCGGCCGTCCCTCCGTACGGGTGTCCGCGACCTCGACCCGGAGCGTGGTGGCGGTGCGGGCGAGCCCTACCTCGAAGTCCCGGCCGGGGACGCGACCGTGGGTGACGGCGTTCGCGGCGAGTTCGGCCACGATCGCGGCGACGAGGTCGGACGGCTCGCTGCGGTACGGGAACCCCCAATGGTCGAGTTGCTGAAGCACCAGCAGCCGGGCGAGTCGGGCGCCACGGCGGGTTGAGCTGAAGCGGTGGGTGAACTGGTCGGAAGTCGTCCGTGGATGCGCTGGGATTGGCATGGCGTCACCGTTCCGGCTCGACGTATGACCGGACCAGATCGCCTTCTCGTACGCTGCGTCACTGTACGAGTACGCGTGGTGGACTGTACGGATAACGGACCGTGACCATGGCCGAGTTGGGCAGATAGTCAGGTTCAGTACGGATGGCACCACCGGAGGTGGCCGCGATGGCGGACAACGCGGGCAGCAGCAACAACAACGAACCGGAGTCCTCGGACAGCCTCAAGACGTTCGGGGCAATCGTCAAGGTCTTCCGAGAGCGGGCGGGCTATACGCAGGAGCAGCTGGCCCCGTTGCTCCAGTACTCCGTCCAGACGCAGGCCTCGATCGAACAGGGGCGGCGGTTCCCGCAGCGGGAGTACGTGGACCGGGCGGAGGACGTACTCGATGCGTTCGGGGTCCTGCGAGCGGCGGCGAAGTGTCTGGTGAGGAAGCCGGGGTTGGCGGCGTGGTTCCGGCAGTGGGCTGGACTGGAGGAGCTGGCGATCAGCCTCTGTACGTACGAGTGCCGGGTCGTACCGGGCCTGCTGCAGACCGAGGCGTACGCGCGGGCGGTCTTTCGCGAGAGGGTGCCTCCGTTGACCGACGAGCAGATCGAAACCCAGCTCGCAGCCCGACAGGAACGGCAACGCCTGCTCCGCGAGAGGCCCAACACGGCGTACAGCTTCATCGTCGAGGAGGTGCTGTTCCGACGGTGCACCGGAGGGGTGGAGACGACCCGGGAACTCATCGACCACGTGTTGGAATGCGCGAAGCTTCGCAACGTCGAGATCCAGATCATGCCAATCGTCCAGGAGCGTCACGCGGGGCTGGAGGGGCCCATGCGGCTGGTGGAAACTCCGGACAACGAATGGCTCGGCTACACGGAAGGCCAGCGCAGCGGTCAGTTGATCTCCGAGCGCAAAGAGGTCAGCGTGCTCCAGATGCGGTATGCGAAACTGCGCTCACAGGCTCTCACCCCTGGGGACTCCGTGAGCCTGTTGAAGCAGATCCGAGGAGCGCTATGAGCAGCGAACTGGCCTGGTTCAAGAGCAGTTACAGCGGAGGCGACGGCGACGACTGCGTCGAGGTCGCCCTCTCCTGGCACAAGTCCACCTACAGCAGGGGCGACGGCGACAGCTGTGTCGAGGTCGCCACTTGCCCGGAGAACACCGTCCACGTGCGGGACTCCAAGGACAAGCAGGGCCCTCAGCTCGCCTTCTCCCCCACGGCGTGGTCCGCGTTCGTCACGCACACGGCGAACCGCTAACCTAGCCGCCATGTCCAGTCCCGAGGCATCCAGGCTCTAGCCACCGGTCGTTCGGTGGCGCCTCCACACCAACCGCCCCACCGGGCTTCCGGTCATCGGCCCTTCTTCTCTTCTTCGAGCCGATGCATGGAGCCTTCATGCCTTATGCCATCTATGTCCTGGGACTGGCGGTCTTCGCCCAAGGGACATCCGAGTTCATGCTGTCTGGCCTCGGGCCGGACATCGCCAGTGATCTGAGTGTGTCCATCCCCGCTGCGGGCGCGCTGACGTCGGCGTTCGCCGTGGGGATGATCGTCGGGGCGCCGCTGATGGCGCTCCTCAGCATGCGGTGGCCTCAGCGCCGCGCGCTGCTGGTGTTTCTGACGGCCTTCATGGCCGTCCATGTCGTCGGTGCCCTCACCACCAGCTTTGCCGTGCTGCTGGCCACCCGCGTGCTCGGGGCGCTGGCCAACGCCGGGTTCCTGGCAGTGGGGCTCGCGGCGGCGACCGGGATGGTGCCGCCCAGCGCCAAGGGGCGGGCCACCTCCGCGCTGCTGGGCGGAGTCACCCTGGCGTGTGTCGCCGGGGTTCCGGCCGGGGCGCTGCTGGGGCAGGTCTGGGGGTGGCGGTCGGCGTTCTGGGCGGTGGCGCTCGTCTCCGTACCGGCGCTCCTCGCGATCGTACGGTCGGTGCCGCACAACCCCGCAGCGCAGGAGGCGCCGAGCGCACGCGGTGAGTTGCGCGCGCTGCGCAGCCCCCGGCTGCTCATCACGCTGGGCCTCGGCATGCTGGTGAACGCCGCGACCTTCTGCACGTTCACCTATCTGACGCCGCTCATCACGAACGTGAGCGGCATCGGGGAGGCCTGGGTACCGGCCGTGCTGGCGCTCTTCGGGATCGGGTCGTTCGCCGGGGTGACCGTCGCCGGGCGGTGGTCGGACGCACGGCCGATGCTGGTCCTGGTGCCGGGCGGGCTCGCGCTGCTGCTCGGCTGGCTGCTGCTGTCGGTGGGCGCGGACCGGCCGGGGGTGGCGGTCGCGCTGGTCCTCGTACAGGGGACGCTGTCGTTCGGCGTCGGGTCGACGCTGATCACGCGGGCGCTGTACGCGGCGGCCGAAGCGCCCGCGCTGGGCGGCGCGTTCGCGACCGCCGCGCTCAATGTGGGCGCGGCCGCCGGGCCCGCTCTCGGCGGGCTCGCCCTGGGCGCGGGGCTGGGCTACCGCTCACCGGTCTGGGTGAGCGCGCTGCTGGTGGCGCTGGCCATCGTCATGGCGGGCGTGGCGGGCGTGGCGGCGCCCGCCGACCGGACCGCTACGGCTGCACGATGACGAGGTACAGGAACCAGAGGATGGGCACCAGCGCCACGTACGACACCGGGCGCTGAAGCACCCGCTTTCCGGGGTCGGGGCGCGTCCCGTACATGGCGGGCCCCGGCTCCGGGAGCTTGTTGAGCTTCCCGCGCACCACCAGGTTGTGGATGATCGTGTACGGATTGAAGATCACAGCGGAGAACGGGCTCCACCAGCCCTGGCACAGCGTGTTGGTGGTGGCGTCCCGGCGCAGCGCCGTACCGCAGGTCCGGCAGAACGGCCCCTCCCACTTCTTGAAGCGCATCATCAGCAGCAGGCCGACGTGGCTGCGGATGGTGACCTCGGCGGCGGGCTGCGCCGCGCAGATGCGGCAGGCGGGCACCTGCGGCACCCCGGCCATCTGCTGGCCGTAACCGGGCATCTGGTGTGGCTGGTTGTAGCCGGGGGCCGGTTGCGGGTGTCCGTACGGGGCCTGGGGCGGCGCGGCGTACGGATTCCCCTGGGGCGGGGCGGCGGCATACGGGTTCCCCTGCGGCGGGGGCGGCATCGACATGAGTTCCTCACCAAGAAATGACGTGGTCAGCGATCATACGAAACGGAAACCTGTGAATTTCGTCGGCCTTTGAGTCATCCCCCGCTCCCGCCCGTACCCCTGTGCACCGGAGCCCATAGGAAGGGGACGGGCCGTGACGACGCTTTTGAACAGCCGGGCCGGTCGACGGCTGGCCTTGCGCCAGATTCGGCCACGGCGGTCCCCCGCCGTGCCGCTGGTGCTATTGAGCTGGGCAGGGGCGGGGGCGGTGCTGTCCCTGTGGTGGTTCAACACTCCGAACGTCACCGGCAACGCCGCCTGGCTGAACGGCGCGGGGCGGCTCAGCGGGCTGCTCGCCGGGTACGTCCTGGCGCTGGTGGTGCTGCAGATGGCTCGGGTGCCCGCGCTGGAGCGGCGGGTGGGCTCGGACCGGGTGGCGCGGTGGCACGCGATGAGCGGGCGGTACGCGCTGTGCCTGATCCTCGCCCACGTGGGCCTGATCATCGCGGGGTACGCGACCCAGGGCGGCATCTCGTTCGTCGAGCAGACCGAGACGATGGTGCTCACCTTCCCCGACATGCTGGAGGCGACGGTCGGCACGGTGACCCTCGTGGTGATCGGGCTGATCTCGGCCGGGATGGTGCGCCGGAGGATCCCGTACGAGATCTGGTACTACCTGCACCTGCTCACGTACGCGGCCGTCTTCCTGACCTTCTGGCACCAGCTGACCAACGGCGCCGAGTTCGTGGGCAACATGACGGCGCAGACGGCGTGGTACGCGCTGTACGGCGCGGTCAGCGCGCTCGCGATCTGGTACCGGCTGCTGGTGCCGCTGCGGCTGAACATGCGGCACCGGATGCGGGTGGAGGCGGTCGTCCAGGAGGCGCCCGGGATCGTCTCGGTGCTGATCAAGGGGCGCAAGCTGCACCGGATCGGCGCGGAGGCGGGCCAGTTCTTCCGGTGGCGGTTCCTCGCCCCGGGGCTGCGGTGGGGCTCCCATCCGTACTCGCTGTCCGCCCCTCCCCGGCCCAACCTGCTGCGCATCACCGTGAAGGCGGTGGGCGGGGGCAGCACACGGCTCGCCGACCTGAAGCCCGGGACCAGGGTGTGGGCCGAGGGGCCGTACGGGGCGATGACCGCGTCCCGCCGCAGCCAGGGCAAGGTGCTGATGATCGCCGGTGGGGCGGGCATCACCCCCATCCGCGCCCTGTTCGAGACGCTGCCCGGCAAGGGCGGCGACCTGACCCTGCTCTACCGCGCCCGGACCGTCGAGGACCTGGCGCTGTGGGGCGAGCTGAAGCAGATCGCGACCGAGCGGGACGCCCGGCTGCTGTACGCCGTCAACGGCCCGGACGGGGCCCGTCCGGAGATCAGCGCGGAGCGGCTGCGGGCGCTGCTGCCGGACATCGACGAGCACGACGTCTATCTGTGCGGGCCTCCGGGCCTGACCGAGCACGCGTACGAGGCGCTGCACGACGCGGGGGTCCCCGACCGCCGTATCCATCATGAATCCTTCGAGCTGTGACCTGAGGTGGAGCCATGAAGAGGAAGCATCCGCTGCGCCGTATCCTGCTGGGCACCGCCGCCACCGTCGCCGGTGTGGTGGCGCTGCTGGCGCTGAAGCAGCCCGCCGGTGGCGGCCAGACCGTCGCCTCGCCACCGGCCGGACAGGCGCCACCGGTCGCGGCCACCGCGCCAGGGGCGCCCGGGGCGGGCGGGGCCGCCGGCGGGCAGACCCTGACCGGTGACGTCGTCGACACGCAGTACGGGCCGGTGCAGGTCAGCGTCACCATGAGCGGCGGGAAGATCACCGCCGCGCAGGCCGTCAAGACGCCGGACTCCGGGCCGCGCAGCGTACAGATCGCCAAGGACTCCATCCCGAAGCTCAACCAGCAGGCGATGTCCGCCGCGAAGGTCGACACCGTGTCCGGTGCGACGTACACCAGCGAGGGCTATTCCAAGTCCCTGCAGAGCGCTCTCGACCAGGCGGGTGCCAAATGACGTCCTACGACCAGCCGGAACCGCTGCGCCATGTCGAACACGTCATGGGCACCGTCTTCTCCTTCGACCTGCGCGAGGTCCACGACGCCGACCGGCCCCGGGTGCTGGCCGCCTTGGACGGGGCCGTGGTGGGGCTCCACCGGGTGGACGAGCTGTTCTCCACGTACCGCGCGGACAGCCAGATCAGCCGTCTCGGGCGCGAGGAGCTGACGCTCTCGCAGTGCGAGCCGGAGGTCCGGGACGTGCTGGAGCTGTGCGAGGAGTTCTCGTACCGCAGCGACGGCTGGTTCACCGCGCGCTACGCCGGGAGGCGGCCCGATCCGACCGGCCTGGTCAAGGGGTGGGCGGTCGAGCGCGCCGCCCGGATGCTGGCCTCGGCGGGCGCCGGTTCGGTGTGCGTCAACGGCGGCGGCGACGTACAGGTGCACGGCGGTCCGTGGCGGGTGGGCATCGCCGATCCGCTGCGGCGCGGTGAGCTGCTGGCGGTGGTGGAGGCGCACGGCGAGCTGGCCGTGGCCACCTCCGGTCCGGCGGAGCGCGGCTGCCACATCCTGGACCCGCACACCGGCCGCCCCCCGGCGGACGGGCTCGCCTCCGTGACGGTGGTCGGCACGAGCCTCACCGAGGTGGACGCCTGGGCGACGGCGGCCTGCGCGATGGGCGCCGAGCGCGCGCGCCCGTGGCTGCAGCGGCAGCCGGGCGCGGAGGCGTTCGTGGTGACGGCTGAGGGGACGACGTGGCAGACCAGCGGTTTCGCACGTTATTCGGCTGAGATGTGCGTGTCATGAGCAGACGTCCGCTGACGGTCAGCGGTGGCCGCGTACCGCGTCGGCGAGGAGGCCCGCGTGGCCGTAGCTCAGGTCCTTCACGGCCGTGAGCAGCGTGAGGGTGCCCTGTCCGGCCAGCTCCCGGAGGTGTTCCACGGCCTCGCGGTGCTCCGGTTCGGCCAGCTCGGCGCGGTACCGGCGGGCGAACTCCGCGAACCGCCCCGGCTCATGCCCGTACCAGCGTCGTAGCTCGGTGGAGGGAGCTGCGGCCTTGGCCCACTCGTCGAGGCGGGCGTCGGCCTTCGCCAGGCCGCGCGGCCAGATGCGGTCCACCAGGACGCGGGTGCCGTCGTCCTGCTCCGGCGCCTCGTACACGCGGCGGACCCGGATCCCGGGGCGGTCCCGCCGACCACTTTTGTCTGCCATGTCTCCATCGAACCATCCCGGTGGCGTTCACCTCGGCGGATAATGCGCCACATGGGAAGGACGTACGAACGTATAGACGGCAGGCTTCGCACATTCATCGAACAGCAGAAGATCTTCTTCACGGCTACCGCCCCGCTGGCCGGGGACGGCACCGTGAACCTGTCCCCCAAAGGGGTGACCGGTTCGTTCGCCGTGCTCGACGAACTGACCGTGGCGTACCTGGACTTCTCCGGGAGCAACGCGGAGACCATCGCCCATCTGCGCGAAAACGGCCGCATCACGCTGATGTGGTGTGCCTTTGACGGGCCGCCGAACATCGTGCGGGTGCACGGGCGGGGTGAGGCGGTGTTCCGTGACGACGCGCGCTTCGGCGAGCTGGTCAAGCACTTTCCGTCCGTCGATGTGCGCTCGCACGGGCTGCGGGCCGTGATCGTGGTGACCGCTGAGCTGATCCGGGACACGTGTGGGTACGCGGTGCCCTTCATGGACTACCGGGAGGACCGCTCGCTGCACGCCCAGCGGTTCCGGCGTGAGGACGACGAGGAGAAGCTGACCGCTTACTGCGAGCGGAAGGAACACGTCGCCAGCAGTCTGGACGGGCTGCCGGGACTGCCGCTTCCGCTGCCGCCGCTGTCGTTGTAGCGACCAGATATCGAGACGGTCTTGCGTGGTGGGCGGTGTACGGCGTTCCATCACGCGGTGCGATCCGAACCCAAGAGCCCTGTAGCGTCCTCGTCGTCTGATGCTGAGCCCGCGCCCGATGACCGGGCGGCCAGGCGGGCCGTCACCGTCTTCCCCCTGCTCGTACTCGCCGCCGGGGCGGCGGGCCTGAGCACGCCGGACACCTTCAGTGGGTGGGCGCCGAATGTGCCCTATCTGCTTGGAGTCGTCATGTTCTGCATGGGGCTGACCATGACCCCGCAGGACTTCACCGGCGTGTTGAAGCGGCCCTGGGCGGTGGCGCTCGGGCTGGTCGCGCACTATGTGATCATGCCCGGTCTGGGGTGGCTGATCGCTCAAGGGCTGGGGCTGTCACCGCAGTTGGCGGCGGGTGTCATCCTGGTCGGCTGCGCCCCGAGCGGGACGGCGTCGAATGTCGTGACGTATCTGGCGCGGGGTGACGTGGCGCTGTCCGTCTCCGTCGCCACCGTCTCGACGGTGGTCGCGCCGCTGGTGACCCCGCCGCTGACGCTGCTGCTGGCCGGGGAGTTCCTGCCCGTGGACGCGGGGTCGATGGTGACCGACATCGTGAAGACGGTGCTGCTGCCGGTGATGGGCGGCTTGGTGGTGCGGTTGGTGGCCGGGCGGTTTATCGCGCGGGTGCTGGGGGTGCTGCCGTGGCTTTCGGCCGTGACGATCGGGGTGATCGTGGCGATCGTCGTCGCGGGCAGTGCGGATGCGATCCGGTCGGCGGCGGCGCTGGTGTTGCTGGCCGTCGTCCTGCACAACGGTCTCGGGCTGGCCCTGGGGTACGCGGCGGGCAAGGTGGGCCGACTGGGTGCGCCCGCAAGCCGGGCGATGGCCTTCGAGGTCGGCATGCAGAACTCCGGGCTCGCTGCCTCTCTTGCTGCGGCCCACTTCAGCCCCCTCGCCGCGCTTCCGGCGGCGGTCTTCTCGGTGTGGCACAACGTGTCGGGGTCCGTGGTGGCGGCGTGGATGGCCCACCGCTCCCGTCGGCAGGAGGTCTAGCCCCCACCCCGCCCCTTCCCGAAACCGGTGCTCCGCCCCGGCCCCCGCTCCTCAATCGCCGGAGGGGCTGGGGGGTGGGACACGTCCGCCCCACCCCGCTGCGGGGGCTCCGCCCCCGCACCCCCGCTCCTCAATCGCCGGAGGGCTGAGTGGTGTGCACCCGGTTGTGGGCAATCGTTCCGCGGGGCGGAACGGTGGGCACAACCCGGCCACCGGCCCGCACCCGGCGGCGAAACCGCAAGGGGCAACGCCCCCGCCACCGGGCCGCACCCGGAACGAAACGTGGGCCCCGCCCGGTCAGCGGGCCTTTTGGGCCAGGCGGAGGAGGTGGTCGGCCAGGGCCTGGCCGCCGCTCGGGTCTCGGCTGATGAGGAGCACCGTGTCGTCGCCCGCGATCGTGCCGAGGATGACGTGGAGTTCGGCCGAGTCGATGGCCGAGGCCAGGAACTGGGCCGCGCCGGGCGGGGTGCGGAGGACGACGAGGTTGGCGGAGGCCTCCGCCGAGATGAGGAGTTCGCCCGCGAGGCGCGCCATCCGCGCCTCGCTCGCCGACTCGCCGAGCGGGGCGCGGGGGGTGCGGTCGCCGCCCTCGCTCGGCACCGCGTAGATCAGCTCACCACCCGTGTTTCGGATCTTCACCGCGCCCAGTTCGTCCAGGTCGCGGGAGAGCGTCGCCTGGGTGACGGAGAGTCCGTCGTCGGCGAGGAGCTTCGCGAGCTGGCTCTGGGAGCGGACCGGCTGCCGGTTCAGGATGTCCACGATCCGGCGGTGGCGGGCGGTGCGGGTCTGCGGCACGGACTGGCCGTTGTGGTTCGCGTCCGCGTCGTGCGCCGCGTCGGTGTGCTGCGCCTCGGTCATCGTCTCGTCAGTCTCCGGATCATCGTTCCCCTTGGCCCTCATGCGCGGCGTTCAGGACGGCGGTCAGTACGCCGGGCAGCTCCCGGAGCACGGTGTCCACCTCGTCGTCGCCGACGACGAGCGGGGGCGCGAGCCGGACCACATCCGGACCGGTCGCGTTCACCAGGAGTCCCGCGTCCTGAGCCGCCTGCTGCACCTTCGGCGCGAGGGACTCTGTGAGCACGATACCGAGCAGCAGGCCCGCACCACGGACGTGGCTGATCAGAGCGTGGTCGAGCGATTCGATTCCGTCACGCAGCCGCTCCCCCGCCCGCTTGACGCGGTCGAGGATGCCATCGGCCTCGATCGTGTCGAGGACGGCGACGGCGGCGGCGCACGAGACGGGGTTCCCGCCGAAGGTGGACCCGTGCTGACCTGGGGTCAGCAGGTCGGCGGCGGGACCGAAGGCGACCGTGGCGCCGATGGGCAGGCCGCCGCCGAGGCCCTTGGCGAGGGTGACGACATCGGGTTCGACGCCCTGCGCCTGGTGCTCGAACCAGTGTCCGGTACGGCCGATTCCGGTCTGTACCTCGTCGACGACGAGCAGGGTGCCGGTGGCCCGGGTGATCTCACGGGCGGCGGCCAGATAGCCCACCGGGGGGACGATGACGCCGTTCTCGCCCTGGATGGGCTCGACGATGACCAGCGCGGTGTCGGTGGTGACGGCCGCGCGCAGCGCTTCGGCGTCGCCGTACGGCACATGGGTGACGTCACCCGGCAGCGGAAGGAAAGGTTCCTGCTTGGCGGGCTGGCCGGTGAGGGCCAGGGAGCCCATGGTGCGGCCGTGGAAGCCGCCGGTGGTGGCGACCATGTGGGTACGGCCGGTCCGCCGCCCGATCTTGAAGGCGCCCTCGACCGCCTCCGCGCCGGAGTTGGAGAAGTAGACCCGCCCGGGGCGGCCGAAGAGCTGCAGCAGCCGCTCGGCGAGCGCCACCGGGGGCTCGGAGACGAAGAGGTTCGAGACGTGGCCGAGGGTGGCGATCTGGTCGGACACGGCCCGTACGACGGCCGGGTGGGCGTGGCCGAGGGAGTTGACGGCGATTCCGCTGACGAAGTCGACGTACTCCTTGCCGTCCGCGTCCCACACCGTGGCGCCCTCGCCGTGGGTGAGCGGGACGCGCGGCGTGCCGTAGTTGTCCATCATCGCGCCCTGCCAGCGGCGCGTCAGCTCCGCGTTGCTCACTGGTCCTCCCCCTCGTTGTCAGCGTCGGCCACGGCCCAGTCGGGCACGACCATCGTGCCGATGCCCTCGTCCGTGAAGATCTCCAGCAGGATCGAGTGCTGCACCCGCCCGTCGATGACGCGCGCGGTGGTGACGCCGTTGCGTACGGCGTGCAGACAGCCCTGCATCTTGGGCACCATGCCGCTGGCCAGCTCCGGCAGCAGCTTCTCCAGCTCGCTCGCGCCGAGCTGGCTGATCACCTCGTCGCTGTTGGGCCAGTCCGCGTACAGGCCCTCGACGTCGGTGAGGACCATCAGCGTCTCGGCGCGCAGCGCGGCGGCGAGCGCGGCCGCCGCCGTATCGGCGTTGACGTTGTAGACGTGGCCGTCGTCGGAGCTGCGGGCGATGGACGAGACGACCGGGATGCGGCCGTCGTCCAGGAGCGCCTTGATGGCGCCGGTGTCGATGTCGGTGATCCGGCCGACCCGGCCGATGTCCACCTGTTCGCCGTCGACCTCGGCGAAGTGCTTGGTCGCGGACATCAGATGGGCGTCCTCGCCGGTCATGCCGACGGCGAGCGGGCCGTGCTGGTTGAGCAGCCCGACCAGCTCGCGCTGCACCTGCCCGGCCAGCACCATCCGTACGACGTCCATCGCGTCGTCGGTGGTGACCCGCAGGCCCGCCTTGAACTCGCTGACCAGGCCGTGCCGGTCGAGCTGGGCGCTGATCTGCGGGCCGCCGCCGTGGACGACGACCGGGCGCAGCCCGGCGTGCCGCAGGAAGACGACGTCCTGGGCGAACGCGGCCTTCAGCTCCTCGTCCACCATCGCGTTGCCGCCGAACTTGATGACGACGGTCTTGCCGTGGTGGCGGGTCAGCCAGGGCAGCGCCTCGATGAGGATGCGGGCCTTGGGCTGGGCGGTGTGCTTGCGGGCGGTCGGCTGGTCCGTCTTCGGAGAGGGGTTCGGCTGGCTCATGAGGCGTACGCGCTGTTCTCGTGGACGTAGTCGGCGGTCAGGTCGTTGGCCCAGATGACGACGGACTCGCTGCCCGCCGCCAGGTCGGCGGTGATGCGGACCTCCCGGTAGCGCATGTCGACCAGCTCGCGGTCCTCGCCGACCGAACCGTTCTTGCAGACCCATACGTCGTTGATGGCGACGTTGAGCTGGTCGGGCTCGAAGGCGGCGGAGGTGGTGCCGATCGCGGACAGCACCCGGCCCCAGTTGGGGTCCTCGCCGTGGATGGCGCACTTGAGGAGGTTGTTACGGGCGATGGAGCGGCCCACCTCCACGGCGTCGTCCTCGGTGGCCGCGCCGACGACCTCGATGCGGATGTCCTTGGAGGCGCCCTCGGCGTCCCCGATCAGCTGCCGCGCGAGGTCGGCGCAGACGGTGCGGACCGCCTCGGCGAAGTCGCTCGCCGCGGGGGTGGTCCCGGAGGCGCCGGAGGCCAGCAGCAGCACGGTGTCGTTGGTCGACATGCAGCCGTCGGAGTCGATGCGGTCGAAGGTGGTGCGGGTGGCGTCGCGCAGCGCGGCGTCCAGCGTGGGAGCGTCCAGGTCGGCGTCGGTGGTGAGGACGACGAGCATGGTGGCCAGGCCGGGGGCGAGCATGCCCGCGCCCTTGGCCATGCCGCCGACGGTCCACGATCCGTCCGGGGCGGTGGCGACGGCCGTCTTGTGCACGGTGTCGGTGGTCTTGATGGCGATGGCGGCCTTCTCGCCGCCGTGCTCGCTGAGATTGGCCGCGGCCGTCTCGATGCCGGACAGCAGCGGGTCCATGGGCAGCCGGAGGCCGATGAGCCCGGTGGAGGCGATGGCGACCTCGCCCGCGCTGTGCCCGAGGACCTCGGCGGTCTTCTCGGCGGTCGCGTGGGTGTCCTGGAAGCCGAGCGGGCCGGTGCAGGCGTTGGCGCCGCCGGAGTTGAGGACGACGGCGGAGACCTGCCCGCCCTTGAGCACCTGCTCGGACCAGAGGACCGGGGCGGCCTTGACGCGGTTGGAGGTGAAGACGCCCGCGGCGGCCAGCCGTGGTCCGTTGTTGACGACGAGAGCGAGATCGGGGTTCCCGTTCTCCTTGATCCCCGCCGCGATGCCGGAGGCGGTGAAGCCCTTGGCAGCCGTCACACTCATGGAGCGACTCCGATCGTGGAAAGTCCCAGCTCCTCGGGGAGACCGAGGGCGATGTTCATGCTCTGGACCGCGCCGCCCGCGGTGCCCTTGGTGAGGTTGTCGATCGCGCTGATCACGATGACCCGGCCCGCCGCCTCGTCGAGGGCGACCTGGAGCAGGGCGGTGTTGGATCCGTACACGGCGGCGGTGGAGGGCCACTGGCCCTCCGGCAGCAGGTGGACAAACGGTTCGTCGCCCAGCGCCTTCTCGTACGCGGCCCGCAGCGCCTCCGCCGTCACACCGGGCTTCGCCGGGGCGCTGCAGGTGGCCAGGATGCCGCGGGACATGGGGGCGAGGGTCGGGGTGAAGGAGACCGAGACCCGCTCGCCCGCCGCGGCGGACAGGTTCTGGATCATCTCCGGGGTGTGCCGGTGGCCACCGCCCACGCCATACGGGCTCATGGAGCCCATGACCTCGCTGCCCAGCAGATGCGGCTTGGGCGACTTGCCCGCGCCCGAGGTCCCGGTCGCGGCGACGATCACCGCGTCGGGCTCGGCCAGCCCCGCCGCGTACGCCGGGAACAGCGCGAGCGAGACGGCCGTGGGGTAGCAGCCGGGCACCGCGACACGCCGGGAGCCTTTGAGCGCGGTACGGGCCCCCGGCAGCTCGGGCAGGCCGTACGGCCAGGTGCCCGCGTGCGGCGAGCCGTAGAACTTCTCCCAGTCGGCCGCGTCCTCCAGCCGGAAGTCCGCCCCGCAGTCGATCACCAGCACCTGGTCACCGAGCTGCTCGGCGACGGCGGCGGACTGGCCGTGCGGCAGCGCGAGGAACACCACGTCATGCCCGGCCAGCGCCTCGGCGCTGGTCGGCGCCAGCACCCGGTCGGCCAGCGGGAGCAGGTGCGGCTGGAGGGAGCCGAGCGGCTGTCCGGCGTTGGCATTGCCGGTCAGCGTGCCGATCTCGACCTCGGGGTGCGCGAGCAGCAGCCGCAGCACCTCACCGCCCGCGTATCCGCTCGCTCCCGCCACCGCTGCGCGTATCGCCATTGCCATCCTCCCTCACGGATGGCATGACTATACGATCCACGGCAGCTTTATGCAAAGAATATTCGGGAGGACGCGTTCGTGGATGTGACTGAGCGCTTCATTTGGCCGGTGAGCGCTTGAGTTGGCCGGTTGAGCATTCGACCCCATGTCCGTCTCGTCCGTGTTGGCGCGACGCTCTGTAGTTGACCCTTGCGAGCTGTTGTTGGCCTCACCCGTTTCACCGGAGGGCGACTTGTCGAGGCCTCTCGCCAAGACGTGCTCGGGTGGAAGGCTCAAGGCCGCCTGGGCCCCTAGCAGTCACCAGTGAAAAAGCGGTCCCCGCCTGGCGCTGGAGGCCATGCCGGCCTCAACGGCGACGCCTGCGGCCGCTCCTGCGTCCGCTCGCGCAGCTCGGCGGCCACGGGTCCTGGGCATGGTCCCGCGGGACGGCGGCGGTCGCCGGCAGTCACACCACGGAGCGCCGTCTAGGAACACAGGGTCCCGGCGGTCTCGATGAACAGTTCCGCGATGGCCTTGGCTGACGGTGTCGGTGGATTGTCGCGCAGCCGGGTGAGCAGGATGCGGCGAACCGGGGCCGCGGGGCCCAGGTCGATGGTGGTGACGTCATCCCGCAGGCTGGCCAGGGCGAACCTGGGAGCGAGCGTGATGCCCAGGCCGACCGCCGCCATGGCCTGGGCCTCCTGGTAGTCGTGTGCCCGGTAGGCAATCTTCGGCTCGAAGCCGGCGGCACGGCAGCTACGGGTGAGCAGCTCGGCGACCGGGTGATCGCCCCGGACGATCCAGTTCTCCTCGGCCAGCTCCTCAAAACCGGCGGAGTGCCGGGCGGCGAGCGGGTGGCTGGTGGCGACGACCAGACAGGTGTGGTCGTCCAGCAGATGGATGACATCGAGGTTGGTCTCGTCCAGGCGCCGCCACGGGTAGTCCCACATCAAGGACAGCTCGATCTCCCGACTCTCCAGGATGTCCATCAGGCCGGTGTTGCGGTCGCTGTGCACGGCCAGCTCAACCTGCGGGTACCGGGTGCGAAAGGCGCGCACGACGCGGGGCAGCAGGGATGCGGCGATGGTGGGGAAGGTACCGATGTGCAAGGTCCCGCTGTGCAGGCCCGCGATGTCATCGAGGGATCGGCGTGCGGCCCGCAACTGGCGATCGATCCGTGCAGCATGCTCGGCCAGAGTGCGGCCGGCCTCGGTGAGCGTGACGCCCCGGGGGTGCCGCGCGATCAGCGGCTGCCCGGCCTCCGCTTCCAGCCTGCTGATCTGCTGGGACACCGCCGAGGGCGTATAGCTCAGGGAAATCGAGGCCGCCGTGATGGAGCCCCGGCGAGCCACCTCGGCCAGCACCAGCATGCGGCGTACGTCGAAGCTCATCACAACCGCCTTAAGCATTTATGAAAGCAACTTCAATTTCTTTCGATTGTACTGATGGCACTGCTGGCGCATCGTCGTACTGACCGGCAGGCGGGCCGCGCAGCCGTCGACCCGCTCACCGGGCCCTGGTGAAAGAGATCCATGCTGCGGTCGCGTACGCACACAGCCCCTGATCCGTACGCCCCAGCCCCGAAAGGGTCTCCGATCCGGACATCTGCTATCCGAACCCATGGGAGTACACATGACCGAGCAGTGGGACGTCGTCGTGGTCGGCGGCGGGAACGCCGGCTTCAGCGCGGCTCAGTCCGCCCGACAGCAGGGAGCACGGGTGCTGCTGCTGGAGAAGGCCCCCCGCCAGTGGGCCGGAGGCAACTCCTACTTCACTGCCGGGGCGATGCGCACCAGCCACGGCGGGCTCACCGACCTCACCTCGCTGGTCGAGCCACTTCCCGCGGACCGCGCAGGACGCGTCGACCTCGCCCCCTACACCGACGACGACTTTCTCGCCGACCTGACCCGGGTAACCCAGGGAAGGACCGACCCCGAACTCGCCAGGATCCTGGTCGGTGAATCCCGCGAGACGATGACCTGGCTGCGCAGCCTCGGCCTGCGATTCGAGCTTATGTTCCACCGGCAGGCTTACGAGGTGGACGGGCGCTACCGGTTCTGGGGCGGACTGGCCGTCGGCGTGGTCGGCGGGGGCAAGGGAATGATCGACCAGCACCTTGCCGCCGCCGATCGCAGCGGCATCGAAGTCCGCTTCGACAGCCCCGTCACCGGCCTGGCCACCGGACCCGACGGCTCCGTCCACGGCGTGATGCTCGCCGACGGGCAGCGCATCGAGGCCGACGGCGTGGTACTCACCAGCGGCGGCTTCGAGGCCAACCCGCAGATGCGGGCCGGCTACCTGGGCGCGGGCTGGGACCTGGCCCTGGTGCGCGGAACCCCGCACAACACCGGCGAGGGCATCCGCATGGCCCTGGCGGCCGGCGCGCAACCCTACGGCCACTGGAGCGGCTGCCACGCGGTGGCCTGGGACAGCCAAGCCCGAGCGACCGGCGACCGGGAGCTGACCAACCAACTCACGCGCGGCGGCTACCCGTTCGGCATCGTAGTCAACGCCGAGGGCCGCCGGTTCGTCGACGAGGGAGCGGACTTCCGCAACTACACCTACGCCAAGTACGGTGCCGAGATCCTCAAGCAACCGGCAGGCGTCGCCTACCAGCTCTTCGACGCGACGTCCGCGCCGCTGCTGCGCCCCGAGGAGTACGCCTCGGCGGGCATCACCAGGGTGGAGTCCGACACCGTGAAGGGCCTGGCCAAGGAACTCGGCATAGACGAGGGCCAGCTGACGGAGACGGTTGAGCGGTTCAACGCCGCCGTTGTCCCCGGTCGTTTCGACCCGACGGTCAAGGACGGCTGCCGGACCGAGGGCATCACCCCTCCCAAGTCCAACTGGGCCCAGCCGCTGACCACTCCCCCGTACGTCGCCTTCCCGGTGACCTGCGGCATCACCTTCACCTTCGGCGGGCTGCGGATCGACGCCGACGCGCGCGTGCTGGACCTGAGCGGCCGCCCCGTCCCTGGACTGTACGGGGCCGGCGAACTCGTCGGCGGGCTCTTCTGGTTCAACTACCCTGGTGGCTCCGGCCTCACCGCCGGTTCGGTGCTCGGCAGGCGCGCCGGGCGCTCAGCAGCAGCCGACACGCGTTGACGGCGCCCCAGCCGAGTGAGAGCTCACACGGCCATGGAGGACGCACCATAAGCGCGACGTCGTCGACTCGGCGAGGCAACACGGCCGAGCCGCGAGAGGCCAACCCGGGTCTGTGACGCTGACCGGTCCGCCAGGCGAACCGCCGCACCGGCACCGACGCCATCGCCGACCCCTCCGACAGGTCCTTCACCGAGGTGATCACATCGGATCTCCCGGCCTTCCACGTCACCGTCCACGTACGCGGCCATCCCGGCTCCAGGTCCAGCCGCTCCGTGGCACGGCCGGGCAGCACGTACGACAGAGGATCTGCCGGTACACTGCCCGGCCAAGCTCAACTGGCCAAGTGAAGCGCTCAGTCACAGTGGACCATTCGCCGGGGTGACGTGCTCGTCCTGGTCGTACAGGGACATGTGGGTGGCGCCCTCGACCACGAACAGCTCGCCCGACTCCCCGGCCAGGGCGACGGCCGTGTCGCTGTAGGGGCGGCTGAACGCCTCGGATCCGGCGATCATCAGCACCGGGCGGGGCGCGATCATCGACATGAAGCGGAAGGCGTCGAACTGCACGGGCCGGTCGAGGCTGCGCACCAGCTGCTTGTTGTCCGAGCGGGGGTGCTGACCGCGCGGGGTGCGGTAGTACGCGTACCCCTCCCCGCCCTCCCCCAGGGACTCCGGCACGATCGGCGCGTAGGCCGGCTCGGCGCCGCCCGCTTCGGCGGTGCGCATCGCGGCCGAGAGGCCCAGGATCCGCTGCAGGCCCTCGGGGCCCTGCTGCCCGTCGACACCGTTGCGGACCGCGTCCCCGGCGTCGAAGGCGGACACCGTTCCGACCGCCTTGATCCGCGTGTCGGCCTGTGCGGCGAACGGCACGTACCCGCCCGACGCGCAGATCCCCAGCGCCCCGATGCGCTCGGCATCGACGTCGTCGCGGGTGGTCAGGTAGGAAACGGCGGCCTTCACGTCCTCGCTGCGCTGGTAGGGGTCCTCCAGGCCGCGCGGCAGACCCTCGCTCTCACCCTGGTAGGCGGCATCGAACACCAGGGCCGCATAGCCCTTGTCGGCCAGGCGCCGCGCGTAAATGTTCGCGGTCTGCTCCTTCACACCGCCACCGGGGTGGCCGATCACAATGGCCGGCAGACGCTGGCCCGCATGGCCCTCGGGGATGAAGAACAGTCCGGCGATTCGCAGATTGTTGCTGGTGAAGCTGACCTCGGTGCCCACCGCACCGGACCGGGCGCACCCTCCAGCGAAGGTTCGATCGCACGTCGGTACATGATCGACATGATCGTGCCGCCTACCGCGATTCCGATCACGCTGCCGGTTTGTCGCACGGTGTTGGTGACGGCCGATCCCGCACCGGCCTGTTCCAACGGCAGGTCGCTGACCAATGCGGCCGTAACGGGGCCGACCACCATGCCGACCGAGAGACCCTGTATCAACAACAGGATCTCGATCCAGACGAGTGGAGTGTGGAGTCCGAGGAAAGGGGCGCCCCCACGCTTAGAATTTCTGGGAAAGACTGTTGCGGCCGAACGGAATACATGCCCTCTGCCGGATTTGCGGACTGAATAGTTTTGGGCCCTCTGGCGGATTTGCGAGTGAAGGATTCCATGCCCTTCAGCTCAGAGCATGTTGATCTTCGGCTGACACTCGGGCTATGACCGCGTCGCCTTCCCGCAGCCGTCCCCGGAGGACTCGCCCCGCCCGACCGGCGCGCTGCGGTCGTACGGGTCGACCTCCGTACCTGCCTCGTCCGCCCGGCGGTCCGTGCCGAAGGGCGGGACGAAGTAGCCCGTGGGGGCTCCGCAGCCGCCGTTGGTCATGTGGTACTTGTACGAGACGATCGAGAACGTGCCCGGCTCTGTGATCACCTTGTCAGGATCGTCCCAGCTCAGGACCAGCTCGCGCCGGACGATCGTGCGCACGATCTCGTCGTCGCCGCCCGCGTCCGCGCGGGTGACCGGGTAGACGAAGGTGACGTCGGCGGTCACCTGGAGCGCGCCGCGCTCGCCCTCCCGGTAGGTGAGCCGGCCCCGGGTCTTCACGACGTCGCCGACCAGGTCGGTGCGGGAGGGCTGGAAGCGGCTGAAGAGGAGAAGGGGGTCACTCTTCTCGCTCGGGGCTCGGAAAGCGGTTTTCAAAAGGTCTTGGACGTCCTTCTGGTGCGGGTTGATCAGTGCGATCGCCTTCTCCGGGCGCTCGCCCCGCAGCACCCCGCGGTCCAGGCCGGACGCGACGAGGAAGTCCCGGCTGCGGGCGAGGGCCCGCTCGACCTCGGCCGCACTCATCCAGCCGACCGCCCCGGCCTTCGGCACGGTGATCCCCGCCGCTCCGCTCGCCCAGCTCGCCGCCGGCGAGCCGCGGAACGGCTCCTCCAGGGTGGGGCGCTGGGCCGCCACCGCCGGGGGTGCCTGGGTCGGGCGGGCGGTCTCGGCCGCCGACGGCGCAGAGTCAGCGTCGTCGGCGGCGAACAGGTCCACCACCCGCCCCGGCGCGAGCGCCACCACCAGGAGCACCAGCGAGGCCAGCAGCCCGACCACGTACCAGCCCGTGCGCCGCTTGGGCCGCGCGGGCGTATAGCTGCGCCAGCCCTCCATGCCGCGGTCGGGCTCCGCGCGCAGCCGCTTCGCCACGTCGCGGGCCCGCGCCGACGGCTCCTTGGGCGCGTCGGCGGCACCCGCCACCGACTCGCGCAGAAACCGCTCCCACTCCTCGTCGGATCTGGACGAACCGTCCGGCCCCGTACCCACACCCATCCCCAACCCCCTGGCAGTCAGCAGACCGCGGCCCACTCCCCTGGGACGCGTCCGCATAATGACACAGAGCGCCGACAGCGAGGCCGACTAGGCGGACGGAGTGGGTGCGCCCTCCTTCCCGGCCCGGCTCGGACCTCGCCAACGGACCCGGAATGGCAGGGCCCGACCGCGTTGATTGCCACTCCAATGGGGATGATGACAATCCATTTGTGTGCTCCAGGCGAGGGCCCATTCTTCCCAACCCAGCTATAGCGTTGATGCATTGACACTTAGTTCGGGCACGAGTATCTTGCGACGCGCTCGACTGCACGGGAACATGCTGACTGGCTTCAAATGCCACGAAACGATGCAAGGATCTTGCACTCGGAGACTGATGACCTGTGAGTTCTTTCGAGTTCTACCTGCCGCCCGTCCCCGAGGACGTCTGGAGCGTCCCCATGGCGGGTGACACCCGATTCACCTGGGAATACAACGACGGCCGTGATTCACTGCTCAACCTTTATCAGAAGGGCAAGAGCAAGCAGTGGGACGCGGCCAAACGCATCGACTGGGATCTTGCCGTCGACCCGGTCGACCCCGCAGGTCTGCCCGAGGAGTTCAACCCGATCTTCGGGTCCCAGATCTGGGACCGCATGACCCGCAAGGAACGTGAAGAATTCACGCGGCACCAGGGAGCGTGGGTTTTCAGTCAGTTCCTGCACGGCGAGCAGGGCGCGCTGAACGTCTCGGCACGCATCGTGCAGTCGGTGCCCGACCTGGACTCCAAGTTCTACGCCGCCACCCAGACCATGGACGAGGCGCGACACGTAGAGCTGTACACCAAGTTCGTGCACGAGAAGATCGGAATGTATTACCCGATCAACCAGGATCTCGCCAGGCTGCTCGCGGAATCACTGGAGGACTCCCGCTGGGACCTGCCCTACCTCGGCATGCAAGTACTGATCGAGGGCCTGGCGCTCGCCTCGTTCGGACTGTTCCGTGACGTGTCCACCACTCCGCTGGTCAGGCAACTCCTGGCCTACGTCATGCAGGACGAGGCCCGGCACGTCGCATTCGGCCGGCTCTCGCTGAGGGACTACTACGCGGAACTCACCGAGAGGGAACGCGCCGAGCGCGAGGAGTTCGTGGTCGAGGGATGCTATCTGCTGCGTGACCGGTTCAAGGCCCGTGAAGTCTACGAACAGCTCGGGCTGCCGCTCGACACGTGCATGGACTATGTCGAGAACTCCGAGATGTATCAGCTCTATCAGTCCCTGCTGTTCAGCCGTGTCGTTCCCTGCGTGAAGGACATCGGACTGTGGGGCGACCGGATCCAGGGCGCCTACCGTGCCATGGGGATTCTCGACAACGCCAAGACGGACCTCGAAGCCCTGATTCGGCAGGACGAGCAGATCGCCGAGGAGGTCGACCGCCAACGATACGAAAGTGAACTCGCCGTCCGCAAGCGAGAAGTGGACGAGGCCATCTCCCGTGGGCAAGCACCCACCGACTGATCCGATCCGCATCAACTTTCGAAGGGCTCTCCAGAAAGTGACTGAGCTGGTCATCAAGGCAGAGAAGGAAGAAACCGTATACGACCGCCTGCCGGGCGACGTGCCACCGGTGGCGAAGCTGGTCGGCTGGACCCTTCTGAAGCTCGACCGAGAATCGGAGACCATTCACCTGTCATTCAGCTCAGCGGCTGAGTTCACCAACCCCGGTGGCACGGTGCACGGCGGTTTCATCACCGCCATGCTGGACGAGTGCATGGGGTCGGCGATCGTCGGCCTCCACGAGGCCCGGTTCCTGCCCACCACCGTCTCCATGTCCATCGACTTCATCAAGCCGGTCATGGTCGGAGAGATCTTCGGCGAGGGGCGGATCACCTCGATGAACGGCAAGTCCGCGTTTCTCGAGGCACGCCTGAGGAACGCGGACGGGCTCGCCCTGGCCCGCGCGACGGGTGTCTACCGCCTGCTGCCCTGGCCGGAGAGCCTGCGGCCAAGGCCGGCCTGACACCGGACGAGTTCGCGATCCTCCGAGGGCGCCGTCGCACCGTTCCTTGAGCAGCGTCATGCGCAACAGTCACCGAAAGGGGATACCCCCATGAGCAACTTCGAGAAGCTCCTGGCCGCGACCCAGAACGAGTTCGACAGCGAGATCGGGCAGAATCCGCTGATCGAGGTGGTCGCCGGCGGCCAGATGAAGCAGGAACACTACGTCGCCTACCTCCGCGAGACCTACCACATGGTCCGCCACACCTCCCGGATGCTGTCACTGGCGGGTGCCCGGCTCGACGACGAGTACCGCAAGCTGCGCGACTGGTTCTTCGAGCAGGTTGCCGAGGAGAACAACCACGACCTGCTGTGCATCCGGGACCTGGAGAACCTGGGCGTGGACGTCGAGCAGGTGTTGGCCGTTCCGCCCAAACGCGGCTCGTGGGGGCTGGTCTCCCAGAACTACTACATGGCGACTTACGGGAGTCCGCTTGGCATCCTCGGCGTCGCGAGCCTGACCGAGGGGCTCGGTGCCGACCTCGGCAAGTCCATGGCCGAGATGCTCAGAGAGACCTACGGTCTGGAGAAGAACCAGGTCACGTTCATCAAGAGCCACGCGGGCTTCGACGCCCGGCACATCGAGGACGTGAAGGAGGCTGTCAACGACCTTCTGCTGAAGGAGTCCGACCTGGACGAGGTCATCCATGGACGCCGCATGACCATCTACTACTACGCGCAGATGTTCCGCGACGTGCTTGAGAGCGCGTGATCCGGACCCGGACTCCGACAATCCGATGCGGGGGAACACGTCATGCAGTCCGAAGTGATCGCAGACTTGGACGACAGTAATCCGAAGAACACGTCAACCTTCACGGCAGCGCCCCAGGACGAGGACGTCCTTCAGGAAGTGCGGAAGTACCAGATCCATGAGATCGCCGGAGCGAAGGGCCTTGACGACTACCGTGAGTTCCTGAGGGAGGCCCTCAAGCCGCTCGGCCTGTACAGCGAAGAATTCCTCCCCGGAACCGCCGCTGTTTGCTACAAGATCACTTTCGAAGGTCGGCTGGTGGCAATCTTCCGGCTCACGCCGGCGGAACCGGATTCGACCTTGCACAAGGTCATCCCGGGCGCCCGCGACAAGCGGATTCTCGAAGTGAACAACGTTGCCATCGAGAAGACCTTCCGGGGCGACCTCCTGCTCGGCGTCATCCTGCGCAACTGTGCGGTGCTGTCCCACGAGAAGGGGTACGACATCGTCGCCGGTGTCATCAGGCATGAAATCCTTCCGTTGTTCGTCGACTTCGGGACCATCCCGGTATGCCACGAACCCCTTCACTTGCTGGGCGACGACAACATCAACGACTTCGTCACGTATTTCAGGACGGAGGACCGTGAACAGGTCGACTACGCCATCGTCCGCGGCTATCACTACTTTCATCGGAAGGTCACGATGAAAAAAATCGATGCTGAGGCGAAGCGTGCCCGCCCGCACTCCATGGACGGTGAACTTGCGCTCAACGGTTGACCCGAAGAATGAGCAGCCGGACCCTGTTCCCGCCGCTTCGCCCGGAACCGTTCACCTCTTACTTCCGCTGCTTCACATGATGGCGGCAAAGACGATACACGCCGCGGCCGAACTCAGAATCGCCGATCTGCTCGCCGAGGGTGTGTGTACCACCGACGGCCTGGCCGACCGTACCGGCACTCACGCCCCGTCGCTGCGGCGGCTGCTGCTGGCTCTGGCCGGGCTGGGCATCGTCGTCCAGGCCTCAGCCGACCAGTTCGAGCTCGCGGACCTGGGGCAGCCTCTCCGCGAGGGCGTGCCGGATTCGGTCCGTGGCCTCGTGCTCATGGGAGGCGGCCCCGAGACGTGGCGTAGCTGGGAGCAGTTGGTGCCCAGCCTGCGGACCGGAACACCGGCCTGGGACCTGGCACACGGCATGAGCTGGACCGAGTACTACGCGCGCAATCCAGGCGCAGCCGCCGTCTTCAACCGTTCGCAGGCCGAGCACACCCGCGATACGACGCCCGGCATCATTGCTGCCGCCGACTTCTCCAGATTCCACAAGGTCGTCGACATCGGCGGCGGCGATGGCACCCTCCTCTCCCGCATCCTGCGAGATCATCCGAAGCTTGAGGGCGTCCTCTTCGATACGTCCGTCGGACTCGCAGGCGCTGACAGCACGCTCGCCGACGCCGGCGTCACGTCACGGTGCCAGGTGGTGGAGGGCGACTTCTTCGAGAGAGTGCCCGCCGGCGGCGATGCCTACCTCCTGAAGGAGATTCTGCACGACTGGGACGACCGGCAGACTGTGGCCATCCTGCGCAAGATCCGATCCGCCATTCCGGTGGACGGGCGCCTGCTCGTCACCGAGCGCAGGCTGCCGGAAACGGCCGCCGCCGGCAGGAACGAGAGCCACTGGTACCTGCGCGACATCCTGATGCTGGTCGTGACCGGCGGACGGGAACGCACCGCGAGTGAATTCGGTCGCCTCTTCGAGGAGGCCGGGTTCAAGCTGGCTCGGTCCACGGAGCCCTTCCCTCCGTTCGGCTACTGCCTGTTCGAAGGTGTCCCGGCCTGACCTCGGAAACGGTACGACGTCCGCGTGCCCCGGCTCCCCGTCAAAGCACGGCATCCGACGGGGAGCCATTCCGGCCTTCCTCGACCGCGTTCAGCCGGACTTCTTCGCAATGGACTTGATTCGCGCGGTCGCCGTTGCCACGGCCACTGGCCTGCCACGCGAGTCGAGGAGTTCACCCGCGAGAAAGCACACCTCGGATCCGCGCTGGACGATCCGTGCGCGCCCGACAAGGCGCCCGGGCAAGGCCGGCCGCAGAAACTGGACATGGAGATCAAGCGTCGGCGCGAACTGCCCCTCCGGCAACGTCGCGACCAACGCGGGCCCCAGCGTGTCATCGAGCATCGCCGCCAGGAATCCACCTTGGACCGAACCCACCGGATTCAGGAACTGCTCCCCGGCCGTGAAAGCCACCTCGATGGTGCCGGCATCCGGATCCACCTCGATCAGCTCCCAGCCGAGAGTCACGGCCGCGGGAGGTGGCTGGACCCGCCCGGCCTGCACATCCCAGAACACGCCTTGCCTTTGTTGATTTGTGGTCACCATCCCGACCCTAGAGCTCACGGAGGGGGAAGACGAGACCATAGCGGCTGCGCAGTCACTCCGAGGACGGCCACGGCGGGCAGCCCTGCGAATCCTCCGGGCCCCGGGCCCCGACCCCCGCCTGGCATCCGCCGGAGTAGAGGGCCGTGCCCTCCGCCGCGACGCGGGCCAGCTCCTCGCGCAGCGACTCCGGCGAGATCACCTCGACGTCGGCGCCGAAGGCGAGCAGGGGCAGGGCCGCGCCCATGACGCTGAAGCGCAGGTGGAACTCCACGCGGTCCTCGCCACCACCTTGGGCGGGGTCCGCTTCGGGGGGCGGCGGTGCGGACAGATCGGCGCGGTAGATGCTCAGGAAGCGGCGCAGGGACGCCCGCCGGACCCGCACCACCACGTCCACCCCCGTGGGGAGGTCGTCGATCTGGCGGCGCAGGGTGTCCCACACATCGGCCAGTTCGGCGCCCTCGCGCCGCCGTACGGGCTCGTCGGCGACCGACGCCGTCAGGATGCGGTCCACCCGGAACAGCTGCGGCCGGGCGCGGTGATCGGCCACCAGGTACCAGACGCCCGCCTTGTCGACCAGACCGTACGGATCGAGGGTGTACGACGCCTCGCGGCCGTCGCGGCCGTGCCGGTACCGCAGCCGCAGCCGCCGGTCGGTGAAGACGGCGTCCTGGAGCACCCCCAGGTCGGCCACCGCCGCCCGGGGCCCGCTGCGCCAGCGGACCGGGTCCACCAGGATGCGGCGGCGGGTCAGCGCGGCGGCGTCGCGGTGCGGCTGCGGCAGCGCGGCCATGACCTTGCGCAGCGCCGAGCCGATGGCCCGGCCGAGCCCCAGATCGGCGTGGGCCCGGTCGGTGACCAGCACGAACAGCGCCCGCGCCTCGTCGGCGGTCAGCCCGGTCACATCGGTTCGGTAGCCGGGCAGCAGGGCGATGCCGCCATTGCGCCCGCGTTCGGCGTAGACGGGCACTCCGGCCGAGGAGAGCGCCTCGACGTCGCGGAAGATGGTGCGTACGGACACCTCCAGGCGCTCGGCCAGCTCGGTGGCCGGCACCTGTCGGCGCGTCTGCAACAGCAGCAGGATCGACAGCATCCGGTCGGATTTCATGCTCCGAGGATCGCCGAAAAACATGACGGCAGGTGTCATGTATTGCGGGGAAAGTGGGCGCGCGGGCCGACGCCGGTCCGCGATTCAGCTCATTCCATGGAGACTTCGATGTCCGCAGACACCACCACCGCCGTCCCCGCGCGGCCGCAGACCGCAGGGACATCCCCCGGAAGATCCCCCGGGGGCCGCCATCTCGGGCTGGCCCTGTTCGTGATCGCCGCGGCGCAGCTGATGGTGGTTCTGGACGCCACGATCACCAACATCGCCCTGCCCAGCATCCAGACCGATCTGGCCGTGTCCGACGGCAATCTGGCGTGGATCGTCAACGCGTACGCGCTGGCCTTCGGCGGGCTGCTGCTGCTCGGCGGGCGGGCCGGGGACCTGTTCGGGCGGCGGCGGATGTTCCGTACCGGGATCACCGTCTTCACCCTGGCCTCGGTGCTCGGCGGACTGGCCCCGGGCGAGGGGCTGTTGATCGGCGCCCGGGTGCTGCAGGGCGTGGCCGCCGCGATGGCCGCACCCAGCGCGCTGGCCCTGATCGCCACGACGTTCCCGGCGGGCAAGGCGCGCAACACGGCGATGGGCGTGTACGCGGCCATGGGCGGGGTCGGCGCCACGGTCGGTCTGCTGCTGGGCGGCACGCTCACCGATGTCCTCGACTGGCGCTGGGTGTTCTTCGTCAACATCCCGATCGGGCTGGCCGTCCTCGCCGGGACCCGGACCCTGGTCGAGGCCGACCGTAGTCCCGGGCGGCTGGACGTGCCCGGCGCGATCACCGGCACGGGCGGTCTGATCGCGCTGGTCTACGCCATCACCCGGGGCGGCGACCACGGCTGGGCCGATGGCCTCACCCTCGGCTCCTTCGCCGCGGCGGCCGTGCTGCTGGCCGCGTTCCTGCTGGTCCAGGTTCGGGCCGGGCACCCGATGATGCCGCTGCGGCTGTTCCGGGACCGCAGCCGGTGGGGCAGCTACGCCACCATGCTGTGCATCGGCGCGGGCATGTTCGCCACCTTCTACTTCCTGACGCTCTACATGCAGCTGATCCTGGGCTACAGCCCGGTCAGGACCGGCTTCGCGTATCTGCCCTTCAGCATCGGCATGGCCGTGGCCGCGGGGCTCAGCTCCAAGCTGGTCGCCCACCTCGCGCCGCGGCTGATAGCCGGGCCGGGCCTGGCGGTCGCGGCGGCGGGCATGGTGTGGTTCTCCACCCTGGAGCCGGACTCGTCGTACGCGGGCCATCTGATGCCCGCGATGTTCGTCACCGCGCTGGGCCTGGGCATGGGGTTCGTGCCGATGACACTGGGCGCGGTCAGCGGGGTGCGGCAGGAGGACACCGGAATCGCCTCCGCGCTGCTGAACACCGCCCAGCAGGTCGGCGGCGCCCTCGGCCTCGCGGTCATGTCGACCCTCTCCACCTCGGCGGCGACCGACCGGCTGCCCGGAGCGGCCGCCGCCCTCTACCGGGGGCTGGCCACGCACGACGCCGCCCTGGTGGCGAGGGCCGGTGAGGCGCTGACCCACGGCTACACCCGGGCCTTCGCCGCCGCGGCCGTCATGTTCCTGGCGGGGCTCGCGGTCACCGCGTTCGCCATCAACGCGAAGAAGCAGCAGCACGGCGAGGAGGCGGGCCCGGTGCACATGGGCTGATCCGTTCCCCCCCCTGTGATCGCGCTGCCCCTGTGATCGCGCTCCCCGGAAAAATCCCCGAAGATTTTTCCGGGGAGGTGTCGATCCGGGCGTCTCCCGTTCGACGCAGGGGTGAGAGGCGGGGACAGGCCCCGCCCGGCGACCGAGGAGTCACCATGCCGCGCTTTCTGACCCTGATCCGCATCGACGAGAAGAACGCCCCCGCCGAGGGCCCCAGCCCCGAGCTGATGGAGCGCATGGGCGCGCTGCTGGAGGAGATCACCAAGGCGGGCGTCATGCTCGACACGGCCGGGCTCAAGCCCACCTCCGAGGGGACCAGGGTCACCTGGTCCGGCGGCAAGATCGGCTACACCGACGGGCCGTTCACCGAGAGCAAGGAGGTCATCGGCGGCTACTCCCTCATCCAGGCCAAGGACAAGGCCGAGGCGCTGGAGTGGACGAAGCGGTTCCTGGAGACCCACGAGGACTACTGGACCGTCACCGCCGAGGTCCGCGAGATCGACGAGGGCTGATCCGGTTCCGCTTGCCGCACCACCGGGCGGCTGCTCTGATGGGTGGCCGTGACGGCAGCACACGCGACCGAAGCGACCAGGACGGTCGAAGCGGTCTTCAGGATCGAATCCGCGCGGATCATCGCCGGTGTCGCCCGCATCGTGCGGGACGTCGGCATCGCCGAGGAACTCGCGCAGGATGCCCTGATCGCCGCGCTGGAGCAGTGGCCGGAGTCGGGCGTCCCGGACAAGCCGGGAGCCTGGCTCATGGCCGCCGCCAAGCACCGCGCGATCGACCTCGTACGCCGCAAGGAGACGTACGCGCGCAAGCTGGCCGAGGTCGGGCGGGCGCTGGAGGACGTACCGCCGCCCGGTTCCGCGGACCTCGACGACCCCGACGACATCGACGACGACCTGCTGCGGCTGATCTTCACCGCCTGCCATCCGGTGCTGTCGCCCGAGGCCCGTATCGCCCTGACCCTGCGGCTGCTGGGCGGGCTGACCACGGAGGAGATCGCCCGCGCCTTCCTGGCCTCCGAGGCGGCCGTCGCGCAGCGGATCGTCCGGGCGAAGCGGTCGCTGGCCAAGGCCCGGGTCCCCTTCGAGGTGCCGTACGGGGAGGACCGGGCCGCCCGGCTCTCCTCGGTGCTGGAGGTCATCTACCTGATCTTCAACGAGGGCTACTCCGCGACGGCCGGGGACGATCTGGTGCGCCCGGCCCTGTGCGAGGACGCGCTGCGGCTGGCCCGGGTACTGGCGGGGCTCATGCCCAAGGAGCCCGAGGTGCACGGGCTGGTCGCGCTGCTGGAGTTCCAGGCCTCCCGCATCCCGGCCCGCACCGGCCCGGACGGCGCGCCGGTGCTGCTCGCCGACCAGAATCGGGCCAAGTGGAACCGGTTGCTCATCCACCGCGGCGTCGAGGCCCTGCACCACGCGGGCCACGGACCGTACGCCCTCCAGGCCGCGATCGCCGCCTGCCACGCGCGGGCGGTCCGCTACGAGGACACCGACTGGACGACCATCGCCACCCTCTACGACCGGCTGGCCGCCCTCACCCCGTCCCCGGTGGTGGAGCTGAACCGGGCGGTGGCCGTCTCGATGGCGGAGGGCCCCGCGGCCGCTCTCGTACTGGTCGACGCCCTGGTGGCGGATCCCGCGCTGCGCGACTACCACCTGCTGCCGAGCGTCCGCGGTGATCTGCTGGAGCGGCTGGGGCGGCGGGAGGAGGCGCGCGCGGAGTACGAGCGCGCCGCCTCCCTCACCCGCAACGCCCCCGAGCGCCGCCTGCTGCGGGAGAGGGCCGCGCGGGTCTGAGGTGCGGACGACTCTGCACGGCGCGCGGGTGGTGTTGCGCCCCACCGTCCCCACCGACATCCCCCGGCTCGCCGCCATCCGCGCGCGGCCCGAGGTGTACGCGCGCTGGCGGGGCGGCGCGGACCTGGTGGCGGCGGTGACCGAGGACCTGGCCGACGCGGACACCGAGACGCTGGCCGTCGTGTACGAGGGGGCCGTGGTCGGCATGATCCAGTGGTCGGAGGAGCCGGACCCGGACTACCGGCACGCGAGCATCGACATCTATCTGGACCCGGCGGTGCACGGCCGGGGGCTCGGCACCGACGCCGTCCGCACCCTGGCCCGCCACCTGATCAACGACCACGGCCACCACCGCGTCGTGATCGACCCGGCCGCCGACAACGCCGCCGCCATCCGCGCGTACGAGAAGGCGGGGTTCCGCCCGGTGGGCGTGATGCGCCGCTACGAGCGCGGGCCCGACGGCAGCTGGCACGACGCCCTGCTGATGGACCTGCTGGCCGAGGAGTTGACCGATTAGCATGCTGGCCCTGATCACCACCGGGGAGGCATCGTGGCGGACCACGCGACCGACGACGACCTGCGGCATCTGCGCCGCTGTGTGGAGCTGGCGACCGAGGCGCTGGAGACGGGCGACGAGCCGTTCGGATCGCTGCTCGTCGCGGCCGACGGGACCGTCCTCGCCGAGGACCACAACCGGGTGGCGGGCGGCGACCACACCCGCCATCCGGAGTTCGCGCTGGCGCGCTGGGCGGCGGCGCGGCTGACCCCCGCGGAGCGGGCCGCGGCCACCGTCTACACCTCGGGCGAGCACTGCCCGATGTGCGCGGCCGCGCACGGCTGGGTCGGGCTCGGCCGCATCGTGTACGCCAGCTCGTCGGAGCAGCTGTCGGACTGGCTCGCCGAACTCGGCGTGTCCGCGCCGCCGGTGCGGACCCTGCCGATCCGGGAGGTGGTGCCCGGCGCGGTGGTGAAGGGTCCGTATCCGGCGCTCGCCGAGGAGGTCCGTATGCTGCACCGCCGCTTCCACGGTGCCGGCTGATGGGCCCGGGGGAGGTCAGCGGATGAGGTGCACGGTGAAGTTGGTGTCCGTCGCACTGGCGAGGGCGGCGTGCACGTAACCGTGTGCCGTCCGGTAGCGCCCGGTACCGCCGGTGATCGCGAGGTTGATGTCGGCCTCGGGTCCGGCCGCGGTGACGGAGATCAGCCCCTGAATGGTGAGGTCCCCATCGGGAAGGGTGAGCGTGCCCACGCACTGCTGGTCGAACGAGTCGACGACGGGGCCGACCCGGGTCAGCGTGCAGACCTCGCCGTAGTGGCCCACCACGGCAGTGCCCTGGAGGAGGTCACCGCTGATGACGAACTCGTCCCCCTGGCTGGGCCCGGGCGTTCCCACATCGACGAAGCTGAACTGCGTCTGGTGCGCGACCAGGTCGAAGACCTGCTCGCGCCCGATGGGGTACATCGGAGGCCAGTGGCCCCAGAGGGGCGTCGGTGCGGCGGCCGACGCCGGGGCGGCGCACAGGAGGGCGGCGGTCACGGCGGTGGCGGCGCTCAGAGAGAGGTGTCGGAGGTGGCGGAGGTAGCGCATGATGACAGTTCCCATCGGGTCGTAGGGGCTCCGGCATCAGCGTTGCGGCCCGTACCGGCGACGGCGACCCGAAATGATCATCCGGGTGATCATGGGGCCGTCAGCTCGGCACGTCGCCCTCCACCCGCAGCCGCCACTGCCCGGCGCGGCCGGTGAGAGTGACCGTGGACAGCGGGATCACGTCGATGTTCCAGTAGCAGTGCGGCGGTGCCTTGATGGCGTACATCAGGGCGGCGCGTATCACCCCGGGGTCGGCCACCGCGAGCATCTTGACGTGCTCCTCGACCGGCCGGGTGTCCAGCCAGCCGCCGACCCGGGTGATGAACGCCAGCAGCGATTCGCCGCCGTGCGGCGCGGCGCGGGGGTCGGCGAGCCATACGTCGGCCGCGCGCGGCTCGCGCGCCATCACATCGGCGAGGGTACGGCCGCCCCAGCGGCCCATGTCCCAGTCGCGCAGGGCGAGTTGGACGAGCGGGGTGAACCCGAGCGCGAGGCCGGTCTCGCGGCTGCGCGGCGACGGTGAGCAGTAGCGCAGCTCGGCGGCGGCCAGCGGCAGGAGGACGGGCGCGGCGCGCTCGGCGGCGCGGCGGCCCGCCGGATCCAGCGGCCGGTCGTCGCCGAAGCGCTCCCCGAGCAGCGAGGAGGTCGCGCCTGCGGCGACCAGCGTCAGCCGAAACGTCATTCGCGCATCGTACGGTTCACCGGGCCCCCGGGGTGGGCTCCTGCGCGAGATCCCGGGGGCGGCCCGGACCCTACGCCGGCATCTCGTCGTACGCGGTACGCAACCGCCGTACTCCTTCGGCGAGTTCGCCGGTGCCCGCGACCGACGCGAAGCTCAGCCGGAGGTGCGGCGCGGGCGGCTCCGCGCTGAAGTACGGGCGGCCGGGGGCCACCGCGACCCCGGCGCGCAGCGCGGCGGAGGCGAGCGCGCCCTCGTCGGTGCCGTGCGGCAGGCGCAGCCACAGGTGGTAGCCGCCGGGCGGCACGTGTGGCGCGGGCAGCTCGGGCAGCTCCCGCCGTACCGCCGTGACCAGTGCCTCGCGGCGGGTGCGCAGCTCGGCGGCGACGGTCCGCAGATGGCGCGGCCAGGAGGGCGCGCCGACCAGTTCCAGCGCGGCTTCCTGCAGCGGGCGCGGGACGAAGAAGCTGTCCACGACCTGGATCGCGCGCAGCCGCTCCAGCGCCGGGCCACGGGCGGCGAGGGCGCCCACCCGGAGGCTGGGCGAGGTGATCTTGGTGAGGGAGCAGACGTGGACCACGACCCCGTCGGGATCGTCCGCGGCGAGGGCCGGGGGCAGCGGGGGCGCGTCCTCGTGGACGAGGTGGCGCGCGAAGTCGTCCTCGATCACGAACGCCCCCGCCGCACGCGCGATCCGGATCACCTCGCGGCGCCGTTCGGCGGAGAGCACCGTGCCGGTCGGGTTCTGGAACAGCGGCTGGCAGACCACGACGCGGGCGCCGCCCGCCCGCAGCGCCTCGGCGAGCAGATCGGTGCGGATGCCGTCGGCGTCGACCGGGACGGGAACCGGGCGCAGCCCGGAGGCGCGGGCGGCGGCGAGCATGCCAGGGTACGTGGGCGATTCGACGAGGACGGGCGCGCCGGGCGGGGCGAGGGCGCGCAGCGCGCAGGTCAGCGCGGACTGGCCGCCCGCGGTGACCAGGACGTCGGCGGCGGCGACGGTACCGCCGCGGCCGCCGATCTCATGGGCGAACCAGGCGCGCAGCTCAGGAAGGCCCTCCATGGGCGGGCGGCCCCAGGCGCCGGGCCGCCGTCCGGCCCGGGCCAGGGCGGCGGCCATGGCGCGCTCGGGCTGGAGCGAGGGGTGCAGGTACCCGGCGTTCAGCTCCAGGATCCCGGGCGGCGGGGCGGCGAGGGTGGCCAGCACGCCCGAGGCGTCGACCGAGCGCGGGACGGATTCACCCGGCGTCTCGACGCTCAGCGCGACCTCCTGCCAGGAGGTGTCCCCGGCCCGTGGCGCCTCGACGCGCGGCGCGGCCCGGAAGGCACCGGCCCCGGGCCGGGTGACGACCAGCCCCTCGGCGGCGAGGGCGGCCAGGGCACGGGAGACGGTGACCGGGCTGACCCGGTGGCGTTCGACGAGGGCGCGACTGGAGGGCAGCTTCTCACCTGGAGAGTAGCGGTTCAGCTCCCGCCGCAGCGCTTCTGCCAGTTCGGCGACACTGCTACGCTCTTGCATGAGAGCACAGGATAGCGCTACTGACGACGACACGATAGCGGTGAGCAGTGCGGCGGGCCCCCGGCCGGACACGCCGGGCACGCCCGCCACCCCCGCAGGCGACACCACCGCACAGGGCGCCACCGCACAGGGCACCGCCGCACACGGGGCCGCCCGGAGCGGCACGCTGCTGGCCGCCCTCGGAGTGGTCGCCTTCTCCCTCACCTTCCCCGGCACCGCCTGGGCCCTGGAGGGGCTCGGCCCCTGGTCGGTGACCACCTGCCGGATGGTGCTCGCCGCGCTGGTGGCCGGGGGCGCGCTGGTGGCGCGGCGGGCGGCGGCGCCGGAGCGGCGCCACTGGCCCGGACTGCTGGTGGTCGCGGCCGGGGTGGTGGTCGGGTTTCCCCTGCTGACCACGCTCGCGCTGCAGACCTCCACCACCTCGCACGCCGCCGTGGTCGTCGGGCTGCTGCCGCTCACCACGGCCGTGTTCTCCGCCGTACGCACCGGGACGCGGCCCTCGCGCCGGTTCTGGGCGGCGGCGCTGACCGGGGCCGCTGTGGTGATCGGCTTCGCGGTGCAGCAGAGCGGCGGCGCGCTGTCCACCGGCGATCTGTATCTGTTCGGCGCGCTGCTGGTGTGCGCGGCGGGCTACGCCGAGGGCGGGCGGCTGGCCCGCTCCATGCCGGGCTGGCAGGTGATCGGCTGGGCGCTGGTGGCGTGTGTTCCGGTGGCGCTTCCGGGCGCGGCGATCGCGCTGTACACCGAGCCGGTGCGGCTCGGCGGGCACGCCGTCGCCGGACTGCTGTGGCTGGCGGTCGGCTCGCAGTTCGTGGGTCTTGTGGTCTGGTACCGGGGCATGGCCGCCATCGGCGTGGCCCGGGCCAGCCAGCTGCAGCTGGCCCAGCCGCTGCTGACCCTGGTGTGGTCGGTGCTGCTGCTCGGCGAGCACATCGGCCCCGCCGCGCCGATCGCCGCCGTCGCGGTGCTGGTGTGCATCGGGGTGACGCAGCGGGGATGAACAACGGGGGTGGACAACGGGCGCTAACCGGGGCGAACCCGGCGGGCGCGATCCGGGCGCACCGGCCATAGACTGGCCACAGGGATCGCATTTGCCCTCCGGGTAGCCACTACAGGAGGTCACGCAGATGGAGGCGACCGTAGGCGACAAGCTGCTGGTGCACGGCAGGGTTGTCGGAGTTCACGACCGGACCGCAGAGATCATCGAAGTGCTCGGGGACCACGGTGAACCGCCGTACCGCGTCCGTTACGAGGACGACGGCCACGAATGCCTGTTCTCCCCGGGCCCCGACTCCGTCGTACGTCACCTGCCCGCCGGACGCCGGTAGCGGTAGCGGCGGCGCGGACCGGGCTCAGCGGGGCGGACGTGCCCCATTTCCTGGGCTCGTTCGCCTCCGGGGCGCAAAAGCCGGTGTCGACGGTCGACCGTGCTCGGCCACTCGTTCCTCGCGGCCTGCGCGCGCTCTCCCTTTCGACACCAGCGCGCCCCTTCGGCTCACTCACTGGCGGGGATAGTGGTCGGCGACCACGCGCGCCATGGCGCCGTTGCGGTCGGCGGCCACTTCCTTCGCCGAGAAGTACACATTGCCCCGCACCTGCGGATAGTCCGCGCACAGGGTGAGGTGCCGGGACAGCTCCGCCGGGTCCTGCCAGGGCGCGGGCTGCGCCGGATCGCCTGCCTTGTACAGCGCCTCGCCGATGTAGAGGTTGACTCCGGTGCCCCGCACGACATCCGCCCACCAGGGCACGAGCTTCGCGTAGTCGGCGGCCGCGAAGCCGATGTTCCAGTAGACCTGCGGGACGACGTAATCCACCCAGCCCTCCCGCGCCCAGCGCCGGGTGTCCGCGTGCAGGTCGTCGTACGTCTGCACCCCGGCCCGGGTGTCCGAGCCGAGCGGGTCGGTGGCGCGGTTGCGCCACACGGCGAAGGGGCTGATGCCGAACCGCACGCCCCGCTTCAGCCGCTTGATCCGTACGGCCGTCTCCCGCACCAGCAGGTCGATGTTGTTCCGCCGCCACGCGGCCCGGTCGGGGAAGCCCGCGCCGTGGCGCGCGTACGCCGCGTCGTCGTCGAAGACCTGGCCCGCTACCGGATAGGGGTAGAAGTAGTCGTCCCAGTGGACGGCGTCGATGTCGTAGCGCGCGACCGCGTGCAGCATCGCGTCCTGGACGAAGCGGCGGACCTCCGGCAGCCCGGGGTTGTAGTAGAGCTTGCCGCCGTACGGCACGACCCAGTCGGGGTGCACCCGGGCCGGATGGGTGGGGAGCAGCCGGGTGGGGTCGGCGTGGTTCGCGACGCGGTACGGGTTGAACCAGGCGTGCAGCTCCAGACCGCGCCGGTGCGCCTCGCGCACCACCGTGCCCAGCGGATCCCAGCCCGGGTGCTGGCCCTGCGCGCCGGTCAGCCACTCCGACCAGGGCTCGTACGGGGACGGCCACAGCGCGTCGGCGGTGGGCCGGACCTGGAAGACGACCGCGTTGAGCCGCCGCTCGACGGCGGTGTCGAGGAAGGCGAGCAGCGAGGCCCGCTGTTCGGCGGCGGGGAGTCCGGGGCGCGCGGGCCAGTCGCGGTTGGCGACCGTGGCCAGCCACATCCCGCGGAACTGTCTGCGCCGCCCCCCGCCTTCGTCCGCCGCCGCCTCGCCCGGCCAGGCGGCCGTGGCCAGTGCCCCGGCGGCCGCGGCCGTCAGACTTCGCCGTGTGATGCCCGTGATCCGACCCATGCTCACTCCTCGCTCGCGTCACACCACAACTCCCGCCGATGATGGGCGCCTTGGGGGCGGGCGGCAATGGGTACCCGCTGACTTCACTCTTCTCGCAGGGCCATCCGGCCGTTAGCATCGAAAGCACGCACGCATGGGAGCGCTCCCAAACACACACTCCACACCCCCACGCCCGGAGAGGAAGTTCCCGTGCGCAGCAGAGGCAGCAGCAGAGGCAGGAGAACACCGCTCGGCGCGCTCATGGCCGCGCTGGCACTCGTCGGCGGATTACTGACCGCGGCCGCCGCCCCCGCCGCGGCCCGCCCCGACGACTCCCCCGCACCACAGCACAGGGCCGACAGCTACAGCTGGAAGAACGTCCGCGTCGACGGCGGGGGTTTCGTCCCCGGCATCGTCTTCAACCGCAAGGAGAAGAACCTCGCCTACGCCCGCACCGACATCGGCGGCGCGTACCGCTGGGACCAGTCCGGCAAGCGGTGGGTGCCGCTGCTGGACTCGGTGGGCTGGGACCACTGGGGGTGGACCGGCGTGGTCAGCCTGGCCAGCGACCCGGTCGCGCCGGACAAGGTGTACGTGGCGGCCGGTACGTACACCAACAGCTGGGACCCGGGCAACGGCGCGATCCTGCGCTCCTCCAACCGGGGCGCCACCTGGCAGGCGACCGCGCTCCCCTTCAAGCTCGGCGGCAACATGCCGGGCCGTGGCATGGGCGAGCGGCTGGCGGTCGACCCGAACCGGAACAGCGTGCTGTACCTCGGCGCGCCCAGCGGCAACGGCCTGTGGCGCTCCACCGACTCCGGGGTCAGCTGGTCGAAGGTGACCGCCTTCCCGAACCCCGGCAATTACGTCGAGAACCCGAACGACAGCAGCGGCTACGCGAGCGACAACCAGGGCGTGGTGTGGGTGACGTTCGACGAGCGCACCGGCTCGTCCGGCAGCGCCACGAAGACCCTCTACGTGGGCGTGGCCGACAAGGACAACACCGTCTACCGCTCGACCGACGCGGGCGCCACCTGGTCCCGTATCGCCGGGCAGCCCACCGGCTACCTCGCGCACAAGGGCGTCCTCGACGCGAAGAACGGCTACCTCTACCTCACCACGAGCGACAAGGGCGGCCCGTACGACGGCGGCAAGGGCCAGGTGTGGCGCTACGCCACCGCTACCGGCGAGTGGAAGAACATCAGCCCGACGGCGGACGCCGACACCACCTTCGGCTACAGCGGGCTCACCGTGGACCGCCAGAAGCCCGGCACCCTCATGGTGACCGGCTACAGCTCCTGGTGGCCGGACACCCAGATCTTCCGCTCCACCGACTCCGGCGCCACCTGGACCCGGGCCTGGGACTACACCAGCTACCCGAACCGCTCCTTCCGCTACACCCAGGACATCTCCTCCGTCCCCTGGCTGACCTTCGGCACCAACCCGGCCCCGCCCGAGGTCACCCCGAAGCTCGGCTGGATGACCGAGGCGCTGGAGATCGACCCGTTCGACTCCAACCGGATGATGTACGGCACCGGCGCGACCATCTACGGCACCGAGAACCTGACCGCGTGGGACTCCGGCGGCCAGGCGAAGATCACGCCGATGGTGAAGGGCCTGGAGGAGACGGCGGTCAACGACCTGGCCAGCCCGCCGTCCGGCGCCCCGCTGCTGAGCGCGCTCGGCGACCTCGGCGGCTTCCGCCACACCGACCTCGACGCGGTGCCCGCGAAGATCTACACCTCGCCGTCGTTCACCACGGCCACCAGCCTGGACTACGCCGAGAGCAGCCCGAACACCGTGGTGCGGGTGGGCAACAACGACACCGCCCCGCGCATCGCCTTCTCCACCGACAACGGCGCCAACTGGTTCCAGGGCACCGAGCCGCCCGGCGTCACCGGCGGCGGCACGGTGGCCGCGGCGGCGGACGGCAGCGGCTTCGTCTGGAGCCCCGACGGCTCCTCGTCCGTCTACCGCACCACGGGTTTCGGCAACTCCTGGACGGCCTCCAGCGGCATCCCGGCCGGGGCGACCGTCGAATCCGACCGCAAGAATCCGAAGAAGTTCTACGGCTACAAGTCCGGCACCTTCTACGTGAGCACCGACGGCGGCGCGACCTTCACCGCCAAGGCGTCGTCCGGGCTGCCCGCCGAGAGCGCGCGCTTCAAGGCCTTACCGGGCGCGGAGGGCGACATCTGGCTCGCTGGCGGCACCGCGACCGGCGCGTACGGGTTGTGGCACTCCACGGACTCCGGCGCCACCTTCACCAAGCTGCCGGGCGTCCAGCAGGCCGACACCATCGGCTTCGGCAAGGCCGCGCCCGGCGCCTCGTACCAGACGCTCTACACCAGCGCCAAGATCGGCGGAGTACGCGGCATCTTCCGCTCCACCGACACCGGCAAGAGCTGGACCCGCGTCAACGACGACGCCCACCAGTGGGGCTGGACCGGCGCCACCATCACCGGCGACCCCCGGGTCTACGGCCGGGTCTACGTCGGTACGAACGGCCGGGGCATCCTGC
This sequence comes from Streptomyces sp. NPDC041200, assembly GCF_055591805.1. Classification (NCBI taxonomy): domain Bacteria; kingdom Bacillati; phylum Actinomycetota; class Actinomycetes; order Kitasatosporales; family Streptomycetaceae; genus Streptomyces; species Streptomyces sp. NPDC041200. Next base: position 55,976 of record NZ_JBVIZF010000023.1, on the reverse strand, counting down.
GCGGAGACGTCTCGTAGTGGCCTGATCAGCACACCGTGAACACGGGCGGGCCGGGGCCCGGCAATGCGGCCCCGGCCCGCCCGCCGTTTCCAACCGGCAGGTAACGTCTGGTCGACAGGGGGATCACACAGACAGCTAGCTCAGCGAAAGGCACGATGTGACCGACATCGAACGCGTCGGAGTAGTGGGCTGCGGCCAGATGGGTGCGGGCATCGCGGAGGTGTGCGCGCGGTCCGGCCTGGAGGTCATGGTCGCCGAGACCACCGGCGAGGCCCTGGAGATCGGCCGCACCCGCCTGACCACCTCCCTCGACAAGGCCGTCGAGCGCGGCAAGATGACCGAGGAGGAGCGGGACGCGACGCTGGAGCGGTTGAGCTTCACCACCGACCTCGGGGAGTTCGCCGACCGCGACCTGGTCATCGAGGCCGTCGTCGAGAGCGAGCAGATCAAGACGCAGATCTTCCAGGTCCTGGACCAGGTGGTGACCCGCCCGGACGCGATCCTCGCCTCGAACACCTCGTCCATCCCGCTGGTCAAGCTGGCCGTCGCGACCTCGCGCCCGGACCAGGTCATCGGCATCCACTTCTTCAACCCGGCCCCGGTGCAGTCGCTGGTCGAGCTGATCCCGGCGCTCACCACCGGCGAGGAGACCATCAAGCGCGCCGAGGCGCTGGTCGAGGGCGTGCTCGGCAAGCACGCGATCCACGCCCTGGACCGGGCCGGTTTCGTCGTCAACGCGCTGCTGATCCCGTATCTGCTGTCCGCCATCCGGATGTTCGCGTCCGGTGTCGCGAACCGCGAGGACATCGACAACGGCATGGAGATGGGCTGCGCCCACCCCATGGGCCCGCTCAAGCTGTCCGACCTGATCGGCCTGGACACCATCGCGGCGATCGCCGACTCGATGTATTCCGAGTACAAGGAGCCGCTGTACGCCGCTCCCCCGCTGTTGCTGCGCATGGTCGACGCGGGACGGCTGGGCCGCAAGACGGGCTCGGGCTTCTACGAGTACGCCTGAGTGCTCACTCCGCGGCGTCCAGTTCCGCGCCCGCGTCGGCGGTGAGCACGCCCCGTAGTTCGGTGATCTGGCCGACCAGGCGCAGGACGTCGGCTCTGCCCTCAAGGGTGATCAGCACCTCGACGATGTCCGTTTCGCCCGGTCCGGCCTCCTCCGCTTCGGCGCGGACGCTCCGGGTCAGCCGGTCCCGGCCCTTCCAGGGCGCCCGGTTCACCCGTACCCGCAGTACCCGGAAACCGGCGGCCGTGCACAACTCCAGGACGCGGGGCAGCAGTCCGCCGCCGACCCGGTAGGACAGCTGCAACTCCCGCTGCTCGGCGGTCAGGATCCCCGGCATATGGCGGGTGACCAGCGGATAGCCGCGCGCCACCAGGAAGTGGACCGCGGTGGCGGAGGTGGCCAGCAGGGGCAGGCCGCCGCCGCAGGCCATGCCGACCGCGCAGGTCAGCCAGATGGTCGCGGCGGTGGTCAGACCGCGGACGGCGTCCCGCCGGACGAAGATCAGGCCGCCGCCGATGAAGCCGATGCCGGAGACCATCTGCGCGGCCACCCGCGAGGGGTCCAGGTCGACGTGTTCGCGGCTCAGCACATCGGCGAAGCCGTACTGGGAGACCTGCATGAACAGCGCGCTACCCACCCCCACCAGGGTGTGGGTGCGCAGCCCGGCGCTCTTCTGCAGCACGGCCCGTTCGAGCCCGATCAGGGTGGACAGCAGCAGCGCGAGCCCGAGCGCGGCGAACTGCCGCGCGCCCTGGTCAGCGCCGAAGTCCCACATCGGAGCGGCGATCATGCGTCCACTTCCCTCGGTTGCCGGTCCCCTCACCTCTCCCTGAGCTACCCGGGGGCCGTTGCGCCACTCTGGGCGCGGCACGCCACGGGAAGCTGTGGCCGCCGGGTGCACGGCGCTGTTCGCACGGGGTGTGCGCCGGTGACTCACACACCCTCCCCACACACGCTCCCGCACCCCTTGGTGATGCGGTTGACTCGGAGCGTGAACAGTGCAGCACGGACGTACATCCGGAAGGGGAGCAAACCCGTGACCACCGAGCCCGAGCAGACCGCGTTAGCCGTGGAGCTCGCGGAACTCCGCCGGAGCGTCGAAGTGGGCTTCGCCCGCGTCGACGGCCGGCTCATCCTGCACGACCACCGCGGAGAGCAGTCGGAGGAGGAGCTGAACCAACTGGGCGGGCGCGTCCGCGCCTTGGAGCACGGACGCTGGCCGCTGCCCTCCATCGCCGCTCTGACGGGGGTATCCGCGCTGGCGCTGACGGTGTGGCAGGCGGCGGGGCGCTAACCGCTCGCGGCCAGTCGCCCCGGCGCCTGCCGTGGCCCGCGCGGTGGGGTTCAGCCCAGGCGGATGTGGTGGAGCAGCAGCAGGGCAGCCGCCATGTTCGCCGCGGGCACCTCACCGCGCGCGACCAGGTCGGGCACCAGCTTGAGCGGAACCCATTCGCGGCGGTCCGACTCGAAGTCGTCCTCCGGGGGGCCGACGTACTCGGCGTCCTCGGCCCAATAGATGTGGTGCCGGGCGTCGGTGAGCCCGTTGGACGGCTCTACGGAGAGCAGATGGCGCAGCGGGCCGGGGCGCCAGCCGGTTTCCTCCTCCATCTCGCGCGCCGCCGCGCCCTCGATGTCCTCACCGTCCTCGACGACGCCCGCGGCCAGTTCCCAGCCCCAGTTGTCGGTGATGAAACGGTGCCGCCACAGCAGCAGTACTTCGTTCGCCTCGTTCACGACCGTCGCCACGGCCACGGGCCGCAGCCGGATCAGGTAGTGGTCCAGATGACGGCCGTCGGGGAGTCTGACGTCAGCGAGGTTGACCCGGAACCATCGGTTCTCGTACACGGTCTGCTCCGTGAGATTCTTCCATCGCACTGGTAGGCCACCTTCCGTCGGAGAGATGGCAATCCTCGGCCACCCGCTGACGAGGGCGCGGCCCACATTCGGGCCGCGGTGGCGGCCACGGTCAGAACGGAACGCGCAGGGCCCCGTCGATGAGTTCCGCGGCCTCGGACGTCGCGGCGCAGTCGCTGGAAGCCAGGTGCTCGCGTACCGCGCGGAGCCGGTCGCGTAACCGCTGGGACTCCATCCCACGGGCCCGTTCGGTCATCTCGACGGCCGTGGCGCCCGCCCGGTCCGCGTCTCCCTGGCGCAGTTCGATGTGGGTGAGCATGGCGAGCCGGTGCACCCGGCCCCGGTCGTGGGCGGGCGTGCCGACCGCGGCGGTGGCGTGCTCGCGGGCGGCGCCGAGGTCGCCGAGGCTCAGCAGGGCCTCCGCGACCTGGATGTTGACCAGGCCCGGCTGCACATAGCCGGTCTCGTCCGGCTCCTGGCCGGGTCTGATGCGGTCGGCGGCGGTCTCGGCGCGGCGGATGCAGGCCAGCGCGCTGTGGCCGTCGCCGAGCCGTGCGTACGACTTGGCCTGCATCGCGTACAGGTCGGCGGCGAGCGCCGGGGTGATCTGGGAGCCCGCGGCGCGCAGCGCCGATTCGGCGAACGCGACGGCCTGCCGGTACTCCTTCATGAACAGGGACTGGGTGACGAGCAGCGCTATCACGTACGCGCCCAGCCCCCGGTCCCCGCTGGCCTTGGCGAGCCGCAGCGCCTGGTGGAAGTAGCGCTGGGCCAGGCCGTGGGCGTTGGAGTCGTACGCGCAGATCCCGGCGATGGCGACCAGTCCGCCGGTCGCCCGGTGCAGCTGGCGGCCCATGTCGTCGGCGTAGGCGCCGCGCAGCAGGGGCGCGGTCTCGGAGTTGAGGAAGCCGACGACGCGGGCTCTGGTCGCGATGCCGCCTGCCTTGCGGTACATCTGCTCGTAGTGGGCGCGGGCGGCGCGCAGCATCTCGACGTCGGTCATGGACACGCGCGTGAGGCCGTGGCGGGAGACGTCGGAGTCCTCGGGCGGGTTCTCCCACTCCCACACCGGGATCACGGCGGGCGTGCCGGTGACCGCGGCGGCTCCTATGACGTGCGGGCGCTGCTGTTCGTCGGAGCGCCACAGCGCCGTGGCGCGCTCGACGAAACCGGAGAGCGAGGTGGCGGAGGCGCGGGGGGTGCCGGGGGTGCCGAGGCCGATGTCGTCGAGGGTGAGGGCGCGGTGCAGCCGCTCGCCGAGCACCTCGCAGATGAGGTCCGGCACTTGGCCGCGCGGCCGCTGCCCCTTCAGCCAGCGGGCCACCGCGGTGTGTTCGTACCGCAGCTTCATGCCCCTGGCCCGGCCCGCCTCGTTGATGTGCGCGGCCAGCCCGGCGTGGGAGATCCCGGCCTCGTCGAGTACGGCGTCGAGCAGTGTGTTGGGCTCCATGTCGCCCTCCCCGGTGGACTCTGCGCCTATGAGCGTAGTGAAGTCCGTTTCACACGGGGTGTGAAGCTCGCGGGCAGCGGGCAGCGGTCGTTGCGCAGCGCCACCAGGGCGATGTCGTCGGCGAGCCGCCCGCCGGTGTGGCGCAGCACCGCCGCCCGCACCGCGGCCACGACCGCCGCGGGGATGATGGGCCCGCTGCCCGCTGCCTCGCCGAGGGCGTGGCGCAGCGGGAAGAACGTGCCGTGCGCGTCACGCGCGTCCTCGGCCCCGTCGGTGTGCAGGACGAGCGCGTCCCCGGGGCGCAGGGCGGTGCAGCGCGCCAGGGGCAGTTCGGCGGGGAGCGGGAAGAGGCCGAGCGGGGGCAGTACGTCGCCCGGGGTGATCTGCCGGGCCAGCGCCGGGCCCACGGGCTGCTCGTAGAGCCGGTACGGCCAGGGGTGGCCGCAGTTGAGCGCGGCCACCTCGCCGCCGGGGCCGATCTCCAGCAGCAGGGCCGTCACGAACTCCTCGCCGTGGTCGTCGCCGAGGTGGCGCCGCAGCGCGCGGTCCAGCCGCCGGAGGACACCGGCGAGTTCGGCCTCCTCGTGCGCCGCCTCACGGAAGCTGCCGAGCACAGCGGCGACGGTGCCGATGGCGGCGAGGCCGTGGCCGCGTACGTCCCCGATGACGGCGCGGAGGCCGTGCGCGGTGGCGAGCACCTCGTACAGATCGCCGCCGACCGCGGCGCCGCGGCTGGCCGACAGACAGCCGCCCGCCATCTCGATCCCGTCCAGCCGGGACGGCAGCGGCCGCAGCACCACCTCCTGTGCGGCGGCGGCCACTTCGCGCGCCCGCTCCAGCTCCCGGACCAGCCGGGAGCGGCGACCTCGATACGCGTACGCGAGGACGGGGACCGCGGCCAGCAGCGGACCGCAGAGCCCGTGCCGCTGCCACACGACGGCGCAGCAGAGCAGCCACACCCCCGCCAGCACGAGTCCGAGCTTCCTACCGCACATCGCCCTGGTCCCGATCATGCGTCGCCCCCACTCGCAGCCAACCGCAACGATTCTCGCGACAGCGACTGCCAAAAGGACCAGGGGCCTCCGATTCCCACCCGATCGTGTGAAGTTGTGGGCAAGCGTTCCACCGGGAGGAACAGGTGGGCACAACCCCACCACCGGCCCGCACCCGCCAACGAAACCCCAGGTGGCAACGCGAAGGGGCGCACCCCAAGATGGGATGCGCCCCTTCGCGAGGGAGCCGTCAGGCGCCGCGCAGGGTGGCGCCGACACGTTCGGCGGCCACGGCCACCGCCGCATCGCGGGCCACCGCGATCTCGTCGGCGGTCAGCGTGCGATCCGGAGCCCGGAAGCGCAGCGCGTACGCCAGGGACTTCTTGCCCTCGCCGAGCTGCTCACCGGTGAAGACGTCGAACAGCCGGAGGGATTCGAGCAGTTCGCCCGCACCCTCGCGCAGCGCCTTCTCGACGTCGGCCGCGGCGGCCGAGTCGTCCACCACGAGGGCGACGTCCTGGGTGGCCACCGGGAAGGTGGACACGTGCGGCGACGTCACCGCGCCGCCGCCCGCCCGCTCCAGGCGGTCCAGCTCGATCTCCATCGCGCAGGTGCGCTCCGGGAGGCCGAGCGCCTTGGTGACGCGCGGGTGCAGTTCGCCCGCGTTGCCGACGAGGATCTCCTCGCCGTCGACGACGGCGAGCAGCGCGGCGCAGCGGCCCGGGTGCCAGGGGTCCTGCTGGTCCTGGCGGACGATCAGCTCGACGCCCGCCTCGCGCGCCACGGTACGGCCCGCCTCGACGGCGTCGGCCCAGCTGACCGGGGTGCCCTTGCCCCACCACCCGGCCTGCTGCCGGTCGCCCGCGAGGACGGCGGCGGCGCGGCGCGGCTGGCTCGGGAGGGCGGCGTCGAGCTGGGCGATCTCCTCGTCCGTCGGCCGGTGGTCGACGGGGAGGCGGACGGCCGGGGGCTCGTCGCCGGTGGCGCGGAAGACGAGGCCGGTCTCGAAGAGCGCGAGGTCGTGCTCACCGCGCCCGGCGTTCCGCCGCAGCGCGGCGAGCAGCCCGGGCAGCAGGGTGGTGCGCAGCGCGGGCTCGGCGTCGGAGAGCGGGTTGACCAGACGGACCAGGTCGCGCCGCGGGTCGTCGGCGGCGAGACCGAACTGGTTCAGCACCTCCTCGCCGATGAACGGGTAGTTCAGCGCCTCGACGTACCCGGCCCCGGCCAGCGCCCGGCCGACCCGGCGGTGCAGCCGCTGGCGCTCGGTCAGCCCGCGGCCGGAGGGCGGCTGCGGCAGGGTGGCGGGCAGGTTCTCGTAGCCCTCCAGCCGGATGACCTCCTCGGCGAGGTCGTTCGGATCGCGCAGGTCAGGGCGCCAGCTGGGCACGGTGACGGTGAGGTCGTCCGCGCCGTAGACGTCGCAGCCGATCTGCTGGAGGCGCCGGACCACGGTCTCGCGGCCGTACGCGACGCCCGCGACCCGGTCCGGGTGGTCGGCGCGCAGCGTGATGGTGTGCGGGGCGCTGGGCGAGAGGATCTCGGTGACGCCCGCCTCGGCGGTGCCGCCCGCGAGCAGTACCAGCAGGTCGACGGTGCGCTGCGCGGCCGCGGAGGTGGCCTCCGGGTCGACGCCGCGCTCGAACCGCTTGGACGCCTCGGAGGACAACTTGTGGCGGCGGGCGGTGCGGGCGATCGAAACCGGGGCGAAGTGCGCGGCCTCGATGACGACCTCGGTGGTGCGCGCCGCCTCGGTGGCGTCGGCGATCTCGGTGTTGGCGCCGCCCATGACACCGGCGAGGCCGATCGGCCCGCTGTCATCGGTGATGACCAGGTCCTCGGCGTCCAGGACGCGCTGGGTGCCGTCGAGGGTGGTGAGCTTCTCGCCCGGCTCGGCGCGGCGCACGCCGATCGCGCCGGTCACCCGGGAACGGTCGTAGGCGTGCAGCGGCTGGCCGATCTCCAGCATCACGTAGTTGGTGATGTCGACGGCGAGCGAGACGGGCCGCAGGCCCGCCTTCTGCAGCCGCCGCTGGAGCCAGATCGGGGAGTGCGCCTCGGGGTCGAGCCCGGTGACCGTACGGGCGGTGAAGCGGTCGCAGCCGACCGGGTCGGCGACCTTGACCGGGTAGCCGTGGCTGTTGGGCGCGGGCACGTCCAGCAGGGCCGGGTCGCGCAGCGGCAGCCCGTACGCGGTGGCGGCCTCGCGGGCGATGCCGCGCATCGACAGGCAGTAGCTGCGGTCGGGGGTGACCGCGATGTCCAGGACCTCGTCGACGAGCTGCAGCAGCTCGATCGCGTCGGTGCCGACCTCGTACTCCGGCGGCAGCACGATGATGCCGCCGCTGCCGTCGTCGCCCATGCCCAGCTCGTCGCCGGAGCAGATCATGCCGTGCGAGGTCTTGCCGTACGTCTTGCGCGCGGAGATCGCGAAGCCGCCGGGCAGTTCGGCGCCGGGCAGCACGACGACGACCTTGTCGCCGACGGCGAAGTTCCGGGCGCCGCAGACGATGTTCTGCTGCTCACCGGTGCCGTTGGCCTGCCCGACATCCACCTGGCAGTAGCGGATGGGCTTCTTGAACCCCTCCAGCTCCTCGATGGCCAGCACCTGGCCGACCACCAGGGGGCCCTTGAGGCCGGCGCCGAGCTGCTCGACCGTCTCGACCTCCAGGCCTGCGGCGACGAGTTTGGCCTGGACGTCGCGGCCGGTCTCACCGGCCGGCAGGTCGACGTATTCCCGCAGCCACGAAAGCGGGACCCGCATCAGATCTCCATCCCGAAGGGCCGGGTGAAGCGCACGTCACCCTCGACCATGTCTCGCATGTCTTCCACGTTGTGCCGGAACATCAGCATCCGCTCGATGCCGAAGCCGAAGGCGAACCCGCTGTACTTCTCCGGGTCGACGCCGCAGGCGATGAGCACCCGCGGGTTGACCATGCCGCAGCCGCCCAGCTCGATCCAGCCCTCGCTGGAACAGGTGCGGCACGGGCGGTCCGGGTTGCCGACGGACTCGCCGCGGCACACGTAGCACCGCATGTCCATCTCGGCGGACGGCTCGGTGAACGGGAAGAAGTTCGGCCGCAGGCGGGTGGTCATGCCCTCACCGAACAGCGCCCGCACCATGTGGTCGAGCGTGCCCTTGAGGTCGGCCATGGTCAGGCCCTCGTCGATGGCCAGCAGCTCGACCTGGCTGAAGACGGGGGTGTGGGTGGCGTCGAGCTCGTCCGTGCGGAAGGTGCGGCCCGGGCAGATCACGTAGATCGGCGGCGTCCGCTCGATCATCGACCGGATCTGCACCGGCGAGGTGTGGGTACGCAGCACCACCCCGGACGGCTCGTCCTTGTCCGCTCCGCGGACGAAGAACGTGTCCTGCATCTCGCGGGCCGGGTGGTCCGGCGGAAAGTTGAGCGCGTCGAAGTTGAACCACTCCGCCTCGACCTCCGGGCCCTCGGCCACCTCGTAGCCCATGGCCACGAAGACGTCCTCGATGCGCTCGGAGAGCGTGGTGATCGGGTGGCGGGCGCCGGCCGGGGTGCGGTCGTACGGCAGCGTGACGTCCACCGCCTCCTCGACCAGCACCCGGGCGTCGCGCTCCGCCTCCAGCTCCTCCTGCCGGGCCTTCAGGGCCTGGGTCACCTGGCCGCGGGCCTGGCCGACGCGCTTGCCCGCGTCCGCCTTGGCGTGCGGCGGCAGGGCGCCGATCTCGCGGTTGGCGAGGGCGAGCGGCGAGCGGTCGCCGGTGTGGGCGACCTTCACCTCGCGCAGCGCTTCGAGGTCCCCCGCGGCGGCGATGGCGTCCAGCGCCTCGTCCCGCATCCGGGCGATCTCTTCCGGTTTCAGTGCCTCGACCTCGACAGGGTCGTACGACTTATTGGGTGCCGACATCTCTTCCCGTGTTTCTATTGATCCCCCAGCTACCGCTGGGAGGGGCCCCCATCTGCGCGGCCCCGCTTGACGGCTGCGACGCTTGCGACCAGAGAGCGACCACATGGGTACGCCAAAGGTGCCAAGGCCCGAGTCTAAGGGGCGCGGGGTGTCCGCTGTTGCGCGGGAAGCCCGTGGGGACGGTCAGGCCAGATAGGCCGGGGTGCCCACGGGCAACGTAAATCGGAACTCGGCGCCGCCCCCGGCGGCCCGTCCGACGGTGATCGCACCGCCGTGCGCCTCGACGATGCCCTTGACGATGTAGAGCCCGAGGCCGGTGCCACCGCGCTTGCTGCCCCGCCAGAAGCGGGTGAACACGCGGCTCATCGACTCCTCCGGGATACCGGCGCCTTCGTCGCTCACGGTGATGGCGGTCCTCTCGACGACAGGGCCGTCCGCCGCGGGGCGGTGCGGTGCGGGGGCCACCTCGATGGTGACGGTTCCCTCGCCGTGGCGCACCGCGTTTTCCAGCAGGTTGCCCAGCACCTGGTCGATCTTGTCCGGATCGGCCCACAGACCGGGCAGCGGACCCCGCACCTTGATCAGGAACCGTTCGGCGGTCTGTCCGGCCGAGCTGAGCGCCTGCACATGGCGGCGTACGGCGGCGGCGACGTCGACCGGCTGGCGGCGCACCTCCAGGCGGCCGGAGTCGATCCGGGAGATGTCCAGCAGCTCGGCGATCAGGCGGGTGACGCGGTTGGCGTCGGAGTCGACCGTCTCCAGCATCAGCCGCTTCTGGTCGTCGGTGAACCGCTCCCACTTCGCCAGCAGGGTGGCCGTGAAACCTTTCACGGAGGTCAGCGGGGACCGCAGCTCATGCGCCACGGTCGCGATCAGCTCGGCGTGGCTGCGCTCGGTGCGCCGTCGGGCCTCGGTACCGCGCAGGGAAACTACGAGGCGGCGCACGGGTCCGGTCGGCCGCTCGCGTACGTAACGGGCCGAGACCAGGACCTCGTGGCCGCCGGGCAACAGCAGATTGCGCTCGGGCTGGCCGACACGGGTGGCCAGCCCTCCGTACGGATCGGTCAGCGCCCACCAGCGCCGGCCGTCCAGGTCCTCTAACGGAAGCGCGCGCTCCAGCCGCTGGCCGATGGCGTCCGCGGGGCGGATGGCGGTGATGCGGCCCGCCGCCGCGTTGAAGCAGGTGACGTGGCCCGTCTCGTCGGCGACCACCAGGCCGTCCGGCAGATCGTCCGGGTGCAGGCCGAGCGCGGCCAGCGCCTCGTACGGGTCGGGCCCGCCGCGCTCGCGCTCGCCGCCGCGCTCCGTCCCGGGCTCCCGGCGGTCGTGTCCGCCGGGGCTCGGCAGCGTCCGTCCGGGCGCGTGGGCATCGGCCGCGGCCGCCCCGGCGCCGGAGGTCCTGACGTCCATCCCCACACCCCCTCCTGGGCCTCGTGTGGGGGCAAACCCTACTAGGTCCCGGTCACGGAACGGCACCCTGTGGGAGCGCGCTGCGCACGAGCGGAGGCGTAGAGGCACACGGCGGCGGCCGTCGCGAGGTTGAGGCTTTCGGCTCTGCCGTGGATCGGAACGCGCACCACCTCGTCCGCGAGTGCGCGGGTAGCCTCCGGCAGGCCCCAGGCCTCGTTGCCGAAGATCCAGGCGGTGGGCGCGCCGAGCACCCCGTCGTCCAGCTCCGCGTCCAGGTCCCGTTCCCCCGCCCCGTCCGCGGCCAGCACCCGCGCTCCGGCCGTGCGCAGGCCGTCGACGGCCTGCGCGACGGGGACGCCGGTGGCCACCGGAAGGTGGAAGAGCGAGCCCACGGAGGCGCGCACCGCCTTGGGGTTGTACGGGTCCACGGAGGCGTCCGTGAACACGACCGCGTCCGCCCCGGCGGCGTCCGCGCACCGCAGCACGGTTCCGGCGTTGCCCGGGTCGCGGACGTTCGCCAGCACGGCGACCAGGCGGGGGCGGGCCCGCAGGATCTCCTCGAACGGCGAGTCCAGGAAGCGGCAGAGGCCGACGATGCCCTGGGGGGTGACCGTGTCGGACATCTCCGCGATCACCTCGTCGGAGGCGGTCAGGACCGGGATGCGGGCGGCGTGGGCGGCCTCCACGATGCCGGTGTGGCGGTCCGCCGCCTCGGGGGTCGCGTACACCTCGACCAGGTGTGCGATGGCCTCGCGGACGGCCTGTGGGCCCTCCACGATGAACCGGCGCTCCTTGCCGCGGAAGCTGCGCTTGGCGAGCCGTCTGGCCGCGGTGACGCGCGGCGATCGCAGGGACGTCAGCTCGGGGGTCGCCATGGGGTGCGCCTTCTCGTGTCGCGGTGTGGTGGTGGGTGCGGCCGGGTGTCTCCCCCACCCCGCCCCTCCCCGAAACCGGGGGAAACCCCCGGACCCCCGGGTTCCGGGCGCGGAAGGAGGCCCCGCACCGGGCCAACCGGGCGGTGAGGAAACAGCCGGTACGTCGCCCCGCAGCGCGGGGCAGTGCGCGTCGCGCCTACGCCGCTGGCGCCTGGTTGCCGGACAGGCACAACCGCCGCGGCCCGGTTGTGGGCAATCGTTCCGCGGGGGGCACCTCCCAGCGGTAGCTGGGGGAGGAACGGGTGGGCACAACCCGGCCACCGGCCCGCACCCGGCGACGAGGCCGCAAGGCCCACCGGCGAACGCCGACACCCGGCCCCCGGGCCGCACCCGGCAACGCAGCCCCGGGGCACCGGCGGGGGTGCCGACACGCGCGGACCCGCAGGTGCCGAGGGGCACCTGCGGGTCCGTCCGCGTGAGGTCAGGCCGCCTTCGGGGCGTTGACGTCACTCGGCAGCGCCTTCTGCGCCGCATCGACCAGCGCGGCGAACGCGTTGGCGTCGTTGACCGCGAGGTCGGCGAGGATCTTACGGTCCACCTCGATGTTGGCGGCCTTCAGACCCTGGATGAAGCGGTTGTACGTCATGCCGTTGGCGCGGGCAGCGGCGTTGATGCGCTGGATCCACAGCTGCCGGAAGTCGCCCTTGCGCTTCTTGCGGTCGTTGTAGTTGTAGACCAGAGAGTGGGTGACCTGCTCCTTGGCCTTGCGGTACAGGCGGGAGCGCTGGCCCCGGTAGCCGCTGGCCTGCTCGAGGATCGCCCGGCGCTTCTTGTGGGCGTTGACTGCCCGCTTGACGCGTGCCACTTGTTTAACTCCTTGTACGGGGCCGCGGTTGACTCACACGGCCCGGAAACGAATAGGTCCCGGTCGGCCTGACGCGCGCCCCGCCGGTTCGGCGGGGCGGGTGCGTCACTTGCCGAGAAGCTTCTTGATCTTCTTGGCGTCGGCGGGGGCCATCTCGGTCTTACCGGCCAGGCGGCGCGTCAGCGTGGACGGCTTGTGCTCGAGAAGGTGGCGGCGACCGGCGCGCTGGCGCATGACCTTGCCGGAGCCGGTGACCTTGAAACGCTTGCTGGCACCGCTGTGCGTCTTGTTCTTCGGCATGTCGCCGTTCACTCCTCGTCGGGGGCGCTGTCCGGGCGGCCGGGGCGCGGCGGGTACCGCGATCCGGCGTACGGAAGCGTCCTGTGTTTCGGTTGGTGTCCGGGACCGGCAGAGTCCCGTACGGGCGGGCGGTCGAGGCTCGCGCCTCGCGGTCACGCCTCGGCGTGCTCCTCGGCGGGCTCCTCGGCGGCTTCGTCCGCGTGGCCGGCGCCCTGGCGCTCGGCCTTGCGGGCGGCCTGGGCCTCACGGGCCTCGGCCATCGCCTCGGTCTTCTTCTTGTGCGGACCGAGAACCATGATCATGTTCCGGCCGTCCTGCTTGGGGTTGGACTCCACGAAGCCCAGCTCCTGGACGTCCTCGGCGAGCCGCTGCAACAGCCGGAAGCCGAGCTCCGGCCGGGACTGCTCACGGCCACGGAACATGATCGTGATCTTGACCTTGTCGCCCTGCTTGAGGAACCGGACGACGTGACCCTTCTTGGTGTCATAGTCGTGCGGGTCGATCTTCGGCCGGAGCTTCATCTCCTTGATGACCGTGTGCGCCTGGTTCTTGCGCGCTTCACGGGCCTTCATGGCCGACTCGTACTTGAACTTTCCGTAGTCCATGAGCTTGCAGACCGGCGGGCGAGCGTTCGCCGCCACCTCGACGAGGTCGAGGTCGTACTCCTGCGCAAGCTCCAGGGCCTTGGCAAGCGGCACAATGCCGACCTGCTCGCCGCTGGGACCGACGAGTCGCACCTCGGGGACGCGAATCCGGTCGTTGATGCGGGGCTCGGCGCTGATGGATCCTCCTCGGTTGCACCACGCGACCGCCTGGCGGACTGCCGCGTTACGTCTGTATAGAGACCACCGAGCCGAGGAAACACAAAATGCCCCGGACGGTACACATGCGGGGCTCCTCACTGACCGGGAGCACCGCCGCGATGTCACCGCGGGGCGCAGCCTGACCGATGACCTGCCGACCTGAGGTCGGGAGGTGGGAGTGCGGAGCCTCCACTTGTGGGCCGGACACGCGAGTGACCGGCCGGTCATTTATCTACGATACCAGGACCCGCGCGGGATGCTCACACGACGGGTGCCGGACGACCACCGGGGACTCGTCGCCCATGTCACACACCCGGTTCCCCCGACCGGTACGAGCGGTCCTCGAGCGGCGTCCTAGGGTGGAGCCCATCATCCACCAGGAAGCGAGCCTTCGACCACCATGAGCGACGCCAACAGCGGGCAGCCGACCCCCGACTTCGACCGCATGACCCGTGACATCGCGGACGTACCCGCGGTCGAGGTGATCACCACGGTCGCGGTGCACCTGATGAGCGCCGCGGCGGTGAACCTGGGGCTGGCCGAGGAGGGCCCGCAGCACAAGGACCTGGACGAGGCGCGCAAGCTGATCAGCGCGCTCGCCGGCCTGATCACGGCGAGCGCCACCGAGATCAGCTCCTTCCACGCGGCCCCGCTGCGGGACGGCCTCAAGTCGCTTCAGCTGGCCTTCCGTGAGGCGTCGGCCGTCCCGGACGAGCCGGGGCAGGGGCCGGGCGAGAAGTTCACCGGCCCCGTCTACCCCTGACCGGCCGGGTCGTTCCGTGACCGGCCCGGTCTTCTCGTCACCGGGTCGGTCTCCCCGTAACCGGGACCGGGCCGGTCTCTCCGTCAGGGGCGACGCGGCCCCGGGTCACGCCGCCTCCGGGCCCTTCGCCTCGGGGCCGCCCGTCTCGGGGCGGTGCCCGCCGCGCATCCGGCCCCACGGGCCGGGCCGCGGCTCCGTGGTCTGCTCCTCGGCCTGGGCCGCCGGGTGGAGGTGGGTGAACCGGTGGACGACGGCCGCGAGCACCCCGCCGACCAGGGGCGCGATCAGGAACACCCACAGCTGGGAGAGCGCCCCGCCGCCCGCGAACAGCGCCGGGCCGAGACTGCGCGCCGGGTTGACGGACGTCCAGGTCAGCGGGATGCCGACCAGGTTGACGGCGGCGAGCGCGAGCCCCACCGGCACGGGTTCGATCCCGGTCATCGCCAGCTTCTGCGTCACCGTGAGGAAGACGAAGACCAGCAGGAACGTGAGCAGTACCTCGGCGAGGAAGGCCCCGCCCGCTCCGATGCCCACCGGGGACCGGCCGCCGTAGCCGTTGCTGCCGAACGCGTCGTCCGTACGCAGCCTCGGCACCTGCTTGGCGAGCAGGAAGAGCACGGCGGCGCCGACGATCCCGCCGACCAGCTGCGCGATCCAGTACTCGGCGGCCCGGCGGATGTCGATCCGCCCGGCCAGCAGCACGCCCAGGGTCACCGCCGGGTTGATGTGGCAGCCCGAGACGCGGCCGAACGCGTAGGAGACCGCGATGAGGATGAAGCCGAAGGCGAGCGAGATGCCGACGGCGTTGATGTAGTCGCCCGCCAGGACCAGGGAACCGACTCCGAAGAGGACCAGCAGCGCGGTTCCGGTGAACTCCGATACGACCGTTCTCGTCTCCATGGCGTTCTCCTCGCATCGCTCGGACCGCCAGTTGCCCTATGCATTGTGGGGCGTATCGGGGGATTTCGCCTGCCGGTGATCGCTCCGTCGCAGGTCAGCGACGGTTTCGGCGGGCCGGGGTCAGCGGCTGAAGAGGGGTTCCCCGGGCACCGTCGCGTCCGGCGGCAGCAGTGCCAGGGTCAGCCCGCGCACCAGCCGGGCCCGCAGCGTCTCATCGGCGGCGAGCGCGCCCGCCACCCGCTGCGCCGTCTCGCGTGCCGGGGCGTGCGGGTCCAGGGCGAGCGCCAGCATGCCGTCGGCGTCGGCGGCCGGGGCGAGATGGGCCCGTACGACCTCCGGTTCGGCGGCCAGCACGGTCCGTACCGCCTCGGCGACCGCGGGGTCGGCCAGCGGATCGGCGCTGGTCCGGCCCTCGGCGAGGGCGAGCAGGGCGGGCCCGGTGAGCTGGTACGGCACCGGCCCGGCGAGGTCCAGCACCACGGTGTCGGCCTTCTCGTGCGCGGCCGCCTCCAGCGCCTGCCGCAGCGGTACGGCGACGGGCCGGGCGTCCGGGCGCCAGCGGGCCAGGGTCTCCAGCGAGGTGAAGGCGGGCAGGGCGCGGCGGCCGCCGGGTGCCTCCAGCGTGGGCACCGCCATGTCGCTCGTCTTCTCGCGCCGCAGTCCGTCGGGGCCTTCTTCCACCTCGCCGAGGAGCGCGACCACGGGCACGAGCAGCCGCGCCTCGGTGAGGGCGGCCAGCACCTCGGGTTCGGCGGTGCGGTCGTCGGCCCAGGCGGCGAGCGCCGCGGTCAGGCGGGCGTCGGCGGAGCCGTCGTCGCCGGAGAAGCCGGGGTCGGGAATGTTCTTGAGCGCCACTCCACGAGGGTATCGGGGCCGCCGTGAGGTCTTTCTCATGGGTTGTTCATCACCTTGGCCCCCGTCGTGCGGCGGGGCCGTCTAGCCTCGCCCTCCATGAAGACCGACACGTCTGGGGGGATGGAAACAGGGATGGACCGGGGCCGCGGCCCCGGTCGCAGAGCGCGCCGCCCGGCCGTGATCGCGACCGTGACGGCGCTCGCGGCGACCCTGCTGGGGTGCGGGGCGGCCACCACCAGTGCACCGGCGAAGACCGAGCTGCGGCCGAGCGCCGGGCCGCGGTGTGCGGCGGGCGACATCCAGGGAGGCGGCATGGAGCGGGTGACCGGGGCCGTGACGCCCTCGACGGCCTCGGCGGCACCGCCCGCCGCATCGGCCCGTACGCTCCGTACGGCGCTCACCCACGCGCTGGCCCCGGTGACGCGCGAGTGCGACGGGGAGTTCGCGGTGGCCCTCCTGGACACCCGGTCGGGGGCGAGCGCGACGTACGGCAACCGCGCGTACGACACGGCGAGCATCGTCAAGGTCGGCATCCTCGCGTCGCTGCTGCTCAAGACGCAGGACGAGCGGCGCGGGCTGACCGCGAAGGAGCGCGACGCCGCCACCGTGATGATCGAGCACAGCGACAACAAGGCGGCGACCGCCCTGTGGAAGGTGATCGGCGGCGCCGACGGCCTCGACGCGGCGCAGCACCGCCTGGGCCTCACCCGCACCCACGGCGGCCGGGCGGGCCTGTGGGGGCTGACCCGGACCACCGCGGCGGATCAGCTGAAGCTGCTGCGCGCGGTGTTCGGCGACGGCTCGGCGCTGAACGCGGACTCCCAGGCGTACATCCGGCAGCTGATGGGCCGGATAACCAGCGGCCAGGACTGGGGCGTCTCGGCCGCCGCCGACGCGGGCGCGGGCACCCGCCTCAAGAACGGCTGGCTGCCGCGCAGCACCACCGGCCTGTGGGACGTCAACAGCATCGGCCAGGTCTCCGCGAGCGGCCGCACCTATCTGGTGGCGGTGCTCTCCGACGGCAGCAAGAACATGAACACCGGCGTGGCCCTGGTGGAGCAGGCGGCGCGGGCCGCCGTAGGCGCGGCTACCGGGCTGCGGGCGTAGGGACGCGTCGTAGCCAAGCCGCCCGGCGGCGCGCTCAGCGTGCCGTGAAGCGGCGTAGGGCGCGTGGGGTGGGCAGGGGGCCCTTGCCTCGCCACAGGGTGATCGCGGCCGCCACCAGGGCCGCCCCGGCGAGGGCGGCGAACAGGGCCGTCTCGTTCAGCCCGGCGTCGTCGCCGGAGACACCGATGGAGGTGGGGCCGGAGCCGAAGAAGCGGCGGGGGGATGACGCGGCGGCGGGTTGCTGGGGTTCGGGTGTGGTTTTCGCGGCTGCCCTGAGGGCTGCCGCCGCGTCCACCACGCCCGCGCCCAGCTCGTCACTGTGGCCACCGGAGGGGCGGCTCCGGGCGGTCTGTTCCAGCAGCTGCCGGACCTGGCGCGGGCTCAGATCGGGGTGGGCGGAGCGGACGAGGGCGGCGGCGCCGGAGACGAAGGCGGCGGCGGCGCTGGTGCCCCAGCCCTCGTAGTAGCGCTTGTCGGGGTCGGCTATGACCACGTCGACGCCGGGCGCGGCGACGGTGGCGTACCAGCGGCGGGTGGAGAAGGCGGCGCGGTTGCCGTAGCGGTCGACGGCGGTCACCGCGATCACGCCGGGGTAGGCGGCCGGGTAGGAGACGCGGTCGCCCTTGTCGCCGCCGTTGCCCGCGGAGGCGACCACGACGGAGCCCTTGCGCAGCGCGTACTGCACGGCGGCGTCCTCGGCGGGCTCGGGGTGGGCCGAGGCGCTGTCGTCGCCGAGGGACAGGTTGATCACGTCGGCGCCGTGGTCGGCGGCCCAGCGGATGCCCTTCGCGAGCGCGCCGCCCCGGGAGCTGCGGGCCTTGGCGCGCTGCGGGTCGCCGTCTTCCAGGATCACCCGCACCGGAAGGATCTTGGCCTTGGGCGCGACCCCCATGACGCCCTCGCTGTCGTCCGCGCCGTGTCCGCTGGCGGCGACGATGCCCGCCATCGCGGTGCCGTGCCGGGCCCAGGGGCGGTCGCCGCGCTCGGCGCCGAAGCCGATGAGGTCCTTGCCGGGCAGCACCTGCCCCTTGAGGTCGGGGTGCTGGTCGTCGACGCCGGTGTCCAGGACGGCGACGGTCGTTCCCGCGCCCTGGGTGGTCCGCCACGCCTGGCGGGTGTGGAGGGCGTCGAGCGCCCACTCCTGGGCCTGGATGCCGTCGGCCTGTGCGGGGGTGACGGGTATCAGGGTGAGCCCGGCGGCGGCGAGGCTCACGGCGACGCGGCGCGCGGTCTTCATGAGCCGCTCCCCTGCTCCGGGGCCCGGGACAGGGCGCGGCGGAAGGCGTCCTCGGTCGCGTCGGCGATGCCGCGGGCGTCGTTGCCGAGGCCGGACTGGGCGGGGGCGGAGGTCGCGCCGCGCCGGGTCGCCTCGGCCGCCGACTGCGGGTCGGTGACCTCGCGGCCGTCGGCGAAGCCGGAGACCGAGAAGAGGACGGCGGGCGCGTCGGTCAGGACGCGGATGTGCCAGCTCGCCCGCTGGTCGTCGCCGAAGCGGGCCGCGGCGGTGCCCTTCCTGGCGTACGGACGGGGCATCAGGTCGGTGCGTTCGTCCAGCTTGTCGGCGGTGAAGCGCTCCCGCAGGGCCTTCATCCCGGCGGGGTCGGCCGAGGTGATCAGCAGGCCGACCGTGGTGACGCTGGTGCTGGTGGCGTCGGTGTAGGTGGCGCGCAGCAGGCGTTCACAGCCCACCGGGGAGAGCGCCTTGGTGAGCAGCGGGTCGAAGCCGCCACCGCAGCTGGTGTCGGGGGCGACCGCGATCCGGGTCCAGAGGCGGTCGGCGCCGCCGGGGCCGTCGCCCTTGCCGCGCAGGGTGCGGGGGAAGAGGTCGTCCACCGGGGCGCTGTGCCAGGCGGCGCGCGCGGTGGCGTAGCTGTCGGCGGTCGAGTGCGCCGCGTCGGGGCTGTCGCCCAGCCAGGTGCCCGCGGCGGCGCCGCCGAGCAGCCCGAGGCCGAGGACGAGGGCGACGGCGGCGGCCACCGTGCGGCTGCGCGGGCGGTGGTGGCCGGTTCCGGCGCTCGGCGGGGTGGCGGGGCGCGGCGGTACGCGGGTCGGGTCCTCGGCGGGGGCGTACCGGCCGCCGGGACGACCCGGGTTCGCTCCGCCGCGGGTGGCGCCCCGGGGGAAGGGGACCTTCGGCGGGACGCCGAGCACGGGCGTGTCCGGGTCAGGTACGAAACCAGGGGGGCCGAAATCAGGGGGGCCGAAGCCGGGCGACCCGACGCGGGGCGGTGGCCCGACACGGGGCGGGGGCCCGAAGAAGCCGGACGGGGTGCCGGGCGGGGTGAGGTTGCGCGATGGGGGCGCGGACCGGGGCGTGGGCGCGGTGCGCGGAGGGTGCACAGGGCGAGGTGGGGGCGTACGACGAGAAGAGTGCGCCTGTTCCGCGTCCGCGCTCACCGGCACCCCCTCGCGCCCATCGAGACCTGGCCCACGTCGCTCCGTCCGGTTCGCCGCGCCGCCCCACCGCCTTTCGGGCAGGCGGGCCCGAATACGGACATCACGCCGCTGACCTGCCGGTCATGGCGTGCGCGACACTCTACGGGGCACCGGGCACCCTCCGCATCGGCTGCCCTCTACCCAGCGGTAATCACGGTCTGGCAAGCTTCACCGCATGTCCGCTTCCGCCGCTGACCGGGCCCGTTACGACCGGGCCACCTCCCATCTCGAAGCGCCTGTGGCGATTGTCGACCTGAGGGCCTTCGACGACAACGCACGCGACCTGGTACGCCGGGCGGGAGGCAAGCCGATCCGGGTCGCCAGCAAGTCGGTGCGGTGCCGGGCGCTGCTGGAACGGGTCCTGGCCCGGGACGGCTTCGCGGGCATCATGAGCTTCACGCTCGCGGAGTCCCTGTGGCTGGCCCGCGAGGGCTTCGACGACGTCCTGCTCGCCTACCCGTCCACCGACCGGGACGGCTACGCCACCCTGACCAGCGACCCCAAGCTCGCCGCCGCCGTGACCGTGATGGTGGACGACGTCAGCCAGCTCGACCTGATCGAAAGCGTGCGCGCCGGGACCGAAGTGGTCCGGGTCTGTTTGGAGTTGGACACCTCGCTGCGGCTGCTGGGCGGCCGGATCCGCGTCGGCGCGCTGCGCTCACCGCTGCGCACCCCCGAGCAGCTGGCCGCGCTGGCGCGGGCGGTCGAGCGCCGCCCCGGCTTCCGGCTGGTCGGTCTGATGGGCTACGAGGGCCATGTGGCCGGGGTCGGCGACGCGGTGAGCGGCCGTCCGCTACGCTCCCGCGCGATCCGGCTGATGCAGAGCACGGCGCGCCGGGAGCTGGCGGCCCGCCGGGCGGCGGCGGTCCGGGCGGTCCGGGAAGTGGCGGACCTGGAGTTCGTCAACGGCGGCGGCACGGGCAGCGTGCAGCACACCGCCGCCGAGGACGCGGTGACGGAGATCGCCGCCGGGTCCGGGCTCTACCAGCCGCGGCTGTTCGACAACTACACGTCCTTCCGCGGCCGCCCGGCCGCCCTCTTCGCCCAGCCCGTGGTGCGCCGCCCGGGCGTGGGCGTGGTGACCGTACTGGGCGGCGGCTACCCGGCGTCCGGGGCGGCGGGCCCGGACCGGCTGCCGGTGCCGTATCTGCCGGAAGGACTGGCCTACGACCCGCAGGAGGGCCCGGGCGAGGTGCAGACCCCGCTGCTGGGCACGCCCGCCGACGATCTGCTGATCGGCGACAAGGTGTGGTTCCGGCACGCCAAGGCCGGTGAGCTGTGCGAGCGTTTCGCGACGCTGCACCTCGTCGAGGACGACCGGGTGGTGGACTCCGTACCGACGTACCGGGGCGAGGGCCGCACCTTTCTCTGACTCCGAACGGCGCCGGGTACGGCTAGATCGACCGGCCGTCGCCCGCCAGCGCCTCGATGCCCTTGACGATCTTGTCCATGTCGCCGAGCGGCGGCGCCTTGTCGCTCACGTCGAAGCCGAAGCGCACCAGGACCATGGTGTCGGGGACCGTGGGTGACGGGAAGGCGAGCGACTGGACGTATCCGTCGTCGCCCTTCTTCGTCACCACCTTCCAGCGCACCAGATAGCCCTTCTCCCCCGCGACGTCGACCGCCTCCTCCTTGAGCGGCTTGTGCGAGGTGATCCCGCCGTACGCCTTGCGGTCGGTGTCGTCGTCCGTGCCGTAGGACTCCTCGGCGTTCTGGGCTATGTCCTCCTCGGCGATGCCCTTGGCGGTGTCCGCCTCGAAGCCGCTGGCGGTCCGGGAGAAGGCACCGCCGCGTACGCAGTCGGTGGAGGGGTCGTTCGGGCACGGGTAGCGCGAGGTGGTCACGCCCGCGCCGCCGGCGCTGCTGCGGCCCGCCTGCCAGCCCGCCAGCACGGGCAGGGTGATGCCGCTCGCGGCGTCCGGGGCGGTACTCGGATCGTCGGTGGGCGGCGCGCTGGGGCCGTCGGTGGGCAGGCCGGACGGGGCGTCCGAGGGGGCGTCGTCGCCGCCTCCGGGCGGGGCGGGGGCGGTCGGCAGCGGGTTCGCCTGGTCGCCGTCGCCGCTGTCCCCGCTGTCGCCCAGCAGCACGATGCCGCCGATGATCGCGGCGACCACGGCCCCCACGGACAGCGCGAGCACCGCGACCCGGGGGCCGCGGCCGAGCCCCCGGCCGCCGTCCTGGCCGGGCAGATAGCCGGGCACGGGCGGCGGGCCGAAGGGCGAGTCCGCCGGGGCGGTGGCGTCGCGCGTGTACTCGGTCCAGGTGGACCCGTCCCACCACCGATGCAGCGCGGGGCCGTTACCTGTGTAACCGGGATCGGGATACCAGCCCGGGGGCGTGTTCATGCTCACGCGGTCACCCTATGGCCACGGATCGACTCCGTACACCGGGGTTGCGCGGACTGCGCGCCCGGCCACAAAGCGGTCCGCGGCGGGGCTACAGCGGGGTGACGTACGCTCCGGCGATGCCGCCGTCCACCAGGAACTCGGCCGCGTTGATGAACGACGAGTCGTCGCTGGCCAGGAAGGCGACCGCGGACGCGATCTCCTCCGGCTCGGCGAACCGCCCCACCGGTACGTGCACCAGACGCCGCGCCGCCCGCTCCGGGTCCTTCGCGAACAGCTCCTTCAGCAGCGGGGTGTTGACCGGCCCCGGGCACAGCGCGTTGACCCGGATGCCCTCGCGCGCGAACTGCACGCCCAGCTCGCGCGACATCGCCAGCACGCCGCCCTTGGAGGCGGTGTAGCTGATCTGCGAGGTCGCGGCGCCCATCACGGCCACGAAGGACGCCGTGTTGATGATGGAGCCCCGGCCCTGGCGCCGCATATGGGGCAGCGCGGCCTTGCAGCACAGATAGACGGAGGTGAGGTTGACCTCCTGGACCCGCTTCCAGGCGTCAAGGCCGGTGGTGAGGATCGAGTCGTCGTCGGGCGGCGAGATGCCCGCGTTGTTGAACGCCACGTCGACCGAGCCGTAGGTGTCGTACGCGGTCTGGAACAGCGCCTCGACCTGCTCCTGGTCGGTCACGTCCACCTGGACGTAGAGCCCGCCGACCTCGTCGGCCGCGGCCTTGCCCGCGGACTCGTCGATGTCGGCGCAGACGACGTGCGCGCCCTCGGAGGCGAAGCGGCGCGCGGTGGCCAGGCCGATGCCGCTGCCCGCTCCGGTGATGACCGCGGTACGGCCCACCAGGCGGCGGCACACGGGGGTGTCGGTTTCGCTCTTGCTCACGTCACTGCTCCTCGGTGCTTTTCTCGGTGCTGATGAACACGTTCTTGGTCTCGGTGAAGGCGGTCAGGGCGTCGGGGCCCAGCTCCCGGCCGAGACCGGACTGCTTGTAGCCGCCGAACGGGGTCGCGTAGCGCACGCTGCTGTGCGAGTTGACGGACAGGTTCCCGGCCGCGACGGCGCGCGAGACGCGCAGCGCGCGGCCCACGTCGCGGGTCCAGATCGAGCCGGAGAGGCCGTAGTCGGTGGCGTTGGCCAGCCGTACGGCGTCGGCCTCGTCCTCGAAGGGGAGGACGACGGCCACCGGGCCGAAGATCTCCTCCACGGCGGTGCGGGCGGTCTGGTCACCGGGCGCGGTGGCCTCCAGGACGGTCGCCGGGTACCAGAAGCCCTTGCCGCCGGGGGCCTCGCCGCGGATGGCGGCGGGCGCGTCCTCGGGGACGTAGGACCGTACGCGCTCCCGCTGCGCGGCCGAGATCAGCGGGCCCATGGCGGTGGCGGGGTCGGCCGGATCGCCGACCGCGAAGGACCGTACGGCGGGCTCCAGCAGCTCCATGAACCGGTCGTAGACGCGGCGCTGGACCAGGATCCGGCTGCGGGCGCAGCAGTCCTGGCCGGTGTTGTCCAGGAACGAGCCGGGCGCCGCGGCCGCCGCCGCCTCGATGTCGGCGTCGGCGAAGACGATGTTGGGGCTCTTGCCGCCGAGTTCGAGCGTCACGCGCTTCACGCCCGCCGCGCACTTCGCCATGATCTCCTTGCCGACGGGCGTCGACCCGGTGAAGACCACCTTGGCCACGCCCGGGTGCTCGACCAGCGCGGCCCCGGCCACCGGCCCGGCGCCGGGCAGCACCTGGAACAGCCCCTCGGGCAGCCCGGCCGCGAGGGCGAGTTCGGCGAGCCGGAGGGCGGTCAGCGGGGTGGTCTCGGCGGGCTTGAGGAGGACGGCGTTGCCCGCGGCGAGGGCGGGCGCGGTGCCCCACCCGGCGATCGGCATCGGGAAGTTCCACGGCGCGATGACGGCGACCACGCCGAGCGGTTCGTGGAAGGTGACGTTCAGGCCGCCCGCGACCGGGATCTGGGCGCCGCTCAGCCGCTCCACGCCCCCGGCCGCGTACTCCAGCAGATCGCGGACGTTGCCCGCCTCCCAGCGGGCGTTGCCGATGGGGTGGCCCGCCTCGCGGACCTCCAGCGCGGCGAGTTCCCCGAGGTGGTCGTCCACGGTGGCGGCGAAGCGGCGCAGCAGCCGGGCCCGGTCGGCGGGGGCGAGGGCGGCCCAGCCGCGCTGGGCGGTGGCGGCGCGGGCGACGGCGGCGTCCACGTCGCCGGCGGTGGCGGCCGGGACGGTGGCGATGACCTCCTCGGTGGCCGGGTTGAGGATGTGGTGCTCGTGGGGGTGTTCGGTGCTCACTCGGTGGTTCCTCACATGCGCTCGAAGGACCGGAAGCGTTCCCAGTCGGTGACGGCGGTGTCGTACGCCTCCTGCTCGACGCGGGCCATGTTGAGGTAGTGCTCGACCACCTCGTCGCCGAAGGCGGCCCGCGCTATGGGGCTGGCCTGCCACAGGTCGGCGGCGTCGCGCAGCGAGGTCGGCACGTGGTCGGCGTCGCCGGTGTAGGCGTTGCCGGTACAGACCTCGGGCAGCTCCAGCTCGTGCTCGATCCCGTACAGCCCGGCCGCCACCATTCCGGCGACGGCGAGGTACGGGTTGACGTCGCCGCCGGGGAGGCGGTTCTCGAACCGGTGCGCCTGGCCGTGGCCGATGACGCGCAGCGCGCAGGTGCGGTTGTCCGGGCCCCAGGCGACGGCGGTGGGCGCGAAGGAACCCGGCCGGAAGCGCTTGTAAGAGTTGATGTTGGGCGCGTAGAGGAGGGTGAAGTCGCGCAGCGCGGCGATCTGCCCGGCCAGGAAGTGGCGCATGGTCTTCGACATGCCGTACGGGCCCTCGTCGTCCGCGAACACGGGGTGCCCGGCCTCGTCGCGCAGCGAGAGGTGGATGTGGCAGGAGTTGCCCTCGCGCTCGTCGTACTTGGCCATGAAGGTGAGCGCCGTGCCCTCCTGGGCGGCGATCTCCTTGGCACCGGTCTTGTAGATGACGTGCTGATCGCAGGTGGTCAGCGCGTCGTCGTAGCGGAAGGCGATCTCGTGCTGGCCGAGGTTGCACTCGCCCTTGGCCGACTCGACGGTCATTCCGGCGGCGCCCATCTCGTTGCGGATGCGGCGCAGCAGGGGTTCGACGCGGCCGGTGCCGAGGATGGAGTAGTCGACGTTGTACTGGTTGGCGGGGGTCAGCCCGCGGTAGCCACTGTCCCAGGCCTGTTCGTAGGTGTTATTGAAGACCATGAACTCCAGCTCGGTCCCGGCGTACGCGGTCCAGCCGCGCTCCGCGAGCCGGTCGAGCTGGCGGCGCAGGATCTGCCGCGGGGAGGCGGCGACGGGCGAGCCGTCGTGCCAGGCGAGGTCCGCGGTGAGCATCGCGGTGCCGGGGTTCCAGGGGGTGCGGCGCAGGGTGGCGGTGTCGCCGTGGAGGGCGAAGTCGCCGTAGCCGCGCTCCCAGGAGGACATGGCGTAGCCGCCGACGGTGTTCATGTCGGCGTCGACGGCGAGCAGGTAGTTGCAGCCCTCGGTGCCGTGCTCCAGGGCGTCGTCCAGGAAGAACTGGGCGGCGAACCTCTTGCCCTGCAGTCTGCCCTGCATATCGGTGAAGGCCAGGACGACGGTGTCGATCTCCCCGGCGGCGACGAGCCTGGTCAGCTCGTCGACCGAGAGCGGGGGCGTGCGGTCTGCCACGGTGGTGCCTCCTGGCTTCCGGACTTTCGGACGGGTGTGGGGGCTCGGGGTGGCCTTAAGGTAATACCGCAGACCATTGATTGGGAAGGAGGTGCGGACGGTTCCATGAGCGGGAGTTCCATGAGCGGGAGTGCGAGCGGGAGCGTCGGCGCGGGCGGGAGCGGTGACCGGCTGGCGCCGGTGCTGCGCCCGGTGCGCGCCGGAAACGGCTTCGAGGAGGCGCTGGAGCAGATACTCCAGGTCGTACGGCTGGGGCTGGTCCCCGACGGCGACCGCCTCCCGGCCGAGCGCGAGCTGGCGGAGCGGCTGCGGATCAGCCGGGTGACCCTGCGCGAGGTGCTGAAGGTGCTCCAGGACCAGGGGATCGTGGAGAGCCGCCGCGGCCGGTACGGCGGCACCTTCGTACGGGCCCGGCCGGAGCCCGCCGCGGGCGGCGAGGACGAGCTGCGGCGGCGGATCGAGGCGGTGGACGTCGAGGACACGCTGCGCTTCCGGGAGGTCCTGGAGGTCGGCGCGGCCGGGCTGTGCGCCGCGCACGGCCTGGACGGCGGCCAGACCGCGCGGCTGCGCGCGGCCCTGGACGCGACCCGCGACGCCCCGCTGGCCGACTACCGGCGGCTGGACACGATGCTGCACCTGACCCTGGCGGAGCTGGCGGGCTCGCCCTCGCTGGCCGCCCAGTACGCGGCCGTCCGCGCCACCGTCAACGATCTGCTGGACTGCATCCCGCTGCTGGTACGGAACCTGGAGCACTCCCAGGCCCAGCACGGCGCGCTGGTCGAGGCGGTGCTGGACGGGGACGCGGACGGGGCGCGCGAGGTGATGCGGGAGCACTGCGAGGGCACGGCGGCGCTGCTGCGCGGGTTCCTGCCGTAGGGGGTGTCTTGCCGGTCATGCCGGGCTCCCGACGCCTGGCACGGCACCTCGCGACGCCGCGCTCGTCGCACTCCGCGCCTCCCCCAGCTACCGCTGGGAGGCGCCCCCTGCACCAGACGCCGCTCGCTGATCCGGCCTGATCGGCAGGACACCCCCTAGCCCTGTTTTTCGGCGGAGGGTCTTGCGCGGACCCACTCCCTGCGGCAAAGGTATGCCACCACACCAATCCCCACCCCCGTTTGCGCCCGTCCCCTCTCGTGCGAAGCCAGGAGTGCCCATGGCTGACATGGCCGAAGGAACCGAGACCGCCCGCACCACCTCCCCCGATCCCGGCGACCCCAATGAACCCGGCGGATCCGGCTACCTGGAGCGGCGCACTCTGCGGCGCGGCAGCGCGGGTCCGCTGCTGCTGACCGGTCTCGGCGTCGCCTATGTGGTCTCCGGCGACTTCTCCGGCTGGAACTTCGGCCTCGCGGAGGGCGGCTTCGGCGGACTGGCCATCGCCGCCGTGCTCATGGGCCTGATGTACACCTGCATGGTCTTCGCCCTCGCCGAACTGGCCGCGATCCTCCCCACCGCGGGCGGCGGCTACGGCTTCGCGCGGCGCGCCCTCGGCCCCTGGGGCGGGTTCCTCACCGGCACGGCGATCCTCATCGAATACGTCCTCGCACCCGCCGCCATCTCCATCTTCATCGGCGACTACGTCGAATCGCTCGGCCTCTTCGGCCTGGAGTCGGGCTGGCCGGTCTATCTCGCCTGCTTCGCGATCTTCATCGGGATCCATCTGTGGGGCGTGGGCGAGGCCCTGCGGTTCAGCCTCGTCGTGACCGTTATCGCCGTCGCCGCGCTGCTGATCTTCGCCGTCGCCGCCTTCACCGAGTTCGACTCGGGCTCGCTGAACGACATCGCGGTCGACCACTCGGCGTTCGGCGCCAACTCCTGGCTGCCGTTCGGACTGCTCGGCATCTGGGCGGCGTTCCCCTTCGGCATGTGGTTCTTCCTGGGGGTTGAGGGCGTTCCGCTCGCGGCCGAGGAGACCCGCGAGCCCGCGCGCACGCTGCCCAAGGCAATGGCCGCTTCGATGGGCATCCTGCTGCTCCTGGCCCTGCTCACCTTCCTCGCCGCGACCGGCGCGCGCGGCCCGGACGCCGTGCAGGACGCGGGCAACCCGCTGGTCGAGGCGCTGCAGCCGGACGGTGAGCCCACCACGCTGTCCCGCGTCGTCAACTACGCGGGTCTGGCCGGTCTGGTCGCTTCCTTCTTCTCCCTGATCTTCGCCGGTTCGCGGCAGCTGTTCGCCCTCTCCCGGGCCGGATACCTGCCCCGCTTCCTCTCCCTGACCAGCCGCCGCAAGGCCCCCTACCTGGGCCTGCTCGTCCCCGGCGCCATCGGCTTCGGCCTCGCCGCCTGGTCGGGCGACGGCGCCCGGATGCTGAACGTCGCGGTCTTCGGCGCCACCATCTCGTACGCCCTGATGTCGCTCTCCCACATCGTGCTGCGCCGCCGTGAGCCGGGCCTCGCGCGCCCGTACCGCACCCCCGGCGGCCTCGTGACCTCGTCCATCGCCTTCGTCCTGGCCTGCTTGGCGCTGTTGGCCACGTTCCTGGTGGACAAGGACGCGGCCTTCATCGCACTCGGCGTCTACGCCGTGGCGCTCGCCTACTTCGCCTTCTACAGCCGCCACCGGCTGGTCGCGTCGGCGCCGGAGGAGGAGTTCGCCGCGCTGGCGGAGGCCGAGGCCGAACTGTCCCGCGACTGAGAGATTGGACCCGTCCTTGCCTCCTCTGCCTCCTCTGATCGGCATCAGCACCTACCTCGAAGCCACGGCGCACTGGGGCGTCTGGAACCTCCCGGCCGCCCTGCTCCCCGCCGGGTACCACCGGCTCGTCCAGCGCGCGGGGGGCCTGGCCGCGATGCTGCCCCCGGACGCCGCCGGTGGGTCGGCGGCCGCCGTGGTCTCCCGCCTCGACGCGGTCGTGATCTCCGGCGGCCCGGATGTGGAGCCCGTACGGTACGGAGCCGACCCCGATCCCCGGACGGGCCCGCCCGCCCGCGAACGCGACACATGGGAACTCGCCCTGATCGAGGCGGCGCTGTCCTCGGGCGTCCCCCTGCTGGGCATCTGCCGGGGCCACCAACTCCTCAACGTGGCACTGGGCGGCACCCTCCACCAACACCTGGACGCCCACGCGGGCCCGCCGGGCGTCTTCGACCAGCACGAGGTCAAACCGGTCCCCGGCACCCTCCTGAGCACGGTCCTCCCGGAGCCCCTCTCCGTACCCACCTACCACCACCAGTCGGTGGACCGCCTCGGCGAGGGCCTGATCGCCAGCGCCTACGCGTCGGACGACGGCACGGTGGAGGCGGTGGAACTGCCTGGCGCGGAGGGCTTCGTGCTGGGCGTGCAGTGGCACCCGGAGGCGGGGGACGACCTGCGGGTCATGCGGGCGCTGGTTGCTGCGGCGGCTCGCTGACCTCCAGCCCGAGGTGCGCGAACGCCACGTCCCGGACGCCGCGCACCACGTCCCGGACGCCGCGCACCGCGTCCGGGTCGAGGTGGGCGAGGACGGGGAGGGCCAGGTACCAGCCCGGTCCGGTCAGCTGTTGATTTCGAAGGACTCGCCGTACACCTTCCACTTCAGCGGCGGGTTCAGGTCGAAGTTCTTCGCGTTGAGGAAGACGCGCTGCGCGGTGTCGACCCGGCTGGTGTCGCTGTGCGCTTCCTCGCTCTGCATGGCCTTCTTGCGGGCGTCGAGGAAGGCGTTCAGGTACGTGGTCTGGTTGCCGCCCTGCGCCGGGGTCTTGGCGTTGGACATGGCCGTCTTGCGTATGCCGCCGAAGCTGTACTTGCTGCTGCCCGGGCCGTGCATGACGATCGCGTCGTAGTAGATGAACTGGCCGAGCGTGCCCAGGCCGTCATCCTTGCCCTGCTTGACGGACGGGTTGAAGTAGACGCGGTCGCGCTCGTGCTCCTGGGCGTCCTGGAACACCTTGTCGGCGGCGGCCGTCTTCCAGTCCTTGGTGAAATTGGGGTCCAGGCCGCTGTGGGAGTCGCTGCCGTTGACCTTGCGCAGGGCGGGGAGGTACTTGGCGAGGACGTTGCCGGGCTTCTTCTCGGTGTAGTACTCGACGAGTTCCAGCATGTCGCCGGTGCCGGAGCAGAAGCCGATGATCCCGGCGGTGTAGCCGCGGCCGTCGCCGATGTCCTCGATGTACTTGAACTGGCCGCGCCAGTCCAGCGAGGAGTTCTCGGCACTGGAGACCAGCTTCATGGCGATCTCCTTCTTGGCCGGATCGTCCAGGTTGGCCGCCACACCCGTCTGGTGGGCCGGGGACGGGGCGGGGGCGGCGGCCGGACGCATGGCCGCCTGGCCCACTCCGACTCCGATGCCCGTGAACACCAGCGCGGCGGGTAACGCCACGGCCGCCGCTGTCAGGCCGATCCTTCTGGACATGGGGGACTCCGTTCGCTTGAGTCGTCCGTTAGGAATGTTTCCTAACCATTGAAGCGAGCACGCCACACCACCCACAAGGCTTTCGACTCAACTCGCGTACTACGCCTGCGGAATGGGCACCGCCTGGTCGGTGTCGCCATCCGACGTACGGACCGGAGGCGTGGGCGTACGGACCTCCTCGGGGGCGCCCCCGGCGGCGCCCGGCGCCGCCACCGCTCGCCACCACGTCTCCAGTGGCAGCCCGGGCCCCGGCTCGAAGGGCTGCCCCGGGCGCGGCACGGCCACGCTCGCGCCCGCTGCCCGGGCCGCGGTGACGGTGCCCTCGGCGGGCTCCTCCCACGGGTGCGGGGCCAGGTTGAAGGTGCCCCAGTGGATCGGCAGCATGATCCCCCGGGTGGGCTCGCCGCCCTGGAGGTCGAGGTGGGCGCGCACGCCCTCCTCCGGCGTCATATGAATGTCCGTCCAGAACTCGCTGTAGGCACCGATCTGGATCATGGTCGCGTCGAACGGCCCGTACGACGCCCCGATCTCCGCGAAACCGGGGAAGTACCCGGTGTCCCCGCTGTGGTAGATGCGGTGCTCGGGTCCGGCCACCACCCAGGAGGCCCACAGCGTGTGCTGGGTGTTGCGCAGCGCGCGGCCGCAGAAGTGGCGGGCGGGGGTGGCGGTGAGCAGCAGCCCGGCCACATCGGTGGACTCGTGCCAGTCCAGCTCCGTCATCCGGTCCGCCGGTATGCCCCAGCGCTCCAGGTGCGCGCCGACACCGAGCGGGACGACGAACACCGTCCCGGTGCGCGCCAGCGCGCGGATCGTGGGCATGTCCAGGTGGTCGTAGTGGTCATGGGAGATGACCACCGCGTCCACCGGCCCCAGCTCCCGGAGCGGCACCGGGACCGGGTGCAGCCGCTTGGGCCCCAGGGATGCGAAGGGCGAACAGCGCTGGCCCCACACCGGGTCGAACAGCACCCGCCGCCCGTCGATCTCGGCGAGCACGCTGGAATGGCCCATCCAGGTCAGCCGCAGCCCGGAGGCGGGCGGGGCGGCCAGTTCGGCGAGGGTGGTGGGGTACACCGGCACGGTCCCGGCGGGGGCCCGGCGTATGCGGTCCTCCTTGCGGAAGTACGTGGGCAGGAACTTCAGCATCGAGCCGGAGGGCGCCGTGCGGCCGTTGCCGCCGGGGTTGGTGAACACACCGTTCGCGAAGTTCGGCGACTTCCGGATGCGCTCCATCCGCTCCCCGGCCGGGTCCGCCCCGAAGGCGGCGGGGCGCAGGGCTGCGGCGAGCCGGGCACGCTGGGAGCTGGAACCGGTCACGGCACCTCCTGGGTGATGGGGAGCGACGGGCACCCCATGGCCTGTGCTGTTGTGCTGCTGCACTGTGACAACTCTCGCGATGGGCGACCTTGTTCCGGAAGGGGGCACCGGGTCTGTTCAGCTCGTTTTCAGGGGGTGTGAACGTCAGCGATCGCCGGTGAACGTCAGCAGCAGATGATCCTCGACCGGGCGGTAGCCGATCCGCTGGTAGAGGGCGTTGCTGGTGGGGTTGGCCAGGTCGGTGAAGAGCAGCACCCGCTCGGCTCCCGCCGTGCGCGCCGCCCGGCTCACCGCGGCCGTGACCGCACCCCCGTAACCGTGCCCGCGCAGCTCGGGCGGGGTGTAGACGAACGAGACCCGGACGGTGGCCGCGACCGCGCGGCTCACCGCGGCGGTGGCCACCGGCTCGCCGTCCACCTCCCACAGCAGGACGCCGTGGTGGCTGAGCCGGTCGTCCACCGCGCGCGCCACCTCGTCCTCGGGCAGCGCTCCGGTGTCGCGGCCGAACGCCGCGTACCAGCTCAGCAGCAGATCGCGGTCGGCGGTGGTGGCCGCCCGGGCCCACCCCCGTGATACGGGCCCGGACGGGGTCAGGGTGTCCAGCCGGTACAGCCGCTGGACGTGGTCGGCCCGGCGGACCTCCCCGGTGTGCCGCGCCCAGGCGTCCGCGAAGGCCTCGGCGACGGGGCGCACACCGTTCACCCCGGTGATCCGCGGCTGCTCCGCTGGCCGGTCCGCCCGCTGCTCCGCCCGCCGGTCCGCCCGCTGGTCCGCCGGCTGCTCCGCCCCGGCGAGGGTGCGGGCCAGCGCGTCCGCGGCCTCGGCGGGCATGGCGGAGAGCAGCGGCGGACGGGGCGGAGTACGGACGTACGCACCGTCTACGGCGCCCGAGGGCGCCCGCCACCAGCCGTAGACCGGCGGCTGGTCGCCGTAACGATTACTGCCCGCCGCCGCCAGCGAGGAGACGACGGTGAGGAGAAGGGTGTGCTGGACCGGGCGGGCGCGCAGAAACGCGCCCGCGGCGGCCTGGAACGCATCGAGGTCGGAGGTCGTCGTCCACGCCATGCGTTCCAGGCTGGCGGGCGCGGCCCGCCCGGCGCACCTTATTTATTTCCGGGCCTTGTTTCCGGGTCAGCAGCTGAGGTTCGAGCCGGGGGTGGTGCCGAGTATCTGGACCATCCGCTGGTACGCGTTGATGCGGCTCTGCACCTGGCCCGGGTTGCCGCCGTTGCACTCCAGGCTGCCGTTGATGCTGCGGATGGTCTCGCCGAAGCCGCGCTGGTTGACCATGGCGGCGTGCGGGGTCATGGTGCCCGGCCCGGTCTGGGTGTTCCAGTACCAGAGGGCGGTCTTCCAGGACACCGCGGAGTCGTTCTGCACCAGCCAGGGGTTGCCCAGCAGGTCGATGCCCAGGGCGTCGCCCGCGGCCTTGTAGTTGAAGTTCCAGCTGAGCTGGATCGGTCCGCGGCCGTAGTACGCCGCCTGGCCCGCGGGGCAGCCATACGGCCGGTTCCAGTCGCAGTAGTGCGGGTAGTTCGCCTGGTTCTGCTCGACGATGTGGACGAGACCGCCGGTCTCATGGCTGACGTTGGCGAGGAAGGCGGCCGCCTCCTGCCGCTTCACGGTGTCGCTGCCGGTGTTCGCGAAGCCGGGGTAGGCGCTCAGGGCGGCGGTCAGGCCCTGGTAGCTGTAGAAGCCGTTCCGGTTCGGGAACATCTGGTTGAACTGCGCCTCGCTGACGACGAAGCCGGAGTTCCCGCCTCCGCCGCAGTCGAACGGCTCCCAGTACCAGGTGCTGATCACCGGGTCGTAGCCCGGATTGTCGTGCTCGGCGCGGTAGTACCTGCCGTCGGTGTACCGGACGATGTCACCGGTCACGTACCACTTGCCCGCGACCCAGTTCGGATAGGTGCAGGCCGCGGGTGCGGCCGTGCCCGCCGCGTCGGCCGAATCCGCCGACGCGGAAGCCATGGGCATGCCAAACAGTAAGGCGCACACCGCCGCCAGCGCGGCGAACCACGTCGTGGCGCGTCTTCTCCACATGAGACCACCCCAATGCTCGTGTTGTCGGAGGACACTCAATCGGCTTGGTCTATACCAGTCAAGGTCCAGACCAAGCCGATGTGGGGTGTGCGCGCCCGGCTCAGGTCTCGCGCTCCGGCACATACGTCTCGGCGTCCAGGCCGAAGGTCGCGCCGGACTCGTCGAGATAGCGCTCGTAGCCGTAAGCCTCCAGCATCACCCGGCGCAGCTCCGCGTTCTCCTCCGCGCGGATGCGGTTTGGGGTCAACTCGCCCAGCCGGTCGAGGAAGTCCGCGGGCACCGGCATCCCGCGCCAGGCGTACAGCGCGAAGCCGTCGGGGAAGGCCAGCGCGCGACCGTCGCCGCGGTCGAGGCGGCCCGCTTCGTCACGGTGCAGTTCGACCGGGCGCTCCGCGATCACTACGGCCTTCTCATACGGCCACCACCACCCGGCGGCGCGGGCCACCGCGGCGGGCCCGGCGAGTCCGCCGTCCGGATCATCGGCCACCGAGGCCAGCCAGGGCGCGTCGTGCTGCCCCAGCACCGCGTCCAGCAGGGCGAGCCGGACGGCCGTCTCCTGGTCCGCGCGCTCCGTGCGCGTCCCCTCCGCCAGGGACTCGATGACGCCGGTGCGGACGCGCTCGGTCAGCGCCCGGGTGACGTCCCACAGCGGCGCCCCCGTCAGCGCCCAGCGCTGGGCCCACCCGGACGGGCCCAGCGCCGTGTGCGCCCGCTCCCGGGCACGCGCCCACGGGCGGGTGCGCACCGCGTCCCGCACCGAGGCGCCCGCGGCGCCCGCCACCGGCTCGATCTTGGTACGCCAGCCGGATGCCCGCCTCGGTCGCCTCCCGGTCAGCGGGGCCGGTCGCCGCGGCCACCGACTGTCCGTACTGCCCGTTCGCCAAGCGGCGCGACAGCCGGGAGGCGCCGCGCGCCGACCGGGCCGCGCTGGAGCGCTTCACGGCGTGGGCCCGGGAGCAGTCGGGCGACCGGCTGTCGGTGCTGTTCACGCCGTGGGGCGAGCGGCTGACGCGCTCCTGGTACCGCCGCGCGCTCATCGAGCTGAGCCGTCTTCCGCATATCGAGCGGGTGGCGATCCAGACCAACCTGAGCTGCCGCACCGGCTGGTCGGCCGAGGCCGACCGGGACACGCTCGCGCTGTGGTGCGCGTACCACCCGGGCCGGACGCCGTACGACCGGTCTGGCCACGTGCCGGGAGCTGGCCGCGCGCGGGATACGCCACAGCGTGGGGATCATCGGGCTCCCGGACCATCTCGACGCGGCCCGCGGGCTGCGCGCCGAGCTGCCCGAGCAGGTCTATCTGTGGGTGAACGCGGCGGAGGGCCACACCCACACGGACGCGGAGGCCGCCGACTGGACGGCGCTCGACCCGCTCTTCGGCTACAGCCGCCCTCCGCACCGGAGCGCCGGTCCGCCATGCCGGACCGGCGCCTCGGTGATCTCGGTGGACGGCGACGGCACGGTGCGCCGCTGCCACTTCGTCCGCACGGAGCTGGGCAATCTGTACGACGGCTCCTACCGCGCGGCGCTGCGGCCCCGGGTCTGTCCGCTCGCCGTGTGCGACTGCCACATCGGCTACGTCCATCTGGAGTCGCCGCCGCTGTACGACGTGTTCGCGGGCGGGGTCCTGGAGCGGATCCCCGCCCACCTCCCTCAGTCGGTGCGGCCGGTGTCCGTGCGGCCGGTGTCCTTGCGCCCGACGCCGCCGTAGATGCCGACGGACCCATCGGCTCCGGCATCGGGCGGCCCGTCCGGGCGCCACTGCGGCGCCCGCACCAGCCCCGGTTCGAGCATGGTGAACCCGTCGAAGAACGGGACGATCTCGGCGTGACGGCGCAGGCTCAGCTCGGCGGTGGACTTCCGGTACACCTCGTCGGCCACCTCGTCGGGGCCGTGGAAGTCCAGGGTGCCGTGGCTGATGACCAGATGGCTTCCGGCCGCCATCGGCTCGGTCAGGGTGGCGATGATCCCCGCCGGATCCTCCGCGTCCGAGACGAAGTGGAGGACCGCGACCAGCAGCAGTGCCACGGGTTCGGTGAAGTCGATGCCGTCGCGCACCGCCGGATGCGCCAGGATGGCGGCGGGTCCGCGCGCGTCGGCCAGCGCGAAGTGGGTGCCCGGGGTGCTGGTCAGTTTGGCGTCCGCGTGCGCGGCGACGATCGGGTCGTTGTCGATGTACACCACGCGGGTGTCCGGGGCGATCTCGCGGGCCACTTCATGGGTGTTGGGCGAGGTCGGTATGCCCGTCCCGATGTCGATGATCTGCCGTATGCCGCTCGCCACCACCGTACGGACGGCGCGCAGCAGGAACGCGCGGTTGGCGCGGGCGCTGTCGAGGATGTCCGGGGACTGCCCGATGATGCGCTCGGCGGCCTCGCGGTCGATCTCGTAGTTGTCCTTTCCCCCCAGGTAGTAGTCGTACATCCGGGCCGGATGCGGTCTGCTGGTGTCGATGTCCTGGCCGGATACCCGCGTACCGGAGATGCGCGACGCGGATAATCGCTGGCCGGGTAATCGCTGGTCCGCTAATGGTCGGTCGGTCACACCATGTCCCCTTGTCAGTCCCCCTCGTTCCCGCTCGTTCCCCCGTGTGCGCCCCCGTCGCACGGGCGTCACAGGAGCAGGAAGTCGGCCTCTCCGGCCTTCGCCCCCTGGATGAAGCGCTTCATCTCCAGGTGCGTGTAAATCAGAGCCGGTCCGTCCGGATCGGTCGACTGGCGCAGCGCCACCCGGCCGTCCCTCAGCCTCATCGCCTCGACGCAGCTTCCCCCATTGCCACCGCTCCACGGCTTGTGCCAGCCCTCGGAACCGAGGTCCCTGGCCGGCATGCCGCTGTAGACACGGCTCGCGCATATGCGATCCATCGTTCAGATCTCCTTGCGAATGCCACTCAGAATGGCCTGAGTGGTCTGTGCAGGCGCGGCCTGCGCGCACATCCGGTCCAGGGCCTCCAGGAACGCCGAGACGTCATCGCGCTGGTCGAAGTAGGAGCCGCTCACGAGCGTCTCCGTATACGCGATGTCGGGCAGCTCCGGGATCGGGAACCGGAAGATATGGAAGGGGCCGTACATCGCCGGGTGCGGTCCGGCGTCGAACGGCATGACCTGCAGTCTGATCTGGGGTGAGTCGGCGACCTCGATCAGCCGCCCGATCTGGGCCCGCATGGTCTCGGACCCGCCGATGGGACGGCGCAGCACCGTCTCGTCCATCACCACCCACAGCATGGGCGGATCCTGGCGGCGCAGCAGGGCCTGGCGCTCCATCCGCAGCGCGACGTTGCGCTCGATCTCCGTCTCGGGGGCGTGCGGCATGCCCGCGCGGAGCACCGCGCGGGAGTAGTCCTCGGTCTGCAGCAGCCCGGGGATGTAGTGCGGTTCGTAGGCCCGGATGAGGTTGGCCTCGACCTCAAGGCTCACGAACGTGTTGAACCAGTCGGGCAGGACGTCCCGGAACCGGTGCCACCAGCCGTTCTTGTTGGCCTCCTTCGCGAGGGAGAGGAAGGCCTCGACCTCCTGGGGGTCGGTGACGCCGTAGGTGCGCAGCAGTTTCTCGACGTACGGGAGCTTCAGGCCGACCTCGGCCTTCTCCATGCGCCGGATCGTGGCATGGGTGACGTCGAGCGCCCGCCCGGCCTGTTCGAAGGAGAGTCCGGACTTTTCGCGAAGGTCCTGGAGCCGCTTGCCGAGCACGACCCGCAGGACGGTCGGGGCACCGCCCGACCGCGCATCCGCCACTATCGTCCCCCTCCACTTACTGTCACAGCACAGCAGTCTGGCACGGGCTCAGCTTTCGGAACAGTCTGTCCTTGCGATTCTGTAATTTACAGACTGAACCTTGTCACAAGCGATCGTGACAGAGCATAGTTACGGGTGTGGCTCCTTCCTACGAGGCTCTCCGGTTAGGGCACAGCGGCTCGACGGTCGCTGCGTGCCTTCAGGACGCGTTTCGTCTCCCGGCGCTGAGCACGTCCGTCGCGGAGGCGAGAAGGCATGTCGTCCTGCGGCTGCGCTCATGGGGTGTCGACCAGGACACCCGTGACAGCGCCGAATTGGTGGTCTCCGAGCTGTTCACCAACGCGGTCCGGCACACCTCGAGCGATGAGGTGCGCTGCTCGTTGCAGCTGATGGGGACCCGGTTGCGGCTCGAAGTGGCCGACCAGGGATGCGCGCGCACGGTGCCGCAGGCGCGGTCGTCGGTGAGCGTGGATCAGGAGGGCGGACGCGGGCTGATGCTCGTCGAGGCCCTGTCCCAGGCCTGGGGCGTACGGCCCCACACGGGCGGCGCGGGCCGCGCCGTATGGGCCTACCTGGCCTGAAGGACAGCCCCGCCCGGTACGCGTCGCCCCCGGCGGGGGTCAGTGGCGCAGCGGCAGCAAGTCCGGGCGCTTGGGCTCCACATGGTCTCCGGACGACACTCCGCGCAGCCGTCGCCCGATCCACGGCACCAGGTACTCGCGCGCCCAGTGGATGTTGTCCCGGCGCACCTCGGCCGGGGTGCGCTGCCCGTCGTCCGGCCACGGCTGGTCGGGGTCGGCGGGCACCTCGAGACCGAGGACCTGACCGGCGCGCAGCGCGACCCGGGTGTGTCCGTCGGGCGACAGGTGGAGCCGGTCGTCGTCCCAGGCCCGCCGGTCCTGCACCGAGCGGAGCGACCACAGGTCGAGCACCGGGCAGTCGTAGCGGTCGGCGATCGCCCGTACATGGGCCGTATACGTGGCGATCTTGCCCCGCAGATGGCGGAGCACCGGAATCCCCCGGGTGTCGAAGCCGGTGCACAACAGCACGGTGGGCACCCGGGACGTGAGGTCCGCGACGGCGGCCTCGTAGCGCCGGGCGACATCGTCGGGGTCGCTGCCGGGCCGCAGGATGTCGTTGCCGCCCGCGCAGAAGGTCACCAGGTCGGGGCCGAGATCGACCGCCCGCGGCACCTGCTCCTCGACGATCGGGTCCAGGAGCCGCCCGCGCACGGCGAGGTTGGCGTAGCGGAAATCGTGTTCGGGCCGCCGGTCGGAGAGGAGGACGGCGAGCCGGTCGGCCCAGCCGATGAACACGCCGTCCGGTCCGGGATCGCCGACGCCCTCGGTGAAACTGTCCCCGATGGCTGCGTACGACCCGATCACTTCATGCTTGAGTCTTTGCGAATCGTCTGCCACATCCGGACATCATTCACCCCGAGTCGTGACCTACGCCACCGTAACCAGCCCTTGACCAGGGGTGAGTTATCCCACCTAGTCAATTCGGCGGAGGTGGAATACGGCGGCGTCCAGGTCGCCGCGCAGCCCGGTGCGCAGACCGTGATGGCTGAGCACCGCGCCGCGGTGGACGGTCCCGGTGGCCAGGTCCTCGTACGCCCCGGCCGGGTCGAGGCCGCGCAGCCGCAGCGGGGGCGGGGGTTCGCCGAAGCGTTGCGCGTGCAGCCACGCCAGCACCACGGTCTCCTCGCCGCGTACGTACTGCACCGCGCTGAGCCCGCCGCCGCCCGGCGGGCGCAGCCGGTACTGCTCACCGTGCTGGACGACGGGCCGGATCCGCTTGTAGAGCGCCACCCAGTCGCGGGCCTCCGTCAGTTCGGCCTCGCTCCACTTCGTCAGGTCGCCGCCGACGCCCAGCACCCCGGCCATCGCGCTGATGAAACGGAAGCGGAGCCCGCTGCGCCGCTGGTTGCCCATGACGTTGGGGCTGTCGGTGACCCAGGCGGCCATCACCCGGGCCGGATGGAGCTGGCTGAAGCCGTGCTGGATGGCGAGGCGGTCCAGCGGGTCGGTGTTGTCCGAGGTCCACACCTGGTCGGTGAGGCCGAGGACGCCCAGGTCGATCCGGCCGCCGCCGCCCGAGCAGGACTCGAAGGCGACCTCGGGGTGGGCGGCGCGCAGCCGCCCCAGCAGCTCGTACAGCCCGTGGACATGCTCGATGCCCAGCCGCTGCGGATACGGGTCGCCGGGCCAGCCGGGGTCGGTGAAGGAGCGGTTGAAGTCCCACTTCACGTAATCAATGGGGGCGCTGCTCAGCAGGGTGTCCAGCCGCTCCCACAGATACGCGCGGACATCGGGCCGGGCGAGGTTGAGCACCAGCTGGTTGCGGAACTCGGTGCGGCTGCGGCCGGGGTGGTGCTGCACCCAGTCGGGGTGGGCGCGGTAGAGGTCGCTGTCGGCGTTGACCATCTCCGGTTCGACCCAGATGCCGAACCGCATGCCC
This sequence comes from Streptomyces sp. NPDC041200, assembly GCF_055591805.1. Taxonomy (NCBI): domain Bacteria; kingdom Bacillati; phylum Actinomycetota; class Actinomycetes; order Kitasatosporales; family Streptomycetaceae; genus Streptomyces; species Streptomyces sp. NPDC041200. The sequence goes on along the minus strand of NZ_JBVIZF010000023.1, from coordinate 16,569 downwards.
ATCGCGTGGACCTCGTCGGCGAGCGGCCGCAGTCCCTGCGGGAAGCGGTCCGGGTTGGGGGTCCAGTCGCCGAGCCCGGCCCGGTCGCTGGTGCGGCTCCCGAACCAGCCGTCGTCGACGACGAACAGCTCGACGCCGAGACCGGCGGCGAGCCGGGCGAGGGAGCGCTGCTGCTCCTCGCTCACCTCGAACTCGGTGGCCTCCCAGGAGTTGTAGAGGACCGGCCGGTCCCGGTCCGCGCCGGGGATGACGTGGGCGAGCTGCCAGGCGTGCCATCCGCGGCTCGCGGCCCCGAAGCCGCCGTCGGTCCACAGCCCCGCGAAGACAGGGGTGGTGAACGACTCGCCGGGGGCGAGGAGCAGCAGCCCCGCCTCGTCGTGGCCGACGCCGCCGACGGTCTGTACGGTGCCGTCGGCGAGCCGCTGGACGGCGATCCGCCAGGACCCGGACCAGGCGAGCGCGCAGCTGTGCACCTCGCCGCTCTCCTCGGTGGCCGTGCCGTCGTCGATCGCGACCCAGGGCAGATGCTGATGGCTGGTGTGGCCGCGGCGGCTGCCGATGACCTTCTCGCCGGGAGTGAGGTCGGTGCGGGTGAGCTGGCTCTCGGCGGCCCACCGCCCGTGCAGATGGCTCAGCCGCCGGTGCTCGCCGGCCGGCAGCGACCAGGCGGCGGAGTCGGCGCGCAGCAGCTCCAGCGGGGCGTCGTCCGGGGTGCCGGTGTGCGTGAGGGTGGTCCAGCGCTCGATGACGTCGCCGTCGTCCCGCATCCGGTAGTGGAGGGTGATGTCGAGGTGGTGGAGCGGGTCGTGGAAGCGCAGCCGCAGCTCATCGCCGCTGACCGCGCTCTCTTCGAAGCGCCACTCGGTGCCCCGTACGCCCGCCGCGCGGACGGACAGGGCGGGGCGCACGAAGCGCGGACCGCCCTCCACCGGGTACTCCTCGCGCCCGTCCAGCGGTGATTCGAAGCCTCGTTCAGCGGGCAGAGGTTCGGCGGCGAGGGCCTCGGCGTCCGGGACCGTGAGGCGCGGGCCCCAGTGGAGATGGAGCAGGGTGCCCTCGTCGGTGAGGTGCAGGGCGTAGCTGCTGCGTCGTCCCGAGAGCAGCCAGAGCCGACCGTTTCCGCCGGTTTCAATCATCACGCGTCCCCAATTCCCCACAGGTATCAACATCATCGGGCAGGGTGCGTCGCACGGCAATGGCCTGCGTCACGGTCGGCCGAACTGATTGCAGCAAGAACCCAATGTCGTATGGTCAGCAGAGCCCGCCTCGTCGACGAGCGGCGCGGCGGTTCGATCGTGAGGAGCCCCCGTGACGCAGCCGTCGCCGCAGGTCCCGCAGGCCGAACCCCAGCTGGTGGGGGTCCGCAACTTCCGCGACGTCGGCGGGCTGCCGACCGCCGACGGCCGCCGCGTACGGCCCGGCGTGCTCTTCCGCAGCGGGCACCTCGCCCATGCCACCGACAGCGACACGGCCTTCCTCGACTCGCTCGGCCTGCACACCGTCTTCGACTTCCGCAACGCGGCGGACATCAAGCTGGAGGGCCCGGACGTCTCCCTCACCGGCGTGCGGAACGTGAACCTCCCGCTGTCCGACCCGGCCGACGGCGCCGGGTTCTGGACCATGGTGCGCGAGGGCGACCTCAACACCCTGCGGGAGCTGCTGGACGACGGGCGCGCCGAGCGGCGGATGATCAACGCGTACCGGGCCATCATCACCAGCCGCATCGTCGAGCACGGCCGGGTGCTCGGCGCCATGGCGGAGGACAGCTCCCCCGCGCTGATGCACTGTTCCGCGGGCAAGGACCGGGCCGGTCTCTCGGTCGCGGTGACCCTGCTCGCGCTCGGGGTCGAGCGGGAGGCCATCGAGACCGACTATCTGGAGTCGGCCGCCGCCCACCGCCGCTACAAGATCTGGCGCAAGGGTCCCTCGGACGGCTCCGACCCCATGTCCCCGGAGGTGCTGGAGCTGCTGAGCCCGCTCTTCGACGCGCGCCCCACGTATCTCGCGGCGGCCTTCGAGACGATAGAGGAGACCTGGGGCGGCACCGAGCGCTATCTCACCGAGGGCCTGGGGCTGACCGTCCCGCAGCGCGAACGGCTGCGGGAGCGGATGCTCACCGGCTGACGAAGCCGGGTCAGCGGCCCCGGCGTCAGCGGCCCCGGCGTCAGCGAAGGCCCGGCGGCCCCCACGGGCTGGCGGCCCCGGCCTCGGGCTCGGTGACCCAGCCCGCCGTCAGCACCAGACCGCTGGCCCGGTGCACGGCCAGGAAGCCGAACGGGCGGTCGTACGTCACCGAGATCCGCTTCGCCGTCCGCTGCGGCGGGCCCCCGCCCGGCGCCATCGCCATCGCGGTCACGGCCGCCGCCCAGAAGCCCTCGGCGCTGAACGACGCGGTGATGGACTGCTGGCCCGAGGACAGCGCCAGCGGGCTCGGGCTGATCCCCGGGAAGTGGCCGCGGGAGGTGTCCTGCGCCGCGCGCAGCCCGAACAGCTCCGCGTCCCGCAGCAGATCGTGCTCGGCGCCCACGGTGAACTGCGGGGTGGTGAGGGCGACCGTCGGGGTCTCGTCCCAGCTCGCGGCCGCCATGACCGCGACGCCGGGCCCCGCCTCGCCGTACGGCAGCACCGAGCCGCCCCACCCCGGGTACCGTCCGGCCACCGCGCCGATCCCGGCCTCCAGCACCTGGCCGCCCGGTACGCCCTCGGCGCCGAGGACCAGGTGGACGTCGAGCCCGTTGTCCCCCGCGACCCCGGACAGGGTGAGCGGTCCGGCCGGGGTCTCGGGGATGACCCGCAGCACCCCGTCCACGTCGTCCGTCGTCCGGCGGAGACCGGCCAGCGACCGGCCCCGCCACGGCCCGTTCTCCGGCGTCAGCACCCCCGGCTGGAACGGCAGGCGCCAGGCCGTCTTCACCAGGAGCGCCCCGGCCAGCACCAGCTGGGTGTCGGGCGTCAGCGGCGCGGGCATCTCTTCGATCGCGCCCCCGGTGTGCCGGGAGGCCCACGCGTCCAGCTCCTGGCGGTCGCGCTCGGAGTCGCCGCTCAGCACACCCCGTACGCCCTGCGGAAGCTGCGCCTCCCAATCGGGCCGCACCGGCAGGTCGTGACGGGTCCACAGTCCGGTGGCCGCCGCCACGCCGTCCATCGCGTCCATCGCCTCGACGACCTCGCGGCCGAGCGCCGTCGCGCCGTCCGCGCCGACGCCGAGCGCGCTCTCCAGCTCACCGCGGGCCGGGCCGTCGGCCGCGCCCGCGAGCAGCGCGAGCAGCGGCCAGGCCCCCGCGCCGGTGAGGGCCGTGGACTCCGTGCCCGATACGACGGCCCGCGCCCACCGCCCAGTCAGCGCGTTGACGGCCTCTACCGCGGTCGCGTCGGCCATTCCCCGTCTCCCCCACTCTCGTCAGCGGTGGGCGACCGCCTGCTTGACGAGAGTCCGCCCGAACTCCCACATCAGCCCGCCGCCCCCGTGTGCGTCATCCATGACCGCCGTGAACGCCTCGACGAAACGGTCCACTTCCCGCTCGCCGATGATCAACGGCGGAATCAGCTTAATGACCTCCAGATGGTCACCGGAGACCTGGGTGAGGATGCGATGGCGCTGGAGCAGCGGCACCACGACCATCTGCGCGAACAGGCCCTTGCGCGCGGCCTGCAGCATCGCCCAGCGGCCGCGCAGCCCGAGCGAGGACGGCTTGCCGAACTCGATGCCGATCATCAGCCCCCGGCCGCGTACGTCGTGCAGCAGCTCATAGCGGTCGACGAGCGCGGAGAGCCGGTCGCGCAGCAGCTCGCCGGTGCGGCGGGCGTTCGCGACGATCTGCTCGTCCTCCATGACGGCGAGGACGGCGAGCCCCGCCGCCATGGCCTGGGCGTTGGCCCCGAAACTGGCGGAGTGCACCAGCACCCGGTCCATGGACGCATAGACCTTTTTGAAGATCCAGTCCTTGCCGAGGGTCGCGCCGACCGGGATGTAGCCGCCGGACAGTGCCTTGGCCACGCACACCAGGTCCGGTTCGACGCCGTCCTCGTGGCTGTAGGCGAAGAAGTCCCCGGTGCGGCCGAGCCCCGTCTGCACCTCATCGGCGATGAGCAGCGCCTTGTGGCGGCGCAGCAGCTCCTGGGCGGCCCGCAGGAAGCCCGGCGGCGTCTCGCGCACGCCCTTGCCCTGGATCGGTTCGACGACGAACCCGGCGACGTCCCCGCGCGCCAGCTCCCGCTCCAGCGCGCCCAGGTCGCCCATCGCGATCGCGGTGTCGGGCAGCAGCGGTGCGAAGCCGTCGCGGAACCCGTCCTCGCCGTTGACCGACAGCGAGCCGGTGGTGAGCCCGTGGAAGGCGTGCTCGCAGTAGAGGACGCGCGGTCTGCGGGTGGCGAAGCGGGCGAACTTGAGCGCCGTCTCGACGGCCTCCGTACCGCTGTTGCCGAAGAAGACCCGGTCCAGGTGCGGGGCGTGGCCGAGCAGCTTCTCGGCGAGCAGCCCGGGCAGCGGCTGGCAGTCGAAGCGGGTCAGATCGGCGAGCGAGGCGTCCAGCACGTCGTGCAGCGCCTTGCGGACGACGGGATGGTGGCGGCCCAGGCCCATCACCCCGAAACCGGCGAGCATGTCCAGGTAGTCCCGGCCCTCATCGTCCCAGAAGTACGCGCCCTCGGCCCGCTCGTAGACCTTGTCGAAGCCGATGGTGTGCAGCATCCGCGGCAGTTGGTGGTTGAGGTACCGGGTGTGCAGGTCATAGCGCTCGGACCCGCGCCCGGCCAGAAGCTCGCCCACGTCGAAACCCGAGCGCTGCTCGGCTGCTGTCATGCGTCCCTCTCCTTGGCGGCGGCCTCCCCGGCGGCCCCCTTCTCGTCGGCGGCGCGCGCATCGATGCGGGCGAGGGCCGCACCGATGTGGCCCGCTATCTCGGCGGGGGTGAGTCCGATGTCGGCGAGCACCTCGCCGCGCTTGGCGTGCGGCAGGAACGCCTCGGGGATGCCGAAGGTCCGCAGCGGCAGGTCGACGTCCGCGTCCCGCAGCGCCTGGCCGATCGCCGCGCCGACCCCGGCGCTGCGCACGTTGTCCTCGACGACGGCCACTGCGCGGTGGCGGGCCGCGAGCGCGGGCAGCTCCGGGTCGACGGGCTTGACCCAGCGCGGGTCGACCACGGTGCAGCCGATGCCGCGCTCGGCCAGCAGCTCGGCGGCGCGCAGCCCGACCGGCGCCATGACCCCGGCGACCACGAGCAGTACGTCGTCGCCGTGGCGCAGCACGTCCATCCCGCCGACCCGCTCCAGGGCCGGAATGGCGGGCCCCACCGACTCCTTGGGGAAGCGGACGACGGTCGGGGCGTCGTCCACGTCGATCGCCTCCCGGAGCTGGGCGCGCAGCTGGTCCGCGTCGCGCGGGGCGGCGATCCGCAGGCCGGGCACCACCTGGAGGACGGACAGGTCCCACATGCCGTTGTGGCTGGCCCCGTCGGTGCCGGTGACACCGGCCCGGTCGAGGACGAACGTCACCCCGCACTTGTGCAGGGCGACGTCCATCAGCAGCTGGTCGAAGGCGCGGTTCAGGAAGGTCGCGTAGACGGCGAAGACTGGGTGCAGCCCGCCGGTGGCGAGCCCGGCCGCCGAGACCGCCGCGTGCTGCTCGGCGATGCCGACGTCCCACACCCGGTCCGGGTACGCCTCGGCGAAGCCCGCGAGGCCGACGGGATCGAGCATGGCGGCGGTGAGGGCCACCACATCGGGCCGCTCGGCCCCGATCCGTACCATCTCCTCGCCGAAGACCGACGTCCACGACCGGCCGCCGGAGGGGATGAGGGGCGCGCAGGTGAGCGGGTCCATCGCGGCCACCGTGTGGAAGCGGTCGGCCTCGTCCTCCAGGGCGGGCCGGTAGCCGCGTCCCTTCTCGGTGAGGCAGTGCACCAGGACCGGGCCGTGGAACCGCTTGGCGCGGCGCAGCGCGCCCTCGACCGCCGCCGTGTCGTGTCCGTCGATCGGGCCGACGTACTTCAGCCCCAGGTCCTCGAACATGCCCTGTGGTGCGAAGGTCTCCTTGAACCCCTTCTTGGCGCCGTGCAGCGACCCGTACAGCGGCTGTCCGACGACGGGGGTGCGCTGGAGGACGTCCTTGCCCCAGGCGAGGAAGCGTTCGTAGCCGTCGGTGGTGCGGAGGGTGGCGAGGTGGCCGGCGAGGCCGCCGATGGTGGGGGCGTAGGAGCGTTCGTTGTCGTTGACGACGATGATCAGCGGACGGTCGCGGGCGGCGGCGATGTTGTTGAGCGCCTCCCAGGCCATGCCGCCGGTGAGCGCGCCGTCACCGATGACCGCGACCACGTGGTCGGTGCGGCCGAGGGTCTCGTTGGCCTTGGCGAGGCCGTCGGCCCAGCCCAGCACGGTGGAGGCGTGGCTGTTCTCGATGACGTCGTGCTCGGACTCGGCGCGCGACGGATAGCCGGAGAGGCCGCCCTTGCCGCGGAGCTTGGAGAAGTCCTGGCGGCCGGTGAGCAGTTTGTGGACGTAGGACTGGTGGCCGGTGTCCCACAGGACGCGGTCCACCGGCGAGTCGAAGACGCGGTGCAGGGCTATGGACAGCTCGACGACGCCCAGGTTGGGGCCGAGGTGCCCGCCGGTCCTGGCGACCGCGGTGATCAGGAACTCCCTGATCTCCCGGGCGAGCGCGGCCAGCTCCTCCCCGGTCAGCGCCTTGAGGTCGTGCGGGCTCCGGATGTTCTCCAGCAAGGGCATGCTCTCCCGTCACCCCCGGCTTCCGGCCGCGGTCTCGCGGGCCGCGCGCAGCGACTCCTTGAGCGAGCCCATGGTGGCCAGGACGGCGGTGGGTTCGTAGCCGCAGTGGGCCATGCAGTTGTCGCAGCGCGGGTCCTTGCCCCGGCCGTACTTGTCCCAGTCGGTCTCCTCCACCAGCTGGCGGTAGGTGGGGACGTAGCCGTCGCTCATCAGGTAGCAGGGCCGCTGCCAGCCGAAGAGCGAGTAGTTGGGGATGCCCCAGGCGGTGCACGGGAAGTCGGTCCGGCCCTCCAGGAAGTCCAGGAAGAGCGGGCTGTGGTTCAGCCGCCAGCGACGCCGGTTGCCGCCCGCGAACGCCTTCCGGAACAGCTCGCGGGTCTGCTCGACGCCCAGGAAGTGCTCCTGGTCGGGCGCCTTCTCGTAGGCGTAGGCGGGCGAGATCATCATCTCGTCCACCTTGAGGTCGTCATTGAGGAAGTCGAGCACCTCGACGATGGTCTGCGGGGTGTCGGTGTTGAAGAAGGTGGAGTTGGTGGTGACCCGGAAGCCACGCCGCTTGGCCTCCCTGATCGCCTCCACCGCCTCGTCGAACACCCCCTCCTTCGCCACCGACGCGTCATGCCGCTCGCGCAGCCCGTCGATGTGGACGGCGAACGCGAAGTACGGGGAGGGAGTGAAGTTGTCCATCTTCTTCCGCAGCAGCATCGCGTTGGTGCACAGGAAGACGTACTTCTTCCGCTGTACCAGCTGCCGGACGATCTCGTCGATCTGCGGATGCATCAGGGGCTCGCCGCCCGCGATGGAGACCATCGGAGCCCCCGACTCCAGCACCGCGCCGACCGCCTGCGCCACCGGCATGCGCTGCTTCAGCACCCCCGCCGGATGCTGGATCTTGCCGCAGCCCTCGCACTTGAGGTTGCAGGCGAACAGCGGCTCCAACTCCACGATCAGCGGGAACTTGTCCCGCCGCTTGATCACCTTCTGGTCAAAGAGATACGTCGCGACCCGGATGGTCTGGCGGAGCGGCATGGCCATCTAGCTCATCTCCTGAGAGGAAAGAGGAACGGTGCCAGTCGAAAAATGCGGGAAGAACAGTTCGTAGTACCCGGAAAGCCGATATTCCACCGCGCAGTGTCCCGATGCGGACCAGCTCATGTTCAGGAGCGTCCACGATCACCCGGACGGCCGCAACCGGGCGTGCGCCGCCGCGTACCGCGCTGCGCAGGGTGGCGGCGGACTCCATGTCGACCGCGATGGCCCCGGTGGCGTGCAGATCGGCCCGCTCCGCGCCCCGCACCACATGGTTCGAGCCGACGACGGGCCCGATGTGAACGGTGCGCCCGAGGCCGCCGCGGGCCCGCCGGGCATGGCGGGCCAGCGCCTCGGCGAGGATCCGGCTGCCGTCGCACGGGGTACGGCCGACCGGGTCGCGGGTCTCGTCGGCCACCACCAGGTCCCCCGGGTGCATCCCGGGGGCCAGCCCGGCGCAGAAACCGGTGGCGACGACGGCGGTACGGAGCGGCCGGGCCGGGTCCGCTCGCCGGTCCAGCGGCCCCCCGGCCAGCTGCCCCTCGGCCAGCGCGCGGCTCACCGCCCGCTCGGCCGCCTGCGGTCCCATGCCGGTGCGCAGCAGCCTCACCGGCCCGGCGGCGGCCCCGGAACCGGCCCCCCGCAGGGCGAACCGCTCGATGCCGAGCGCGCAGGCGATCAGCAGCGGGGCACCGCCGGTGTCCGGGGCCGGTCCGGAGGCCATCACGTCCTCCGCGGCCGCGCCCCGGTGGCCTCACCGCTCACATAGCGCCCCAGCGCGGTGAGCGGGAAGACCAGCCGGTACAGGTGGTAGTTGATGGAGAAGTCCCAGGGGAAGCCGGTGCCGGTGAAGTACGGCTCGTCCCAGGAACCGTCCTGCTCCTGCGTGGCCGCCAGCCAGCCGACCGCGCGCTCGACCGCCTTGCTCTCCCGCTCCCCCGCCGCCAGCAGCGCGAGCAGCGCCCACGCGGTCTGGGAGGCGGTGGAGGCACCGCGCCCCATCCACTCGGGGTCGGGGTACGAGCGCTGGTCCTCGCCCCAGCCGCCGTCCTCGTTCTGCACGCTCTCCAGCCAGCGGACGGCCCGGCGGACGGCCGGGTGGGAGGTGGGGATCCCGGCGGCGACCAGGGCGGGGACGACGGAACCGGTCCCGTACACATAGTTGGTGCCCCAGCGGCCGAACCAGGCGCCGCCCGGCTCCTGCTCGGCCAGCAGCCAGCGGACGGCGCGCCGGGTGCGCGGATCGTGGGCGCCGCCCTCGTGGGCCAGCATCTCGACGACATGGGCGGTGACATCGGCGGACGGCGGATCGATGACCTCGCCGAAGTCGCAGAACGGCAGCCGGTTGGGCAGCGGGCTGGTGTTGTCGACGTCGAAGGCGCCCCACGCCCCGTTCCGGGACCGCATGCCGAGCGTCCAGCGCACCCCGCGCCGCACGGCCGCCGCGACCCGCTCCGGCTCGGGGTGGTCGACCCGGCGCAGCGCGAGGATGACCTCGGCGGTGTCGTCGATGTCGGGGTAGTTGTCGTTGTGGAACTCGAAGGCCCAGCCGCCGGGGGCGAGCCGGGGCCGCTTGACCGACCAGTCGCCGGGCCGGTCGATCTGCTCGGCGAGCATCCAGTCGGCGCTCTTGACCAGGGCGGGGTGGCCGGGGGCGAGTCCGGCGTCGGCGAGCGCGATGACGGCCAGACAGGTGTCCCAGACCGGGGACTGACAGGCCTCGATCATGCGGCTGCCGTCCTCGCGCTGGACGGCGAATCGGTCCAGCGAGGCGAGACCGGCGCGCATCACCGGGTGGTCGAGGTCGTAGCCGAGGAGGTGGAGCGCGATCACGGAGTAGACGGCGGGGGGCTGGATGCCGCCCCAGCAGCCGTCGTTCTCCTGCCGCTCCACGATCCAGCGGGCACAGGAGCGCAGCGCGGCCCGGCGCAGCGGGCGCAGCGCCACCTTGCGGTAGAGGTGCAGGGCGCGGTCCAGGCGCTGGAAGGCGCCGTCCCAGGAGGCGAGGGGGGCGGCGGTGCGGGGCGGAGCGGGTCTTCGCGGGTCGGCGTGGAGTTCGTCGAGGGAGAACGGGGCGGGGCGCACCGGGCGCTTCGCGGAGACGACGGTGAGCGGCACGATGGTCTGCCGCGCCCAGCAGCCGAAGTCGTAGAGGTTGAGTGGCATCCACGCCGGGAAGTAGATGATCTCCGGTGGCAGCTCGGGCAGGTCTTCCCATTTCCACCAGCCGAAGAGCGCCAGCCAGATGCGGGTGAAGACGCGGGCGCTCGCCACCCCGCCCTGATCGCGCACCCACGCCGAGGCGGCCGCCATGTGGGGTGCGTCGGGCGCGTCACCGGCCAGCCGGAGGCCGACGTACGCCTCGATGGTGGCGGACAGCTCCGGCGGGCCGCCGTGGAAGGTGGCCCAGGTGCCGTCCGCGGCCTGCTGCGAGCGGATGTGGCGGGCCGCGGCATCGAGTACGCCGGGGTTCTGGATGCCGAGGAACTGCCGGAGCATCAGGTCCTCGGCGTCCATGGTGACGTTGGTCTCCAGGTCGCCCTTCCACCAGCCCTGCTCGTCCTGGCGGGAGAGCAGCTGCCGGACCGCGCGGTCCGTGGCCTGACGGGCGAGCACTAACGTCTCGGACTCGGATGACTCGGACGGTTGGACGGTTGTCGCTGTCATGGCTTCCCCTCTGCAGTGTGATCTGCCGTCGTTGGGGCCTCCGTCGGCCGGCACCGGGCTGGTGCCGGCCGGCGACTGCGATCCTGGTCCTACGGGCCCAGGGGGTGGGTGGTGATCATCTCTCCCGGACGACGACGAAGTCCGCGAGCGCCACGAACTGTTCTCGTACCTCGCCGGGCATGTCCACCTCGTCGAGGGCCTCGATGGCCTTCGCGTACTGCCTGCGGGCCTCCTGCGAGGTCCAGTCCCGGCCGCCCGCCTCCTCGATCAGCGCGGCGCGGGTCGCGAACTCCTCCTCGCTGAAGTCGGCGAACTCCTCCTCCGGCTTGTGCGCGTCGGCCGCGAGGATCTGCGCCAGGTCCTCGGAGGCCCGGCCGCCCGCGGCCAGGGCGGCGACGACCGGCAGCGACTTCTTGCGCTGGCGCAGGTCGCTCCAGGTCTGCTTGCCGGTCGACACCGGGTCGCCCCAGATGCCGAGCACGTCGTCCACGGCCTGGAAGGCGAGCCCCAGGTGGTAGCCGTACCGCTCCAGGGTGTCGGCGGTGCGGTCGTCGGCGCCGCCGAGGACGGCACCGATGGAGGTGGCGCAGGCGAGCAGCGCGCCCGTCTTGTTGCCCTCCATCTCCAGGCACTCCTCGACGGTGACCCGCTCCCGGTGCTCGTACGAGATGTCCTGCGCCTGGCCGTCGATCAGCTTGCGGGTCGCGGAGGTGAGCCGCCGGGTGGCGCGGCCCGCCGCCACGGTGCCCAGCTCCAGCAGTATTTCCCCGGCCAGCGCGAAGAGCGCGTCCCCGACCAGGATCGCCTGGGCCGGTCCGTGCACCTTCCACACCGTGTCGCGGTGGCGGCGCTGCTCGTCACCGTCCATCAGGTCGTCGTGCAGCAGCGAGAAGTTGTGCACCAGCTCGACCGCGACCGCGCCGGGCACCCCGACCTCCGGGTCCGCCCCGGCCGCCTGCGCGGACAGCAGGGCGAGCGCCGGGCGCACGGCCTTGCCGCCGTCCCCCGCGGCGGGGTGGCCATCGGCGTCGATCCAGCCGAAGTGGTAGGCCGCGACGGTGTTCATGGGCGGAGCCAGCCGCTCCACCGCCGCGCGCAGCACCGGCGTGGCAAGCGTACGGCCGCGCTCCAGCAGCGCGTTGACGCCTGCGGAGTCGACAGCTGGGGTCGCCGGGGTCACGGTCTCTCCTCTGGTTTCTGTGGTGGTGCTCATGCCGCCTCCTTGGGCGTCCCCCCGCCGACGGCGGGAAGCGGAATCACGTGCGGGCGGCCGTCGGAAAGGGCGGCGCGCGCCGCGGTGAGCCCGCTGCGCACGGCGCCTTCCATGGTCGCGGGCCAGCCGGTGGCGGTCCACGCTCCGGCCAGGTACAGGCCGGGTGCGCGGGTGGGGGCGCCGGGCCGCAGCCGGCCGACGCCGGGGACCGGGGCGAACGTCGCGGTGCGCTCCCGGGTGACGAAGAAGTCCCGTACCTCCGCGCCGCGGGCGGCCGGCAGCAGCCGCTCCAGCTCCGGCAGGTAGCGGGCGCGCAGCTCGGCCACCGGACGGTCGATGTCGTCCTGGGCGGCGGACTGCGACACCGCGAGGTACTGGCTGTCCCCGGCGCCCGGCGCGTCCCGCAGCCCGGAGGCGTCGGTGCGGTCGAAGACCCACTGGACGGGGCTGCCGAGCGCGGCGAAGAACGGGCGGCGCAGCACGGTGCGGTCGTAGACGACGTGCAGGTTGAGGATGGGCGCGGTGCCGATGCGCAGCAGCCGGTCCGGATGGTCGAGGGCGCCCTCGGGGAGCAGCGCGTGCGCCTCCCGCTGCGGTACCGCGAGGACCACGGTGTCCACCGGCTCGAGCGGCGGGCCGTGGTCGGTGTGCACGGTCCAGGGGCCCTCGGGAGCGCGGGTGACGGCGCTCACGCGGGTGCGCAGCTCGGCCCGCACGCCCGCCGCGTCCAGGGCGGCGCGGGCCCGGGTGTCGTGCAGCTCGCCGAGCGGGGCGCGGGCCCAGCCGATGTCGGCGGCACCGGCCTCGGAGAGCAGCCCGGTCTTGAAGACCATCGCGGCCAGACCCAGCGAGGCGTCCTTGGCGGTGGCGTTGAGGGTGGCCACGCCCACCAGGTCCCACAGCGCCTCGACGGCGCGCGGCGACTGGCCGTGGCGGCGCAGCCAGCCCGCGAAGTCTTCCCCGTCGAGCGCCGGGTCCAGCGGGTCGAGCCGCCCCAGGGCGAGCGCGGCGCGGCCCACCTGGGCGCGCTCGGCGAGCGAGAGGTGCGGGTAGGTGGCGAGGCTCGCGGCCAGGTGCAGCGGCACCGGCAGGCCGGTGCGGCGCAGCCGTCCGAGCCGCCGTCCGGGCCGCGCCGCGGCGTCCACGACGGGTACGTCCAGCCGCCCCTGGAGCGCGGCGAGCGGGGTGGCGCCGACCCGGTCCAGGAACCACTGGTAGGCGGTGCAGCAGCGCAGATAGACGTGCTGCCCGTTGTCGACGGTCAGCTCACCTACGGATGAGGAGCGGCGGAACGAGAAGGCGAGCCCGCCGAGCCGGGGGCGCCCCTCGGTCAGCGTGACGCGCACCCCGGCGTCGGCGAGCGCGAGCGCGGCGGTGATCCCGGCGAGTCCGCCGCCGATGACGACGGCGGTGCGCGGGGCTCCCCCGTCCCGTCCGTCACCCGGCTGCCGGACGAGCGCGGCCGCCCCCTCGGGGCGGCCTACCGGGTCCGGGTCCGGGCGGTCGGCGGAGTGTGCGGTGCGGGCCGTCATGTGGTCACCTCCTCGGGTGAACACGACGCGGCACCGGGCCGCGAGGTTGCGTCGATCACCGGATCCCCCCGGCCCCGCGGCGGACGGCGGCGCGGGAGTCGAGCCCGGCGAGGCCGCGCAGCGCGACGTACGCCTTCTCGTGGCCCGGCAGCGAGACGCGGCCGCGCAGGACGGCCGCGGGGTCTTCGGAGATCCGCTCCAGGAGTCTGCGGTAGATGCCCGCCATGGCGGCCACGCACGCCCCGCTGCGGCGGTCCAGCATCGGCAGCAGCCGGTATCCCTCGGCGAACAGCGCCCTGGTGCGCCTGACCTCGAACTGCACCAGCCCGGTGAGGTCGGCGTCGGGCGGGGCGACCGAGGTGTGGAAGGCGTCGGCGCAGCCGAACTTGGCGAGGTCGTCGGAGGGCAGGTACGTACGCCCCGTCGAGGCGTCCTCGCGGACGTCGCGCAGGATGTTGGTCAGCTGGAGCGCGAGGCCGAGTGTATCGGCGTACTCGGGGGCGCGAGAGGCATCGCGCGCGCCGGGTACGGTGCCGAACACGCCGAGGGAGAGCCGCCCGATGGCGCCCGCCACACAGCGGCAGTAGTCCCTGAGTTCGTCCCAGGTCTCGTACGTCTCCCCGGCCACGTCCTTCAGCACGCCGTCGATCAGCTCGTCGAGCCCGCCGAGCGGGATCGGGAAGCGCCGGGCGGCGTGGGTGAGCGCGACGGCCACCGGATCGGTGTCGTCCTCCTCGATCGCCCCGCCGCGGATCCGGTCGAGCAGGGCGCGGGTCTCGGTGAGCCGGGCCCGCTTGGCGTCCGCGGGCAGCGCGCCGTCGCCGATGTCGTCGATGCGGCGCGAGAAGGCGTAGAGCGCCGACATCGCGTGGCGCTTCTCGGTGGGCAGCAGCCTGATGCCGTAGGCGAAGTTGCGGGCCTGGTGCCCGGTCACGGCCTCGCAGTAGCGGTATGCCGCGAGCACTGGCGCGGACGCGTGCGGAGATCCGTCCACGGTCCGGCTCACCCCTCTCTTCGCAGTGTCGCCCCCACCTCGCGCAGCAGGCTGAGCTTGGTGGGCCTGGGCGGTCCAGGGAGTACGTCATGTCCCGCGGCCGCGACCGCCCGCAAGGCGGCCCGCCCCCCGGCCACGAATCCGGCGAGCAGCACCTTCAGCCTGCCGTGGACGCTACCCACCAGGGGGGCGCCTTCATTCAGCAGGTCCCGAGCGCGTTCCGCCTCGTACGCGACCAGAGCACACACCGATGCGCCGCCTTTCGGGGCGGCGAGGTCGGCCTCGGTCACCCCGAAGCGTTTCATGTCCTCCGCCGGGAGGTAGACGCGGTCCCTGCCGAGGTCCTCGGCGACGTCCTGAAGGTGCTCGATGATCTGCAGGGCGGTGCAGATCGCGTCGGAGCGGCGGACCCGCTCGGGGGTCGCTGTGCCGGTGATGCCGAGGACGAGCCGCCCCACCGGGTTGGCGGACAGCTCGCAGTAGTCCAGCAGCTCCTGGAAGGAGCCGTACCGCCGGACCCGCTGGTCCTGGCGGTTCGCCTCGATCAGGCCGCGGAAGGGCGCCGGGGTGAGACCGCGGCGGCGGACGGTGGGGCGCAGCGCGCGCAGCAGCGGATGGCGGGGCGGCGCGGCGGAGGTGTCGCCGAAGACGCGGCCGAGGTCGGCCTCGAAGGCGTCGAGCATGGCGAGCCGGTCGTCGGCGAGGGACCGGTCGAGGCCCAGCAGCGCGGCGTCGGCGCCGCCGGGGGGCAGATCGCCGTCGCCGATGTCGTCGACGAGCCGGGCGTAGCCGTATACGGCCATGAGGTCGGCGCGCCAGGCGCGGGGGATGAAGAAGGGGGCCACGGGGAAGTTCTCGTGCGCGGCCTTGTCGAGCACGGCGCGGGCGGCTTCCTGTCCGCCGCTCAGGCTGCCCGACGTGGTGGAGGACCCGCTGCGCTCGTCCTCCGCGGTCACCGTGGGCAGCCAGGCGTACGGGCGAGGACCAGCACGCCGCGCGGATCCCGGTGACCGGGGCCCGTGGGCGTACTGGAGATGGGCCGTGGAGCCAATGCCGTCACATCCCCCGTTCTACACCGGTTACCAGGGTCGGCACGATCCGGACACGCCGCGCCGACACGTCAGCGGCGGGCGGCCGCGCACCCCCGAACAGGTGACAGCCGCACACGTCCGACGTGATCCGGTTGGGCATTGTCACAGCTTACGCCCCTGGCGCACAGGCGTACGGGACCACACCCCGGCGAGACCCCGGGCCTGCCCGGCAGCAGCCGGGTCAGGCGGCCTCGTCGTAGAACTCGGTGATGTCCAGCATGGTGCACAGGTCGCGCAGCTCGAACTCGAAGAACGACTTCCCCTCCGACAGCCCGAACGACATGTGCCCCAGCGCCTCCATGGAGATCACCCCGTACAGCCGCGCCCAGCAGCGCAGCATGACGGCGATGGCACCCGGCGGCATGTCGACGCCCTGGTCCTGGCTGAGCGCTCCCAGCTGACGGGCGAGCGCCGGATCCAGCTCGTCCTCCTCGGGGGCGGGGAAGCCCCGCACCCGCCACAGGTCGGAGACCAGGTCGGAGAAGACGGACCCGAAGACCCAGCCCATGGTGCGCTCCGGCTTGGTCTCCTCGCGCCCGAGGCCCGGGGCCCAGGGTCCGAGGATCAGCCCGAACTCATGGGGGTGCTTGATGGCCCAGACGCGCAGCGCCCGGGCGCCGCCGATCAGTCTGCGACCGGGCTCCCCCTCGGGGAGCTGCCCGATGACCCCGCGCATATAGCGGGCCATTTCCGCGAAGATGTCCACCCGCAACTGCAGGATCAGCGCGTCCCGGCTGCTGAAGTAGCGATAGACGGCCGGAGCGGTCATGCCCATCTCACGGGCGATGGCCCGGATGGTCACATTCTCCGGGCCTTCCTGAACCAGGAGCGTCCGGGCGACGTCCTTGATTTCGCGGATGGTCGCGATGCGCAACCGCTCACGCCGTGAGTACGGTGCGACGTGCGCTTCCCCTGGCGACACGCGTCCCCCTCCCTCATACCCCGCCGCTCGGCAACTCGGCGTACACGCACACGATACAGCGCCTCCGTTTAGTGAACAGCGGCAGCGGCGGTACCTCTGCGTCACGACCTGGTGGACGTGTGTTCACCAGGTCCCTCCCCCGATGCGGAACATGGCTTCCGCTTTGCATATGTAATCCCCCGTGAGCCTGATGGACCCTTCTGACCACCACCTTAGTAGGCGGGGTGACAATGCGTGAGCTTTTCCACAGGACGGGTGCGCACCGGAGGGCCGGGACCGCCCCGCGGTCCCGGCCCTCCGTGAGATTTCGGCTACGTGCCGGTTACTTGCCGGTCTCCTTCTCGTAGGCCTTGATGACCTCGTCCGTCGGGCCGTCCATCAGCAGCTCGCCCTTCTCC
>NZ_JBVIZF010000022.1:0-108030 GCF_055591805.1 Streptomyces sp. NPDC041200 | reverse complement strand
CCGGATGGCCCCGCGCCCCTGAACCCCCCCCACCCAGCCCCCACGGCGCGGAGGAACTATTTCCGGGTAGGGCCGGTTTGTCGGATCAGGCCGGACCAGTAGGTACGTGGGATCAGGCGGGCCAGTAGGTCGTACGCCACGCCTTGGGGCCGGGCTGCGGGACGCGGCGGCTCGGGATGGTGCGGGCCGGATCGGCCCACTCCTCCGGTACGCCGTCGCTCTGCGCGGCGGTCGTCGCGGCCGCCGCGCGTGCTTGTACGACCGCCAGTGCGGCTGCCAACTCCTCTGGGGTGGGATTGCCCCGGACGATTCGGATCATGGAAACAGCCCTTCCTGAACCTAGAGGGGGACCTAGGGGACCTAGGGGGCCTACAGCGGGATGTTGCCGTGCTTCTTCGGGGGCAGTTGCTCGCGCTTGTTCCGCAGGGTGCGCAGCCCCCGGACGATGTGGCGGCGGGTCTCGGACGGCATGATGACCGCGTCGACGTAGCCGCGCTCGGCCGCCGTGTACGGGTTGAGCAGGGTGTCCTCGTAGTCCGCGATCAGTTCGGAGCGGGTCGCCTCGGGGTCGTCGGCGGCCGCGATCGTACGGCGGTGCAGGATGTTGACCGCGCCCTGGGCGCCCATGACGGCGATCTGCGCGGTGGGCCAGGCCAGGTTGAGGTCGGCGCCCAGGTGCTTGGAGCCCATCACGTCGTACGCGCCGCCGAAGGCCTTGCGGGTGATGACGGTGATGAGCGGGACCGTGGCCTCCGCGTACGCGAAGATCAGCTTGGCGCCGCGCCGGATGATGCCGTTGTACTCCTGGTCGGTGCCGGGCAGGAAGCCGGGCACGTCGACGAAGGTCAGCACGGGCACGTTGAACGCGTCGCAGGTGCGGACGAAGCGCGCGGCCTTCTCCGAGGCGCCGATGTCCAGGCAGCCCGCGAACTGCATCGGCTGGTTGGCCACGATGCCCACCGGGTGGCCCTCGACCCGTCCGAAGCCGGTGATGATGTTGGGCGCGAAGAGCGCCTGGGTCTCCAGGAACTCGCTCTCGTCCAGGACGTGCTCGATGGCCCGGTGCATGTCGTACGGCTGGTTCGCCGAGTCCGGGATGAGGACGTCCAGCTCCCGGTCCTCGTCCGAGGTCTCCAGGTCGGCCTCGTCGGGGAAGGCGGGCGGCTCGGAGAGGTTGTTGGACGGCAGGTACGACAGCAGCGTCTTGACGTACTCGATGGCGTCCTTCTCGTCGCCGCCCATGTAGTGCGCGACACCGGAGGTGGTGTTGTGGGTGCGGGCTCCGCCCAGCGCCTCGAAGCCGACGTCCTCACCGGTGACCGTCTTGATCACATCCGGTCCGGTGATGAACATGTGCGACGTCTGGTCGACCATGACCGTGAAGTCGGTGATCGCGGGCGAGTACACCGCGCCGCCCGCGCACGGCCCGACGATCAGGCTGATCTGCGGGACCACCCCGGACGCGTGAACGTTTCGGCGGAAGATCTCGGCGAACAGGCCGAGCGCCACCACGCCCTCCTGGATCCGGGCGCCGCCGCCGTCGTTGATCCCGACGATCGGGCAGCCGGTCTTCAGCGCGAAGTCCATCACCTTCACGATCTTCTCTCCGTAGACCTCGCCCAGCGAGCCGCCGAAGATCGTGAAGTCCTGGGAGTAGACGCACACCGGGCGCCCGTCGACCGTGCCGTAGCCGGTCACGACGCCGTCCCCGTAGGGCCGGTTCTTCTCGATGCCGAAGTTGGTGGAGCGGTGCCGGGCGAATTCGTCCAGCTCCGTGAAGGACCCCTCGTCGAGGAGCAGGTCGATGCGCTCTCGCGCGGTCAGCTTGCCCTTGGCGTGCTGCTTCTCGACCGCCCGCGCGGAGCCCGCGTGTGTCGCTTCTTCGATGCGGCGCTGCAGATCCGCGAGCTTCCCCGCGGTGGTGTGACGATCTGGAATCTCGGGGGCAATCTCCGGCTCGGACATCGGGATGCGGCTCCTGCTCGTCCTTGGGGTGGATTCTGGGACCGTGACGCTGAGGTGTTCTGGGGGGTTGGTGGGGTTTGTGCTGGCTGGGCTACCGGTCCGTAGCGTATCGGCGCCTTCGCCGGGTGGCACTGCGTCGTTGGCCACACCTCCTGGTCCTAGGCTGGCCCGTATGACGCCATCTGACACCCCCGGGGGCCCAGGAGATCCACGCGACCGCTGGACGGACCTGGAACGGCCGCCGCTGAACGCGACCGCCCTGCGCCGCGCCCTGGTACGCCCCGGCGGGCTGTGGACCGAGCTGGAGGTGGTGCGGGCGACCGGGTCGACCAACACCGATCTGGTGGCCCGGGCCGGGGCCGGTGCCCCGGAGGGCGTGGTCCTCGTCGCCGAGGAGCAGAACGCCGGACGCGGCCGCCTGGACCGCGCCTGGACCGCCCCGGCCCGGTCCGGGCTCTTCTTCTCCATTCTGCTGCGGCCGGGCGCCGCCGGCGTCCCCACGTCCCGCTGGGGCTGGCTGCCGCTGCTCGCCGGGGTGGCGAGCGCGGGCGCGCTGAGCCGGGCGGCGGGCGTGGACACCGCGCTGAAGTGGCCGAACGACCTGCTGGTGACGGTCGGCGGCGAGGAGCGGAAGTTCGGCGGCATCCTCGCCGAACGGGCCGACGACGCCGTGGTGATCGGGGTCGGCCTGAACGTTTCCCTGCGGGCCGATGAACTTCCCGTGCCGACGGCGGGTTCGCTGGCCCTCGCGGACGCGATCTCCACCGACCGGGACCCGATGCTGCGGGCCGTTCTGCGGTCCGTCGAGCAGTGGTACGGGGAGTGGTGCCGCTTCGAGGGCGACCCCGCGGCCTGCGGGCTCCAGGAGGCGTACGCGGCGGGCTGTGCGACCTTGGGACGAAGGGTCCGCGCGGAGCTTCCGGGCGGCGGGGCGACCGTCGGCGAGGCGGTCGCGATCGACGGCGACGGACGGCTGGTGCTGGCCTCGGACGCCGGGGTGCAGGAACCGGTCTCGGCCGGGGACATCGTGCACCTGCGTCCCGCGGCGCCGGGGGAGTGAGAGCGAACGAGCACGTGGACGCGGACCGACATAGATGGGGAGAGTGAGCTAGGGCACACCTGACGTATCGTGGTGGCGGTCCGTCCAGTTCGGGGCGGCCGCGGGCCGAACCGGAAGAAGGAACGTAAGGGCAGTGCGCAGGGATCGGACAGGGGGCGGGCGGTGACCGCCGACGACGCGGGTTCCGGCACGGCCGAGGGACGCGGTGTGCGGGATGCCGCCGCGGAAGCCGCCGCCGGACAGGATGTTGCCGGGCAGGACGCCGCACAGGACCAGGCTGCACAGGGCCACCCCGTGCGGGAGACCGCCGTACGGGGGAACGGGACGCGTGCGGGCGGCCCGGCCGCCGACGCCGCCGTCCCCGAGGGCGCTGCCGCCACCGAGGGCGCCGATTCCGCCGAAGATGCGGAGTCCACCGAGTTCGCTGAGGACGACGCCGACGCCCCGGACCCCATCGCGCTCCGGCTGGAGCAGCTGATCCTCGGCGCCGAGCGGCGCTACACCCCCTTCCAGGCCGCCCGCAGCGCGGGTGTCTCCGTCGAGCTGGCCACCCGCTTCTGGCGGGCGATGGGCTTCGCCGACATAGGGCAGGCCAAGGCGCTCACCGAGGCCGATGTGCTGGCCCTGCGGCGGCTGTCCGGTCTCGTCGAGGCGGGGCTGCTGAGCGAGCCGATGGCGATCCAGGTGGCGCGGTCCACCGGGCAGACCACCGCGCGGCTCGCGGACTGGCAGATCGACTCCTTCCTGGAAGGGCTCACCGAACCCCAGGAGTCCGGGATGACCCGGACCGAGATCACCTATCCGCTGGTCGAGCTGTTGCTGCCGGAGCTGGAAGAGTTCCTGGTGTACGTCTACCGGCGGCAGCTCGCCGCCGCGACCGGCCGCGTGGTCCAGGCGGCCGACGACGCGGAGATGGTGGACCGGCGGCTCGCCGTCGGCTTCGCGGACCTGGTGTCCTTCACCCGGCTGACCCGGCGGCTGGAGGAAGAGGAGCTGGGCGAGCTGGTCGAGGCGTTCGAGACGACGGCCGCCGACCTGGTGGCCGCGCACGGCGGACGGCTGATCAAGACGCTGGGCGACGAGGTGCTGTACGCGGCCGACGACGCGGGCATCGCCGCCGAGATCGGGCTGCGGCTGATCGAGACCCTGACCCATGACGAGACGATGCCGGAGCTGCGCGTCGGCATCGCCTTCGGCACGGTCACGACGCGCATGGGCGACGTCTTCGGGACGACGGTGAACCTGGCGAGCCGACTGACCTCCATAGCCCCCAAGAACGCGGTCCTGGTGGACGGCGCGTTCGCGGAGGAGCTGAGCCACACCGGGGCGGCCCCGGTGTCGGAGGCGGAGGCGGCGGAGGCGGCCGCCAAGGCCGAGAAGGAGGGCGAGGAGCCGCCCTCGTACCGCTTCGCGCTCCAGCCGATGTGGCAGCGGCCGGTGCGTGGGCTGGGCGTCGTGGAGCCGTGGCTGCTGAGCCGTCGCGGTTGAGCGGGTGCTGAGGCGGGCTGCGCGGGCTGATCGGGTTGAGCGGGCTGCTCGGGTTGAGCGGCCGGTTGATGAATCTCACCCTTCACCGAAGTCCGCACAGGCCGGAAAACCGTTCCGCTAGCGTACGTCGGCATGATCGACGATCCGGCCGAAACGGGCACCATGGCGGCCGCTGAGCCGCTGCACACGCCCGAGTTCGCCAAGGACCCGTCCGCCGTCTACCGGCGACTGCGCGAGACGTACGGCCCGCTGGCCCCGGTGGAGCTGGACCCGGGCGTCACCGCGACCCTGTGCGTCGGCTACGACACCGCGCTGGAGATCCTGCGCCGCCCCGAGACGTTCTCCAAGGACCCGCGCCGCTGGCGGGCGAAGAACGAGGGCCGGGTCCCCGACACCAGCCACGCCGGGCAGCTCATCCGCTACCGGCCGCAGCCCACCGCGGTGGACGGCGAGGAGCACCAGCGGTACCGGAGCGCCATCGACGACTCCACCCGCCGCATCGACCCGGGCGCGCTGCGCGGCTACGTCGAGCAGATCGCCGACTCCCTGATCGACCAGTTCTGCGACGCGGGCGAGGCCGACCTGATCGCCGAGTACTGCGCGCTGCTGCCGCTGCTCGTCCTCGGCGAACTCTTCGGCTGCCCGCGCGAGATCGCGGACCGGCTCTTCACCGGGCTCGCGCACCTCTTCGACGGTACGGACGTGGCGGAAGCCGACCGTACGATCACCGCGGCGCTCCAGGAACTCGTCGCCCTCAAGCGCGCCCGCCCCGCCGCCGACGTCACCTCCTGGCTGATCGCCCACCCCGAACGGCTCGCCGACCACGAACTCGTCGAGCAGCTGATGCTGCTGACCGCCTCCGGCAGCGACCCGGTGATCAACCTGATCGGCAACGCCCTGCGCGTCCTGATGACCGACCAGCGGTTCGCGGGCGGGGTCTCCGGCGGCAGCATGCTCGTCGAGGACGCGCTGGACGAGGTGCTGTGGACGGACCCGCCGCTGGCCAACCTCGCCGTCCACTTCCCCCGCCACGACGTCACCCTGGCCGGGGTGCGGCTGCGCGAGGGCGACCCCGTGGTGATCAGCTTCGCCGCCGCCAACCAGGACGCCCTCCGTGCCTCCGACCGCAACCGCGGCAACCGAGGCCACCTGGCCTTCAGCGCGGGCCCCCACATGTGCCCGGGCCGCAGCTCGGCCCGCCTGATCGCCTCGGTAGCCCTGGAAAAGCTCCTGGACCGCCTCCCGGACGTAGACCTGGCGGTCCCGGAGGCGGAACTGCGCTGGCGCCCCGGCATCTACCAACGAGGCCTGACCACCCTCCCGGTCCGCTTCTCCCCAGCCCCTCGCGACCCGGCCCTGCCGGACGCGACGGAGGCGGGCCCGCTGCCGGGCGCGGTCCCGGCCCCCGGTTCGGCTTCGGCCCCGGGCACGGACGCGGTTGCGGCCCGCGGCCCGGGTGCGGGTTCGTTTCTGGGGACGGCCCCGGCTTCGGCCGACACCCAGGGCGGGGCGCCGGGCGCGGGTGCGGCCCTGGCTCCCGGTGCGGCCCCGGGCTCGGGTTCGGCCCCATCCTCTTGCCCGGCCCGGGCCCCGGGCGGGGTGTCGGGCGCGGGTGCGGCTCCGGCTTCCGGTGCGGCTCCGGCCCCGGGTTCGGCCCCAGCCCCTTCCCCGGCCCCGGGCGAGACTTCGGGCGCGGGCACGGCTCCCGCCCCGGGCGGGGGCTCGGCCCCTGGCCCTGTGCCGGGTTCGGCGCCGAACCCGGGCTGGGATCCGGGCTCGGGAGTCGGCCCGGTTTCGGGCGCGGCCCCGGCTTCCGGCGCGGCCTCGGCCCCTGGCCCGGCCCCGGGTGGGGCTTCAGTTGCGGGCTCGGCCCCGGCAGGTGGTTCGGCCCCGGCCGCGACCTCTGGCACCGCCCCAGCCCGGGTCCCGGGCGGGACGTCGGATGCGGACTTGGCCCCGGCCCCCGGCGCGGGATCGGCCTCGGGGCCGGGGGCGACTCCAGGCGGGGCCTCGGCCCCAGGCGCCCCCTTGCCCCCGGCTTCGGCCGCAGGCGGGCCCTCGGGCCCGGACGGGGGCCCGGGGCCGGGGCCGCATCCGGTCCCCTCCTGGGCTTCGGGCTCCGGCGACGACGCCCGGCAACCCCGGCCGTCCATGCTGGGCTTCCTGATGCGGTGGCGGCGGCGCCGGTAACGTAGCCCGGGTTACGGTTCACGGTCGTTAACCGGGAGGGTGCGAGATGGGTGAGCAGCGGTACGGGGAGTGGGTCGCGGTCCGGCGGGACGGCTTCGTGGCCGAGCTGGTGCTGGACCGGCCGAAGGCCATGAACGCGGTGTCCTCCGAGATGGCCCGGGGCATCTCGGCGGCGTGCGCGGCGCTCGCGGAGGACCGTTCCGTACGGGCCGTCGTGCTCACCTCCACCCATGAGCGTGCCTTCTGCGTCGGCGCGGACCTCAAGGAGCGGAATTCCTTCTCCGACGCCGAGATGATGCGCCACCGCCCGGTCTCCCGCGCCGCCTACAGGGGCGTCCTGGACCTGCCCGTGCCCGCCATCGCCGCCGTGCACGGCTTCGCCCTCGGCGGCGGCTACGAGCTGGCGCTGTCCTGCGATGTGATCGTCGCCGACCGTACGGCCGTGGTGGGGCTGCCCGAGGTGTCCGTCGGGGTGATCCCGGGCGGCGGCGGTACGCAGCTGCTGCCGCGCCGGGTCGGCGCCGCCCGCGCCGCCGAGCTGGTCTTCTCCGCCCGCCGGGTGCCCGCCGAGGAGGCGCACGCGCTGGGGATGGTGGACGAACTCGTCGCGCCGGGTGAGGACCGTACGGCCGCGCTGGAGCTGGCCGGGCGTATCGCCGCGAACTCGCCCGTCGGGCTGCGTGCCGCCAAGCGGGCGCTGCGGCTCGGGCACGGCCTGGACCTCCCGGCCGGGCTGGAGGTCGAGGACGCGGGGTGGCGGACGATCGCCTTCTCCGGCGACCGGGCGGAGGGCGTGGCAGCCTTCAACGAGAAGCGCACTCCGGACTGGCCCGGGGAGTAAGGTCTCCACGCTGAAAAGGCTCCCAAAGCGGATGGTCCTTGACATTCTTACCCTTGAGTGCAGAACGTGCGCGCGCTCATGGTGAGGAATGCGAGGCCGACGTGACGGACAACGGGGACGACGGGGGACGCGGGGTCGACCGGCGGTTGCGGGCGGTGGTGGGGCTCGCGCAGGCGATGGCGGCGGCGCCCACGCCGCGCGAGTCGGTCGGCGCCGCGGCCGAGAGCGCGCGCCGCGCGCTGGACGGCACCTTCGCGGCGGTGTCGGTGTGGGAGCGGGAGCGGGGCCGGTTGCGGGTCCTGGTGAACGTGGGCGAGCTGATGCCGGGGGAGGACCCGGTGCCGGAGGACGAGTCGTATCCGGTGCACGACTTCCCGGAGATCGCGGAGTTCCTGCACGAGCGGTGGGCGGCGGGCGGCGAGCCGCACGCGTGGGTGGAGACCGCTGAGGGCACCGGGCCCGGCCCGGCCCCGTACTGCCACCAGCGCGTGGCCGCCCTGCGGCGGCGCGGACGCGGCTCGTGCGTGGTCGCGCCGCTGGTGCTGCACGGGCGGGCGTGGGGCGAGCTGTACGTGGCGCGGGCGGCCGGGAGCCCGGTGTTCGACCGGGGCGACACCGACTTCGCGACCGTCCTGGCCTCGGTGGCGGCGGCCGGGCTCGCCCAGACCGAACGCCTGGAGGAGGCCCGCCGCCTGGCCTTCACCGACCCCCTGACCGGGCTGGGCAACCGCCGGGCGGTGGACATACGGCTGGACGAGGCCCTGGAGGCGTACCGCGAGCACGGCACCGTGGTGACCCTGGTGGTGTGCGACCTCAACGGCCTCAAGCGGGTCAACGACACCCTCGGCCACGAGGTGGGAGACCGCCTGCTGGAACGTTTCGGCACGGTGCTCTCCCTCTGCGGCGCGATGCTGCCGGGCGCCTTGGTGGCGCGGCTGGGCGGCGATGAGTTCTGCCTGCTCGGGGTCGGGCCACCGGCGGACGAGGTGGTGCGGGTGGCCGATGAGCTGTGCCGCCGGGCGGCGGAGCTGGAGATGGGCGAGGGCGTCGCGTGCGGGATCGCGTCGACCGGCGACCCGATCGGGCCCGTGGCGTCGGCCCGCCGCCTGTTCCGCCTGGCGGACGCGGCCCAGTACCGGGCGAAGGCGGCGCGCTCCCTCAAGCCGGTGGTCGCGGGCCGGGAGGGCGGCCCGGACGACCCGGTGATCCGCCTGGCCGACACCCCCGCGGACCGCCCCCGGGAACGCCGCCGCTTCCGAGGCCGCCGCCCGTAGTCCCACGCCGCGCACGTGGGAACACCGGGGTGGGGAGCCCGCGGGGTGACACTTGGGGATTCACTCTCTAGGGTGCCTGAATATGGATATGCACACTGTGGTGGTGGGAACGTCCGGGACGAGCGCTGAGGACGTTGTCGCCGTGGCGCGGGGCGGGGCTCGGGTTGAGCTGGCGGAAGAGGCGATCGCGGCCATCGCCGCCGCGCGGCGGGTCATCGACGACCTGGCGGCCAAGCCCGAGCCCGTGTACGGCGTCTCCACCGGTTTCGGCGCGCTCGCCGTACGCCACATCAGCCCCGACCTCCGCGCCCAGCTGCAGCGCAACATCGTGCGGTCGCACGCGGCCGGGATGGGGCCGCGGGTGGAGCGCGAGGTCGTGCGGGGGCTGATGTTCCTGCGGCTCAAGACGCTCGCGTCCGGCCACACCGGGGTGCGGCCCGTGGTCGTGGAGACGATGGCGGCGCTGCTCAACGCGGGCATCACGCCCGTCGTGCACGAATACGGCTCCCTCGGCTGCTCCGGCGACCTCGCGCCGCTGTCCCACTGCGCGCTCGCGCTGATGGGGGAGGGCGAGGCCGAGGGCCCCGACGGGGAGGTGCGGCCCGCCGCGGAGCTGCTGGCCGCGCACGGCATCGAGCCGGTCGAGCTGCGGGAGAAGGAAGGCCTGGCGCTGCTCAACGGCACCGACGGGATGCTCGGCATGCTGCTCATGGCCTGCGCCGACCTGTCCCGGCTGTACACCGTCGCCGATGTGACGGCCGCGCTGTCGCTGGAGGCGCTGCTCGGTACGGACCGGGTGCTCGCGCCCGAGCTGCACGCCATCCGCCCGCACCCCGGCCAGTCGGCCAGCGCGGACAACATGCTGCGGGTGCTGGACGGTTCCGGGCTCACCGGGCACCACCAGGACGACGCGCCGCGCGTCCAGGACGCGTACTCGATCCGCTGCGCCCCGCAGGTCGCGGGCGCGGGCCGGGACACGCTCGCGCACGCCCGGCTGGTCGCGGACCGGGAGCTGGCGTCCGCCGTGGACAACCCGGTGGTGCTGCCGGACGGCCGGGTCGAGTCGAACGGCAACTTCCACGGCGCGCCCGTCGCGTACGTCCTGGACTTCCTCGCCGTCGCCGCGGCCGACCTCGCCTCGATCGCGGAGCGCCGTACCGACCGGCTGCTGGACAAGAACCGCTCGCACGGGCTGCCGCCCTTCCTGGCGGGCGACCCGGGCGTGGACTCGGGGCTGATGATCGCGCAGTACACCCAGGCGGCGCTGGTGAGCGAGCTGAAGCGGCTCGCGGTGCCCGCCTCGGTGGACTCGATCCCGTCCTCCGCGATGCAGGAGGACCACGTCTCCATGGGCTGGTCCGCGGCGCGCAAGCTGCGCACGGTGGTGGACAACCTGACCCGGGTGCTCGCGATCGAACTGGTCGCGGCGGCCCGCGCGGTGGAGCTGCGGGAGGGCCTGGTGCCCGCGCCCGCGACCCGGGCGGTGCTGGCGGCGGTGCGCCGGGCGGGCGTCGAGGGCCCGGGCGGGGACCGCTACCTCGCGCCGGACCTGGCGGCCGCCGAGGCGTTCGTACGGTCCGGGAAGCTCGCCGAGGCGGTCGAGTCGGTGACCGGGCCGCTGGCCTGACGCGGCGCGGCGGGGAGCGGGGTCAGGACGCCTCCGGGCGCGTACGGCGCGCGGAGGCGGTCACCATCGTGACCCCGAGCCCCAGGAACGCCGTGCCTCCGGCGAGGTACGGGGTGACGTCCACGCTGCCGGTGTCGGCGAGGTTTTCGTCCGGAACGGCCTCGGTCCGCGGCTGGGCCCCGGGCTGGGACGGCGCCTCGCCCCGTGCCGCGCCGGAGGACGACGAGGGCCCCTCGGTCTCGACCGTCGCGTTGGCGGAGGGGACGAACCACAGGGCGCACAGCAGCGAACCGGCTGCGGCGGCGGTCAGCAGCGGTCGGCGTGCGGACACAACGGCATCCCCCTTGAGGCAGCGGCGAATTGACCCTGTGTGCCCGATCGTAGTGACTCACAGGGGTTGAACGGTAGCGAACCTGGGCCGGCGGCCCGCTCCGCACCATATGACTAATCCTGGCCTGTCACGGTTTGTCCGGATTCACGGCGCTGCGTCATAAGCTGGACCAGCGTCTTTGCTAAGTGGCGTCGCGCACAGTTTTACTGGGCGTGGAACCGACCAAAAGGTACAGGCGTTCTTCCTGGATAGGTCTTGCTGGATAGGTCTTGGGTTTCTGGGGTCCAGTCGTAAATGGAGATACGTGTGATGACGTACGGCAAGCGCCGTAGGGGGCTGGTGGCCGCGGCCGCCGTGCTCAGCGGCGTACTGACTCTCGCCGCCTGTGGCGGGGACGGCGACAGCAGCGACAGCAAGGGCGGTGGCAAGGGGCAGTCGCAGGTGGACGAGGCGGCCGCCAAGGACGCCTCCGACGCCCAAATCAAGATCACGCCGAAGACCGGTGCGACTGATGCGGGCATCAACCGCGACACCAAGGTCAGCGTCAGCGGAGGCAAGCTCACCTCGGTGACCATGACCTCCAAGGCCGACGGCTCCACGGTGGCCGGATCCATATCGTCCGACGGGACCTCCTGGAAGCCGGACGGGCAGTTGGAGCGGTCCACCCAGTACAAGATCAGCGCGTCCGCCAAGGACTCCGAGGGCCGCAAGGCCACGGAGCACTCCTCCTTCACCACGGTCTCCCCGTCCAACAGCTTCATCGGCAACTTCACGCCGGAGGACGGCTCGACGGTCGGCGTGGGCATGCCGGTGTCGATCAACTTCGACAAGGCGGTGACCAACAAGAAGGACGTCCAGTCCCACATCAAGGTCACCTCCAGCAGCGGTCAGGAGGTCGTCGGCCACTGGTTCAGCGGCCAGCGGCTGGACCTGCGCCCGAAGGACTACTGGAAGGCCAACTCCACCGTCACCCTGAAGCTGGACCTGGACGGCGTCGAGGCGTCGTCGGGTGTGAAGGGCGTCCAGGAGAAGACCGTCACGTTCAAGGTCGGCCACTCCCAGGTCAGCACGGTCGACGCCAAGGCCAAGACCATGAAGGTCGTGCGCGACGGCAAGCTGATCAAGACGATCCCGATCTCGGCCGGAAGCCCCGACAACACCACCTACAACGGTCAGATGGTGATCTCCGAGAAGTTCAAGGAGACCCGGATGAACGGTGCGACGGTCGGCTTCACGGACGACGACGGCAAGGGCGAGTACGACATCAAGGACGTGCCCCACGCGATGCGGCTGTCCACCTCGGGCACCTTCATCCACGGCAACTACTGGGGTGCCAAGTCCATCTTCGGCAGCCAGAACACCAGCCACGGCTGTGTGGGCCTGTCGGACACCAAGGGCGCCAACGACCCGAACACGCAGGGCGCCTGGTTCTACAACAACTCTCAGATCGGTGACGTCGTGGTGGTGAAGAACTCCAACGACAAGACCGTGGCACCGGACAACGGCCTCAACGGCTGGAACATGGACTGGAGCCAGTGGGTGGCGGGCAGCGAGGCCTGACGCCGCGTCTGACCCTCACCGCCGGGCGGCGGCCGACCCTGAGGGGCCGGCCGCCGCCCGGTTTTTCGCGGCCTTGTGGCGGGCCGTCAGCGCAGGTACCGCAGCCGCCGCAGATCCTTGACGCGCACGTACCGGATCTTGCAGTGGTCCTCGTACGGATCGCCGTCCGCGCAGGCCAGGTAGCGCAGCGGCTGCATCGGCAGCCAGGTCATCCCGAGCAGCCAGCGGTGGACCAGCCGCCAGAACCCCGGCCGCCCGGCGTCGGTCTCCCGCACCACGCGCATCCGCAGCATCCACTTGCCGACGGAGGCCCGGAAGATCCAGGCCCCCAGCGCCTGGTTGACGACGGACAGCCCGAACACACAGCCCACGGCGAGGAGCAGGGGATCGGTCCCGGTCCTGAGCAGCGGGAGGACGTCGGTGCCGAGGGCGAAGCCGCCGCCCAGGGAGAGGACGCAGTCCACCGCCGCCGCGAACATCCGCCGCTCGTCACCGGCGGGTTCCGGGACCCGCACCGGCTGCGGCGAAGGCTGCGGCTGCGGGGGAGGAGGCGTGTACGGCTGGCCGTACGGCTGTGCGTAGGGGTTGGGCGGAGGGGAATGCGGAATGGGCTGTTGCTGCCCCCGTGGATCACTCATGGGCGAAATCCTGCCAAGGCCCCTGACGGCGCCGGGCGGCGCCTCCCCGCCGAGTGGCGCTCCCGCCGCACCAGAGGAGAATTGACGGCAGAGGCCTGACAGGGGAGGCACGCGATGCCCGAATTCACCGCTCCCTACCAGCCCGGCACGCCCTGCTGGGTCGACCTGACGGCCTCCGATCAGCAGGCCGCCCTCGACTTCTACACCGGACTGTTCGGCTGGTCCGGGGAGATCGGCCCGGCCGAGTTCGGCGGGTACACGGTCTGCACGCTCAAGGACCACCCGGTGGCGGGAGTGATGGCCGCGCAGGCGATGGACGACCAGCCCGCGCCGCCCACCGTCTGGACCACCTACTTCGCCTCCACCGACGCCCAGGCCACCTCGGAGGCGATCAGCCGCAACGGCGGTACCGTGCTGATGCCCGTCATGGACGTGATGGACCTCGGGAAGATGCTGGTGGCGGCCGACCCCACCGGCGCCGTCTTCGGCGTCTGGGAGGCGCGGCAGTTCCCCGGGGCGGGCATCGTCAACGAACCGGGCGCACTGGTGTGGAACGAGCTGAACACCAGCGACCGCGAGGCGGCGAGCGCGTTCTACGCGGAGGCGCTCGGCATCGAGACGAGTCCCATGGAAGGCGCCGAGGACGACGCCCCGGGCTACTACGCCCTCACCGTGAACGGCCGCACGGTCGGCGGGCTCCAGACGCTGCGCCCAGGGGTCCCGTCCGGGACGCCCTCGCACTGGCTGATCTACTTCTCGGTCGAGAACACCGACCGGACGGTGGCGAAGCTGTCGGCGGAGGGCGGGACGGTGCTCAAGCCGCCGTTCGACATGGTGGCCGGGCGGATGGCCCTGGTGCAGGACCCGCAGGGCGCTCCGTTCGCGGTCATCGCACCGCAGCCGATGGGGTCTTGAGCCTCAGGAGGAAGTAGCCCCCGGAGGTCGCCAGCGCCTCGTACCGCGCCTTCGGGTGCAGCTGCTTCGCGTACGCCAGCTCCTGCCGCACCGTGCGGTCCGGCGGCTCGGCCAGGGCCAGGTACTGCGGGGTGACGCCCTGGGTGGAGCCGACCCAGAAGACCCGGCAGCGGCTGGTGAGGCGGGCTATCGGGCCGACGTTGGCCTCGACCGTCGCCCCGTCGGGTATCCGGTCCAGCAGCCGCTCCACCGCGCTCACGCTGGGCGGCTTGCGGTAGGTGGTCTCCTCGGTGAGCCCGGCCAGCGGCAGCGAGGTGGTCAGCGCCAGGGCCGCGGCGCAGACCGCGGCGGGTATCTGACGGGCGTAACGGACGAGCCAGCCCCGGCGGCTGGCCTTGATCCGGTCGAGCGCGTCGACCAGGGCCAGGAAGACGACGGGCATCAGCACCGCGCTGTAGTGCCAGTCGGTGCCCCAGTAGTGCTCGTCGTGGGAGACGAAGCGCCAGCCGAGGGTGGGCAGCGCGGCCAGCAGCAGCGGGGAGCGCAGCGCGAGCAGCCCGGTGGTCGGCAGCAGGACCCACAGCAGGGTGCGCAGCGCGGTGAGGACGGGGATGGTGGCGTCCGAGTCGCCCCCGCTGCCGACCTTGTCCCAGTAGTCGTACGAACCGGCCCCGTTGAAGCCGGGGATGACGACGCCGAGCGCGAGCGCCGAGACCAGCACGCCGAAGCCCATGAGGGCGACGGCGAGCGGCGCGATGCCCGGCACCCGCTCGCGCAGGGTGCGGATCGCGATGACGACGCCGATCGCGGCGACCGTGGCGCCCATGTCCTCCTTGACGAAGACCAGTGGGGCGGCCCACAGCATCGCCGCGTACCAGCGCCGGAGGATGACGGCTTCGAGGGAGAAGGCGATGAGCGGGACGGCGAAGCAGATCTCGTGGAAGTCGAAGTCCACGGCGCGCTGGAGGCCCCAGGCCAGCCCGTACGCGGCGCCGATCGCGAGCCCCCGGGCCCGGCCGAGCAGCCGGGCGGCGATCCGGGTGACGGGGACGGCGGAGAGCGCGAACAGGGCGGCCTGCGCGACGAGCAGCGTGACCGGGCTCGGGAAGATCCGGTAGAGCGGCGCGAGCAGGGCGGTGATGGGGCTGAAGTGGTCGCCGAGGATGTTGGCGCCGGGGCCCTTGAGATCGGCTATCGGGGCCTGGAAGTGCGCGTACGCCCGTATCGCCTGCTCGAAGATGCCCAGGTCCCACGACATGGTGGCCATGCGGCGGTAGCGGCAGACCGACAGGGTCGCGAACGCGGCGAACAGGCCGAGGGCCAGCCAGTACGGATCGAACCGGGGGTGGCGCAGCGCCGCCGCCCGGGCGCGCAGCCGCTCATGGCCCGTGGCGGCGGCGGTCGCCCCTTCGGCGGTGGTGCCGGGCGGGGCTGTCGCTGCCGTGTCCATCCAGGGTCCTTGTCATGTCATGGGAGGGGCATGGGGCGGGTGCGGAGGCGCGGGTGCGGGGCGCGTGCGGGGCGGTCCGGTCGAAAAGATACGCGACGGGGGCGGGGCGTTCGCAGCGTCGCCGTTCAGGGGTCCGGAGCGGCTCCGCGCCGGTTCTCGGCCGGACGCTGACCAAGACCGCGGTGAATCGTTGTCCAAGCAGTGGCCTAGGCCGCGCCGACTCCATACCATCGATCAACGCCAGATCGTTTGTCGCGCCGCACGATCTCTGCCGGGAGGCTCAATGATCCGCCGCCGTACTGCGCTCTCCGTCTCCGCCGCGTCCGCCCTGCTGGTCTGCGCTCCCCTCCTCACCGCCTGCGGGGGCACTCCGCGGGCCGGTTCCGCGGCCGTCCTGGACGACGGCCGGATCACCGAGTCGCAGCTCCAGGCCCAGGTGAAGGACGTACGGGACGCGCAGCGCGGTTCCCCGAGGGCGGACCAGCTGGTCGCCGCCAGCGGCCAGCTGACCCAGAACACCCTGATCCGCATGATCCAGTTCAAGGTCATCGAGCGGGCCGGACAGGACAACGGCATCGGCGTCAGCCGCCGCGCGGTGCAGCGCGCCCGCGCCGCCGCCGAGCAGCAGTCCGGCGGGGCCGCCGCGCTGCGCGCCGCCTACCTGGAACAGGGCATCGCCCCGGACCAGATCGACGACGCGGTCCGCATGGAGCTGACCCGTACCGCGCTGCTGCGCAAGCTCGGCGTCGCCAAGGTCAACGCGGTGTTCACCCGCACTTCCAAGGACCTCGCCATCACGGTCAACCCGCGCTACGGCGACTGGGACGACACCAAGGGCACCGCGGTCCTCGCCAAGGAGGCCTGGCTGCGCACCTCCACGGCCTCCCGACAACCGGCGTAGGTTACGTTTCAAGGGTGACCACGCCTGACTCCGCCGCCCCCGCCTCCGGCCTCGCCACCGGCCGTGTCGTTCTCCTCACCACCAGCCACCGGGTGGCGCCCGGGCTGCTCTCCTGGCCCGCCTGGCAGGCGCTGCGCGGTGCGGACCGGGTGCTGTGCGGGGACGACCACCACCCGCAGCTGCCGTATCTGCGCGAGGCGGGCATCGCGGTCGAGCACACGGTCCCGGCGGCGCGCGAGCTGGTCGACTACTGCGTCGCGGAGGGCGGCCGCAGCGCCGTCGTGATCACCTCGGCCGAGGGCGAGTCCGCGCTGACCGACGGGCTGGCCCGGCTGGCGGGTTCGGGCCGTGAGGCGATGCCGGACCTGGAGCTGCTGCCCGGTTCGTACGACCTGCCGGGCGCCCGGCTGCTCGACCTGGTCCAGGTGATGGACCGGATCCGGGCGGAGTGCCCGTGGAGCGGGGCGCGGACCCACGAGGAGCTGGTCAAGTACGGCATCGAGGAGGCGTACGAACTCGTCGAGGCCATCGAGGAGGGCGACCGGGAGGCGCTGCGCGAGGAGCTGGGCGACGTACTGCTCCAGGTCGTCTTCCACGCCCGGATCGCGCAGGAGGACGAGGACGAGCCGTTCGCGATCGACGACGTGGCCGGTGGCATCGTGGACAAGCTGATCCGCCGCCATCCGCATGTGTTCGGCGAGGAGGTCGCGGAGACCGCCGAGGACGTCAAGGAGCACTGGCTGCGCACCAAGACGGCCGAGAAGCAACGCGATTCGGTCACCGAAGGGGTGCCGCTCGGTCAGCCCGCGCTCGCCCTGACCGCCCAGCTCGCCTCCCGCACCCGTACCGCCGGTCTCGAGGTCGCCCTTCCGGACGGCGAGGGCTTCGGCTACGAACTGCTGGCGCTCGCGGTCCGCGCCAAGGAGGCCGGGGTCGAGCCGGAGACGGCGCTGCGCGCGGCGGCCCGCGCCTACCGGGACGCGATCCTGGCGGTGGAGGGCACGGCCTGACCGGGACGTGCCGAACGGTACGGGGGTTAAGCCCGCGCACCGGGGTACCCGGCCGCCATGGATACGTACGCCATGGATCTCGCCGTACCCCACGACTTCGTGGTCGGGACGGCACCGCTGATCGTCGGCATCGTGGTGGTCGTGATCCTCATCGTGGCCATTTGGTGGGGCATCCGGCTGCGGGCCCGCGAACCGGTCCCGACCCAGGAGCCGAAGCCCCGCTCCGGCTCCTGGCAGCAGGTGGACGAGAGCGCGCGGGAGGCGCGGCAGGCGGGCCACGGTCCAGGACATCAGGACGACCAGGGCCGGGTCGGCTACCAGACCCGTAACCGGGAGCCCGAGGAGCTGTCCCCGGAGACCCGGCGCCGTCCGCACCAGCTGGGCGGCTCCGGCACCAGGGACTCCGGCTCGGGTGGCGAGGGCGCCCGGAAGACGTGGAACGAGGGCAGCAGCGGGTCGTTCGGCAGCGGCTGACCGCCGGTCCGCCTGACCGCCGGTCGGGGCACCCCGACCGGCGGGCCTGTACGGCTGGCGCCTCAGCGCTGGCGCCCCGCCGCTACCACGGCCGACAGCATCTCCGCGTCCAGCAGGGTGGTGTCGCCGAGCCGGGAGGCGGACGCGTAGGAGTTCAGCAGCGCCTTGGTGGTGCGCAGGGCCGCCCCGGAGCGCCGCAGCACGGGCTTGGACCACTCCCGGACGGCGTCGTCCAGCCCGGCTTCGGGGACCACCCGGTGCAGGACGGACAGCTGTTCCGCCCGGACGGCGTCGAAGCTGTCCCCGGTGAGGATCAGCTCGCGGATCCTGGCGGCGCCCACCTCGTGCAGCAGCCGCGGCAGTGAACCGCCCCAGGCGGTCGGGAGGCCGAGGGCGAGTTCGGGCAGCCGGAAGCGGCTGTCGAACGCGCCGACGCGCAGATCGCAGAAGAGGGCGAGGGCCAGGCCCGCCCCGATGACCTGTCCGTGCAGCCGGGCGATGGTGACGGCGGCGGTGCTGGCGAGGGCGTCGCATACTCTGCGTGCCTTGCCGCCGATGGTCCGCAGCCCGGATCCGGTGGGGTCGTCGCTCAGTTGTCCGGTGAATTCGTGACGGTCTCCGCCCCGGCAGAAATCGGGCCCGGCGCCCGAGAGCACCAACACCCGTATGTCCGGCCGGTTGTGCACTTCTTCCAGCACCACGAGGAGATCGTCGAGGATCTCCTCGCTGATCGCGTTACCGGTTTCCGGACTGTTGAGTTCCACTCGCAGTTCCGGTCCGTCGCCGGTGATGTGGAGGGTCTTGACGTCGTTGAACATGGCGGCCTCGTATTCGGCGTTCGGCGTTCGGCGTTCGGCGCGATTCAGCGCTCGGTCACATGCAGCGCGGTGAGCCGCCGGAAGGCGACCCGCGGCTCCCATACCGGAGGCGCGCTGACGCGGAGGGTCGGAAAACGCCTGACGAGGGACTTCAGCAGAACGACGGCCTCCAGGCGGGCCAGGGCCGCTCCGATGCAGTAGTGGATTCCGCCGCCGAAACCGAGGTGACTTCCCGTCCGCAGGACGTCGAAGGTGTCGGGGTCGGTGTGCTGCGCCGGGTCGTGGTTGGCGGCGCCGAGCATCACGTGGACCACCTCGTCCCTCGCTATGCGAAAGCCGCCGAGAATGGTGTCCTCGGTGGCGACCCGGGTGGTCAGATGGATCGGCGAGTCGTAGCGGAGCACTTCTTCCACGGCCTGTGGCACCTGCTCGGGATGGGACCGCAGCCAGGCCGCGGTGCCGGGGTGCTGATCGAGCAGCCACACCATGTTGGAGAGCAGCGTGGAGGTGGTCTCCATCGAGGCGATGACGATGAACATCACCAGGTGGTAGAGGGTTTCGTCGGCGATCGAGCGGTCCGGTTCGATCTCGTTCCAGGTGCGGATCCAGTCCGAGAGGACGTCGTCCCCGGGGTTCTGGCGGCGCTCGCGGATGACCTCGGTGAAGTAGTCGCGAAGGCCCGCGGCGGCTTGGTTCGCCTGGGCGAGCTGACTCTTGGAGGGCAGGAGTTCCTGGGCGAGTCCCTGACCGTGGGTCAGGGACTTGAGGAGGTCGTGATCCGACTCCGGGAGGCGTAGCCAGTGGCTGATTGTCGCCGCTGGCATTTCCTCACCGACCGTGGTAGCGAAATCCGCTTCCTTGGTGGTGCGCAGCTGCTCGCCGAGCCGGTCGAGCAGCGTGTCGGCGATGCGCGTGACCGGTCTCTCGAGGGAATCGAGGGTGAATCGGTCGAATATATTGCCCAGCGACCGCCGCTGCAGGGTGTGCACCGGCGGATTCAGCCCTTGAAGGGTTTTACTGAGCTGCTGAGACGCGGGCGCGTTCCAACGATTCACATCGCCCTGGCGCGCCCGCCACTCAGCGTCGAAGGTCGCCCATTTCTTGCTGCGCAGTACGTGGTCGCAGACATCGTGGGAGAGGAGTAGATAGCCGCCCCAGGGCGCGGGCACAACATCTCCCATCGCCCTGAGTTCCGCGTAGATCGGATAGGGGTTTGATTGTCCTCGCGATGAGCGAAGGCGGGACATGAGTGAAACTACGGCTCGTCGGTCGACAATGCTGCCGGCAGCGACAGATTCCACCATGACTCCTTCAAGTCCAATACCCCGGGCCTGCTTATCTCTTTTCGCGTGAATTACCGAGAGTTATGTATGGATCACACGAATTCGCGATAGGTTCTACCCCCGTGATTGAAGATTCATTCACGGTGCAAAGGGATTGGGCTGTGGACAACGTCACACCTTCCACCACGCCAGGAAGGAGCTCCACCAGCTACCCTTCTCCGGCTTTTCCTGGGAACGGCTCCGAGGAGTCGTCGAAGGGGTGGCCGACGGCGCGGTCGGGGCGGTCTGCCGCTGCCCGGACGGGGGTGCGGCGATCCGCCGGGGCTGCACCGGGGCAAAGCGGGCGGGGAGCGCGGCAAGGGCCCGGTGGAACGGGCCGGGGCGCCAGGTCAGGCTGTCGACCGGGACCGCCAGCTCGATGTCCGGGAGCGTGTTGAGCAGCTTCTCGATGGCCGCCACGGCGATGAGCTGAGCGGGGTCCTTGGCCGGGCAGGCATGCGGTCCGGCGCTCCACGCGAGATGGGCCCGCTTGCTCAGGAGCTGGCGGGACGAAGAGAGTTTGGGATCCGTATTTGCCGCCGCGAAGCTAATGAGAACCAAATCGCCCGCGGAAAGTCGTGCGTTACCGAATTCGGTGTCCTGCACGGGATAGTGCGGAGCGTAGTTCGCCATCGGGGCCTGGTTCCAGAGGGCGTCGTCGATGGCGTCCTCCACCAGTAGCCCGCCGCCCGAGTACCGCTCGTCGGACAGCATGAGGTAGAGCCCGTTGGAGATGAGGTTCCGCTGGGGTTCCGTACCGGCCGAGATGAGCATCACGAGCTGATGAATCATCTCCTCGTCGCTCAGCTTCGCGCCGTGCTGCATCAGTCGCGAGGTGACGTCGTTTCCCGGCTGCCGCCGCTTGAGTGCGACAAGCTCCAGCAGGCCCTGCGTCAGCTCCTCGTTGGCCTTTTCCGCGTCGACTCCGCCGTCGAAAATCCCGGAGGTGCCGAAGACCAGTCGGTCACCGATTTCCGGCGGGCAGCCGAGAAGCTCGTTGAAGACCAGCAGCGGCAGCATCTTGGCGTAGTCGTTGAGCAGATCGACCGTGCCCCGGGAGCTGAATTGGGCGATGAGGTAGGCGGCGACCTGCTCGACATGGCGGCTCAGCCAGTGCGGGTCCACCCCCGCCAGGCTGTCCGTCACCGCCTGGCGCAGCCGCAGATGCTCCGCCCCGTCGGTGAACAGACAGTTCGGGCGATATCCCAGCATGGGCACAACCGGACTGTTCTGCGGCACTTTGCCTTCGTTGAAATCACGCCATCGGCGGGCATCCTTGGCGAAGGCATCCGGGTTCTGCAGCACCTGGAGGGCCGCCGAGTAGTCCGTGACGAGCATGGCCGGCACGCCGGGGGACAGCTCGACCGGTGCGATCGGCCCGTACGACCGCAGATGCGTGTAGAAGGCATCCGGGTCGGCCGCGAACTCGGGCCCGTGCAGCGGTACCCGCTCACCGCCGCGGTGGGCAGGGCAACCCGGCGGCGGAACCGGGAAGTCCGATTGTGTCTCCATTACGTGCTCCTAGCGGGTACGTTCCTGTAGGTAACGAACAAGTGCCATCAGCGCGTTGGCCGATGACTTCTCGTCACGTGCGTCACAGGTGACGACAGGTGTCTCGGGCAGCAGATCCAGCGCCTCGCGCAGTTCCTCATCGGGACGGTCCGGCGTGCCATCGAAGTGGTTGACGGAAATCGCGTAGGGAAGTCCGTACTGCTCCACCAGGTCGATCACCGGGAAGGATTCCTTGAGGCGTTCAGGATCGACCAGGATCAGCGCCCCGAGCGCGCCCTTTGTCATGTCCTCCCACACCTGGACGAAGCGCTCCTGTCCGGGTGTGCCGAAGAGATAGAGGACCAGCCGTTCGCTGAGCGTGAGCCGGCCGAAGTCCATGGCCACGGTGGTCGTGGTCTTGCCCCGGGTGCCCATCAGGTCGTCGACGTGCGCACCGGCCTGCGTCATCCGTTCCTCGGTGCGCAGCGGGGGTATTTCCGACATGGTGCCGATGAACGTCGTCTTTCCGACCGCGAAGTGCCCCACGACCAGGATCTTGGCCGCGATCTGCACCGCGTCGTCCAGATAGACGTCCTCATCCGAAGCGGGCCTGGAGACCATCCAGTACCTCCTGAAGGAGCGAAACGTCGACGAGCTGGGCGGGAGGCGCGGGGGCGCGCGTGACGAGGTAGCCGTCCGACGACAGGTCGGACAGCAGGACCTTGACGATGCCGATCGGGAGCCCCATGTGGCCCGCGATCTCGGCGACCGAGAGGTAGCCCCCTGAACACAGGTCCAGCAGGCTCCGTTTCTCCGGGTCGAGCGTCGGGGCACGTCTCTGTTCGGAGGCGGTGACCAGGGTGATCAGGTTGAACTGATCGCTGTCCGGGAGCCCGCGGCCGTTGGTGATGACGTACGGTCGCACTAATCCGGCGGACTCGGGCTCCTGCTCCTCTGGCGCGGTCATGCCTGAACGCCCGTTTCGCGGGGTGGCGTGGTCAGCGCCTTGCCGAGCTGACCGACGAGCTGCTGCATACGGAAGGTGATGTCGGCCATGTCGACATCGGGCGCGGAGGAGACCGCCAGGTACGCGCCCTCACCGGCCGATATGAGGAAGACCCAGCCGCCGTCGAACTCGACCAGCGTCTGACGCCAGTTCATGTGGGGGTCGCCGCAGAAGCCG
This sequence comes from Streptomyces sp. NPDC041200, assembly GCF_055591805.1. NCBI lineage: Bacteria > Bacillati > Actinomycetota > Actinomycetes > Kitasatosporales > Streptomycetaceae > Streptomyces > Streptomyces sp. NPDC041200. Next base: position 85,492 of record NZ_JBVIZF010000022.1, on the reverse strand, counting down.
GCCATCGTGCGGCTCAGCGACTGGATGCCGCTCATCGCGGCGGCGACGGTGTCGGCCTCGTCTTTCCTGACCTCTTGAGATCGGGCCATCAGCAGACCGTCGGCGGAAACCAGGATCGCGTGACGCGCACCGGGTACTTCCAGGGCGCTGTCAAGCATCCATGACAGGTCGTTGTTCACTGAGGATCATGCCCTTCCCTGTTCGGGTTTGCGGAGCGACCGGACTGTGTGCCGCGCTGGAAGGCGCCCATGATCGAAGCGGTTTCCTCGCTCGTCCGGGCGGGGGCGTTCGCCGCGTCGGAACGCGGCACGATGGAGATGGAGCCCTTGCGGCGGCGTTTGGGCAGTCCGCCCGCGGTGGAATCGTCGCTCTCCTCGGGGGCGGCCGCCGGTGACGTACGGGGTGCGGGCTGTTGTTCCGGTTCGGGCATGTTGGTCAGAAGGTCCTCGGGAAGCAGCACAACCGCGCGCACACCACCGTAGGGAGAGGCCGAATCGACGGAGACGGTAAAGCCATAGCGGGAAGCGAGCACGCCGATCACGGCGAAGCCGAACTGCGGCGGATTGCCCAGGCCCGTGACACCCGCCGCGCGCGTGGCGGAGAGGAGTTCGTCGGCCCGGTTCTTCTCTTCCTCGTTCATACCGACGCCGGCGTCGTCGATGATGATGCAGACGCCCTTGGGGACGGTGCGGATGGTGATGTCGATCGGCGAATCCGGGGCGGAGTAGCTGGTCGCGTTGTCCAGCAGCTCGGCCAGCGCCAGCGCGACCGGTTCGACAGCCCGGCTGACCAGGGCGAAGTTGCTCTGCGAGCGGATCTCGACGCGCGTGTAGTGGCGGATGCGGCCCTTGGCGCTGCGCACCACGTCGTAGACGGAGGCGACGGCGCGCTGACGGCCCAGCCAGCCGTCACACAGAACGGCGATCGACTGCGCACGGCGGCCGAACTGCGAGTTCATGTGGTCGATCTCCAGGAGGTCCTGGAGAATGTGGTGCTCGCCGTAGCGGTCCTGCAGCTTCGTGATCGCCAGCTGCTGCTCGTTGGCGAGACCCTGGAGCGTCCGCATAGCGGACTTCAATGCGCTCTTGGTGGCTTCCTCGGAGCGTATCTGAGCGTCCTGAACCGCCGCCGCGTAGTTGTTTTCGAGATCAGCGGTGCGGTTCTCAAGTTCCGCCTTCTCGGTACTGAGCTTCGCTCTCGCTTTTCGCCCGCGGATAATGGCGGTTGCGGCGAGAGGCGCGCCAGCGATCAGGGCCCAGAGCGCAGGATCCTGTATGTAATGCGTCATAAGACTCTCTTTAAACGACTAGACCGCCAGGGACTGAAGGGTGGGTGCGTGAGAAGAATCCGGGTGTTATGGAGAAGCGGCGGTAAGTCAGCTCCCGTACGGCACCCGAGGGAACGGGGCGCACCGCACTGGCCCTGCCGTGGGCTGCGCACAGGCAGGGGTGCGCCGGCACGGCTCCATATGCCCAACTGGCGGCATAGTGCTCCTCAGAGTGGTAACCCTCTCGGCTGATTTACCGGATCGCCGTGTGTCTTACGGGCCCTTGGCTCGCCTGGCAAGCGCGGTGATCGTATCACCAGGGGCAGGTGGCCCCGTGCATGTGCCGGAGTCTCATTCAACCACCTGACGCTGTTTCAGCCACCCCTGCATTTTGCCTCATTGGGCGACGTCAGCGCATGCGCCGGAGGCCTGGGCGGAGTGCGCCGCAGGTCACTCAGGGCGAGGGTCACAGCCATCAGATTTCGGGCAATCGCCGCGCGCTGTGAGCGCATCGTGGAGGGTGTGTGGAGATGGTCGTCGAATTGCATCGACATTAATTGGCTTTACTTGCGCGTTATGGATTTACTTCCGATAAGCGGCGTATCGGAATCCATGAGCGGCGGCCGGTATCGTCGGGGCGTGCCCGATCAGCCTTGTCCTACCCCCGCTCCCACCCTCTTCACCTGGGAGTTCGCCACCGATCCCTACCCCGCGTACGCCTGGCTACGCGAGCACGCCCCCGTGCATCGGACCACGCTCCCCAGCGGGGTCGAGGCCTGGCTGGTGACCCGGTACGCCGACGCCCGGCAGACCCTGGCCGACGCCCGGCTGTCGAAGAACCCCCAGCGGCACAGTGAGTCCGCTCACGCCCGGGGCAAAGTGGGCATCCCGGGCGAGCAGCGCGCGGATCTGATGACACATCTGCTCAATATCGATCCTCCGGACCACACCCGGCTGCGGCGGCTGGTCTCCAAGGCGTTCACCCCGCGCCGCGTCGCCGCGTTCGCCCCTCGGGTGCGCGAGCTGACCGACGGCCTCATCGACGCCTTCGCGGACCGGGGAGAGGCGGACCTCATCCACGAGTTCGCCTTTCCTCTCCCCATCTACGCGATCTGCGATCTGCTCGGCGTCCCGCGCGAGGACCAGGACGACTTCCGGGACTGGGCCGCGACGATGATCCGGCACGGCGGCGGCCCGCGCGGCGGTGTGGCCCGCGCGGTGAAGCGGATCCGCGCGTATCTGGCCGAGTTGATCCACCGGAAGCGTGCCGCGCTCGGCGACGACCTCATCTCCGATCTGATCCGGGCCAGCGACCACGGCGACCACCTCACCGAGAACGAGGCCGCGGCGATGGCCTTCATCCTCTTGTTCGCCGGGTTCGAGACGACCGTCAATCTCATCGGCAACGGCCTCTACGCGCTGCTGCGCAACCCCGACCAGCGCGCCCGGCTCCAGCAACACCTGGAAGAAGCAGAAGAAGGGGACGAGGGGCTGCTCGCCACCGGGGTCGAGGAACTGCTGCGCTACGACGGCCCGGTGGAGATGGCCACCTGGCGGTTCGCCACCGAGCCGGTCACCATCGGCGGGCAGCACATCGGCGAGGGGGAACCGGTCCTGGTGGTGCTCGCCGCCGCCGACCGCGACCCCGAGCGCTTCCCCGGCCCGGACACCCTCGACCTCGCCCGCACCGACAACCAGCACCTCGGCTACGGCCACGGCATCCACTACTGCCTGGGCGCCCCGCTGGCCCGCCTGGAGGCGCAGACCGCCCTCGCCACCCTGCTCCGCCGCATCCCCGGCCTCCGGCTCGGCGCGGAGCCGGACGAACTGCGCTGGCGCGGCGGACTCATCATGCGCGGGCTGCGCACCCTCCCGGTGACCTGGGAAAAGTGACATCCGGTCAGCCGCGTGACCGTGGCGTGACCTGGGATACACCGGCTTGTGATGATCGTGTGGCGTCGCTATGTTCAACCGACAAACGAGCCCCCACACGAGAGGCGATTCGCATGCTTTCCGGGAACGGACGTCACCGCCGCCCCCGCCAGGCTCCGGCCATCGTCATCGCGGCGGGGGTGACCGGTGCGAGCATCGCCATCCCGCTCTTCGGAGCGACCGGCGCCCAGGCCGCCCCCGCCTCCACGTGGGACCAGGTCGCCGAGTGCGAGAGCGCCGGGATGTGGAGCGCCAACGAGGGCAACGGCTTCTACGGCGGTCTTCAGCTGACCCTCGACATGTGGAAGAAGTACGGAGGCACGAGCTACGCCCCGCGCCCCGACCTCGCCAGCCGCTCCCAGCAGATATCCGTCGCCGAGTCGATCCTCGGCGACCGCGGCCCCGACGCGTGGCCCAGCTGCGCGCTGAACGCCGGGCTGAGCGACGGCGACGACGCCCCGGACGTGAACCCGGGCAGTACGGCACCTCCGCCCCGGCAGGACGCCCAGCGCGGCGACTCGGAGGGCTCGGGCGACTCGGACGGGCGGGGCGGCGACTCGTCCGGCAAGGCGCCCGGCGCGACGGACACGCCCCGCGCGTCGCACACCCCCGGCTCGCCGGACGCGTCCGGCGGGCCGGAGCGGCCGGAGCAGTCCGAAGGCTCCGCCTCCGCCTCGCCCGACGGGCCGGACGACGACGCGCCCTCCCCGTCCCCCTCGTCCAGCACCTCCGACCCCTCGCCGACCCCCTCCGCCACCGAGAGCGGCTCCGGGGGCTCCTCGGGGAAGCACCGGGGCGACCGGGACCGGGATGAGCGGCCGAGCGGCCATGCCTCGCGTGGCGGTACCGACCGCGCCGAAAACCCCTCGGATGGCGGCTACACAGTGCGTCCGGGTGACAACCTTTCAGCAATCGCCGAAAAGCAGGAGTTGGGCGCCGACTGGCGTCGGCTCTACGCGTCCAACGAGAACCTCATCGGAACCGACCCGGATCTCATTCTCCCTGGTCAGCGACTTGACCTCACCATCAAGGGCCGGTAGTTCGGGGTGATTTGCCCGATCTGGCTCCGGTGAGACATACCTCTCGTCACATTTTCCGGCCCGTCCGTCCTGTCCGGTCTCTCCGCACCCGGCCCCACCTGCGCCGATGTGGGTCGGGTGAGATCGATAACCGCCCTCTTCGCTGCGATAAGGGTGTTTGAACGTTTCCCGGACGTGTGTTTAACGTCTTTCCGCTCGCCACAACGAGCACCGTCGACCGTCACGCCGAGTCCTGCCGGCGGTCGTCCGGTACCGACGCGCCAGCGCCGAAGGCAGGAGCGGGGGACCCAAGGTAAGTGCCGGGAGGCCAGCGGAATCGGCCGAACGGCTAGGGGTGAAGCAGGGTGCGGTCCCCGCACCCAGCCGGGCAACTCACGCCCGAACCCGACAGCTCACCTCGTAGGCGTCGGTGAGGAAACGAACGAACATGTCCAATGCTCAGGGCAAGCACCGTCGTCCGTCCAAGGCCACTCGCATCACCGCGCTCGTCGGCCTCGCCGGAGCCGCCGTGGCCACCCCGCTCATCGGTGCGACGTCCGCCTCTGCCGCCACCAGCTCCCAGTGGGACCAGGTCGCGCAGTGCGAGTCCGGCGGCAACTGGTCGATCAACACCGGCAACGGTTACTACGGCGGCCTGCAGTTCTCCTCCTCCACCTGGGCCGCCTACGGCGGTACCGCCTTCGCTCCCACCGCAGACAAGGCCGGTAAGGCCCAGCAGATCCAGGTAGCCGAGAAGGTCCTCGCGAGCCAGGGCAAGGGCGCCTGGCCGGTCTGTGGCAAGGGCCTGACCTCCGGCGGCGCCCCGGCCGCCCCGGCTCCGTCCGCGCCGCAGCAGAGCCAGTCCGACTCCGCGCAGCCGGCCCCGTCCGCCAAGCCGAAGGCCGCGCCGCGCAGCGCGCCCGAGCACGCCGCGCGCGACCAGGCCCGCGGCCCGATCAAGAAGGGCGACGGCGAGTACAAGGTCAAGGCCGGTGACACCCTTGGCAAGATCGCCAAGACGGAGGACGTCAAGGGCGGCTGGAAGAAGCTCTTCGAGCTGAACAAGAACGTCGTCCAGAAGGCCGACCTGATCTTCCCCGGCCAGCAGCTGCACCTGAGCTGAGCAGCCACACCGTAGTCAACGAGCCCCGGCCGGGTGCGCCGCCCCCACGGTGCACCCCGCCGGGGCTTCGGTGCGGTTAGGCTCATGCTGCTACCGAAGACCCATACGAAGGAGATCCTCGTGCCGTCCATCGACGTCGTCGTAGCTCGCGAGATCCTCGACTCGCGAGGCAACCCCACGGTCGAGGTCGAGGTCGGCCTCGACGACGGCAGCACCGGCCGTGCCGCCGTCCCGTCCGGCGCCTCCACCGGCGCCTTCGAGGCCCTCGAACTCCGTGACGGCGACAAGAACCGCTATGGCGGCAAGGGCGTGGAGAAGGCCGTCCTCGCCGTCATCGAGCAGATCGGCCCCGAGCTGGTCGGGTATGACGCCACCGAGCAGCGCCTGATCGACCAGGCGATGTTCGACCTGGACGCCACCCCGGACAAGTCCTCGCTCGGCGCCAACGCCATCCTGGGCGTCTCCCTTGCCGTGGCACACGCCGCCTCCGAGGCGTCCGACCTGCCCCTCTTCCGTTACCTCGGCGGTCCGAACGCGCATCTGCTGCCGGTCCCGATGATGAACATCCTCAACGGCGGTTCGCACGCCGACTCCAATGTGGACATCCAGGAGTTCATGATCGCGCCGGTCGGCGCGGAGTCCTTCTCCGAGGCCCTGCGCTGGGGCGCCGAGGTCTACCACACCCTCAAGGGCGTGCTGAAGGAGCGAGGCCTGTCCACCGGCCTCGGCGACGAGGGCGGCTTCGCGCCGAACCTCGACTCCAACCGGGACGCCCTGGACCTGATCGTCGAGGCCATCAAGAAGGCCGGCTACCAGCCCGGCCAGGACATCGCGCTCGCGCTCGACGTCGCCGCCTCCGAGTTCCACAAGGACGGCGTCTACCAGTTCGAGGGCAAGGCCCGCACCGCGTCCGAGATGACCGCGTACTACGCCGAGCTGGTCGACGCGTACCCGCTGGTCTCCATCGAGGACCCGCTGAACGAGGAGGACTGGGACGGCTGGAAGACGATCACCGAGCAGCTCGGTGACAAGGTCCAGCTGGTCGGTGACGACCTGTTCGTCACCAACCCCGAGCGGCTGGCCCGCGGCATCGAGAGCGACACCGCGAACGCCCTGCTGGTCAAGGTCAACCAGATCGGCTCGCTGACCGAGACCCTCGACGCCGTCGAGCTGGCCCAGCGCAGCGGCTTCAAGTGCATGATGTCGCACCGCTCCGGTGAGACCGAGGACGTCACCATCGCCGACCTGGCCGTCGCCACCAACTGCGGCCAGATCAAGACCGGCGCCCCGGCCCGCTCCGAGCGGGTGGCCAAGTACAACCAGCTGCTGCGCATCGAGGAGATCCTGGACGACGCCGCGGTGTACGCGGGCCGCTCCGCCTTCCCGCGCTTCAAGGGCTGACCCCGCTCTCCAGCGGGCACGTCTGACGCCTGTCCCCGGCCGCGGTCCCGTACCGTGGCCGGGGACGGCGCCCGCTGAAGCGGGCACTGCTCAAGCGAAGTCATCTCCGGGGAGGCGACGTGCCGGCGGATCGGTTCTCCACCGCGACCAGACTCAAGGCGCTCGGCGAACACGCCGCCGCCCGGGTCTACCGTGCCCGGATCAAGCGCCGCCGCAGCCGGCTCACCGGCCGGGCCGCCCTCCTCGCCCTGGTCGTCTGCTCCATGGTGGTCGCGCTGGCCTACCCGATGCGGCAGTACATCTCCCAGCGCTCGGACATCGCCGACCAGCGGCGCCAGGCCCAGCGCGAGCGTGCCGAGGTGGCCAAGCTGAGCGAGCAGAAGGCCCGGCTGCGCGACCCCGCGTACATCGAGCGGCAGGCCCGCGCGCATCTGCACTACCTGATGCCGGGCGAGACCGGCTTCAGCATGGTGGACCCCGGCGCCAGGGCCGAGCGCTCCACCGACCGGGGCGCGGCCGACCGCCCCTGGTACACCAACCTCTGGGACGCCGTGGACACGGCGGACACGCCGAAGGCGGCCGCCGCCGCGGACCGCTGACGCGCCGCGCCGACGCCGTAAACGGCCGCACCCGGTCCGACACCGATCGAAGAGAACTTTCCCCTCATGGACACGCCCCCTCCGCAGACGGAGCCCACCGCGCCCACCGACGCGGACATCGCCGCCGTCAAGGAGCAGCTGAACCGCCTCCCGCGGGGTCTGCGCGCCGTCGCGCACCGCTGCCCCTGCGGCAACCCCGATGTCGTCGAGACCGCGCCGCGCCTCGAGGACGGCACGCCGTTCCCCACCACGTACTACCTGACCTGCCCGCGCGCCGCGTCCGCGATCGGCACGCTGGAGGCGGAGGGCGTGATGAAGGAGATGACGGCCCGGCTGGGCAGCGACCCGGAACTGGCCGCCGCCTACCGCGCCGCCCATGAGGACTACATCGCGCGCCGCGACGCCATCGAGGTGCTGGAGGGCTTCCCGAGCGCGGGCGGCATGCCGGACCGGGTGAAGTGCCTGCACGTCCTGGTCGGCCACTCCCTCGCGGCCGGGCCCGGGGTCAACCCGCTCGGCGACGAGGCGATCGCGCTGCTGCCCGAGTGGTGGCGCAAGGGACCGTGCGTCGCGCCCTGCGCTCAGAAGAGTGAGGAGGAGGCCGTATGACCCGCGTCGCGGCCGTGGACTGCGGCACCAACTCGATCCGGCTGCTGGTCGCCGACGCCGACCCGGCCACGGGCGAGCTGACCGAGCTGGACCGCCGGATGAAGATCGTCCGGCTGGGCCAGGGCGTGGACCGCACCGGTCGGCTGGCCCCCGAGGCGCTGGAGCGCACCTTCGCCGCGTGCCGGGAGTACGCGGAGGTCATACGCACGCTGGGCGCCGAGCGCGTCCGCTTCGTGGCCACCTCGGCCTCGCGGGACGCCGAGAACCGCGCGGAGTTCGTCCGCGGCGTCGTGGACATCCTCGGCGTCGAGCCCGAGGTGATCACCGGGGACCAGGAGGCTGAGTTCTCCTTCACCGGCGCGACCAAGGAGCTGACCGGCCATGAGCACCTGAGCGGCCCGTTCCTGGTGGTGGACCTCGGCGGCGGCTCGACCGAGTTCGTCAGCGGCGACGACGGGGTGCGGGCGGCCCGCAGCGTCGACATCGGCTGTGTCCGGCTGACGGAGCGGCATCTCGTCACGGACGGCCAGGTCGCCGAGGTGCCGACGGAGGATCAGATCTCGGCCATCAGGGCCGATATCGAGCGGGCGCTGGACCTCGCCGAGGAGACGGTGCCGCTCACCGGCGGCTGCCGCCCCGGCGCGGGCGGCCACACCCTGGTCGGGCTGGCCGGTACGGTCACCACCGTCGCCGCCATCGCGCTGGGCCTCGCGGAGTACGACCCGGCCGCGATCCACCACGCCCGGGTCCACGCGGGGCAGGTCGGCGAGATCACGGCCAAGCTGCTGACCGCGACCCACGCGGAGCGGGCGGCGATCGGAGCGATGCATCCGGGCCGGGTCGACGTGATCACCGCGGGCGCTCTGGTGCTGCTGGCGATCATGGATCGGACCGGTGCCGAGGAGGTCGTCGTGAGCGAACACGACATCCTCGACGGCATCGCGTGGAGCATCGCCTGAGCGGGGACGTTATCGTCTGAGCGGCTGTGGAGGGCCCTTCCGGGGCCTTCCGCGGACCCTCGCCAAAAGAGTTCGTGAAACTCTTCACATGAAAAAGGTGCCTGGTGGCCGCCTTCTGGGCCGCCTCAGGGCCGCTATTGGTGACGGTGTTCATCAAGTCGGCCGGAACATGGGGCGACCGGCCGATGCGACGGACCGCTCGGGAACCCCGTGGTCTACTCGCGCGTTCAACAGCTATCGCTGCTCAGCGGGCCTGGGAACGCCTCGCTCCGGTTACCGGTTCCCCGGCCGAGCTATGGCCTCCATCAAGGGGGCGGCGGAGTGTAGCAGATACCCCCACATTGCTTGTGAAGGGGCTCACGAGGTCCCCCCCGATGGGTGCTGGATACTCGAATCATGAGCACCACGGAGCGTCCCAGGATCCTCGTTGTAGGCGGTGGGTACGTAGGCCTGTACGCGGCGCGCCGCATCCTCAAGAAGATGCGGTACGGCGAGGCGACTGTCACGGTCGTCGACCCCCGCTCGTACATGACGTACCAGCCCTTCCTCCCCGAAGCTGCGGCCGGCAGCATCTCTCCGCGCCACGTCGTGGTTCCGCTGCGGCGTGTGCTTCCCAAGGCGGAGGTCCTCACCGGCCGGGTGTCGAACATCGACCAGGACCGCAAGGTCGCCGTCGTCCAGCCGCTCGTCGGCGAGGCGTACGAGCTGCCCTTCGACTACCTCGTCATCGCGATGGGCGCGGTCTCCCGCACCTTCCCGATTCCCGGCCTGGCCGAGAACGGCATCGGGATGAAGGGCATAGAAGAGGCCATCGGCCTGCGCAACCACGTCCTCGAGCAGCTCGACAAGGCTGACTCCACCACGGACGAGGACATCCGGCGCAAGGCGCTCACCTTCGTCTTCGTCGGCGGTGGCTTCGCGGGCGCGGAGACCATCGGCGAGGTCGAGGACATGGCCCGCGACGCGGCCAAGTACTACCCGAACGTGAAGCGCGAGGACATGCGCTTCGTGCTCGTCGACGCGGCCGACAAGATCCTCCCCGAGGTCGGCCCGAAGCTCGGCCAGTGGGGCCTGGAGCACCTGCAGAACCGCGGTGTCGAGATCTACCTCAACACCTCGATGAACTCCTGCGTCGACGGCCACGTGGTGCTCAAGAACGGCCTCGAGGTCGACTCCAACACCATCGTGTGGACCGCGGGCGTCAAGCCCAACCCGGCGCTCGCCCGGTTCGGCCTCCCGCTCGGCCCGCGCGGCCACGTGGACACCGGTGCCACCCTCCAGGTGAAGGGCACCGACTACATCTGGGCCGCGGGCGACAACGCCCAGGTGCCGGACCTCGCCAGCGGCGAGGGCGCCTGGTGCCCGCCGAACGCCCAGCACGCGCTGCGCCAGGCCAAGGTCCTCGGCGACAACGTGATCTCGGGCATGCGGGGCTTCCCGCAGGGCGAGTACAAGCACGCCAACAAGGGTGCCGTCGCGGGTCTCGGCCTCCACAAGGGCGTCGCGATGATCGTCATGGGCAAGATGAAGATCAAGCTCAAGGGCCGGCTGGCCTGGTACATGCACCGTGGCTACCACGGTCTGGCGATGCCGACCTTCAACCGCAAGATCCGGGTCATCGCCGACTGGACGCTGGGCATGTTCCTCAAGCGCGAGGTCGTCTCGCTCGGCGCCATGGAGAACCCCCGCGAGGAGTTCTACGAGGCCGCCGCCCCGGTCTCCGCGGCCGCCGCCGCGAAGAAGCCCGCCGCCGACGTCGCCGCGGAGAAGGCCAAGGCGTCCTGACGACGGACCCCGGCCCCGGCCGCACCTGAGAACTGAGCACATCTGAATATCGAGCAAGCGCCGAGGGCGTCCGCCATCCGTGGGGCGGGCGCCCTTCGCGTGCGCTCTTTTTACCGATTCCAGACGTGTCGGCGGGACTGTCCGGGCGGTTCCATGGTGTTTACGTGGTGAGCGAATCTTCCCTGACTCGCCATCATGGAGGTGTGCCGACATGACCGACGCCGCCGCGCGACTGGCCGCCCTGGCCGAGGAGGCGCTAGGGACCCCGCTGCCGCTCCGCATCCGGGCCTGGGACCGCAGCGAGACCGGTCCGCCCGGCACCCCCGTTCTCATCCTGCGGAACCGCCGGGCGCTGCGCCGGATGCTGTGGAAGCCCGGCGAACTGGGCCTCGCCCGGGCCTGGGTGGCGGGCGACCTGGAGATCGAGGGCGACCTCTACGAGGCGCTGGACCAGCTGGCCGGACTGCTGTGGGAGCGGGACGACGAACCCGCCGCCGGGCGCCCCGGTCGTCTCGTCACGGCGTGGAAGGCGGCGCGCGACCCGAAGGCGCGCCGCGCCGTCCGCGATCTGGTCACCCTCGCCGGCCTGGGACTGCCCCCGGCCCCGCCGCGCGAGGAGGCCGGGGCGACGCGCGGGCCGCTGCACACCCTGCGCCGTGACAAACAGGCCATCAGCCACCACTACGACGTCGGCAACGACTTCTACGAGCTGGTGCTCGGCCCCTCGATGGTCTACTCGTGCGCGTACTGGGACAGACCGGACGCGACCCTGGAAGCCGCCCAGCACGCCAAACTCGACCTGGTCTGCCGCAAGCTCGCGCTGGAACCCGGACAGCGGCTGCTGGACGTGGGGTGCGGCTGGGGCTCGATGGTGCTGCACGCGGCGCGCGAGTACGGGGTGCGCGCGGTCGGTATCACGCTCTCCGAGGAGCAGGCGTCGTACGCCCGTAAGCGCATCGCGGACGCCGGGCTGACCGAGAAGATCGAGATCCGGGTGCAGGACTACCGCGAGATCGACGACGGCCCGTACGACGCGATCTCCTCGATCGGCATGGCCGAGCACGTGGGTTCCGTACGGTACGCCGAGTACACCGGCATCCTGCACCGGCTGCTGACCCCCGGCGGGCGGCTGCTGAACCACCAGATCGCCCGGCGCCCCGAGCCGGACGAGGAGGCGTACCACGTCGACGAGTTCATCGACCGCTACGTCTTCCCCGACGGCGAACTGGCCCCGGTCGGCCGCACCGTGACCCAGCTGGAGGAGGCCGGGTTCGAGGTGCGCGACGTGGAGGCGATCCGGGAGCATTACGGGCTCACCCTGCGCCGCTGGGTCACCAACCTGGAGCGGTCCTGGCCGGAGGCCGTCCGGCTGACTTCCCCGGGCCGGGCCCGGGTCTGGCGGCTCTACATGGCCGCCTGCGCCCTCTCGTTCGAGCGCAACCGGATCGGCGTCAACCAGATCCTCGCCGTCCGTACGCCGGAGAGCGGCGCGTCCGGGCTGCCGCTGCGGACCCGCGACTGGCGCGGCTGACGCGGGGCGGACGAACGAACGGGCCTGACGCGCGGGGAGCGCGTCAGGCCCGTTCGTGTCACTCCCAGCCGGTCTACTCGGCCTTGATGGACTCCAGCATGTTGAGCTTGGCCGCCCGGCGCGCGGGCCACAGGGCCGCCAGCACGCCCACGACGGCGGCCATCGCCAGGAACAGACCCATCCGGCCCCACGGCAGGACCAGTTCGTAGGTCGTCAGCCCGGTGGCGATCAGCTCACCGGCCGCCCAGCCGAAGAACACGCCGAGGCCGATCCCGAGCACCCCGCCGAAGAGCGAGATGACCAGCGACTCCAGCCGCACCATCCGCTTGATGCCGCGCCGGTCCAGGCCGATCGCCCGCAGCATGCCGATCTCCTGCGACCGCTCGAAGACCGACATGGCCAGGGTGTTGATGACCCCGAGTACCGCGACGATCACGGCCATGGCCAGCAGGCCGTAGAGCATGTTCAGCATCAGGGTGAAGAGCTTGGCGATGCTGTCGGAGATGTCCTTCTTGTTCTGGACCTGGAGGGCCGGGTTGTCGCCGAGCGCCTTCGTCAGCGCGTCCTTGTTGGCCTCGGTCGCCCCGCCCTTGGTCTTCACCATCACCTGGAAGTCGGCGACGGTGGCCATGTGCGGGGTCATGGCGGCGGCGTCGGCCATGACGCCGCGGATCATCTGGTTGCCCTCGTACACACCGCCCACGGTCAGCTTGGCGCTGGTGCCGTCCTGGTACGTCACCGGGATGGACGAACCGGTCTTCCAGCCGTGCTGGTCGGCGGTCTTGTCGTCGACGACGGCCGTCTTGCCGCCGAAGCCGGAGAAGGACCCCTGGAGGAAGTCCACGCCGACCAGTTCGCTGATGGCCTTGGGGTTGACGCCCGACAGGGTGGTCGTCTGGCCGCCGATCTTGGCCGGGGCCTGGCGCAGCGGGCTGACCGCGGTGACCTCGGGCTGCTTCTCCAGCGTCTTGGCCACCTCCGGGGAGAGCGGCCGCGGCGCCCCGCCCGCGCCGCCCATGCTGACGACGTAGTCGGACTTCAGCCCGTCCGAGGCCATCTGGTCGATGCCCTTCTGGACGCTGCCCGCGATGACCGTCATGCCGGTGATCAGGGTGAGGCCGACCATCAGCGCGGAGGCGGTGGCGGCGGTACGGCGCGGGTTGCGCACCGCGTTCTGCCGGGCGAGCTTGCCGGACATCCCGAAGAGCCGCAGCACCGGCGCGGCCGCCGCGATCAGCGGCCGGGACAGCAGCGGGGTGAGCACGAACACGCCGATCACCAGGACCGCGGCGCCGAACGCCATCGGGCCCTTGCCGTCCATGCCCTGGCCGGAGCCGTACAGCACCAGCGCGACACCGGCCGCGCCGAGCAGCGCGCCGATGGTGTTCCGTACCACCAGACCGCGGGTCGTCGGCGTCGCGTGGACGCTGCTCATCGCGGCGACCGGCGGGATCTTCGCGGCGCGGCGGCCCGGCAGCCAGGCGGCGAGCACGGTCACCACGACGCCGACGAGCAGCGAGGCCGCGACGGTGGTGGGCTCGATGACCAGGGGCCCGTCCGGGACGGTGGCCCCGGTGGAGCTGAGCAGCGAGCGCAGCCCGGCGCCGATGCCGACACCGGCGGCCATGCCCACGACGGCGGCGACGGCGCCGACGGCGGTGGCCTCGATCAGCACCGAGCGGGTCACCTGACGGCGGCTCGCGCCGACCGCCCGCATCAGGGCCAGTTCCTTGGTGCGCTGGGCGACCAGCATGGTGAAGGTGTTGGCGATGATGAAGATGCCGACGAAGAGCGCGATCCCGGCGAACACCAGCATCGCGGTCTGCATGCTGCTCATGCCCTGCTTGATCTGCTCGGCCTGGTCGTCGGCGAGCTTCTGGCCGGTGGCGGCCTCGGCGTTGGCCGGCAGGACCTTGTCGACCGCGGACTTGAGCGCGGCCTGGGAGGTGCCGGGGGCGGCCTTCACGTCGATCTCGTCGAACTGGCCGGGCTTGGCGAACAGCTTCTGCGCGGTGGCGTTGTCGTACAGCGCGAGGCTGCCGCCCGCCGCCACGTTGCCGTCGTCGGTGGTGAAGATGCCCGCGATCTTCTCGGTGCGCACCGGTCCGTTCACGGACACCCGGATGCTGTCACCGGCCTTGTAGTGGCCCTTCTCGGCGGACTTGGAGTCGAGGGCGATCTCGCCCGGCCCCTTGGGCGCGTGGCCCTCGGTCATCGTGTACCGCGGGTCCTTGCCGTCGGGGCCCGGGTAGTAGTTCCCGCCGAGGGTGGAGAAGCCGCCGCCGAGCAGCTTGCCGTCGCGGTCGGAGAGGGCGCTGTAGCCCTTGACGACACCGGTGGCGGAGGCGGCGCCGGGCACCTTGGCCGCCTTGTCCAGCACCGGCTGGCCCAGTCGCGGCGTGGCGCCGGAGAGGCCCGAGCCCGAGTCGGACTTGTGCGGGGTGATGGCGACGTCGACGCCGTCGAAGCCCTTCTCGGAGCTCTTCTGATAGGCGGCGGAGATGGTGTTGGTGAAGACCAGGGTGCCGGAGACGAAGGCCACGCCGAGCATGACGGCGAGGACGGTCATCAGCAGCCGGGCCTTGTGCGCGAGCACGTTGCGCAAGGCGGTACGGAGCATGAGAGTTCAGTCCTGGGGAGGAAGGGAGAGTGCGGAGGCGGCAGCGGCGTGCGGTGACGGACGCGCGCCTCGCGTCAGCTCGTACGGCCCTTGGCGTCGAACCGCTTCATGCGGTCCAGCACGGAGTCGGCGGTCGGGTCCATCAGCTCGTCCACGATCTGGCCGTCGGCGAGGAAGACCACCCGGTCGGCGTAGGCCGCGGCGACCGGGTCGTGGGTCACCATGACCACGGTCTGGCCCAGTTCGCGCACCGAGTTGCGCAGGAAGCCCAGTACCTCGGCGCCGGAGCGGGAGTCGAGGTTTCCGGTGGGCTCGTCCGCGAAGATGATCTCGGGCTTACCGGCCAGCGCGCGGGCGACGGCGACCCGCTGCTGCTGACCGCCGGAGAGCTGGCTGGGGCGGTGCTTGAGCCGCCCGGCCAGACCGACCGTCTCGACGACCCGGTCCAGCCACGCCGGGTCGGCCTTGCGGCCCGCGATGTCCATCGGCAGGGTGATGTTCTCCAGCGCGTTGAGCGTCGGCAGCAGGTTGAACGCCTGGAAGATGAACCCGATCTTGTCGCGGCGCAGTTGGGTGAGCTTCTTGTCCTTCAGGGCCGTCAGTTCGACGTCGCCTATGCGGGCGGAGCCGCTGGAGACCGAGTCCAGGCCCGCCATGCAGTGCATGAGCGTGGACTTGCCAGAGCCCGAGGGGCCCATGATCGCGGTGAACTCGGCTTGCCGGAACTCGACGGAGACGGCGTCCAGGGCGACGACCTGGGTCTCGCCCTGTCCGTAGACCTTGGAGAGGTCCGTTGCTCGGGCCGCCGCCGTCGTGGGACGGGCGGCGGACTCGACGCCGGAGGTGGTGGTGGTCACGGTGCGGGGCTCCTGTCGTGCGGTGCGGTCGGCCGGGACGTCCTTCCATCGTCCTTGCCATAAACAAGGACGGGATCCGTCGCTCCTCCGGTTCTGCGCGCGACCCGGGTCGTAGGCGCGTCGGCCGGAGTCCTCCTTGGGTAGGAGAGGACCCCCCGAACGGGGGCATCGAGATTGCGTCAATCCGCCGTCAAAGGGGCCACAGGGCATATAAGCAGGTCCGGTCGGGCGCCGGCATCGGCGGGTACCCTGACCCACTGCTGATGGGCCCTCAGTTGCCAATAAAATAAGACAACCTCGGTCCGGTGATTCGCTGTTCGGGTCCATCGGCCCGGATAGGCTCGTGCTGCTCTCCTATGGGGAGGGAGGTACGTCACTTCGTACGTCCCAGGGTGAGCCGCTGCCCGGATGGTGGAATGCAGACACGGCGAGCTTAAACCTCGCTGCCCCTCGCGGGCGTACCGGTTCAAGTCCGGTTCCGGGCACCTCCAGATCTTGTGGCCGCACTCTGCGTGCGTAGCCGGTCGCCCACCGTGCGGCCAGGGCCCGCGTCCGGCCCCGCACCCGCTTCCGCGGGGACCTCGCGCTGTCCGGGCGCGCGTGAAAAGATCCTCCTTGGGCACTAGGGTGCTTTCTTTGCTTACCCATTACTCTTGAGTCAAGGTCGCGCAGGGCGGCCATGGAGGAGTGAGATGAGGAGCAGCAACCCGGTCTTCTCGCGACGGGGGTTCAGCCGCAGCGGCGGCTACGCCGGCTTCGGCGCGGCCCAGCAGGCCGGGGGCCCCGCCGCAGTCCAGGGCAACCCCTACGCGGGCAGCAATCCGTACGCGCAGCAGCAGCAACAGGCGCCGGGCAACCCCTACGCGGCCGGTGCCCAGCAGAACCTGACGCCCGAGCAGCTCCAGCAGATGTACGGGGCGCCCCCGGCCGGTCCGCAGACCGACCGGATGACGATGGACGACGTCGTCATGCGCACCGGCATGACGCTCGGCACCGTCATCGTCGCCGCCGCCGCCGCATGGATCGCCCAGCTGCCCATCGGCGCGGGCATCGGCGCCGCGCTCATCGCGATGGTGCTGGGCCTGGTGCAGTCGTTCAAGCGCAAGGCCTCGCCCGCGCTCATCATGGGGTACGCCCTCTTCGAGGGGCTCTTCCTCGGCGTCATCAGCCAGGTGTACAACGAGCGCTGGTCCGGCGCCCCGATGCAGGCGGTCCTCGGCACGATGGCCGTCTTCGTCGGTGTGCTCGCCGCGTACAAGACCCGCCTCATCCGGGTGAACGCGCGCTTTCAGCGCTTCGTACTCGCGGCGGCCATCGGCTTCATCCTGCTGATGGCGGTCAACCTGCTGTTCGCCGCCATCGGCGGCGGTGACGGCATGGGCTTCCGCACCGGCCCGCTGGGCATCGTCTTCGGGATCATCGGCGTCGTGCTCGGTGCCGCGTTCCTGGCGATGGACTTCAAGCAGGTCGAGGACGGCGTCCGGTACGGCGCTCCGCGCGAGGAGTCCTGGCTGGCCGCGTTCGGTCTGACGCTCTCGCTGGTGTGGATCTACCTGGAGTTGCTCCGGCTGATCTCCATCTTCAGGGACTAGTCCCGTTACGGCCGCACAGCGTTACGGCCGAACAGCCGAAGGGCCCGCGGAGGCGATTGCCTCCGCGGGCCCTTCGGCCGTCTGCGACGTAACCCGCTCTCGTGTCGTGCCCGTCTGTGGTACACGCGTCTGCCTCCAGGCAGCGGGCTACAGCAGCTTGCGTGCCGCGCGCCTCAGGTCGTGTTCGTGGATGATCGCTTTGGCGTGCCCATAGGCGAGCTGGTGCTCGCCCCGCAGCCAGCTGACCTTCTCCTCGAAGCGGAAGAAGGCGGGACCTTCGTCTACCGTGCGCAGCCAGTCGGCAATGTCACGGCCGGTGCATTGGGGGATGCGGGAGAGTAGGTTCCGGTGAGTCTCGTCGGAGAAGATCTGGGACATCGGCGCCTCCGGACGCGTCCATTCCGGGCCCGGGTGAACACCCGGGAGGGGTCCTTCAGCTCACCGTGCCTGAGTGTTCGGCCGTTGGCAACAGTCCGTGGGTGGCGCATACGCTCTCGGCGTGGATGATGCGACCCCCCTGCTCCGTGCCGTCGACCGCCTCGCCGACCGGCTGCGCTCCCTTCCGCAGTCCCGGCTGCGCCAGGGCGCGGCGACCGAAGGACTGGCTCTGGCGAGGGAATTGTCCGTGCGGGCCCAGCGTCTGGAGGCGCCCGGTACCCCGCCGCGGATCATGCCGGACGCGGGGGTGTTCATGATCGCCGACCAGGTCGCGGTGGCCGGTCATGATTTGGTGCACGCGCTGGAGCGCGCGCCGGGTGGCGCCGCGGCCGCGGAGAGCGGTGGGAGCGGGCGCGTGGCGGAGGCGGTGGCGCTCGTGGAGGCGGCGGCCGGGCGCTGCGGCCTCTGAGGGGCGTCTGCGGCGTCCGGGGCGTACGGGCCGCCTCTGGGGCGACTCTGGGGCGCGCGTGGCGCGTGCGGGGCGTACGGCGGTGTTGGGGCGTACGGCGCGTACGGGCGCGCGGGGCGTACGGAGGCGGGCTGGGGGAGCGGGCCGCTGTGCGCGGCGCGCGGGCTCACGGCGCGCTGGTGTGCACCCGCGTCATGGGCGCTTCACAGCGTCACAGCGAGTCGTCACAGCGAGGCGATGACGCGGTCGGCGAGGACGTACACGTTCTCGTCCGCGCAGCCGAAGGTGAGCGCGTACGCGCCCGAGACGCCCGAGCCGCCGAGCAGGACCGGGGCGGTGCCCTCGCGCAGCGCGTCCGCCAGTCGCTCGGCGGTCTCCCGGTGGCCGGGGGTCATGCAGATCGTGGTGCCGTCGGCGAAGACGTACACGTCGAGCGTGCCGAGCGGCCCGGGCCGTACGTCCGCCAGCGGGGTACGGGCCTCCGCCAGCTCGGTCAGCCGGGCCACGGTCCGGTCGTGGTCGGCGATCGGCGGCGAGGGCGTGAAGTCGGGGTGCGAGGGGTGGCGGCGGCGCGCGGCGGCCAGCTCGGGCGACTCGATGGCCTCGGCCTCCTGCTCCACCTCGGCGCCCACCTCCAGCTCCATCGGCTCCTCCGGGTCCTGCTCCCCGGCGGCGTCGCGGGCGTCCGGCCCCAGTGCGTCCAGGCCCAGCAGCGGCTCAGGACCGGCCAGGTCGGCCTGGCGGGGCACGAAGAGCGCGTCGTGGGGTGCGTCGTGCTGGGCGTCCTCGCCGAGCCCGGCCAGCCCGCCGAGCAGCGACGGGGCGTCGGACGACCCGGCGGAGTCCCGGGCCTCCTGGGCGGCCCAGAACGCCCGGGCCTCGGCCAGCTCGCGCTCCCGCTCCTCGGCGAGCGCGTCGGCGACGGCCGCCCGTATCTCGGCGGCGGGGGTGGCGCGGGCGGCGGGCACCGTGACGGCGTCCTCCCCGGACCGGTCCGCCCGCCCGGCGGCGGCGACCGTGGCGGCCAGCTCGGCGCGCAGCTCGGTGATCTGCCGCCGCACTCCGCGCGCGGTGTGCAGTGCTGCGGCGCCGGTGGCCGTGGCGGCCACCGCGGCCAGCAGGAGGGCAAGGGTCATGGGGCTCACTGACGTAACTCCCGGTTGCTGTTGATCCCCCGAATTCCTACCTCAGCTTGACTCGGTTCGCCTCTCGGCGTCAGTGCGTGACGTCACCGAGCGGACCGAAGTCCATGCCCGGAAGGGGGCCCTCCACCGTCGCTGAGCTGGGGCGACGGGTCTCCCCCAGGACGTTGGTCACATCCTGGGGGAGATTGGGTCACAACTCGCGCTCGGGCCGTGTATCCACGGTGTACCGGCTCAGGGAGTCCGGTTCAGCTCAGCCGCTCGATGACCATCGCCATGCCCTGCCCGCCGCCGACGCACATGGTCTCCAGACCGAACTGCTTGTCGTGGAACTGCAGCGAGTTGATCAGCGTGCCGGTGATCCGGGCGCCGGTCATGCCGAACGGGTGGCCCACCGCGATCGCGCCACCGTTGACGTTGAGCCGGTCCAGGTCGATGCCCAGGTCGCGGTAGGACGGGATGACCTGGGCGGCGAACGCCTCGTTGATCTCGACCAGGTCGATGTCGCCGATCGCCATCCCGGCCCGGGCCAGCGCCTGCTTGGACGCCTCGACCGGCCCGTACCCCATGATCTCGGGGCTGAGCCCCGAGACACCCGTGGACACGATCCGCGCGAGCGGCGTGATCCCCAGCTCGCGCGCCTTGGTGTCGGACATGATCACGAGCGCGGCGGCGCCGTCGTTGAGCGGGCAGCAGTTGCCCGCGGTGACCAGGCCGTCGGGGCGGAAGACCGGCTTGAGGCCCTGTACGCCCTCCAGCGTGGTCCCCGCGCGCGGCCCGTCGTCCGTGGCCACCACGGTGCCGTCCGGGGTCGTCACGGGGGTGATCTCGCGCTCCCAGAAGCCCTTCTTGATGGCCTCCTCGGCGAGGTTCTGGGACCGTACGCCGAACGCGTCCATGTCCTCGCGGGTGATCCCCTTGAGCCGGGCCAGGTTCTCGGCGGTCTGGCCCATCGCGATGTACGCGTCGGGGATCAGTCCGTCCTCGCGCGGGTCGTGCCAGTCGGTGCCCTCCTGCTCGGCGAGCGCGGCCGTACGGGCCTCGGCGTCGGCGAACAGCGGGTTGTGGGTGTCCGGCAGCCCGTCCGAGGTGCCCTTGACGCTGCGCGACACCATCTCGACGCCCGCGGAGATGAACACGTCCCCCTCGCCCGCCTTGATGGCGTGCAGCGCCATCCGCGAGGTCTGGAGCGACGAGGAACAGTAACGGGTGATCGTGCACCCGGGCAGATGGTCCATCCCCATCTGCACGGCCACGATCCGGCCCAGATTGTGCCCCTGCTCCCCACCCGGCAGCCCACAGCCGAGCATCAGATCGTCGATCTCCCGCGGATCCAGCTGCGGAACCTTGGCGAGGGCGGCCTGAATGATCTCCGCGGTCAGGTCATCGGGCCGCAGATCCTTGAGCGACCCCTTGAAGGCACGGCCGATGGGCGAACGGGCGGCAGAGACGATCACGGCTTCGGGCATCACGGCTCCATGGGGCGGATCGGGGGTACGGCTCGGATGGGAACTGTGAGGGAAGTTACCCGCACGTAGAGCGGGGGTCACGGGGCGAACGCTGTGACGCGGACCTCTTTTTCCTAAGCGTACGCTCAGCCCCCACCCCGGGCCCCTTTCCCCACCCCGCCCCCGGCAGGGGGCTCCGCCCTCAACCCCGGGACGCGGCCTCAGACATCCGGGCCTCCGCCCCCGACGCCGGGGCTGCGCCCTAGCCCGCCGGGCTGCGCTCGCCCCTCGGGGCTCCGCCCCCAACCCCGGGACGAGGCCTCAGCCGTCCGGGCCTCCGCCCCCGTCCCCGACGCCCGGGCTGCGCCCTAACCCCCGGGCTGCGCCCTAACCCCCGGGCTCCGCCCGCCCCCTGGGGCTGCGCCCCCGCGGGGCTCCGCCCGCCTTCTGGGCCCCCAACCCCCAGGGCTCCGCTCGGTCCCGCTCAGTCTCGGCGCGCGCGTTGTAGGGCACCGGAACCCTGCCGGGCTTCCAGGGCCCTCCGGCAGGGCGAGGAGTAGGAGTCAGCGGCGGAGATGCCTCACCTCCCCCAGGCCCGGCCGACCTATCCCAGCCCTCCGGCTGTGAGGGGCGGGGCCCAGAGGCCGGGACGCTCCACCCCAGTCCGTCCGGGGATTCAGGAGCGGGGCCGTGGGGCGGGGAGGTGCCCCCGGCCCCGGTCGGTGCATCCCAGCCCCTCCCGGGTGTGAGGAGCGGGGGCCTGGGGCGGCGCCCCGGCGGGGGCCGGGGCGGGGCCCCGGTTCGGGAAGGGGCGGGGTGGGGGAAGGGCCGCCCTCAGTGGGGCAGCGGCGGGACCGTGGTGGCCCCCTCCGCCGCCCCCTCCCCGGCGGGCCGCCCCCGCCGCAGCAGACGGGCCCACGGCCCACGCGCGGCCGTGACCTCGGTACCACCCTCCGCCGCCGCCTCGGCCGCAGCCGTCGCCACCGGCAGGATGCCCTCGTCACGAGTCTCCGGAGCCTCCTCCGGCCACAACCCCAGCGCCCCGCACAACGTCGGCAGCACCGCCATCGCCGCCGTCGCGTACCCCTCCGCCGAGGGGTGGTAGTTGTCCGGCCCGAACAGCTCCCGCGGATTCGCCGCGAACTCCGGCCCCAGCAGATCGCCCAGCGACACCGTACGACCGCCCTGCTCCACCACCCCGATCGTCTGCGCCGCCGCCAGCTGACGGCTCAGACGGCGCGCGACGAAGCGCAGAGGCTGGTAGACGGGCTCGATGGTGCCCAGGTCGGGACAGGTGCCCACCACGACCTCACACCCCGTCTCGCGCAGCCTCCGCACCGCCTCCGCCAGCAGCCGCACCGACTGGGCGGGCGGCATCCGCCCGGTGACGTCATTCGCGCCGATCATGATGACGCAGACGTCCGGCAGCTGCTCCGGATCGGCCAGCACCAGCGTGACCTGCCGTTCCAGATCGCTGGACTGCGCTCCCGGGAGCGCTACGTTCCGCAGGTCCA
This sequence comes from Streptomyces sp. NPDC041200, assembly GCF_055591805.1. Classification (NCBI taxonomy): domain Bacteria; kingdom Bacillati; phylum Actinomycetota; class Actinomycetes; order Kitasatosporales; family Streptomycetaceae; genus Streptomyces; species Streptomyces sp. NPDC041200. The sequence continues at coordinate 63,247 of NZ_JBVIZF010000022.1, read as the reverse complement.
CCGGGCGCTCCGCCACCGCCGCGAGCCCGGAGGCCAGCAGCGCGCCCGGCGTCTGACTAGGGCGGTGGACGCCCTGTCCGGCGGCCGTGGAGTCGCCGAGAAAGGCCAACCGCAGTGGGGGCTGGCCGGTCCTGCGGGCGAAGGCGAAGCCGTAGCGGCCGTCCGCCCGCGGCGGACCCTCCTCCGACCCGCCGACGATCCGCCTCGCCAGGGACAGCTCGGTGAGCAGCAGCACGGCGGTCACCCCGCCCAGCAGCCCGATCCCGCCGCCCCCGTACGCCGCCGCGGCCGCGATCCGCCGCGCCACCCTCGCCCTCGACATCGACATGGGTCCAGCCCACCTCCGTCCGCACGCCTTCTGTACCTTTGTACGCCTTGCTAACCGCTTGGTGCCCCCCGCGTGGTCGTCCACAACCGCACGGGCCGATGGGCGGGTCGGCGCAATAAGCTGGCTGTACGGGCCCGCGACGCGGGGGTCCCGACGCGGAGATCCCGCGGATTCCGGACCAGGAGCAGGCGTGCAGTATTACGAATCGATGATTGAGCTGGTCGGCAACACCCCGCTGGTGAAGCTCAACACCGTGACCGAGGGCATCCGGGCGACCGTCCTGGCCAAGGTCGAATACTTCAACCCCGGCGGCTCGGTGAAGGACCGCATCGCGGTCCGCATGATCGAGGCGGCGGAGGCGTCGGGCGCGCTGAAGCCCGGCGGCACCATCGTCGAGCCGACCTCCGGCAACACCGGTGTGGGCCTCGCGATGGTCGCTCAGCGCAAGGGCTACAAGTGCGTCTTCGTCTGCCCGGACAAGGTCTCGACCGACAAGATCAACGTGCTGCGGGCGTACGGCGCCGAGGTCGTCGTCTGCCCGACCGCGGTCGACCCCGACCACCCCGACTCGTACTACAACGTCTCCGACCGCCTGGTGCGCGAGACCCCGGGCGCCTGGAAGCCGGACCAGTACAGCAACCCCGACAACCCGCGCTCCCACTACGAGACCACCGGCCCCGAGCTGTGGGAGCAGACCGAGGGCAAGATCACCCACTTCGTGGCGGGCGTCGGCACCGGCGGCACGATCAGCGGCACCGGCCGCTACCTGAAGGAGGCGAGCGACGGCCGGGTCAAGGTCATCGGCGCCGACCCCGAGGGCTCCGTCTACTCCGGCGGCTCCGGGCGCCCGTACCTCATCGAGGGCGTCGGCGAGGACTTCTGGCCCACCGCGTACGACCGGACCGTCGCCGACGAGATCGTCGCCGTCTCCGACAAGGACGCCTTCCAGATGACCCGGCGGCTCGCCAAGGAGGAGGGCCTGCTGGTCGGCGGCTCCTGCGGGATGGCGGTCGTCGGCGCGCTCAAGGCGGCCGAAGGGCTCGGCCCGGACGACGTGGTCGTCGTCCTGCTCCCGGACAGCGGCCGCGGCTACCTCTCCAAGATCTTCAACGACGAGTGGATGGCCGACTACGGCTTCCTGGAGGAGGACGGCCCGGCCGTGCGCGTCGGCGACGTCCTCCAGGGCAAGGCGGGCGGGCTGCCGTCGCTCGTCCACATGCACCCCGACGAGACCGTCGGGGAGGCCATCGAGGTCCTGCGGGAGTACGGCGTCTCGCAGATGCCCATCGTGAAGCCCGGCGCCGGGCACCCCGACGTGATGGCCGCCGAGGTCATCGGCTCGGTCGTGGAACGGGAGCTGCTGGACGCCCTGTTCGCCCAGCGCGCCTCCCTCGGCGACCCGCTGGAGAAGCACATGAGCCCGCCGCTGCCGCACGTCGGCTCAGGTGAGGCGGTCGAGGACCTGATGGCCGTCCTGGGCCGGGCGGACGCGGCGGTCGTGCTGGTGGAGGGCAAGCCCAAGGGCGTCGTCAGCCGTCAGGACCTGCTCGCCTACCTCGCCAACGGCGCCAAGTGACACCACGGTTGGGGCTTTGACGAAGTGGTACGTGAGCGTCACGCGCCCGCAGCACAGCGTTAACACTGCCCCGGCAGATTAGGGGATGTCGGAACGGACGACACCGACACCCCAGAATGTGGCGACAGGACATCCGGAGCGGCTCCCGGACCTCCATGGTCGCCCTGGGACGCGGCTCATCGCGTCCCTCGCGGGAACCGCCGTCGTCCCGCCCTCGGCACTGCGCCGGGGTGCGGCGGTTCCCGCGCATCTCACTCCTGATCGCGGCGTGACCGGGCGAAGAACCCCAGCGCGTGGACCGCGTTGACGCCGACGATCCCGGCCCAGGTGACGAGCAGCCCCGGCAGCCCCGCGTTGACCGCGCCGATCGCCGACAGCGGCACCGCGAGCACCAGGGACACCCCGACGAAGGCGAACCGCTCGCCGAACCCCACCCCCGCGGCCTCCCCGCCCCCGCCCGGGTACGGGCGCGCACCGCGCGCGGCGGCCATCTGGCGCTCGGCCCGCTGCCGCCGCAGGTCACGGTCCGACGTGTCGTCGAACCGCCGCTGGACCTTCTCCATGAAGGCGTCGATCAATTCGGACTCATACTCCGCGCCCAGCTCCTTGCGGATCTGCAGGGTCGCGTCGAGTTCCCGTTTCAGCTCCGGGTCATGGGCGTCCATGGGTACGAAGGTACGGTCACGGGGACGCTCTGTCGGTAGGGCTAGCCCCCACGAAAGGCGCAGGGGGCCGAAAGGAGTCAGTTCCGTGACCGCACCTCTCCTCACCTCCCTCGCCGCGCCGGGCGGTGACCGCCCCGACGCGCTCACCGTCGGCGGCCGTGCCCTCTCCCGCGAGGACCTGCTGGGCGCCGCGGGCGCGGTGGCCGCCCGGGTGGCCGGGGCGCCGGTCGTCGCGGTCCGGGCGACCCCGACCGCGGAGACGGTGACGGCGGTGGTCGGCGCGCTGCTCGCCGGGGTGCCCGTGGTCCCCGTACCGCCGGACTCCGGGCCCGCCGAACGGGACCACATCCTGCGCGACTCGGGCGCCGCCCTGCTGCTGACCGACGACCCCGGCGCCGAGGCACCCGTCGAGACGGTGCCCGTGAACCTGACCGAACGGGCCGCCTGGACCAAGCCCGAGCCCGACCCGGAGTCCACCGCCCTCATCCTCTACACCTCCGGCACGACGGGCGCGCCCAAGGGCGCCCTGATCTCGCGCCGCGCGGTCGCCGCCGACCTCGACGGGCTGGCCGAGGCCTGGGCCTGGACGCCGGAGGACACCCTGGTCCACGGGCTGCCGCTGTTCCACGTCCACGGCCTGGTGCTCGGCGTCCTCGGCGCCCTCCGCACCGGCAGCCGCCTCGTCCACACCGGCAAGCCCACCCCGGCGGCGTACGCGGCGGCGGGCGGCAGCCTCTACTTCGGCGTCCCCACGGTCTGGAACCGCGTCGTCCAGGACCCCGAGGCCGCCCGCGCCCTGTCCGCCGCCCGCCTCCTGGTCTCCGGCTCCGCGCCGCTGCCCGCCCCGGTCTTCCGCGACCTGGAGCAGCTCACCGGCCAGCGCCCGGTCGAGCGCTACGGCATGACCGAAAGCCTCATCACCATCTCGACCCGCGCGAACGGTGAACGCCGCCCCGGCTCCGTCGGCACCCCGCTCACCGGCATCCGCACCCGGATCGTCGCCGAGGAGGGCGCCGAGATCGGCGAACTCCAGCTCACCGGCCCCACCCTCTTCGACGGCTACCTGAACCGCCCCGAGGCCACCGCCGGTTCCTACACCGACGACGGCTGGTTCCGCACCGGCGACATCGCCGCGCTCGACCCGGACGGCTTCCACCGCATCGTCGGCCGCGCCTCCACCGACATGATCAAGTCCGGCGGCTACCGCATCGGCGCGGGCGAGGTCGAGAACGCCCTCCTCGACCACCCCGCCGTCCGTGAGGCCGCCGTCGTCGGCGCCCCCCACGACGACCTCGGCCAGCAGATCGTCGCGTACGTCGTCGCCGACGGCATCGGCGAACAGGACCTGATCGACTTCGTCGCCACCCATCTCTCCGTCCACAAACGCCCCCGCAAGGTCCGCTTCCTGGACGCCCTCCCCCGAAACGCCATGGGCAAGCCCCAGAAGAAGCTCCTGCCCCCGGCCTGATCCAGGCCCCGGCTCCCGGTGACCGTTGCCATCCGTGTTGCTCATTCCTACACTCGGTGACCACGACGGATGAGTGGAGAGACTGATGGCTCGCGCATGGGAAGCCGACCCGTCCGCCTCGTTCGCGCGCCGATTAGGAAAGTCGGCGCGCGAGCTGGGGAACACCGGAGGGCGTGACGGATGCCCCGACATCTGGCAGCTCGACAACGGTGACATCGCGGTCATCGGCCGCGACCTCACCGACGCCTACCGCGCGAAGCTCCCCGAGGACGCCAGCATCGCCCCCGACGAGCGGCTGATCGTCATCCCGGGCAACACCCTGAGCGCGGCGAAACCGGATATCCCCGATGCTCGGACTTGACGGCCCCGGCCTCGAATCCGCCCAGGGTGACGTGCTCTCCCTCGACGCCTACCGCCGCGACTTCCGCGAGCGGCAGTGGGCGATCGACGGCCAGGACTCCTGGAAGCTGGAGCGCCAACAGCGGTTCAGAGAACCGGGATTCGGTAGCTGGGACGCGTTCGCGCGGGGCGACTGGGACGAATCCCTGCGCCTCATCGAGGAAGAGCGCGAATATCTTCGGGAATTCTCCCAGGAGGTCGAAAACCACCGGATCACCCTTTACCGGGTCCGGGTGGTCGAGCAGCCGATCGCCCCGTATCTGCAATGGGAGCTGCATCTGCTGCGGCTGCGCGCCGAATGCGGGGAAAAGATCCGCGTCGTCGGCCCCGAGTACCTCGACGAGCTGGAGAGATCCGGACCGCTGCCGGAATTGCTGACGCTGGGTGACCGCACGACCTATCAGATCCGCTATTCGGATCAGGGAATTCTCGACGGCGCCGTGCGCTTCATGGATCCGGCGACCACTGCCCGCTGCCGGGAACTCACCAGGAATCTCTACGCCGCCGGTGAGGACCTGACGTCGTATTTCGTCCGAGAAGTAGCGCATTTACCGCCACCACAGCCGGAGTAGCAGATCAACGAGGATCACGGGACGCATTCCGAACTGTCCGGGACCGCGGGGGACGTGGTCCAGGCCCGGGACATCAGCGGAGGCATCCACTACCACCGGGACAGCCGCCCCGACGAGCCCAAGCCCCGGCAACTGCCCGGGGACGTCCGGGGGTTCGTCAACCGAGGCGAGGAACTGGGGCGGCTCGACGCCATCCTGACCGACGACCGCGGTGACGTTGGGGAAGACCTTTCCGTCTCGGTCTGCGTCCTCGCTGGGACCGCGGGAGTCGGCAAGACCTCCCTGGCGCTGCGCTGGGCGCACCGGGCGAAGGACCGGTTCCCGGACGGGCAGCTGTATGTGAACCTGCGCGGCTACGACCCCGGCGCGCCGGTCACCCCGCAGGAGGCGCTGCACCGGTTCCTCTCGGCTCTGGGCGTACCGGCCACGGCGATCCCAGCGGACCCGGAAGCAGGCGCAGCGCTCTACCGGTCGCTGCTGGCCGGGCGCAGGGTGCTGGTCGTCCTGGACAACGCGGCCACGGTGGGCCAGGTCAGGCCGCTGCTTCCGGGCACCGCGGGCTGCCTGGTGATCGTGACCAGCCGGAGCCGGCTGTCGGGGCTGGCCGTCCGCGACGGGGCACACACGCTGACGCTGGGCACGCTGGGCGAGTCGGAAGCTATTGCCTTACTGAACGTTGTCACCGCCCCCCACCGGCCTCAGGACGACCGGGACCAGCTCGTCGAGCTGGCCCGGCTGTGCGCCCGCCTTCCGCTGGCCCTGCGCATCGCGGCGGAGCGGGCCGCAAGTCGTCCCCGGATGGGACTGGACGACCTGATAAGAGACCTTCGTGACGAGTCAGCCCTGTGGGATGCCCTGAGCGTGGGAGACGACGAGGAGGCCGAGGCGGTGCGTACCGTGTTCGCTTGGTCCTATCGGGCGCTGCCCGCCGACGCGGCGCGTCTCTTCCGGCTGCTCGGGCTGCATCCGGGCGCCGAGTTCGGCACCGGGGCCGCCACCGCGCTGGACGGGGGCCGTGGTCCCGGGCGGGTGCGGCATCTGCTGGACGTTCTGGTCGGCGCCCATCTGCTGGAGCAGACCGGGGCCGACCGCTACGAATTCCACGATCTGCTGCGCGCCTACGCGGCCGACCAGGCGCGGCACGAGGAGTCCCCGGAGGACCGCGAGGCGGCGTTGTACCGGGTGTTGCTCTGGTATCTGCACTCCGCCGACGCCGCCCAGACCTGGATCAACCCGCAGGAAGCCCATATCCCGCTTGAACCCCTGACTGAGGGCTTCACCGCGGTGTCCTTCGCGGACTACGACGACGCCATGCGGTGGTACGAGGCGGAGCGCGGCAATCTGCTGGCCGCGACGCGCGCCGCCGAGGAGGCCGGTCTCGATCTGATCGCCTGGCAGTTGCCCGCGGTGCTGCGGAGCGTGCACATGATCCTGAACCCGTTCGAGGAATGGCTCACCATGAGCCGGATCGGACTGGGCGCGGCGCGCCGGGTGGGCGACCGCACGGCCGAGGCCGAGCTTCTGGAGAGCCTCGGGATGGCCTGTACGCAGTCCCATCGCCTTGAGGAGGCCGCCGAGTACCACAAGGGTGCCTTGGCCGCTCGGCGGGAGACCGGCGACCGGCTCGGGGAGGCGCTGTCGCTCAACGACGTCGGGCTGATCCACTTGCGAGGGCGTCGACTGGAGGCGGCGAAGGACCACTTCGAGCAGGCCGCACCCCTGTTCCGGGAGCTGGAGGCCGCCCACTGGGAGGCCGTCGTACTGTCGAACCTCGCCGAGGTGACGTACGAACTGGCCCGGCCCGAGGAGGCGTCGGCCTTCGTCCACCGGGCCTTGGAGATGCACCGCGAGCTGGGCAACCAGGGCGGCGAGGGCAATGCGCTGCGCATCCTGAGCGCCGTTCAGCGGGATCGCGGGCAGCCGGAGGAGGCGCTGCGGTCCGCACAGGACGCGCTGGACATCGCCCTCACCCACCGCAACCACATGTGGGAGGGCTACTGGCTGCTGGAGCTGGGGCGGGCGCAGCAGGCGAACGGTGAACCGCACGACGCCCTGGTCTCGTTCCAGCGCGCCGCCTCGCTCCAGCGCCGCCTCGGCGACCGGTCGCGGGAAGCGCGGGCCTGGGACGGCGCGGGGGCGACGTACCGGCGGCTCGGGCGTCCGGCGGAGGCGGCCGACTTCCACCGCCGAGCGGCGGCGGTCCACCGGAAGCTGGACGACCTGTGGCATGCGGCGCTCGCCCTCGACGGTCTCGCCGGTGCGCTGCGCGAGGCGGAAGAAGTCGAGGAGGCGCGGCGGCACTGGGCGGAGGCCCTGCGTGCCCTGGCCTCCTACGACGACCCCCGGGCGGCGGGGCTGCGCGAACGCGTCACCGCCGCCCTCGCGTAACGCGGCCGGTCAGGAAGGCTGGGCGCGGTTGAACGTGGCGGCCCCGGAGGGGGTCAGCCAGACGAGCCGCGCGGTCTGGATGGAGCCGTCACTCCGTGGGCCGAAATACCGGATTGCCCGCTCGGGCGAGTTGAGGACGAGCTGCCGGGTGCCGTCCACACTGGCCACGCGCACAGCGCCGTCTTCGAAGGCTAAGCCCCAAGCGGCGATGACGCCGTCCCGCAGTCCTGGTCCCACGTCGTACTCCTGGATCACGGCGAAGAGTCTGGGTGCGAAGTCGATGACGAGGTCGCACAGTTCCTTGTTGAAGGTTTCGGGCGTCTCCATGTGAGCCTCCGAGAGGTGGTTGCCGCCCCTTCGGGCATGCCGGTGCCAGGGCAGGGGGCATGGAGGGAGCGGTACGCTTCCGGCTTGACCGGTCATCCTTGGGTGATGAGCGCATCACTCACAGTAGGCACAAGGTTGGGGTGGCACAACCTTGTGTCTAAGATTCCTCCGGTCGGGTTGGAGCTGTGTGACGGCTGTTCAGCAGATGTGCGACAGCCTGGAGGGGAGGGTGCGTGCCGCCGAGAACTCAGCCGACGGCGCGTCGGCGGCGCCTGGGCGCTGAACTGAGGAAGATGCGCGAGGCGGCTGGCATGACCGCCCGCGATGCAGCCGAACTGATCGGGACCAACCCGATCCAGATGAGCCACATGGAGGCGGGCAAGGCCGGTGTGAGCGAGGCGCGCCTACGGCACATGGCGTCTCAATACGCTTGCCTCGATGACGCGTTGATCGATTCGTTGGTCGCCATGGCTGGTGAACGCGGTGGCGGGTGGTGGGAGGAGTACCGGGGGACTCTCTCGCACGGGGCGCTTGACCTGGCGGAGTTGGAGCATTTCGCCACGCGGATGCACACCCTTCAGACGGCCTATATTCCGGGCGTGCTGCAAACCGAGGGGTACATCCGGGGACTGCTGTCCTATCGGCTTCCCACGCCGCCGGAACGGCACATCGAAGCCCTGGCCGCCTTTCGCGTGCGGCGGGCCGAGGTGCTGGAGCGCGAGCCCGCTCCCGGGTTCGAGGCGGTCATTCACGAGTCCGCCCTCCGCACGCGGGTTGCCGATCGGGCGACCGCGCGTCAGCAACTCGCGTATCTGCTGGAACAGTCCGAGCGGCCCAATATCGACATCCGCGTGATCCCCTTCGGCGTCGACGGTTTCGGCGGTGCGGGCGACTCCATGCTCTACGCGGACGGTCCCGTGCCCAAGCTCGACACCGTGCAAATCGACGCGCTGCACGGCCTGTTTCTGCTGGACGCGGAGTCACAGCTCGTTCGGTACCGAGCGCTCTTCAAGCGGGCCGTGACCTTCTCTCTCGGAACGGACGAATCCCGAGACTTCATCCAGCGTGTCGCTGAGGAACTGTGAAAGGTGTGGTCATGATGCAGCAGGTGAACTGGCGGAAGTCGACGTTCTCGGGGCACGCCGACAACAACTGCGTGGAATTGGCCGCCCAGGACGGCAAGATCTCACTGCGCGAGAGTGACGACCCCACAGAGGTCGTCACCACCACCCCCGCCTCACTCGGGACCTTCATACGCGCCGTCAAGCGTGGGGGCCTCGACCACCTCACCCGGTCTCGGTGAGGCGCCAGGCGCTGACACCAGTCAGGCCTACGGCCGTCCGACCTGGCGGGTTGCAGTCCGTAGGCTCGCCGCCTATGGATGATAACGCGCTCAACATCGTTCTGGGGCTGGTCACCAGCCTGATCAGCGCTGGTGGGGGCTGGCTGTTCAGGACATACCTGTGGCGACGCCAGCTCCGTCGCAAGCAGGGGTTCTTCGGGCTGTCGAACGGATCGGAATGCCTGCTCGTGGTCAACCAGGACCCGAGTGCACCTGGCCGCAGTGTCCAACGCCATGATGCCTTCGCACTCCTCGAACTCTCCGCTCTCATTAAGGAGTGCGGGGCGCGCGCGGAGATCGTCGTGCACGATCTCGCCCGCCTGGGTTTCGGCGCGCGGACAGAGTTCTGCGTCGGTGGCCCGACGTCGAACCGTCGCACCGAGGCTCACATGCGTTCGCTGCTGCCGGGGATCGAGGTGAACACCGACTACGAGAACATCCCCGACGGTTTGGCATTCACCATCGGTAGTGAGGTGTACCGGCTGTCCAAGGGCATAGCCGAGTATGTGGTGCTCGCCCGCCTCACCACGCCGGAGAGCGACCGTCCGGTCTTCCTCGCCGCAGGCCAGCGCGGGATCAACAACCAGGCAGCCATACGCTACCTGGCCAGGCATCACGTTCAGCTTGCCGCGCGGTACGGGCTCGATGGGGTCTTCTGCCTCTTGCTCAAGGTTTTCAACTCAGACGCGTACGGCCCGGACATGGTGGAAGTGGTCGCCGACGTCACCGCCGAGGCGACCACACCAAGGTGATCGGGCTGCCTGCGCTGCCACGGCCCGGATGCGGTACTCGGACTTGGGCACGCTGCAGGTCAGCCCGCCCCGGGAGCGGCCCAGGGCTTCATGGCGTGAAACCGTAGGTTCGCCGCGTCGATCGAGCGCCTACGCGCTCAGTTCGGGGCGGGGAACAAGGTCACCCCGCTACAGAGGAAGCCAGTGCCAGGGACGATCAGCTCCTGCAGCTGAGGTCCAGTCGAAGCCGAAAAAGGGGCACCGACGGAATCCACTGATCAGCGCACATGGGAGCGAGTTTCCGTGGCAGATCCCACCCGCACGTTGATGGTGTGAGTCGCCCATTGCGAACGGATCGTCGTTGCGGAGGGCCAGGGCCGGAGGTGACAATGCCTGGAGGTGCCGGGTGGTCATCCCGGCGAAGTGTTGGAGGCGTTGCTCGTGAACGCCGCATGTCTGCGGTGCGCCTTCGTGTGCGCGCCAGACGCTGACCACTTCGCTTCGCCCACCGGCTGACTTACTTCGTTCACGGTGGGCGCTTCCCCTCATGGGAGACCACCGTAGTGTCCGAAGAATCCTTGCCCGGTGATCGCCGTCCTCTGACAACGGTCCTTGCCGCCAACGTCGTTTCGATCACCGGGAATTGCCTCACGAACATGGGCGTGCCGTGGTTCGTGCTGCAGAGCACGGGCAGTGCCATCAAGGCCGGGATCGTCGCGTTCTGCACGATGCTGCCCGTAGTGCTCGCTGCGCTTGTCGGTGGTCCGGTCATCGACCGGGTCGGCCGGCGGCGGGTGGCCGTCATGTCGGACCTCGTCTGCGGAGTGGCCGTTGCGGCGATCCCGCTACTTCAGTTCGCCAACGTCCTAAATTTCTGGATGCTGTGCGCGTTGATGGCGGTCACAGGACTGTTCCGTGCGCCAGGTGAAACTGCCCGCAGTGTGCTGTTGCCCACGCTCGCCGAACGCGCCCGGATGCCGCTGACCAGGGCTGCCGGGTTGTACGACGGTGCGTCACGCTGTGCGGCGCTGACTGGATCGGCTCTCGGCGGTGTGCTGATCGCCGTACTCGGAGCCGAGAAAGCTCTGTTGGTGGATGCCGCGACCTTTGCTGTGTCCGCGCCGCTGTTCGCGTTCGGGGTGCGCGGCCTGCCCGAGGCGCAGGCCCAGCCGCGGGCCGAGTCGATGTCGCTGCGTGCCTACCGTCGTGAGCTGGGGGAGGGCTATCGCTTCGTGGCGGCCACGCCGTTGCTGCTGGGCTTGTGCTTCATGACGCTGGTGACCAGGGGCCTCGACCAGGGGTGGAGTGCCGTGCTCCTCCCCGTGCATGCCCGTGAGGAGCTGGGTGGGTCCGTCGATCTCGGTCTGCTGGAGGCTGCGTTCGGGGTCTGCGCGCTCAAGGGGGCGCTGGTCTATGGAGCGGTGGGCAGCCGCTTTCGGCGGTGGCCGGTGTTCACGGTGGCGTTTCTCATCGTGGGCCTGCCGCGCTTCGTGGTGGCCGCCTTAACCGACACTTTCGCGCCGCTGGCGGTGATGATGGCGGTTGAGGGTCTCGTCTGCGGTGTGCTCAACCCCATCATGGCCACAGTGACGTATGAGACGGTGCCGGAGGAACTGCGCAACCGCGTACTCAGTGCGACAACAGCCTCGTTCCAGCTGGTCACTCCGCTGGGCGGGCTGGCTGCAGGCTTCCTCGTGGATTCGGTCGGCATGTCCTCGTCGCTGCTGACGGTTGGCGGTGTGTATCTGCTCGCCACACTGTGTCCGGTGATCTTCCCGGCCTGGAGGCAGATGGACAATACCGGTTCTCCTCACGACAGGGCGGAGGGCTCGCTGCCGCGGGGCTCGGGATCGAAGCGGGTGTAGAGCGGCGCGGGCCGCCTGTGCCTGGGCTGTCTTCCGCCTGCGCACCACCGGCCGGGGCTTCTGACCGCCGCGACGATTGAAGGGCTACGGTCTTGCCCAAACTTGCTTCCTCCCGGGTCGTACCCTGACGGCCGGTCAGCCTAAGACGGCGACCGCCCCGCGTGACCGCGTCGTTGCCGCCCTGGAGCCGGGCAGCACATGGGTGGTGCGGGTCCAGCTCACTCGGAGGTGCTGGCGTACGGACGGCCGGGCACCGGATCCTGGGTGAGGATCATGCGGTCCGGGACGTGGGCGGTGTCGCGGTGGGCCAGGAGCCAGTAGAGGGCGGCGGGGGCGGCTAGGCCGATGAGCCAGGAGATGTCCGCGCCGCCCAGCGGGGCGACGAAGGGGCCGGTGTAGAAGTGGGTGGACAGGAAGGGGAGTTGGGCGAGGACGCCGAGGGCGTAGGCGGTGAGGGCCTTCCAGCGCCAGGCGCCGTAGCGGCCGTGGGGGTCGCTGAGGGCCGGGATGTCGTAGCGCTCCTTGGCGATGGCGTAGTAGTCGACCAGGTTGATCGCGCTCCACGGGGTGAAGAAGGTCAGCAGGAACAGCAGGAAGTCCTTGAAGGAGGACAGGAAGCTGTCCTTGCCGAGGAGGGCGACCGCCGTGCCCGCGGCCATGATCCCGGCGATGTAGGCGGTCCGGGCGCGCGGGGAGAGGGTGGCGTGGCCGCGGAAGCCGCTGACGCTGGTCACCATCGACATGAAGCCGCCGTAGGTGTTGAGGACGTTGATCGTCAGTTTGCCCAGCGCGATGACGAAGTACAGCAGTGAGGTGATCACGGCCGCGCCGCCGCCCAGGCCGACGACGTAACTGACCTCGTGGCCGACGAAGGCGTCGCCCGCCGCGGCGGCGGCGAGGGCGCCGAAGGTCATGGACCACTGGGAGCCGAGGACCGTGCCCGCGAGGGTCCAGGAGAACGTGGCCCGGGCGGAGGTGGAGCGCGGCAGGTAGCGGGAGTAGTCGGCGACGTACGGGCCGAACGCGAGCTGCCAGGAGGCGGAGAGCGACACCGCGAGGAGGAAGAGCGGGAAGTCGAAGCTCCGGTCCTGGAGGAGCGTGGCCAGGTCGGCGCGGTCCAGCAGCCGGATGCCCAGGTAGACGAAGGCCAGGGCGCAGACCACGCCCGCGATCCGGCCCAGGGTGTGGATCAGGCGGTAGCCGACGGCCGCGGCCACGGCGGTGACCAGGGCGAAGAGGATGATGCCGGTGGTGTCGCCGAGGTGGGTGAGTTCGCCGACGGCCTGGCCCGCCAGCACGCTGCCGCTGGCGAAGAAGCCCACGTACATGACGATGACCAGCAGCAGCGGGACGATCGCGCCACGGACCCCGAACTGGGCCCGGGAGGAGATCATCTGGGGGAGGCCGAGCCGTGGCCCCTGGGCGGAGTGGAGCGCCATGACGGCCCCGCCGAGCAGGTTGCCGACCAGCAGGGCGATGACCGACCAGAAGGCGCCCACGCCGAAGACGACGGCCAGGGCGCCGGTCACGACGGCGGTGATCTGGAGGTTCGCACCGAGCCACAGCGTGAACTGGCTGAAGGCGGTGCCATGGCGCTCAGCGTCGGGGACGACGTCGATGGAGCGCCGCTCGACCAGGGAGGTGGACATACGCCGCTACTTCTTGGTGAGGCCGTGGTCGGCGGCCCAGTCGGCGGCCACCTCGTCCGGGTCCTTCTTCTCCTTGTCGACCAGTTTGTTGAGCCGGGCCAGTTCGTGGGTGGTGAGGGCGACGCCGAGCTTGGCCAGGGCCTTGCGGACCTTGGTGTCGGCCTTGGCGCCGCGGATGACGGGGACGATGTGCTGGGCGGGGATGAGGGCCTTGGGGTCGGCGAGGATCACCCAGCCGTTGCCCTCGATGTCGGGGTCGGTGGAGAAGAGGTTGGCGACGTCGACGTCGCCCTTCTTCAGGGCGCCCTTGACCAGGGGGCCGGAGGCGTCGAGGGCCTTGAACTCCTTGAAGGTGACGCCGTAGCGGTTCTTGAGGCCGACCAGGCCGACGACCCGGTTCTTGTCCTCCGCGGGGCCGCCGAAGACGAGTTTGCCGTTCTGCTTCTTCAAGTCGCTGAAGCTGCGCAGGCCGTACTTGTCGGCGGTTTCGCGGGTGACGCAGAAGACGTCCTTGTCCTCGGCGGCCGCGTACGAGAGGGCTTCGAGGCCGCTCGGGAGGGCGACGGTGAGGGCGTTCTGCAGGTCGCCCGCCTGCGTTTGGGGCGCCTTGTCGTCGAAGTGGAGGAGCAGATTGCCCTGGTACTCGGGGAGCAGGTCGATGTCGCCCTGCTGCAGGGCGGGGATGACGATTTCGCGGGAGCCGAGGTTGGGCCGGACGCTCGTCTTGACTCCGGCGCCGCCGAGGGCCTCGGCGTAGAGGTAGCCGAGGAGCTGGTTCTCGGTGAAGTTGGCGGTGCCGATGACGAGGCCGCCCGCGCTGCTGCCACCGCCCTCGCCGCCTCCGCCGTCGCCCTTGAGCGAGGTGATGCCGCTGCTGCAGGCGGCGAGGGTGGGCACGGACGCTCCGGCGAGCAGGCCGCCGAGCAGTTTCCTGCGGTTCATGGGTCTCCTTGGGGCCGTGTCGTCAGTGCGCTTGGGAGGGGGCGGGGCGGTTGCGGAAGAGCAGGCGTTGGACGGAGGCCAGGGCCAGATCCAGGGCGATGGCCAGGATGGCGACCAGCACCGCCCCGCCCAGGACCTGCACCAGGTCGCGCTGGGCGAGCCCGTCGAAGACGTAGCGGCCGAGGCCGCCGAAGCTGACGTACGCGGCGATGGTGGCGGTGGCCACGACCTGGGTGCAGGCCAGCCGCAGCCCCGTCATGATCAACGGGAGGGCGAGCGGGATCTCGACCTGGAAGAGGACGTGGTGCCAGCGCATGCCCTGGCCGCGTGCCGCGTCCCGGACCTCGGGGTCGACGGCGGCCATGCCCGCGTACGTGTTGGTGACGATGACCGGGACCGCGAGGGCGACCAGCGAGATGTAGACCGGCCACATGCTGAGCCCGCTGGCCAGGAAGACCAGGGTGACCAGGCCGACCGTGGGCAGCGCGCGGCCGAAGCCGGAGAGGTTGATGGCGAGGAACGCGCCGCGCCCGGTGTGGCCGATCAGCAGCCCGACCGGGAGGGCGATGAGGGCGGCGACGAGGGTGGCCAGCAGCGAGTACTGGAGGTGTTCCAGGAGGCGGGTCGCGATGCCGTCCGGCCCGGACCACTGGGTGCCGCTGGTCAGCCAGCGGGCGAGGTTCCGCAGCAGTTCGATCATGTCAGGCACGCCTCCTCAGCCAGGGGGTGCACAGCCACTGGATGGCGACCAGCGTGGCGTCCGCGACCAGGGCGAGCAGCAGGGACAGGACGACTCCGGCGACAACCGGGGTGGGGTAGTTGCGCTGGAAGCCGTCGGTGAACAGCTGGCCGAGGCCGCCGTATCCGATGTAGCTGGCCACGCTGACCAGGGAGATCGCCATCACGGTGGAGACCCGTACGCCCGCCATGATCACCGGGAATGCGAGCGGCAGCTCGACCGTGAGCAGGGTGCGCAGCGGGCGCGCGCCCATCGCCGTGGACGCCTCGCGCGCCTTGGCGGGGACGCTGTCCAGGCCCTCGACGGTGTTCCGGAGCAGCACGGTCAGGGTGTAGATCGTGAGGCCGGTGATCGCGGTGGTGCGGGTGAGGCCGGTGATCGGCAGCAGCAGCACGAAGATCGCGATGGAGGGGATGGTGAAGAGGACGTTCGAGAGCCCGAGGAGGACCCCGCGCAGCGCCCGTACGCGATGCGCGATGACCGCCAGCGGCACCGCTATCAGCAGACCGAAGAGGACTGCTGGAACGGCGGTGGAGAGGTGGTCGAGGGTGAGCGTGATGAGGTCGTCCAGGTGATCGGGGAACCAGCCCCAGTCGACGGTCATGCGGTCACGCTCGCGTCGGGGTCGGGAGTGTCCTCGGGAACGTCCGCGGGGGCCGTCTTCTCCGCCTCGCGGCGGCCCGCCTCCGCGTGGCGGCGCCCCGCGTGCTCGTGGATCCGGTCGCGCCCGGTGACCCCGGTCAGCACGCCGTCCGCGTCCACCCGGGCGACGAGCCCGGCGGGGGAGGCCAGCGACTCGTCGAGAGCGGCCAGCAGCGAGTCGGTGTCGCGCAGCGGGCGCACCGGCAGCAGCGGGGCCTTGTCGCCGTCCGGGCCCTCGGTGTCGCGCCAGCCCAGCGGCTCGCCGCGGGTGGACGTGATCAGCCGCCAGCGCTGCGTGGAGTCGCCGGATCCCGTGCCGTCGGCGGCGGGCGCGGGCTCCTGCGGTACGCCGTCGAGCGTGGTGAGCGAGAGCAGCTTGAGCCCGCGCTCGGCGCCGAGGAAGCCCGCCACGAAGTCGTCGGCGGGTGCCGCCAGCAGCTCGGCCGGGGGCGCGCACTGCACGAGGTGGCCGCCGGTGCGGAAGATCGCTATCCGGTCGCCGAGCCGGACCGCCTCGTCGATGTCGTGGGTGACGAAGACGACCGTCTTGCGCAGCTCGCTCTGGAGCCGCAGCAGCTCGTTCTGGAGCTGGGTGCGGACGACCGGGTCGACCGCTCCGAACGGCTCGTCCATCAGCAGCACCGGCGGATCGGCCGCCAGTGCCCGGGCCACCCCGACGCGCTGCTGCTGACCGCCCGAGAGCTGGTGCGGATAGCGCTTCCCGGAGCCCTCGGGCAGCCCGACCAGCTCCAGCAGCTCGGCGGCGCGCGCCCGCGCTTTGCGGCGGCCCCAGCCCAGCAGCAGCGGGACGGTCGCGATGTTGTCCAGGATCGTGCGGTGCGGGAAGAGTCCCGCCTGCTGGATCACATAGCCGATGCCGCGCCGCAGCTCGGCGGCGTCGGCCTTGAGAATGTCACGCCCGCCGACGCTCACCGTGCCGCTGCTCGGCTCGACCATGCGGTTGACCATCCGGAGGGTGGTGGTCTTGCCGCAGCCCGAGGTGCCGACCAGGACGGTGATGTCGCCCTCGGGTAGTTCGAGGCTGAGATCGTCGACGGCGGTGGTGCCGTTCGGGTAGTGCTTGCTGACGTGCTTGAAGCTGATCATCCGCTTCCCCTTGCCCTGCCTGCATATAGTCATGCACAGTCATAGTCGAGTGAATAGAAGTCAATAGGTGTGCGTTAATCGCCGGTTACTTCTGCTCGCAATATGGGACGAAAGCGCTTGGCGGCTAGCCCGTAAAGGGCGGGTTCGAGAGGGGTTGCCCTGGATGGTGTCTCACATGCTGGATTCGACGGCGACCGCCTACGGCGCGGGTGTCACCGCCGCGCCACGGATCACGCTCGACGGCCACGGCCTGCGCGTCGCCGATGTCGTACGCCTGGCCGACCGCAGAAACCTACCCGCAGCCCCCGACCCCGCCGCCCTCGCCCTCGCCGAGCGCGCCTGGGAGACCGCGGAGCGGCTCTCCGCCACCGGACGGGTCTACGGCCGCTCCACCGGCGTCGGCGCCAACCGCACCGAGGAGGTCGGCCCCGGCGCCGACCACGGACTGCGGCTGCTGCGCAGCCACGCCGGGGCCATCGGCGCCCCGCTGCCCGGCCGCGAGGTCCGCGCCATGATGGCCGTCCGGGCCAACCAGGTGCTCGCGGGCGGCGCCGGACTGCGCCCCTCCGTCGTCACCTCGCTCGTCCAAGCGCTGGACGCCGGTGTCCACCCCGTGGTCAACGAGTTCGGCGCGGTCGGCACCGGCGACATCGCCGCGCTCGCCCAGGCGGGCCTGGCCCTCGTCGGCGAGCACCCCTGGGACCTCGCCGAAGCCGCCCCCGGCGGCCGGGCTCCCGACCCCATCGCCCTCGACAGCAACGACGCCCTCGCGCTCATCAGCAGCAACGCCCTCACCCTCGGCCAGGCCGCGCTCGCCCTCGCCGACCTGCGGCGACTGCTGTCCGCCTCGCTCCCCGTCGCCGCGCTCTCGCTGATCGCGGTCGGCGGCTCGTACGAGGCGTACGCCGAACCCGTCCAGCTCGCCCGCCCGCACCCCGGCTCCATCCGCGCCGCCGCCCACATACGCGCCCTCCTCGGCGCCCCCGCCCGGCCCACCCCGCCGCTCGGCCGCATCCAGGACCCGTATGGTTTCCGCTGCCTGCCGCAGATCCACGGCCCGGCGCTGGACGCCGCCGACATGCTGGAGCGGGTGCTCAACGTCGACGTCAACGCCGCCGCCGAGAACCCGCTGATCAGCTCCGAGGACGAGGCCGCGTACCACAACGGCAACTTCTACGTCGCGCACGCCGCGCTCGCCCTCGACCACTTCCGGCTCGCCGCGCTGCAGACCGCGCGGCTGTCCACGGCCCGGCTCGCGGCGCTCAGCGAACCCGACTTCACCCGGCTCCGGCCCTTCCTCGGCGACCCCGCGCCCGCCAGCTCCGGCGTGATGATCCTGGAGTACGCGGCGGGCGCGGCCCTCGGCGAGATGCGGGCCGTCTCCCACCCCGCCTCCCTCGGCCACGCCGTGCTCTCGCGCGGCGTCGAGGAACAGGCCAGCTTCGCCTCGCTCGGCGCCCGCCAGACGCTACGGGTGGCCGACCACTACCGGCAGGTGCTGGCCTGCGAACTGGTCGCGGCGGTCCGCGCGCTGCGCCAGCGCGGGCTGGAACCGGAGCCCGACGTACCGGCGGCGGCCGCCTACGCCCTGGCGGCGGAAGTCCTCGATCCGCGGATGGAGGACCGGCCGTTGACGGAGGATGTGGCCGACGCGGTGGGTCTGCTGGACCCGCTGGCCGACGTGTGCGAGGGCGTTGAGCTTGCTGTGGCTCGTGAGAGCGCTGAGGGTCAGGAGGACTGATGACTACGGACAACGGGGTGGCGGACGTGGCCGGTGTGGCGCCGGACGGCCCGGCGGGTGCGGGTGCCCCGGCGAGCGCGGGGAGCCCGGCGAGTGCGGGCAGCTCCGCTGGTGCGGACGGCCCCGCGGGCACGGGGAGCCCCGCGAACACGGGGAGCGCCGCTCGCCTCCAGGCTCTGTTCGAGGGCCACCGCCTCACCCCCACCCAGCGCCGCATCGCCCACTGCATGGTGCGGCGGGCGGCGGACGCCCCGTTCCTCTCCAGCGTCGAACTCGCCGAACTCGCGGGCGTCAGCCAGCCCTCCGTGACCCGCTTCGCGGTCGCGCTCGGCTTCGACGGCTACCCCGCGCTGCGCAAGCACCTGCGCGACGTCGCCCCCGCCGCCGATCAGCGGGCCGCGGGGGACGACGCGTACAACGAGTACCAGCAGGCCGTGCAGTCCGAGATCGACAACCTGCGCCACCTCGCCGCCCTGCTCGCCGACCCCGAACCGGTCCTCCGCGCCGGGCGGCTGCTCGCCGCGTCCCGTCCGCTGCCGGTCCTCGGCCTGCGCGCCGCCTCCGCCCAGGCGCGGGGCTTCACGTACTTCGCGCGCAAGGTCCACCCCGACGTCCGGCTGCTGGACGAGGGCGGCACGATGCTCGCCGACCGCATCGACGCCGCCCACCGCGCGGGCGCCACCGCCCTGCTGTGCTTCGCCCTGCCGCGCCATCCGAGGGAGGTCGTGGAGGGGCTGGAGTACGCACGGGAAACCGGCCTGACCGTCGTCGCCGTCGCCGACAGCGCCTTCGCCCCGGTCGCCCGCCACAGCGATCTGCTGCTGCCCGCGGCAGTCGGGACGGGGCTGGCCTTCGACACGGCCTGCGCGCCGATGCTGCTGGGGCGGGTGCTGCTGGAGGCCATGTGCGACGCGCTGCCGGAGGCGCAGGCGCGGCTGGAGGAGTTCGACGCGCGGGCGGCTGCGCGCGGGCTGTTCGTCGAGTAGGTCCCGTCTCACCTAGGTCCCGTCTCACCGAATTCTCAGCCACCCTGACTACAGTCCGCGCCTGATGGGCTTCGGTGGCCCGGGACATCGAGGAGGTCGGTTGTGGGAGGACGCGGGACGTATGCGCTGGCACGGGTCGCCGTGATCGTACGGGCACCCGCCGGATGGCTGTGGTGGCCAGGCCTCCTGGCCGCGGGCATCGGGACGCTTATCCCCGGCCTCACCGGCCGCCGCATCGGCTTGCTGGCCGGGGCGGCGCTCTTCCTGCTCGCGGCCGTCGCGGTTTTCGTCGTAGGGCGCGGCCGGTATCTGACCCTGGCCCAGGAGGTCACCCGCGCGGCCAAGTCGGTGTTCCTCCAGGACCGCGCGGTGACCTTGCGGGCCCGCCGCCGCGCCCTGCGGTGGTGGCTGCTCCTGGCCTTCCTGGCCGCCGTCGGCTCGTCCTTCGCCGTCCCCGCCGCGGGAGGCCTGCTCCTGGCGGGTCTCGGCGCGGGGCTGTGGGCGAAGGCGCGGTGGCTGGGCCGCTGGGAGCGCGCGCACGAGGCCCTGCTGTGGGTCCGCACGGACTGGGTCCCCCGGGGCCGCCCCGCGGGCCCGGCCGTCCGCGCCTACGAGACCACGGGCCCGGCGGCGGGCGACGCGGCGCCGGGCGGCGCCAAGCGCTGAGGCCAAGCGCTGAGGCCGAGTTCGGGGCTCCGCCCCCGCGACCACACGCACAACACGGGCCAAAGGCTCACCCGGAGACGGACGCCTTCTACGTCGGACCGGCCGTTGCCCATGGGCCGAGGGTGAACCCACCACTCTCCCGTCGGACTTCCACAGCACCCGCACCCCCGAAGTGCGCGGGGACGAGCAACTCCCGTTCGTCAGCCGCCCGCTGGAGAATCCGACGGCGACTGGCCGCCGCTTGCTCCGGGTCCAGGCAGGCATTGCTGTTGCACCAGGGGTGCAGGATCTGCACCGGGCTGTGCACCAGATCTCCGACGAAGACGGCCCGGTCGCTCCCGGACGCGAGCCGCAGCACGGACGAACCGGGAGTGTGGCCGGGCGCGGACTCCACGGTGAGGTGTTCGTCGATGCGGTGCAGGCCGTCCCACAGCACTGCCTGTCCGGCCCGGTGGACCGGCGCGACGCTGTCCTCGTAGATCAGACGGTCGACCGCCTGCCGACCGTTCCCGTACGCGTTGTCCGGACCGTAGTGGAAGTCGTCCGCGGCGGGAATGAGGTACTGGGCGTTGGGAAACGTCGGCACCCATTCCCCGTCCGCGTCGACGGTGTTCCATCCGACGTGATCGACGTGGAGATGAGTGTTGACGACGACGTCGACCTCCTGCGGGCGAACTCCGGCCCGCGCCAGGAGGCCGAGGAAATCCCCCTGACACCGGTGGAACGGCGGCATGCCCGGCCGCTCCCGCCCGTTGCCCGCGCCCGTGTCGACCAGGACGGTCAGCCCACCACTGCGCAGCACCCACGTCTGCAGCGCGAGCACCGCCCAGTCGCTGTCCGGCTCCCAGTGGTCCGGCGCCAGCCAGTCCTCATTGTCCTTCCACACACCGGCAGCGGCCTCCGGCACGATGCCGGAAGCGGGCGCGAACGGCCTCTGCCACTCGACGACCCGGATGACCTCGACATCCCCCAGCACCATGCTCTGTACACGCTCGTGTTCGTTCGCCATGTGCTCGACCGTAAGAACGGTCGGGCGATCCTCTCAATGCGTATCCAGCTCAAGGAAATACGCATCCGTCTCACATCTCATACGGATCGATATCCTGTGGGGGTGGATGTGGTGAGCGACGCGATCTCCGCCGTACACCTCGGGCACCCCTCGTCGCACCGGGTGCGGACGCGTGGGAGCTGGTGCGCACGGATCGACCCGTACGACGGCGCGGGCTTCTACGTGGTCCTGAAGGGCGGCTGCTGGCTGCTGCCCGACGGCGGCACCCCGGTGTCTCTCGGCGTGGGCGACGCGGTGCTGTTGCCCCATGGCGCAGGCCATGTGATCGCCGATTCCCCGCTCGACCCGGCGGCCGCCGAGGAGAAGGCGGTGCCGTTCGGGCAATGGCTCGCGGGGACGGGAGCACGGGCCCGGCCCGACCGCGACGAGGCGGAGGTGCTCTGCGGCACGTACTGGCTCGATTGCAGCAGCCTGCACCCGCTCATGAGAGAGCTGCCCGAAGTCGTCCACCTTCCCAGCCGGGTGGGCAGCCACCTCGAACTGCGCGCGGCGATCGACCTGCTCGCCGGTGAGCTGGACGAGACGCGGCCCGGCTCCTGCGTCGCGCTCCCGAGCCTGCTCGACCTGCTCCTCGTCTACATCATCCGTTCCTGGATGACCGAGGCGACCAGCGGAGTCTGGCCCCGCGTGCTGGGCGACCCGGTGACGGCCGCCGCCCTGCGGGCGCTGCACTCGAACCCCGCCGCCGCGTGGAGCAACGACCGCCTCGCCGCGGAGGCGGGCGTCTCCCGCCCCACCCTGGCCCGCCGGTTCACCAGCCTGGTCGGGCGGCCCCCGATGGGCTACCTCACGTGGTGGCGCCTGGTCCTCGCCGCCACTCTGCTCCGGGACACCCCGGCCACCCTGGCCACCGTCGCCGACCGGGTCGGTTACGGCAGCCCGTACGCACTCTCACACGCCTTCGAAAGGGAGTTCGGCATGACGCCGGGACGGTACCGAGCGCAGGCGGCGGGACGCTCCGATCGCCGGTGAGGCTGTTCGGCATGGGTTCATGGCGTGCCTGCGACCCCGCCCCTCCCGCCGTCGGCGGCTCCCCGCCCTACAGGGCCGTCAGGCCCTCGGCCTCGGCGCCGCCGCTCTCCGCCACGATCTCCGCGACCGTCTGCGGCTTCCGCACCTCCGCGAAGCGGACGCCGTCGTCGCTGAGTGCGTACCCGTACACCCCCGGCCGGGGCAGGCTGTTGTAGGCGAAGTGGTTCGAGAAGTAGTACGCCCCCGTGTCCAGCAGGCCCACCAGGTCCCCCGCCACCAGCTCCGGCAGCGCCCGGTTCTCGGCCACCAGGTCGCCCGCGAAGCAGCACGGGCCCGCGATGTCCTGGGTGACCGGGCCGCCGGGTCCGGTGCGCTTGGGGCGGCCGTCCGCGTCGTACGCGGCGACCCGCAGCGGCCAGGAGGAGGGCGCGAAGACCGTACGGGTGGCCAGCTGCGCGCCCGCGTGCGTCACGGCGATCCCCCGGCCGCCCGCCGACTTCGCGTATTCGACGCGCGCCAGCACCACGCCCGACTTGGCGAGGAGCGAGCGCCCGAACTCGGTGACCAGGCCGTACCGCCCGTCGAGGAGCCCCGGCACGGTGGCCTGGAGGAGCCGCGCGTACTCCCGGTAGCTGGGCGTGACCTCGTCGGACGTGAAGTTCACGGGGAGGCCGCCGCCGATGTCGAGGGTGTCGATCTGGCGGCGGCCGATGGTCTGGTTGATCTCCTCGGCGAGTTCGTACGCGGCCTGGACGCCCGCCGCCATCAGCTCCAGCGGGCAGCCCTGCGAGCCGACGTGGGCGTGCAGCCGGGTCAGCCAGGGGCGCTCGGCGAAGGCGCGTACGACCCAGTCGCGCGCCCCTACGTCGCGCAGCGCGACCCCGAACTTGGAGGTCGCGGTGGCGGTGCTGAGCGCGCCGATGCTGCCGCCGCCGACCTGCGGGTTGACCCGCAGGCCGAGCGGGGAGCGGGGCTGGCCCGCGCCCGCCACGAGCGCGTCGAGACGGGCCAGCTCCTGCGGGTTGTCGGCGTTGAGGGCGATGCCCAGGTCGAGGGCTTCGCGCAGTTCGGCGGGGGTCTTGGCGGGCGAGTCGAGGACGATGCGGTCGGGACCCACCCCGGCGGCCCGGGCGAGGGCCAGCTCGCCGGGACTGGCCACCTCGCAGCCCAGCCCCTCGTCGGCCAGCAGCCGCAGGACGGGCACGAGCGCGGCGGCCTTCACGGCGAAGGCGTGCAGCACGGGCGTACCGGGCGCCACGACCTCGTCGAAGGCGGCCCGCAGGTCGGCGGCGGCGGCGCGGATGCCGGTGACGTCGAGCAGCCCGACGACAGGCTGCCCGGCCCCCAGCAGCCCCTGCCCCACGGCAGCCCGCACGGCCAGCTCCCGCCGCTCGACGGCACTGTCCGGTACCGAATCCGGGTTCGCAGTCATGCTGTCAGCCAACCACCCGAGCCGGGCCCCGGGCCAGGCCACCGGGTACGCGGGGCGGCCCGCCGCGGCGCCCGTGCCAGCCCGGGGCCGGGCGTCGCGGATCGCGCGACGGCGACGGTACGGGTGGGGCCGAGGCGGGGGCACGGCCCCGCTCACAGCTCCACCAGCACCGCCCCCACATGGCGGCCCTCCAGCAACTCGACCAGGGCGCGAGGAGCTTGGCCGATGCCGGTGAGGCGGGTGTGGGGGTAGGTGATGGCGCCCTCGCGCAGCGCGCGGCCGAATTCGCGTACGTACGCCGGCAGCGCGTCCCGGTGGTCGTAGCCGCTGATGCCGCGGAGCGTGACGCCGCGCGCGATGAGGGCGAGGGTGCTGATCGGGGTGGTGGCGAGGGCGTCGTCGGACAGCTGGGCGGCGAGCGCGCCGACGAGGGCGAAGCGGGCCTGGCGGCGGGCCAGGGCGAGGGCGGCGCGCAGTTGCTCACCGCCGACGGTGTCGAACAGGACGTCGATGCCGTCCGGGGCCGCCGCGCGCAGCTGCTCCTCGATGGGGCCCGCGCCGCGGATCACGGCCGCGTCGTAGCCCAGCTCCCCGACGAGCCGGTCGGCCTTCTCCCGGGAGCCGGTGGAGCCGATGACCCGCGCGGCGCCGTGCAGCCGCGCGAACTGCCCGGCCAGGGTGCCGACGCCGCCCGCCGCCCCGGTGACGAACACCGTGTCCCCGCGCCGTACGCCGGCGCCGCGCACCACGCCCAGCCAGGCGGTGAAGCCCTGCGAGAGGTGCGCCGCGGGGTCGGGCAGCGCGGCGGGGTCGAGCGGCGGCGCCTCGGCCGCGTCGAGGACGGCGTACTCGCGCCAGCCGGAGTGGTGCCGTACGAGGGCGCCGCAGGTCAGGCCGGTGTCCGGCGGGGCGCTGAGCACCTCGCCGAGAGCCGGGCCCCGCATGACGTCGCCGATCCGGCTCCGCAGCTGCGGCAGGCCGAGCGCGCCGGGATCGGCCGAGGTGAGCGGGCGTATGGCGGCGGAGACGCTCATCAGCCGGTTCCGTACCAGCACCTGGCCGGGGCCGGGCGTGGGCAGCGGGGCGTGGACGACCTCGAAGTGGTCGGTGGTGAGCGGCCCTTGGGACCGGGGCCGGGCGGCGAGGCGCACTTCGCGATGGGTACGGGGCAGGGGCACGGCAGGACGCTAAGTCCTGGCGCCCCGCGCCCCGCGCACGCCTCTCCGGGGAACCACCCGGGTGTATGCCACCGCCGCCCCTATTGACTAGCTATATTCATCGAAGCCAAGATGTGAATAACTCGATCCAGTCGATGGCAGGGAGGCATGGCCCATGTCAGGACCGCGACCCGTACGGGCCCCGCGAGGTACGGAGCTGAGCGCCCGGGGATGGCAGCAGGAGGCCGCCCTGCGGATGCTGCAGAACAACCTGGACCCGGAGGTCGCCGAGCACCCCGACAAGCTCGTCGTCTACGGCGGCACCGGCAAGGCGGCCCGCGACTGGCGTTCGTTCGACGCCATGGTCCGCACGCTGCGCACGCTGAAGCAGGACGAGACGATGCTCGTCCAGTCGGGCCGTCCGGTCGGCGTCATGCAGACCCACGAATGGGCGCCCCGCGTCCTGATCGCCAACTCCAACCTGGTCGGCGACTGGGCGAACTGGGAGGAGTTCCGCCGCCTGGAGGCGCTGGGCCTGACCATGTACGGCCAGATGACCGCGGGCTCGTGGATCTACATCGGCACCCAGGGCATCCTCCAGGGCACGTACGAGACGTTCGCGGCCGTCGCGGAGAAGAAGTTCGGCGGCACCCTCGCCGGAACGATCACCCTCACCGCCGGTCTCGGCGGCATGGGCGGCGCCCAGCCGCTCGCGGTCACCATGAACGACGGCGTCGCGATCTGTATCGACTGCGACCCGCGCGCCATCGAGCGCCGCATCGAGCACCGCTACCTGGACGTCCGCGCCGACAGCCTGGACCACGCCCTCCAGCTGGCGACCGAGGCGCGCGACGCCCGCCGCCCGCTCTCCATCGGCGTGCTCGGGAACGCGGCCGAGCTGGTCCCGCAGCTGCTCGCGATGAACGCGCCGATCGACATCGTCACCGACCAGACCAGCGCCCACGACCCGCTCGCGTACCTGCCGATCGGGGTCGGCTTCGACGAGATGGCCTCGTACGCCGCCGAGAAGCCCGCCGACTTCACCCAGCGGGCGCGCGAGGCGATGGCCCGGCACGTGGAGGCCATGGTCGGCTTCATGGACGCGGGCGCCGAGGTCTTCGACTACGGCAACTCGATCCGCGGCGAGGCCCAGCTCGCGGGCTACGAGCGCGCCTTCGCCTTCCCCGGCTTCGTCCCCGCCTACATCCGGCCGCTGTTCTGCGAGGGCAAGGGCCCGTTCCGCTGGGCGGCGCTCTCCGGCGACCCGAAGGACATCGCGGCCACGGACAAGGCGCTCCTCGACCTCTTCCCGGAGAACGAGTCCCTGGCCCGCTGGATCAAGATGGCGGGGGAGCGGGTCCACTTCCAGGGCCTGCCCGCCCGCATCTGCTGGCTCGGCTACGGCGAGCGCGACAAGGCGGGGGAGCGGTTCAACCAGATGGTGGCCGACGGGACGCTCGCCGCGCCGCTGGCCATCGGCCGCGACCACCTGGACTGCGGCTCGGTGGCCTCCCCGTACCGCGAGACCGAGGCCATGCTCGACGGCTCGGACGCGATCGCCGACTGGCCGCTGCTGAACGCCATGGTCAACGTCGCCTCGGGCGCCTCCTGGGTCTCGATCCACCACGGCGGCGGCGTCGGCATGGGCCGCTCGATCCACGCGGGCCAGGTGACGGTCGCCGACGGTACGCCGCTGGCGTCCGAGAAGATCCGCCGCGTCCTGACGAACGACCCGGGGATGGGCGTGATCCGCCACGTAGACGCAGGCTACGACCGCGCGGATGAGGTAGCGGAGGAGCGAGACGTCCGCATCCCCATGAGGGAGTCGGAGTGACCGTTGTGGGCAATCGTTCCGCAGAGGGGGCACCTCCCAGCGGTAGCTCGGGGAGGAAAGGGGGGGCACAACCCACCCACCGGCCCGCACCCGCGCACGAAACGGAGGCTGAGACCGCAGTGGGCGCACCCCACACGACCGGCGCGTCGTTCCACGAGATGTGGCGCGACCTCGCCCCCATCGGCCGCCACGCGGAAACCGGCGGCTACCGCCGCTACGCCTGGACCGGCGCCGACACGGACTGCCGAGCCTGGTTCCAGGCACAGGCAGAGACCCGCGGCCTCACCTACGAGCTGGACCGCAACGGCAACCAGTGGGCCTGGCTCGGCGACCCCACGGCCGGGAACGCCATCGTCACCGGCTCCCACCTGGACTCCGTCCCCGACGGCGGCGCCTTCGACGGCCCCCTGGGCGTGGTGTCGTCCTTCGCCGCCCTGGACGAACTCCGATCGCGCGGCGCCCGGCCCGCCAAACCCCTCGCCATCGTCAACTTCGGCGACGAGGAGGGCGCCCGCTTCGGCCTGGCCTGCGCGGGCTCCCGGCTCACCGCAGGGCAGCTCGACAAGGACCGGGCGCACACCCTCCGGGACGCGGACGGCATCACGCTGCCGCGGGCCATGGAGCGCGCCGGGTACGACCCGGAGGCCATCGGCCCGGACCCGGAGCGGCTGGCCCGCATCGGCGCCTTCGTGGAGCTGCACATCGAGCAGGGACGGGCCCTCGACGACACAGAAGACCCCGTGGGCGTCGCCTCCGCGATCTGGCCCCACGGCCGCTGGCGGTTCGACTTCCACGGCGAGGCCAACCACGCCGGGACGACCCGCCTCGACGACCGCCGTGACCCCATGCTCACGTACGCGAACACGGTGCTCGCGGCCCGCAAGAAAGCCCGTATCGCGGGAGCCCTGGCGACCTTCGGCAAGGTCGGTGTCGAGCCGAACGGGGTGAACGCGATCGCCAGCCTGGTGCGCGGCTGGCTGGACTCCCGGGCGCCCGACGAGGAGACCCTGGCCGCCGTCGTCGGCGAGATCGAGCGCGCCGCGGTCGAGCGCGGGCAGCGCGACGGGGTGGACGTCCGGGTCACCCGGGAGTCCTTCACACCCATCGTGGAATTCGCCCACGACCTCCGTGACCAGCTGTCGGGCCTGCTCGGCGGCGTTCCGGTCCTCCCCACCGGGGCCGGACACGACGCGGGCATTTTGTCCGCGTCGGTTCCGACCGCCATGCTGTTTGTAAGGAACCCCACCGGCGTCTCGCACTCACCCGCGGAGACGGCGGGCGAGGATGACTGCCTCGCCGGTGTGGCCGCGCTCGCGCAGGTACTGGAGGGGTTGGCGTGTCACTGACGGCGCAGACCTACTGGGCGGAGTACGCCTGGGTGGACGGCCAGGTGGTGCCGGACGTGGTCATCGTGGTGGCCACGGACGGGCGGATCAAGGCCGTGCGGCCCGGGAGTCCCGCGCAGCACCCGGCCGGGTCCGTGACCCTGCGCGGGCTGACCGTCCCCGGCCTGGCCAACGCCCACAGCCACGCCTTCCACCGGGCCCTGCGCGGCATCGTGCAGGCGGGCGCCTCGGCGCGCCCGTCGGACGGCGCGGCCCCGGACTCGTTCTGGACCTGGCGCACGCTGATGTACGAGGTGGCCGACCGGCTCACCCCGGACAGCTACTTCGATCTGGCGCGTGCCGTGTACGCCGAGATGGCCATGGCGGGCATCACCTGCGTCGGCGAGTTCCACTATCTCCACCACGCGCCCGGCGGCAGCCGCTACGCCAACCCCAACGCCATGGGGGAGGCCCTGATCGCGGCCGCGGCCGAGGCCGGTATCCGCATCACCCTCCTCGACACCTGCTATCTCTCCTCCGGTTTCGGGGCGGAGCCCGATCAGCACCAGCTCCGCTTCTCGGACGGCACGGCGGACGCCTGGGCCGAGCGGGCCTCCGCGCTCAAGGGCGACGGCAACACCCGGATCGGTGCCGCGATCCACTCGGTGCGGGCCGTCCCCGTCGAGCAGCTCGCGACCGTCTCCGGCTGGGCCGAGGGGCAGGCGGCGCCGCTCCACGTCCACCTCTCCGAGCAGACCGCCGAGAACGACGCCTGCGTCGAGGCGCACGGCTTCACCCCCACCCGGCTGCTCGCCGACCACGGGGTGCTGGGCCCGCGCACGACCGCCGTGCACGCGACCCACCTCACCCCCGGCGACATCCGGCTGCTGGGCCACTCGGCCACCGGCGTGTGCATGTGCCCGACCACCGAGCGGGACCTCGCCGACGGCATCGGCCCGGCCGCCCAGCTGCACCAGGCGGGCTCACCGCTCTCCCTGGGCAGCGACAGCCACGCCGTGATCGACATCCTCGAAGAAGCCCGCGCCATGGAGCTGGACGAGCGGCTGCACACCCGCACCCGCGGCCACTGGACCGCCGCCCAGCTGCTGCGCGCCGCCACCGCCGACGGTCACGCCGCGCTCGGCTGGGGCGCGGACACGGGCCGGATCGAGGTGGGCGCGCTCGCCGACCTCACCACGATCGCGCTGGACTCGGTTCGTACGGCGGGGCCGCCACCCCGGCTGGGCGCCGAGACGGCGATATTCGCGGCGACCAGCGCGGACGTCCGGCACACCGTGGTCGGCGGCCGCCATGTCGTACGGGACGGGGCCCACCAGCTCGTCCCGCGCGTGCCCGAAGCACTGGCCGCGGCCATCGCGGCCCTGCACGGCTGACGACCAGGCCGACCAGGCCGACGACACCGGCCAGATTGACCACGCCGACCAGGCCGAGCCGGTTGATGAAGGAGAACGCCCCCACCATGACCACCGCCACGGACACGGCCGCGACCCCCACCACGACCGCCCTCACCCACATCTCCAGCCTCGTCACCAACGACCCCTCCCTCGGCGAAGGCCCCCTCGGCCTGATCCAGGACGCCGCGGTCGTCATCGACGGTGACCGCATCGCCTGGGTTGGTGAGACAAGCAAAGCACCCGCCACTGACAACCGGGTCGACGCGGCGGGCCGGGCCGCCATCCCGGGCTTCGTCGACTCCCACTCCCACCTGGTCTTCGCGGGCGACCGCACCGAGGAGTTCAACGCCCGGATGTCCGGCCGGGCCTACAGCGCGGGCGGCATCCGCACCACCGTGGCCGCCACCCGCGCCGCCTCGAACAACGTGCTCAACGCCAACGTCGCCCGCTATGTGGTGGAGGCCCTGCACCAGGGCACCACCACCCTGGAGATCAAGTCCGGCTACGGCCTCACCTCGGAGGACGAGGCCCGCGCCCTGTCCATCGCCGCCGCCCACACCGACGAGGTGACCTTCCTCGGCGCGCACATCGTCGCCCCCGAGTTCGCCGACGACCCCGCCGCGTACGTCGACCTCGTCACCGGGCCGATGCTCGACATGTGCGCCCCGCACGCCCGCTGGGTCGACGTCTTCTGCGAGCGGGGCGCCTTCGACGGCGACCAGGCCCGCGCCGTCCTCACCGCGGGGAAGGAGCGCGGGCTCATCCCGCGCGTCCACGCCAACCAGCTCTCGTACGGCCCGGGCGTGCAGCTCGCCGTCGAGCTGGGCGCGGCCTCGGCCGACCACTGCACCCATCTCACCGACGCCGACGTGGACGCGCTCGGGCAGGGTGACACGGTCGCCACGCTGCTGCCCGGGGCGGAGTTCTCGACCCGCTCCACCTATCCGGACGCACGCGGGCTGCTGGACGCGGGCGCCACGGTCGCGCTGTCGCCGGACTGCAACCCCGGCTCGTCCTTCACCAGTTCGATGCCGTTCTGCATCGCCCTGGCCGTACGGGACATGGGGATGACCCCGGACGAGGCGGTCTGGGCGGCCACTGCGGGCGGCGCGCGGGCGCTGCGCCGCGACGACGTGGGGCGGATCGCCCCCGGCGCCCGGGCCGACCTCGCGCTGCTGGACGCGCCCTCCCACGTCCACCTCGCCTACCGCCCCGGCGTGCCGCTGGTCTCGGCGGTCTGGCGCGCGGGCACCCTCGTCTGACGCCACATCAGCGAAAGAGGGCACGAATAAGGACCCGTCCCGGCAAGCGGGGGCGGGCCCTTACCCGTCTGCGGAAGCGTTACTCCTCGACCATCAGTCCCTTGCGGAGCCGACGGAGGGTGCGCGACAGCAGCCTGGAGACGTGCATCTGGGAGATGCCCAGTTCCTCGCCGATTTCCGACTGCGTCATGTTGGCGACGAAGCGCAGGGAGAGGATCTGCTTGTCCCGGGCGGGCAGATCGGCGATCAGCGGCTTCAGGGACTCGACGTACTCGATGCCTTCGAGCCCGTGGTCCTCGTACCCGATGCGGTCGGCCAGCGCGCCCTCGGAGTCGTCCTCCTCCGGCTGGGCGTCCAGCGAGCTGGCGGTGTACGCGTTGCTCGCGGCCATGCCCTCGACGACCTCGGCGGTGGTGATGTCCAGGCGCGCGGCCAGCTCGGTCACCGTCGGCGCGCGGTCGAGCCGCTGGGCCAGTTCGTCACCGGCCTTGGCCAGGTCCAGCCGCAGCTCCTGCAGCCGCCTGGGGACGCGCACGGACCAACTCGTGTCCCGGAAGAAGCGCTTGATCTCGCCGACGATGGTCGGCATCGCGAAGGTGGGGAACTCGACGCCCCGGCCCGGCTCGAACCGGTCGATGGCCTTGATGAGGCCGATGGTGCCGACCTGGACGATGTCCTCCATCGGCTCGCTGCGGGAGCGGAAGCGGGAGGCGGCGAACTTGACCAGGGCCAGGTTCAGCTCGACCAGGGTGTTACGGACGTAGGCGTACTCGTGGGTGCCTTCTTCGAGCACCTCGATGCGCTCGAAGAGCGTCTTCGAGAGGGCCCTCGCGTCAACCGGACTCACCGTCTCAAACGACGGGATTTCCGGCAGATCGGACAATTCGGCCAGTTCATCGAAGGAATAACCGGCGAGTGCCTGGGCATCCGCATCAGGGACGAACTGTTCCGGTACGTGAGTCGACGAGACGGTGGCCCTGGTACTCCAAGACGGGTCGGTACGCGAGTCGTCGAGCTGGGGTGACATAGTCTCCTCCGTCGTTCTCGGCATATGGCTGCCGATGCCATGACGTGCTGCTCCGGTGAGCGGCGCCTCCAAAGCCGGGCCGTGTTCGGATGTGGTCCCTACTACGCCTACCCGCATTCACTGGTGCGTGGCAAGTCCACGTTGTCCATATTTGCCGAACTATGCGAAATGTTCGGCTACCGGAGGGCCGGTCAAGGGCGTAAGGTTCGTTGCGCGCAATCGAAAGCAACGAGACGCCAGAAGAGGTGCGCACATGGACCGCGGGATGGTCGGCAGCGCCAGCAAGGGCCGGCTCCAGGTCGAGGTTCGGCACCACGGGGCGAGCGCGGTCGTGACACCGACGGGGGAGTTGGACCACCACACCGCCGAGGTGCTGCGAGAGCCGCTGGAGCAGTGCGTGGAAGGGGGGCGCGTGCGACTGGTGGTGGATTGCTCGCATCTGGAGTTCTGCGATTCCACCGGGCTCAATGTGCTGCTCGGTGCCCGTCTGAAGGCCGAGGCCGAGGGCGGGGCGGTCCACCTGGCGGGGATGCAGCCGGTCGTTGCCCGCGTCTTCGAGATCACCGGCGCGGAGGCCGTCTTCACGGTCCACGAGTCCCTCGACGCAGCGCTTGTCGAGTGATCTCGGCCACTCCTGGTTCCGGTGTGTCGGCAGGGTGTCATCGGGGCGTTGTCCGCGTCACACGAGCCCTACCGGAGAAGTGGGTGTTCTCACGCTTTGACCGGGCAGGAGACAGGCTGAAACTGTTGAAGAGATCAGGTATCCCTTGTCCCTGAATCGGTGAATCGGTGAGGTGAAGCGCTGATGAGCACCACCCGGCCGTACCCGCCGGGCGACCGCGGCCCGGATCCGGACGGCCCTGCCGCTTCGGCTGCCCCACCGGCCACTCCTCCCCCTGGGCGGATCCGCCAGCTCCGCAGGCTCCATCTGATCGGAGCCAGCGGCGCCGTGCCGCGCGCCCGGGATTTCACGCGCGAGGCGCTGCGTGACTGGGGCTGGCTTCCGGCCGCGACCGCCGATCAGCGGGCCGCCGCGGAGGATGTGCTGCTCGTCGTCTCGGAGCTGGTCACCAACGCCTGCCTGCACGCCGACGGCCCCGAGGAGCTGCGGGTCAGCTGCAACGCGAAGGTGCTCCGCCTCGAAGTGGTGGACCTCGGCACCGGTACGCCCGCCCCGCGCACCCCGCACCGCGCCGGGCGTCCGGGCGGTCACGGGATGTTCATCGTGCAGCGGCTGTGCCTCGACTGGGGGGTTGTGCGGAACGCGGAGGGGTCCGGCAAGACCGTATGGGCCGAGCTGGCGGCGCCCGCCTGAAGAGCGCGGCCCCGGCCCCTCTCCGCCCGGGCGCTGAGCGCCCGCTAGGTCCACGCCGATTCGGCGTGCTCTGTGTCTTCCCTCGACAAGGTCCCCGGCGTACTGTCGGCGCCCGATCTGATGTGCCGTCAGTTACATTCGGCTGCGGCGCTTGACGAGAGGGGATCTCAGGTGTCCCAACCCCAGCGCCGCGCGGTCGGCCGTGGCGGTGCCCTCACGTTGGCCGCGGCCGTGGCCGGTTCGGCGGTACTGCTCACCGCTCCGGCCGCCCACGCGGCCACGGTGGACGTCAACTACCAGTGCAAGACGCCGATCGGCGACAAGAGCGCCGTATCGCCGATCGACATCAAGAGCACCCCGAGCGGCAGCGGCTACAAGCTCACGATGTCCTTCGAGAAGGGCGTCTCCTCCAGCCCCGTGGAACTGGGCAAGGGGGCCATGCATCCCAGCGCGCTCATCAAACTGGGCGGCGCGGAGACCGGCACCGTGTCGGTGACCGGTCCCCCCAACGACCAGGCCGTCCCCGCCAATACGCCCATCAAGATCAGCACGCTGACGGGCACGTACACCCCCAAGAAGAGCGGCAAGGTCACCTTCACCGCCGGGGTCCTGACCATCAAGGCGCTGGGTACGACCACGACCTGTACCCCGGGCAACAGCCCCAAGCCCTCGCTGACCCTCGACGTCACGGCCCCGGGTGGTACCGGCGGCTCCGATTCCACCGGCGGCACGGGCGGCAGCGGCGGCACCAGCACCGGCGGTACGGGCGGCACCGGCGGTACGGGCAGCACCGGCGGCACGGGCGGCACCGGCGGTACGAGCAGCACCGGCGGCACGGGCGGCACCGGCGGCGGCCAGCTGCCGCAGACCGGACCAGCCGACTCCGCCATCGCGCTCGGCACCCTCGGCGGCACGGTGCTCCTCACCGGAACCGCCGGGGCGCTCTGGCTGACCCGCCGCCGGCGGGCCGCGCGCTAGAGCGGCGGGCATGCCGTCCCGTACCGGCGCCGCGTTACGCGCGGCCGCCGCCGTCACCGTCGCCGGAACGCTGCTGGGCGCGCCCCCGGTGCCCGCCGCTGCCGCCGGGCCCGGCTGGTCGGCGGCGCCCGCGCCCGGCGCGGGCAGCGCGTCGGACGCCGCCGACCGGCCGTACTTCTACCTGGAGGGACGGCCCGGCACCGTCCTCCGGGACAAGCTCTCGGTCACCAACAAGGACCAGCGCCCCCACACCCTCCGGCTCCGGGGCGAGGGGGCCGAGGGAACGTGGATCGCGTTCGCCGCGCGCACGGTCAGCGTTCCGGCCCGCACCCGCGCCGATGTCCCCTTCACCGTCACCGTCCCGCCCGACGCGGCGCCCGGTGACCGCTCCGGCGCGCTCGTCGTCACCGGCGGCGGCCACCGGACCGCCGTACGGACACATCTGCGGATCAGCGGCGCCACGCTGTCCGCGCTCTCCGTCGAGGACGTACGGGTCGTACGGACCGGGGGCGGCGGCGGGGCGGCCATCCGCTACGCCGTCGTCAACCGCGGCAACACCGAGCTGACGCCACGGCTGGCCGTACGCGCCGACGGCCTCTTCGGCGCGGTGCTGCGCCGGGACGCCCGTACCCTCCCGGTCCGGGTGCCGCCGGGCAAACGGGTGCGGCTCACCGAGCGCTGGCCGGACGCCCCCGCTCTCGACGCGGTGGACGTGAAGCTCACCGTCACCGCGGGCGGCGGCGCGCACGCGGCGGCCTCCGCCACCTACACCGCCGCCCCCGGCTGGCTGCTCGCCGCCGCGGCGGCCACGGCGCTGGGCGCGGCGGGCGGTGGCACCTGGCTGTTCCGCAGACGCGAACGACGTCAGCCACAGGTGGGCGGCACGGAGTCAGGGGTGAGCGTGTGAACGCCGGGATGCGCCACCGTCGGTACGCCGGGCTGCTGGCCGCCCTGCTCACCGCGCTCGCCCTCGCCCTCGTCCTCCCGTCCCCCGGACCCGCCTTCGCGGCCGACGACGGCCCGGCCGCGAAGGTGTCCCGGGAGCAGGCGGGCTCGGGCGGCACGATCACCGTGAGCGGCACCGGCTGGCGGCCGCGCGCACTGCTGACCCTGCTCATCTGCGGTCAGAACATGATCGGCGGCACCAATTCCTGCGCCAACGCCGAGGGCAGGGCGGTCACCACCACAGCGGACGGCACGTTCCGCCGGACGCTGCCGGTCGCCGAACCGCCCAAGCCCTGCCCCTGCGTCGTCCATGTCGCGACCGTCACCGGCGAAGCCGCCGCCACGGACGTGGCGTTCAAGGTCGCCGGGCATCCCGTCGCGCCCCTGCCCGAGCAGCGCACCGGCGGTGAACGGCTCAGCGTGCTCTCCGCGCGGCTCGACGGTTCGAGCGGGCTGCTGACCTGGTTCGGCGCGCCGCCGCAGCGACGGCTCGTCGTCACCGTGGGCAATCTCGGCTCGACACCCGCCCGCGATCCGGTCTTCCAGGTGGGCACCTCGCATGGCGTCTTCGCCCCCGAATGGGAGGAGCAGCAGTGGCGGGGCACCATCAAGCCGGGGCAGAAGGCGCAGGTCAAGCTGCCAGTCGAGTTGTCGGCGGGCGCGCACGGCGACTATCAGGTGTCGCTCAAGTACGGGCGCAAGGTGCTCGTCGAACAGCCGTGGGGCGTGGGGCGGCCCTGGGGCGTGACCCTCTTCTGGATCCTGCTGTGCGTCGTCATCCCGGCGGCGCTCTTCCGTATCGGCATGGCCGTCGTGGACAAGGCACGGCCGCGCACACCCGCGCCCGTCCCCGTCGCTACCGCGCGGGGCGCCGGCGCTCTGCCCTGGTTCACCCCGGACACGCTGCCGGGGACCCCGACGCACCACCTGTCCGCACCGTCCGAGGAGAACCGACCGAACCCGAAGGGAACGACGTGAGGACGCGACGAAGAGTGAGTGCGGCCGCCGTCGCACTGCTGCTCGGCGGTGCGGGCGTGCTGCTCGGCGCGAGCACCGCGTACGGCGCCGAGGTCTCGTACGAGACGGAATGCCTGCCACCGCCCATCTCCGGACTGCCCCCGGTGCAAGGCACCACGACCGTGGACGTGCAGGCTCCGGCGACCGCCAAGGTCGGCGACGAGGTAGAGGTGGTGTGGAAGACGGTCCAGGCCGCCTCCAAGAACCCGCCGATCCTCGACATCGAGGAGAACACCGTGCTGCCCACCGGCACGCTCACGGTGGGCGGCGCGCAGACCGGCGAACTGGCCATGGAGGGACCGCGGGAGAATCCGCCGATCCCCAAGGACAGCCCGATGAAGCTGTCGGACATGAAGGCCAAGCTGAAGCTGACGAAGGCCGGTGAGGTCACGCTGACGCCGGGCGCGTACAACATCAACGTCAGCAAGCCGCTCTCCACCGACACCAAGTGCGCGGCGAAGGCGACCGTGAAGGCGGCCGCCACCATCAAGGTGACGGAGGGCGGCACCGCGGGCGGCACCACCAGCGGAACGACGTCCGGCACCACCTCCGGCACCACATCCGGCACCACCTCCGGCACCACATCCGGCACCACCTCCGGCACCACCTCCGGTACTACCTCCGGTACCACCGCCGGTAACGGCGGCGGTGAGGGCGACTCGTTCACCGGCAAGGAGGTGCAGGTCCAGTACGCCTGCAAGACGCCCATCGGCGACAAGACCGCGACCTCCCCGGTCCGTATCGACGCCACCAAGAGCGGCGGCAGCTTCGGCCTGACCGTGAAGTTCGGGAAGTCCGTGATGGACAGCCCGGCGGACATCCCGGCGGACTCGGTCCAGCCGTCCATGGCCGTCAAGGTCGGCGGCGCGGACAAGGGCACCGTCACGGTGCAGGGGCCGACCAACAAAGCGCCCATCAAGTCCGGTGACCCGATCGAGATCCCGGATCTGACCGGCACCTACAAGCCGGGCGCGACCGGCAAGGCGACGCTCACCCCGGGCGTGCTGACGGTCAAGGCGCTCGGTACGACCACCACCTGCACCCCCGCCAAGGACCCCGGCGCCTCGCTGGAGCTGGACACCACGCAGCAGCCCGGCGGCACCCAGGGCGGTACCAGCTCGGGCGGCACGACCACCTCCGGCGGAACCACCACCTCCGGCGGCACCGGCACCTCGGGCGGCGGCACCAGCGGCGGGCTCGCCGAGACCGGATCGGACGACCGCGGCGGCCTCACCGCGCTCGGCCTGATCGCCGGTACGACGATCCTGCTCGGCGGCGCGATCTTCACCCTCACCCCGTGGCGCAAGCTGCGCGGCACCCGCTGAACGAGCAACCGCTTCGCCCCGCCCCACACCGTGCGGCGGGGCGAACGCATTCCCAAAAACGCCGCGTTAGCGGGACGTTAGCCCTTCCCCTCTAGCCTGTGCGCAGCCTGAGCGCACGGTGGAGCCTGACCAGCGCCCCGTCGCTCCCCCTTAGCACTTCAGGAACTTCATATGGACGCCGTACGCACCGATCCCGAAACCCCCTCCACCCCCCACGCGCCGGGGCGGCACCGGCACCGCAAGCCCAAGGCGATGAACGCGGCCGCCCGCCGCGCCCTCGTCCTCGCCGCGACCGCACCCGTGGCCGGGGCCGTGCTGGCCGGGCCGTCGGCCTTCGCCGCCGACAAGACCGCCGCCACGGCCGCCACCGTCCCGGACGCGACGGAGCCGCCGCTCAGCGAGGCCGACAGCGCGATGGCCGCGAACCTCGGCGAGCGCGTCAACAACCCGAGTCTGGCCAAGGACGGCACCCTCAGCGGCGTGGTGCTGGACTCCGCCTCGGACAAGGTGATCTGGGGCCACAACGCCTCGACCGCGCTGATGCCCGCCTCCAACGTCAAGCTCGCCACCGCCACCGCCGCCCTTAACGAGCTGGGCCCCGAGCACCGCTTCACCACCAAGGTCGTCTACAGCAACGGCACCCTCACCCTCGTCGGCGACGGCGACCGCACCCTGAGCACCGCCGACCTCGGCGAGATGGCGCAGACGGCCGTCGACGGGCTCAAGGCGGCGGGCGTGACGAACGTGAAGGTCGCCATCGACGACAGCCTCTTCCCGGAGCCGACCATGGCCGAGGGCTGGCGGCCCGACTACTACGACGACCAGGTCTCTCCCGTCCGCGCCCTGTCGGTCGACAACAAGCTCTCCGCGGACACCGCCCTGGACGCCGGGAAGGTCTTCGCGGCCAAGCTCGCCGAACGGGGCGTCACGGTCGACGGCGACGTCACGCGCGGGAAGGCGACCGGCGGCGATGTGCCGGTGGCGCAGAAGCTGTCGCCCACGGTGGCCGAGCTGGTCCGTACGATGCTCAAGACCAGCAACAACGACATGGCCGAGACGCTGCTGCGGATGACCGCCGTCAAGGCGAACAAGCCCGCCACGTTCGAGGGCGGCACGGAGGTCGTCCGCGAGGTGCTGAGCCAGCGGTACGGCATCCCGCTCGACAACGTCGTACTGAAGGACGGCAGCGGGCTCTCCCGCGCCACCCGGATTCCGGCCGCCACCATCGCGGCGATCCTGGACAACGCCACCGAGCCCCGTAACCACTATGCGCTCGGGCCGATCCTGGAGGGCCTGCCGGTCGCCGGTGAGGCGGGCAGCACGCTCGGTCCGGAGTACGCCCGCTTCGACGACCCGAACTCCAAGTGCGCCGTCAACAAGGTGCGGGCGAAGACCGGCACCCTGACCGGCGCGGTCGCGCTGAGCGGGGTGACCCAGGGCAAGGACGGCCGCTGGAAGGTCTTCTCCTTCGTGGAGAACAACTCCACCGCCAAGACGTCCGAGATCACGGACGCCATGGACGGCCTGGCCGCCACGGTCAACGGCTGCTGGGCGTAACGACGACAAAGGGCCCGGGGCTGAACAGCCCCGGGCCCTTTGTCGTCGCTCTTACGTCAGTGCACGTCGGCCATGAGCGCCACGACCTTCTTGCGGTACATGAAGACCGCGAGGCCCGCGAGCGCCGCCGCCGTCGCCTCCATCGCGATGACGCCCGGACCGCTCAGGTCGACCCCGGCGATGGACAGCAGCCCCGTGACGCAGTCACCGGCGGTCACGGCGAGGAACCACACGCCCATCAGCTGGCTGGCGTACTTCGCGGGAGCCATCTTGGTCGTCACCGACAGGCCGACCGGCGAGACGCACAGCTCGCCCACGGTCTGGATGAAGTAGATCGACACCAGCCACAGGGGGCTGACCTTCGTGCCGTCCGAGGCCGCCTGCATCGGCAGCACGAAGACGAAGAACGAGGCGCCGATCATGACCAGGCCGAAGGCGAACTTCAGCGTGGTGTTCGGCTCCCGGTCGCGCCGGGCGAGCCACAGCCACAGCCAGGCGAAGACCGGGGCCAGCGCCATGATCAGCATCGGGTTCACCGACTGGAACCACGAGGACGGGAACTGCATCCCGAAGATCGTGTCCGCGGTCTTGGTCTCGGCGAAGGCGGACATCGTCGAGCCGCCCTGATCGAAGATCATCCAGAACACGGCGGCGGCCGCGAAGAACCAGATGTAGCCGCTGACCTTGGTCTGCTCGACCGCGTCCAGCTCCCGGTCCCGCTTGATCCGCACCAGCACCGCGATCGGGATGATCAGGCCGAGCAGGGTGATCGGGACCAGCGCCCAGTTGAGCGTCCAGCTGCCGCTGGCCACCACGCCGGTGTAGAAGACGGCGGTGACGGCCAGCCAGATCAGGCCCTTGCGCAGCCAGGACCGCCGCTCCTCGGCCGCCAGCGGCGTCGGCACGTTGTCGCTCTCGGGGCTCAGATGGCGGGTGCCGATCAGGAACTGCACCAGACCCAGCGCCATGCCGAGCGCCGCGAGCGCGAAGCCCAGGTGCCAGTTGTACGACTGGCCGACGGTGCCGATCACCAGCGGGGCGGCGAAGGCGCCGAGGTTGATACCGATGTAGAAGATGGTGAAGCCGCCGTCGCGGCGCGGGTCCTGCGGTCCGTCGTAGAGCTGGCCGACCATCGTGGAGATGTTGGCCTTGATCAGCCCGGAGCCACTCGCCACCAGGGCGAGGCCGACGAAGAAGGAGGGCTCACCGGGGACGGCGAGCGCCAGGTGCCCGGCCATCACGATCCCGGACGCGATCACGACCGTCTTGCGCGGCCCCCAGACCCGGTCGCCGAACCAGCCGCCGGGCATGGCCAGCAGATAGACCATGGCCAGGTAGACCGAGTAGATGGCCACCGCGTTGCCCTCGGTCATGCCGAGGCC
The DNA here is from genome assembly GCF_055591805.1 of Streptomyces sp. NPDC041200. NCBI lineage: Bacteria > Bacillati > Actinomycetota > Actinomycetes > Kitasatosporales > Streptomycetaceae > Streptomyces > Streptomyces sp. NPDC041200. Next base: position 23,102 of record NZ_JBVIZF010000022.1, on the reverse strand, counting down.
GCCGCCCTGACCGCCGTCCTTGGCGTCCGGGCCGCCGGAGATCAGATAGAGGACGAGGAGGGCTCTCATGCCGTAGAAGCTGAAGCGCTCCCACATCTCGATCATGAAGAGCGTGGCCAGGCCGCGGGGGTGGCCGAAGAAGGTCTTGCCACCGCTGACAGGGGACTCCTGCGCGGTCGCGCCCTTCGACATGCTGGACGCCATGTGGGGGTTCCTTACCAGAACTCAGGGGTGCGCTGCCGCGCGCATCGACACGCGTAGAAGCGCCCGTGGGGGGAGCTGACTCCCATGTCCGGACCCGGGCATGACAGAGACCTTCGGCGCGTCGAACCCACCAAAGGTCCCAGAGGAGTGCTACAGACGTTGTTTCACCATACGACACGCACTTGACACTCTCGCGTGAGACATAGCTCACGGATCGGGTGTGCGATCGGTCGTGCTCCCTGCGTCACCACCTGCGCGCCCCGTAGGTGAACCCAAGCGGACTACCATCACCTCATGACCCGAGTTTTGCTCGCCGAGGATGACGCATCGATCTCGGAGCCCCTCGCCCGCGCCCTGCGCCGTGAGGGGTACGAGGTGGAGGTGCGGGAGGACGGACCCACCGCGCTCGACGCCGGTCTGCAAGGAGGCGTCGATCTGCTCGTCCTCGACCTCGGCCTGCCCGGGATGGACGGACTGGAGGTCTGTCGCCGGCTGCGCACCGAAGGCCATGGCTTCCCGGTGCTGGTGCTCACCGCCCGCGCCGACGAGGTGGACACCGTGGTCGGCCTGGACGCCGGTGCCGACGACTACGTCACCAAGCCGTTCCGCCTCGCCGAACTGCTCGCCCGCGTCCGGGCCCTGCTGCGCCGCGGCGCCGTCGAGACCCAGCCACAGGCGCCCGCCACCCACGGGGTCCGGATCGACGTCGAGTCGCACCGCGCGTGGATGGGCGACGAGGAGCTGCAGCTGACCGCGAAGGAGTTCGACCTGCTGCGGGTCCTGGTGCGGGACGCCGGGCGGGTGGTCACCCGCGATCAGCTGATGCGCGAGGTGTGGGACACCACCTGGTGGTCCTCCACCAAGACGCTCGACATGCACATCTCCTGGCTCCGCAAGAAGCTCGGGGACGACGCCGCCAACCCCCGCTATATCGCCACTGTCCGGGGTGTCGGCTTCAGGTTCGAGAAGAGCTGACGGTGGCTGAGACGGTAGGACCATGCGCCGTCGCTTGATCAACTCCACGCTGGCCGTGGTGCTCGTCGTCATCGCCGTCTTCGGTGTCTCGCTGGTCATCGTCGAGACCCGGACCATCGAGAACAGTGCCCAGGAGAGCGTCAGCTCGGACGCGGTGCGGCTGGTCAGCATCGTCGACAGCAGGCTGCTCGGTGGCGAGGGCGTCACCCACAAGGTGCTGCGCGAGCAGATCGAACCCGGGCGCTACGCCCTGATCACGATCCCGAACCACCCGGACGTCGAGATCGGCGAGCGCCCCGAAGGCAGCGTCATCTCCTCCGAGGAGCACGGCGAGCAGGGCGAGACGGTACGGGTCGAGGCGTCCCGTACGACGGTGAGCCGGGAGATCGGCCGCACCATGCTGATCATCCTGGCGGTGGCGCTGCTCGCGGTCCTCGCCGCGGTCTTCCTCGCCGTACGGCAGGCGCACCGGCTCTCCGCGCCGCTCACCGACCTCGCCGAGACCGCCGAGCGGCTGGGCTCCGGGGATCCGCGGCCGCGCCACCGCCGCTACGGCGTGCCCGAGCTGGACCGGGTCGCCGATGTGCTGGACGCGAGCGCCGAGCGCATCGCCCGCATGCTCACCGCCGAGCGGCGGCTGGCGGCCGACGCCTCGCACCAGCTGCGGACGCCGCTGACCGCGCTGTCCATGCGGCTGGAGGAGATCACGCTCACCGACGATCCGGAGACGGTGAAGGAGGAGGCGTCGATCGCGCTGGGCCAGGTCGAGCGGCTCACCGATGTCGTCCAGCGGCTGCTGACGAACTCGCGCGACCCGCGCAGCGGCTCCGCGGTCGCCTTCGACCTGGACGAGGTGGTCAAGCAGCAGATCGAGGAGTGGCGCCCGGCCTCCCGCAGCGAGGGGCGCGCGATCGTGCGCTCCGGCAAGAAGGGGCTGCGGGCGGTCGGCACCCCGGGCGCGGTCGCGCAGGTGCTCGCGACGCTCATCGAGAACTCGCTGATGCACGGCGACGGTACGGTCGCGCTGCGCACCCGGGTCACCGGCAACCAGGCGGTGGTGGAGGTCACCGACGAGGGGCCGGGCGTACCGGCCGACCTCGGCGCGCGGGTCTTCGAACGGACGGTCAGCGGACGGAACTCCACCGGGCTCGGCCTCGCGGTCGCCCGCGATCTGGCGGAGGCGGACGGGGGTCGGCTGGAGCTGCTGCAGCCGTATCCGCCGGTGTTCGCGCTCTTCCTGAGCCGCGTGGCCGAGGACATCCGCCCCAGCTGAGCGACTACGTGCGGACCGCCTCCTTGCGGACCGACTACTTGCGGACCGGCTGCTTGTCGTCCCGGCGGGCGGTCTGGGCGGGCGGCGCCTCGGCGAGGAACGCCTCCGCGCTCTCCACGGCCTCCCGCGCGGGCAGGGTCCGGAACACCCAGGTCCGGTAGGACCAGAAGCGGAAGAGGGTGCCGATGCCGATGCCGACGAACTTGAAGACGTTGCTCGCGAGTGAACTGTCCCAGCCGAAGCCGTACGTCGCCGTGTAGAGCACCCCGTTCTCGATGATCAGGCCGATCGCGCTGAACAGCAGGAACAGGCTGAGTTCCTTGGTGCGCCCCTGCTTGTCCCGGTCGCGGTAGGTGAAGTACCGGTAGCCGACGTAGTTGAAGCAGGTCGCGACCACCGTCGCCACGATGCTCGCCCGCACCACGGGCAGCTCGGTGACGCTGCGGACCAGGTTGAAGACGGCGAGGTTGACGAAGACGCCGGCGCCGCCGACCACACCGAACTTCGCGATCTCCCGGGCGAGCCGCCCCACCTGGGTGCTCAGCCCCCCGAGCATGCGTCGTTCACTCATGGTGATCGTTCAGCCCCGTTTCGTCAGCGTCGACAACATCTCCCCATGCTAACCAGCGGTAGCAGCGCTCGCCCGGAGGCGGGAGTAACAGGCCGGTCTGAATATCTGGAGGATCATCCAAGTGCAGGTCAGGGGCTGTCGTGGCGAGAAGTTACCCTTGGAGGGTGACATTTCCGGTAGTCGGCATGGTCGGCGGCGGCCAGCTCGCCCGCATGACCCACGAGGCGGGCATCCCCCTCGGCATCAGGTTCAAGCTGCTCAGTGACACTCCTCAGGACTCGGCAGCCCAAGTGGTCAGCGATGTCGTCGTCGGCGACTATCGCGACCTGGAGACGCTTCGTGCGTTCGCACAAGGCTGTGATGTGGTCACTTTCGACCACGAGCATGTCCCGGCGGAGCATCTGCGCGCACTGGAGGCGGACGGTGTCGTCATCCGCCCCGGCATCGAGGCCCTGCTGCACGCGCAGGACAAGGGCGTGATGCGGGAGCGGCTGCGCGCCGCCGGGGTCCCGTGCCCCCGCCACCGCATCGTCGCCGATCCGGCCGACGTCGCGCGGTTCGCCGAGGAGGGGGACGGCTTCCCGGTCGTCCTCAAGACGGTGCGCGGCGGGTACGACGGCAAGGGCGTGTGGGTCGTCCGTACTACGGAGGACGCCGCCGAACCGTTCCGCGCCGGGGTGCCCGTCCTCGCCGAGGAAATGGTCGACTTCGCGCGCGAGCTGGCCGCCAACGTCGTGCGCTCCCCGCACGGCCAGGCCGTCGCCTACCCCGTCGTGGAGTCGATACAGGTGGACGGCGTCTGCGACACCGTCATCGCCCCCGCCCCCGACCTCTCCGAGGCGCTCTCCGCCCAGGCGCAGGAGCTGGCGCTGAAGATCGCGGCGGAGCTGGGCGTGGTCGGCCACCTCGCCGTCGAGCTGTTCGAGACCCGGGACGGCCGCATCCTCGTCAACGAACTGGCGATGCGCCCCCACAACTCCGGCCACTGGACCCAGGACGGCGCCGTCACCTCCCAGTTCGCCAACCATGTGCGCGCGGTGCTCGACCTCCCGCTCGGCGCGCCGAACACCCGGGCGAAGTGGACCGTCATGACCAACGTGCTCGGCGGTGACTACCCCGACATGTACGCGGCCTATCTGCACTGCATGGCCCGCGACCCCGCGCTGAAGATCCACATGTACGGTAAGGGCGTGAAGCCGGGCCGCAAGGTCGGCCACGTCAACACCTACGGCGACGACCTGGCCGACGTCCGCGAGCGCGGCCGCCACGCCGCCGACTACCTCCGAGGGACCATCACCGAATGAGCGCTCCTGTGCCCGCGATCGGCATCGTCATGGGCTCCGACTCCGACTGGCCGGTCATGGAAGAAGCCGCCAAGGCCCTCGACGAGTTCGAGATCCCGTACGAGGTGGACGTCGTCTCGGCGCACCGGATGCCGCGCGAGATGGTCGCGTACGGCGAGAACGCCGCGCCCCGGGGCCTCAAGGCCATCATCGCGGGCGCGGGCGGGGCGGCCCACCTCCCCGGCATGCTGGCCTCGGTCACCCCGCTCCCGGTCATCGGCGTCCCCGTGCCCCTGAAATACCTGGACGGCATGGACTCGCTCCTCTCCATCGTCCAGATGCCCGCGGGCGTCCCGGTCGCCACGGTCTCCATCGGCGGCGCCCGCAACGCGGGCCTGCTGGCCGCCCGCATCCTCGCCGCGCACGACGCGGAGTTGCAGGGCCGGATGCGGGAGTTCCAGGAGGAGCTGAACGAACAGGCCACGGAAAAGGGCAAGCGCCTCCGAGCCAAGGTAGACGGAGCCCCTTCGTTCGGCTTCGCCCACTAACGCCCACGTGCCTTTAGCCCCCTCCACGAACCGGGGCGGAGCCCCGGTTCGTGGAGGGGCGGGGTGGGGAGCAGGCCCGCCGCCGGCGCCACGCACCCGTGACTTCGAGAGGCGGGCGTACGAAAATGCCCGGATGACCGATCACCTCGCGCACGCCCGCCAACTCCTGGCCGCCCACCCCGTCGTGGACGGCCACAACGACCTCCCTTGGGCCCTGCGCGAGCAGGTCCGGTACGACCTCGACCGCCTCGACATCGCCGCCGATCAAAGCGAGCGCACCCACACCGACATCCCCCGCCTCCGCGAGGGCGGCGTAGGCGCCCAGTTCTGGTCGGTCTTCGTACGCTCCGACTTCAGCGGCGACACGGCCGTCTCCGCCACCCTCGAACAGATCGACGTCGTCCGTCGTTTGACCGAGCGCTACCCCGACGACCTCCGGCTGTCGCTCACCGCCGACGACATCGAGGCGGCCCGCGCCGAGGGCCGGATCGCGTCGCTCATGGGCGCCGAGGGCGGCCACAGCATCAACTGCTCGCTCGCCACCCTCCGCGCCCTGTACGACCTCGGGGTGCGTTATATGACGCTCACCCACAACGACAACATCCCCTGGGCGGACTCGGCGACGGACGAGCCGAAGGCGCAGGGCCTCACCCGCTTCGGCGAGGAGGTCGTCCGCGAGATGAACCGGCTCGGCATGCTCGTCGACCTCTCCCACGTGTCGGCCGACACGATGCGCGACGCGCTCCGCGTGACCGAGGCCCCGGTCGTCTTCTCGCACTCCTCCGCCCGCGCCGTCTGCGACCACCCGCGCAACATCCCGGACGACGTCCTGGCCGCGCTCCCGGCCAATGGCGGGGTGGCGATGGCCACGTTCGTGCCGAAGTTCGTGCTGCCGGAGGCGGGCGAGTGGACGACGGCGGCGGACGAGAACATGCGCGCGCACGGCCTGCACCCCCTGGAGCTGACGGAGGCCGCGAAGAAGGTGCAGCGCGCCTTCGAAGAGGCCCACCCGCGGCCGAAGGCAACCGCGGCCACCGTCGCCGACCACCTCGACCACATGCGCGAGGTGGCGGGCGTCGACCACATCGGCATCGGCGGCGACTTCGACGGCACCGCCTTCACCCCGTCCGGCCTGGACGACGTCGCGGGCTACCCCAACCTCATCGCGGAACTGCTCGACCGCCGCTGGTCCGAGGCCGAACTCGCCAAGCTGACCTGGCAGAACGCCGTCCGGGTGCTGCGCGGCGCCGAGGACGCGGCGCGCGGGCTGCGCGCGGTCAGGGGCCCGTCCATCGCGACGATCGACCAGCTGGACGGCGCCCAGGACGCCTGACCCACACCCCTCCCGCATGAGCCACCAACCACCCCTTTGCCGGGGCTTGGTGGCTTTGCGATGTGTTGATGCATCGTTCACGTAATTCGTCTCTTCCCCGTCGTCGGCATGGCGAGAGAGTCATCAGCGGTCTGACGATCTCTCATGCATAGATACGGGAAAGAGGCGTTATGCCCGACTTCACCCGCCGTAGACTCCTTGATGCCGCCGCCGGTTCACTCGGCGCGGGCGCGGCCATGACGCTTCTGCCGCCGAGCGTCCAGCAGGCGATAGCCGCCGGGCCTACCTCCCGGCGGCCGGTGCCGACTACGTCGCGTCCAAGATCGAGGCCATCGCCTCCAACCCGGACGTGTGGCGCAAGACCGTCTTCATCCTCAACTACGACGAGAACGACGGCCTGTTCGACCACGTACCGCCGCCCACCCCCAAGGCCGGGACCGTGGACGAGTTCGTGGGCGGCCTGCCCATCGGCGGCGGCTTCCGGGTGCCCTGCCTCATCGTCTCGCCGTGGACGGTGGGCGGCTGGGCCGCGGGCGAGGCGTTCGACCACACCTCGGTGCTCCAGTTCCTGGAGCGGCTGACCGGGGTCGAGGAGCCCAACATCAGCCAGTGGCGTCGCCGTACCTTCGGCGACCTCACCTCGGCCTTCGGCTTCGGTCACGCCGCGCCGAGGCCGCCGAAGCTGCCGGATGACACGGCCGAGCAGCTGGAGAAGGCCAAGGAGGACGTCGAGAACCTCCCCCAGCCGACCCTCCCGGGCGCCGACCAGAAGCCCCCGAAGCAGGAGAAGGGCCGCCGCCCCCGCCGCTGAACCGGCGCGTACGGACGCCGCCCCCGCCGGACGTCACCCGGCGGGGGCGGTGGCAATGCCCAGGGTTGGCCACGCGCTCAGGGGCGGCGGCGCGTCCAGAGGCGGCGGCGCGCTCAGAGGCGGCGGCGCGCTCAGGGGCGGATCAGGCAGAAGGGATGCCCCGCCGGGTCGGCGAAGACGCGGAAGTCCCGCTTCCCGCCCTCGTCGTCGAGGTCCAGCGCCTTCGCCCCCAGCGCCAGCACCTGCTCCTGCGCCTCCGCCATGTCGGTCACCTTCAGATCGAGGTGCAGCTGCTGCGACTCCTTGGCCGACGGCCAGCTCGGCGCGACGAAGCCGGGCGCCTCCTGGAAGGCCAGCCTGTCCCCGTCGGGCAGGAACAGATCGACCCAGGTCTTGTCCTCGTTCTTGATCTCCCCGCCCAGCACCTGCTGGTAGAAGCGGGCGAGCGCGGTGGGGTCGGGACAGTCGACGGCGATGACGCTCAGCGTGGCGATGGCCATGGCTCCTCCTCGGGTCCCGGCCCGGGTTACCGCCCCGGGGCCCGGCAAACCGGGGGAGCCGGACAGCGCGGGGCTACGCCATGGGGCGGCCCAGGGCGCGGTAGGTCCAGCCCGCGTCGCGCCAGTAGTCGGGGTCGAGGGCGTTCCGTCCGTCGAGGATGCGCCGCTCGGCGACCATTTCGCCCAGCCCCACCGGGTCCAGCTCGCGGAACTCGCGCCACTCGGTCAGATGCAGCACCGCGTGGGCGCCCCGGGCCGCCTCCAGGGCGCTCGGGGCGTAGGCGAGGGTCGGGAAGAGGGCGCGGGCGTTGTCCATGCCCTTGGGGTCGAAGACGGTCACCTGGGCGCCCTGGAGCTGTATCTGCCCGGCCACGTTGAGCGCGGGCGAGTCCCGTACGTCGTCGGAGTCCGGCTTGAACGTGGCGCCCAGCACCGCCACCCGCTTGCCGAGGAAGCTGCCGCCGACGGCCTCACGGGCCAGTTCGACCATGTGGCCGCGGCGCCGCATGTTGATCGAGTCGACCTCGCGGAGGAAGGTCAGGGCCTGGTCCGCGCCGAGTTCACCGGCGCGGGCCATGAAGGCCCGGATGTCCTTGGGCAGGCAGCCGCCGCCGAAGCCGATCCCGGCCCGCAGGAACTTGGCTCCGATCCGCTCGTCGTAGCCGATGGCCTCGGCGAGCTTGACCACGTCGCCGCCCGCCGCCTCGCAGACCTCGGCCATGGCGTTGATGAACGAGATCTTCGTGGCGAGGAAGGAGTTCGCCGACGTCTTCACCAGCTCGGCGGTCGGGAAGTCCGTCACCACGAACGGCGACCCCTCCGCGATCGGCGTCGCGTACACATCCCGCAGCACCTTCTCCGAACGGTCGCTGGTGACCCCCACCACGATCCGGTCCGGGTGCAGCGTGTCCTTCACGGCGAAGCCCTCGCGCAGGAACTCCGGGTTCCACGCCAGCTCGGCGTCCGCACCCGCCGGGGCCAGCTCGGCGAGGCGCGCCGCCAGCCGGTCCGCGCTGCCGACCGGGACGGTGGACTTGCCGACGACCAGCGCCGGGCGGTGCAGATGCGGGGCGAGCGACTCCACCGCGTTGTCGACGTGGCGCATGTCACACGCGTACTCGCCGTGCTTCTGCGGGGTGTTCACGCAGATGAAGTGGACGTCGCCGAACTGCCCGGCCTCCTCGTAGGAGCTGGTGAAGCGCAGCCGCCCGGTCGAGCCCTCGGCGCCCACCACGTGCCGCTTCAGCAAATCCTCCAGACCGGGCTCGTACATGGGCACCCGGCCCTCCGAAAGCATCGCGACCTTCTCGGGCACGATGTCCAGCCCCAGCACCTCGAAGCCCAGCTCGGCCATGGCCGCGGCGTGGGTCGCGCCCAGGTAGCCGGTGCCGATCACGGTGATCTTGAGGGCCATGTGGTGCTCCAGAAGCGTCGGTCTCAGATGCGCTGCCTGAGCATAGTCGGCGCCCCCGGCAGGGCTCAGCGGCGTCTTGTCGGGTAGCTCACGTATCGGGCACGTATACGTGCCGGGGCGGCGGCCCTAGACTTGGGTTACTTAACGGTAGTTAGCACCACAGGGGAGTGAGAAGACCTTGGCGTCCTCGGGAAACGCAGACTTCGACCTGTACCGGCCGTCGGAGGAGCACGACATGCTCCGCGATTCGGTCCGCTCGCTCGCCGAGGCGAAAATAGCCCCCTTCGCGGCCGAGGTCGACGAGGAGGGCCGCTTCCCGCAGGAAGCGCTGGACTCCTTGGTCGCCAATGATCTGCACGCGGTGCACGTCCCCGAGGCGTTCGGCGGCGCCGGGGCCGACGCGCTCGCGACCGTGATCGTCATCGAGGAGGTCGCCCGCGTCTGCGCGTCGTCCTCCCTGATCCCCGCGGTCAACAAGCTGGGCTCGCTGCCGGTGATCCTCTCCGGCTCCGAGGAGCTGAAGAAGAAGTACCTGAGCCCGCTCGCCAAGGGCGACGGAATGTTCTCGTACTGTCTCTCCGAGCCGGACGCGGGCTCGGACGCGGCCGGTATGAAGTGCAGGGCGGTCCGCGACGGCGACTTCTACGTCCTCAACGGCGTCAAGCGCTGGATCACCAACGCCGGGGTCTCCGACTACTACACGGTGATGGCCGTCACCGACCCCGAGAAGCGGTCCAAGGGCATCTCCGCTTTCGTGGTGGAGAAGGCCGACGAGGGCGTGTCCTTCGGCGCCCCGGAGAAGAAGCTCGGCATCAAGGGCTCCCCGACGCGCGAGGTCTACCTCGACAACGTCCGCATCCCCGCCGACCGCATGATCGGCGCCGAGGGCACCGGCTTCGCCACCGCCATGAAGACCCTCGACCACACCCGCATCACCATCGCCGCCCAGGCCCTCGGCATCGCCCAGGGTGCCCTGGACTACGCCAAGGGCTACGTCCAGGAGCGCAAGCAGTTCGGCAAGGCGATCGCCGACTTCCAGGGCATCCAGTTCATGCTCGCCGACATGGCCATGAAGATCTCGGCCGCCCGCGCCCTGACCTACCAGGCCGCCGCCGCCTCCGAGCGCTGCGACGCCGACCTCACCTACCAGGGCGCCGCCGCCAAGTGCTTCGCCTCGGACGTCGCCATGGAGGTCACCACGGACGCCGTCCAGCTCCTCGGCGGCTACGGCTACACCCGCGACTACCCGGTCGAGCGCATGATGCGCGACGCCAAGATCACCCAGATCTACGAGGGCACCAACCAGGTCCAGCGCGTCGTCATGGCGCGCAACCTGCCCTAGCGGTACGTGCCAGCACGGAGGGCGGGGGCGTCGCACACGACGTGCCCGCCCTCCGTCGTGCGCGCGGCTCAGGCGTGCGGCCGCCAGACCGCGAAGTCCGTCAGGCGGAAGTGGCTGGCGACGGTGCGGAAGCCGAACCAGCCGCTGGTGTACGGGTCCGGGTCCCGGTGGTCGAAGAGGAGCTGGCCATTGCTCCAGTACTGGACGGTCCGCCCGGCGGACACCAGGCGGACGCGGTGCGGGGCGTTCGGGGTGAGGAGCGGCTGCGTGAGGTCGAAGAGCAGGGGACGGTTGCCCGCCTCGCCCACGTAGCGGCGCATGCGGGTGGTGGTGTTGAGGTTGGCGCCGTAGCCGACGTAGTAGGTCTTCAGCAGGTCGTAGTCGGCGAAGGTGCCGCTGCGGGGCGTGGCGAAGAGGTCGCCGGGGGAGCGGACGTCGCGGGCGTTCCAGAAGGCGTTGAGGTCGGTCACATGGTCGTTGGGGCCGCCCGCCGAGACCGGGGTGGCCGTGTACTCGATCACGTACGGGCCGGTCAGCTCCCGGGTGAACCAGACCGTGGCGCCGCCCGGTACGTCGACGTCGAGCACCCCGTGCCGGGCCCGTACCGTCCCGCCGCTCTCCAGCTCGGCGGACCACTGGCGGGTGCCGTGGCGGAAGTCGTCGTGGGCGATCCGGGTCCACCGGCGGCCTGCCGCAGGGGCGGCTGGCGCGGCGAGGGTGCCCGGGGCGACGGCGGTCGCGGCGGCTGCCGCGGCGGCGAGGGTGGCGCCGCGGAGGAGGCGCCTGCGGTCGGGGGAGGGGCGGTACGTCATCGTGGTGCGGTTCCTTCCCGGGATGGTTGAACCGTTTCAATTCGTAGCGCGGGACGAACCTAACAGACGACCGCCGCCGGGCGCTCGGCCCGGCGGCGGTCGTCGTGCGGTGATGCCTCGGTCAGTTACTGGAGACCGTGACCTTCTCGTCGTTCTTCAGCTCGCTCACCAGCTGCTTGACCTTGGTCATGTCCCACTGGATCGCGCTGCCCTTGGGGGTGGACAGGCCCGGGTTGGAGACGGGCATGTTCATCTGCTTGCCCTCACCGCCGGAGACGCTCTTCATCGCGAAGAACATGTCCTTGAGGTCCCACAGGCTCATGTCCTTGTCGACGATCAGGCTGTCCAGACCGGCGCCCATCATCGGGTAGAGCGTGAAGGGGTTCATGACCGTCCCCGGCGAGGCCGCCTTGTTGGCCAGCGCGGACAGGAACTTCTGCTGGTTCTTGGTGCGGTCCAGGTCGCCGCCCGCGAGGCCGTAGCGCTGCCGCACGAAGGCCAGCGCCTGCTGGCCGTTGAGCGTCTGCTCGCCCTTCTTGAGGTCGTTGCCGGACTTCTTGTCCTTCATGTCCTGCGGGATGTTGATGTCGACCCCGCCGACCCCGTCGACGATCTTGGCGAAGCCGTCGAAGCCGATCTCCGCGTAGTGGTCGATCTTCAGGCCGGTGTTGTACTCGATGGTCCGGGCGAGCAGCTGCGGGCCCTCCGAGGAGTACGACGCGTTCAGCTTGTTCTGGCTCGCCGGGATCCGGTTGCCGGTCTCCGAGCCGGTGAAGGCCGGGATCGTGACCCAGGAGTCACGCGGGAGGCTGACCATGGTGTTCCCGTTCTCGCCGACGTGGAGCAGGATCATGGAGTCGGTGCGGCGGCCCTCGGCGGAGCCGGTGTGCAGCTTCTTCTTGTCCTCGTCGGACATGCCCTCACGGCTGTCCGAACCGACGATCAGGTAGTTGGTGCCCTTGCCGCCGGTCGGCCGGTCCTCGACCTTGCTGAGGTCGACCTCGCGCTTGAGCTTGCCGTCGGCCCAGAAGTACGTACCGATACCGACCGCGAGCAGCAGCACGACCAGGGTGACCAGGCCGACGGTTATCCGGCGCCGCCAATTCACGGGGCCTCCCGCCCGCCCGCCGCGCCCGCCGCGGCCGTGTCCGCCCGGTCCGCCCGATCCGCGGCCCCCGCCGCCGTAGACCTGGCCGGTGTTGTAGCCGTCGCCACCGTGGCCCCCGTAGTCGTCGTAGCTCGGGGAGGGCCCCGGAACGTTCCCCCGCGGCGACAGCTCCGGGGGCAGCGGCGGCTCGGCGGGCTGCTGCCCGCCGCCCGGTGCCGCCCGCCGTACCTGCGGCATCGAGCGGGCCCCCTCTGGCTGGGAGCCACCGCTGCCGCGTCCGTACCGGTCGTTGCGGTCACCGGTGTAACCCTGGGGCCATTCGCTCATGCATGGAAGTGTGCCTGGTCGGCACCGCTGTCTTACAGTGCGGGTGCTGGATCGCGGCATGGCTGTTGCAGAGCTGATAAGAACCTGGTCCGCATATGGTGGACGCCATGACCAATCAGGCCCACGGCACCGAAGTGGATCTTCCGGGCAAGCCCACCGCCGCCTCCCGCACCACGCTGTCGCACATCATGACCGGCAGCGACACCAACCTCCTCGGCACGGTCCACGGCGGCGTGATCATGAAGCTCGTCGACGACGCGGCCGGGGCGGTCGCCGGACGGCACTCCGAGGGCCCCGCGGTCACCGCCTCGATGGACGAGATGGCCTTCCTGGAGCCGGTCCGCGTCGGCGATCTCGTCCATGTGAAGGCCCAGGTCAACTGGACCGGACGGTCCTCCATGGAGGTCGGCGTCCGCGTCCTGGCCGAGCGCTGGAACGAATCCACCCCCGCCACCCAGGTCGGCAGCGCCTATCTGGTCTTCGCCGCGGTCGACGCCGACGGCAAGCCCCGCCCCGTACCCCCGGTCATACCGGAGACCGAGCGCGACAAGCGGCGCTACCAGGAGGCCGAGATCCGCCGCACCCACCGCCTGGCCCGCCGCCGCGCGATCAGGGAGCTGCGCGCCAGGCGCGCGGCGGAGGGCACCGAGGAGCCGTAAGGGGTGTCTCCCGGCTGTGCTCAGGTCGGCTCGGCAGACCACTTTCCGCGACCGAGGAAGTCCAGCACTGCCTTGCTGAGTTCCTCCGGCGCCTCTTCGGGCAGGAAGTGGCCGGCTCCGGGAATGACCAGTCCGGTGACGCCCGTGGCCACCAGGCGCATGGTCTCCTCCGGCATGGTGCCGGTGCTGTACTGACCGCCTACCGCCAGGACCGGGATGGACAGCGGTCCCTCGTCGCGCCAGCGCAGGGCGTGCTCGGCGGATGTGTCGAGGGTCCGGTAGTACTCGAAGCTGGCGCGCAGAGCGGCCGGGTCGCGCAGCTGGTCGACGTAGACGTCGATGGCCTGCTGTGGGATGGCACCGGGGGTGGCGGCTTCGACGTGAAGGTGTGGCCGAAGTAGATCTCCTCGCGGCCCGCGACCATGCGCTCGTTGATGTCCTGCGGCCGATCGAAGGCGAAGTGCCACAGGAACTCGTTGGTGGCCGGGCCCCGACGCCGGGGACGCGCCGCGGCGCGGTGGCGTCGAGCAGCGCGCACGCGTCCGCCCGGGCCAGGGAGGGCGCGGTCGGCACCGAGGCGCGCCGGGGGACCTGGCCCCGGTCCAGCACCGCGACCGCGTGGTCGGTGGCGGCGTCGCCCAGTGCGCAGGGGGCGGGGGCGGGGGAGTCGAGCCGCGGTCACGCAGCTGAACAGGGCTCGGCTAGGCGCACGCGACCTCGTCGCCGGTGACGGCGGCGATGCCGGGACGGTCCCGGCGCGGGTCCTCGGTGCGTACCGGACGTACGTCCTTGAAGTCCGCGCCGACCGTGACCTGCATCACCCCGCCCTGCCCCCGCACCGGCTTCAGCTGCGCTCCGGGCAGCGCGGCGGCCAGGGTGCGGACCGAGCGGTTCCAGACCGGGTCGTACGTGATGACCGTGCGCGCCAGGTCCTTGGTGGCCGCGTCGGCGGGAGAGCCGGTGGTGGCGAAGCCGGTGGCGTGCAGCGCCCGGTCCGCGCGGCGGGCGAGCCCGGCCGTCCCGGTGCCGTTGAGCACGTGGACCCGTACCTGCTGCGGGGCCACGTCGACCACGGTGGCCCTGGGCTTCGCGCGGTGCGTGGTCAGCGGCCGGTCCTCGCGGATGGCGGCGAACAGCTGCTCGGCCTTGGGCCGGTCCCAGTGCAGCGTGGAGCCGACGCCCTTGAGCGGCCGCCCGGGCAGGAGCACCGGGACCGAGGCGAACTCGGACGACGCCGGGGTGAGGCCGGTCACCGCCCGGCCGAGCGCCATCAGATCCTCCGCGCCGAAGCCGTGGTCGGCGCGGACCGAGCCGAGCAGGGTGGTGGCGACGGCGTTGAACCGCACCGGGTTCAGCAGGATGCCGCCCGCCGTCGTCTGGTGGAGCACCGAGGCCAGGAAGCGCTGCTGGCGCTGGATCCGGCCGAGGTCGGAGGTGCCGTCGGTGTGGCGGGAGCGTACGTACTGCAGCGCCTCGCCGCCGCGCAGCACATGGGCGCCGGGCGGCAGGTCGAGGCCGGTGTGGTCGTCCTTGAGCCGCCGGGACGTGCACACCTTCACCCCGCCGACCACGTCGACGGTCTTCATGAAGCTGGTGAAGTCGACCTCCAGGTAGTGGTCGATGTGCACCCCGGTGGCGTGCTCGACGGTGCGCACGGTCAGGCTGGGCCCGCCCTCGGCGTACGCGGCGTTGAGCCGCTGCGGATGGGCGCGGTGGGGTTTCCCGGCGCGGTCGGTGTACTCGGGGATCATGGCGTACGAGTCGCGCGGCAGGCTGACCACGGAGGCCCTGCGGCGGTCCGCCGACAGATGGACCAGGATGATCGTGTCGGTGCAGCGGCAGGGCGCCCCGCCGAGCCGGTACAGCGCCTTCTCCCGCGGGGTGATCCTGGACCGGCCGTCGGTGCCGACGACCAGGAAGTTGACGCCGCCGCCCGCGCTCTTCGGCCGGTTGTCCAGGCCGCCGAAGGCGTCCACCCGGTGCATGCCGGATTCCAGCTCCCGGACCAGCAGATGCCCGATCGCGCTGACGGCCAGCACCAGGCACGCGACGAACAGGGCGATCCGCAGCCCCCAGCGACGGCGGCGGCCGGAGCGGGGCCGGGGGCGGGGGTGCGTCGATCGGGCCGGTGCACTCACCGAAGGAGACCTCCGTGAACGGGCCCGGCGGGAACGGGCCCGGGCGGGGCGCTGGCGGGTCGGAACCGCTGTCACGGTAGGGCCATACGATGAGCGCCCCGGCGCCCCACGCCGCCGGTGCCGCCCGCTGCCACCCGGGCGGCGCGTTCCGGTGCCGCCATTCGCGGTACCGTGGGCCCGCTACTGCAGTCTCCTGGGGCCCCGCCCCCAGAAACCCCGAGGTGCCATGCCCCCGCGTCAGCTCCCGGCCGTATCCGTGATCATGCCGGTGCTCAATGAGGAACGCCATCTGCGCAACGCCGTGCGGCACATCCTGGAGCAGGAGTACGACGGTGAAATGGAGGTGGTGATCGCGGTCGGCCCGTCCGCGGACCGCACCGAAGAGATCGCCGCCCAGCTGGCCTCCGAGGACCCGCGGGTGAACACCGTGCCCAACCCCACGGGCCGCACCCCGGCCGCGCTGAACGCCGCGATCAAGGCGTCCCGCCACCCCGTGGTGGTGCGGGTCGACGGGCACGGCATGCTCTCGCCGAACTACATCGCGACCGCCGTGCGGCTGCTGGAGGAGACCGGCGCGCAGAACGTCGGCGGCATCATGCACGCCGAGGGCGAGAACGACTGGGAGCGGGCCGTGGCCGCCGCCATGACCTCGAAGATCGGCGTCGGCAACGCCGCCTTCCACACGGGCGGTGAGGCGGCCCCCGCCGACACCGTCTACCTGGGCGTCTTCCGCCGCGAGGCGCTGGAGCAGCAGGGTGGCTACAACGAGGAATTCATCCGCGCCCAGGACTGGGAGCTGAACTTCCGGATCCGTGAGGCGGGCGGGCTGGTCTGGTTCTCGCCGGACCTGAAGGTCTCGTACCGGCCCCGGCCGAATGTGCGGGAGCTGGCCAAGCAGTACAAGAACTACGGGCGCTGGCGGCACGTCGTCGCCCGCTTCCACCAGGGCTCGATCAACGCGCGCTACCTCGCCCCGCCGACCGCCGTGGTGGCCATCGCGGTGGGCACCGTAGTGGGCGCGGCCGTCAGCCCGTGGGGCTTCGTGATCCCGGGCGGCTATCTGGCGGCCATCGCCGCGGGCTCGTTCCCGGCGGGCAAGGGGCTTCCGGTGGGGGCGCGGGTACGGATCCCGCTGGCGCTCGCGACCATGCACATGTCGTGGGGCTGGGGCTTCCTGACCAGTCCGCGGGCGCTCGCCAAGAAGGTCATCGCGAGCCGCCGCCCGGCGGTCATGGCGCAGGGCTAGTCACCCGTACGCAAACGTACGCAACCGTACGCAAAGGGGCCGGACCGCCTGGTCCGGCCCCTTTCCGCAGGGCTCCTCAGAACGTGTAGTCCGGGTTGACCGTCATGCACGCCTTCTTGTCCTCGCCGTTGAGGGCGTCGGCGCTCTCCGGCGTCTTGTCGTCCTCGGTCTTCGAGGCCTTCGGGTAGGCCGTACCCGCGCGCCAGTCGTTGCCGACCACCACGGTCACGTCCTGCACCGACTTCGAGGACTTCACCGCGCTCTTGGGCAGCCCCAGCGCCTTGGCCACGGCGAGCGCGTCGCCCTGCTCGGCCTCGCTCGGGTAGGACACGGTGGTGTCGGCCTGCGAGATGAGCACGGTGTTCGCGGCGGCCTTGGCGTAGCCGAGCCGTACCAGCTCGTTGGTGATCACACCGGCCCGGCCGGAGACCGGCCCGTACACCATGGACGCGGTGCCGTTCTGCACGACGACCGGGACCTCGCCCCTGGGCGCGGTGGGGGCCGGGGTCTTGTCGGGCTTCTTCTTGTCCTTGCCGTCCAGCGCCGTGTCGCCCCGCAGCAGCGCGAAGGTCTGCTCGGCGTCGCCGGGCTTGGGCTCCACGAACTGCTCGTCCGCGCTGTACTGCCAGGGCATGGTGACCATGGTGGTGCGCTCGGTCGGCACCCGCTTGAGGTCGTTGCCCAGGTTGTAGAGCTTCTTGACGTCGCCGAGGCCGTGGTCGACGGTCAGCGCGTCGGTGGCCGCCTCCGCCAGGTTCATGAGCTTGCCCGGGTCGCTGAGCTTGGTGCCCTTCTTCAGCTGGCGGATCATCGAACTCATGTACATGTGCTGGGCCTTGGCCCGGCCGATGTCGGTGTTGTCCTCGAAGCCGTAGCGGGTCCGCAGCCACTGGAGCGCTTGGACGCCCTTGACGGAGTGGGTGCCCTTGGTCAGCCGCAGCCCTGAGCCATGGCCCTTGCTGTCGTGTGAGTAGACGTTGTCCTTCACGCACACCGGGACGCCGCCGACGGCGTCCGCCATGGAGACCACTCCGGCGAAGTCGATCATCATGAAGTGATCGATGTATATGCCGGTCAGTTCCTTCCAGGTGGCCACCGTGCAGCCCGGACCGCCGTGCTGGAGCGACTGGTTGATCGCCGCCTCGGTCTTCGGATAGACGCGCCCGTCGTCCGGGTCGGTGCACCGGGGGATGGTCACCCGGGTGTCGCGCGGAATGCTGACCACCGACATGTTGCTGCGGTCGGCCGAGACGTGCACCAGCATCTGCACATCGGCCAGCGGCTTGCGGTCGGCGTCCTGCTTGGCGCCGCCGAGCCGCACGTTCTCCGCGGTGTTACGGCTGTCCGAACCGATCAGCAGGATGTTCAGCGGGGTCTGGCCGTTGGCGTTCGGCTCGGGCTTGCCCAGCTTGCTGTCGCCGAGGTCGAGCGCTTCCTTCTTCAGATTCCCGTTCAGATGGTTGTAGTACAGATAGCCGCCGGCTGCCGCGCCCAGCACGAGCACGGCGAGCGCCAGCGCGCTCCACCGCACCACGCGTACCCCCCGGCCGCCGCTCCGTGCAGCCGGGCGGCCGCCGCCCCGGCGGTGCCCCGCGCCGCTGGACGCGGGGCCTTGTCCTCCGGGCGGGCTGTCACCCTCACCGGTGCCGCGGGGTTCGGGCACGGCTTGCCGCCGCCCCTCCCCCCGCACACTGCTCTGCCGCATCGGGCCCCTCCCCGTACTTCCTCGCTCGTCCGGACCGATGGGCGAGGGCGCACCGACGGGCCGGGAGTGGTCACTTGGCGCAGACGTTCTTGTCGTCGGCTTCGACCTTCTGAAGGTCCTTCGGTGCCTGGGCCGGAGCGGAGATGGGAGTGCCCGCGCCCTTGAAGTCGGCGCCGAGCGTCAGCGTCATCTCCGCCTTGGGGGCGGCGTCCTTCGTGCCTTCCTTCATGGCGGACGCGGGCAGCCCCATGCTGTCGGCCAGCCGGCGTGCCTGGTCCGCCTGGTTGGGAGCGTACTCCAGAGTGGTCTTCTCCAGATCTGCCGGAGCGTTTCCGCCATTGCTGGTGAGCGGCATCCCCTCGGTGTTCTGCATCCAGTCGAGGGTCTCCTGGGCGGCCCCCGTCTGCCCGCTGCCGTTCAGCACCGTGGCCCGGACCTCCGCCGCGCCGGCCTTCGGCCCCTTGAGCCGCGCCGCCTGCTTGTCCTTGGCGGCCTTCTCCTTCTTCTTCACCTCGGTCAGCGACACGTCCTGCTGGACCATGGCGAACAGCGGCTCGGCCTTGGTCTGGTCGAGCAGCACCGTCGCGCCGTCGGTGTTGTCGACGACCGGAACCGTCGTGAAGGTCATGTTCTTCAGGTTGACCTTGCCGAGCGCCTGCCCCAGCGTGACCAGCTTGTCGACGGTGCCGATGCCGGTGTCGACGGTGAGCGCCTTGGTGGCGGTGTTGGCCAGGCCCCACATCTTGCTCGGGCTGCTGAGCGTCCCGTTCCCCTTCATCTTGCGCATCATGGAGCTGAGGAACTGCTGCTGCAGCTTGATCCGGTCCAGGTCGCCGCCGAAGCCGACGGAGTGCCGGGTCCGGACGAACGCCAGCGCGTCCTCGCCCTTGATGCTGTGCTTGCCCGCCGACAGCTTCAGATGCGACTTGGGGTCGTCGATGTCCTTGGCGAGACAGACGTCGACCCCGCCGACCGCCGAGGACATCGACTTGACGGCGTTGAAGTCCGCCATCATGAAGTGGGTGATGTCCAGCCCGGTGATCTTCTCGGCGGTCTTCATGGTGCAGCCGGGGTCGCGCCCCCCCTGCCCCAGGCTGGTGTTGAAGCGCACCTCCCGCTGGCCCGGGATGATCTTCTTCTTGCCGTCCTTCTGCATGGTCGGGCAGTCCGGGATGTCGGTGACCATGTCGCGCGGAATGGACAGCACCGTCGCGTTGGTGCGGTCTCCGGAGACATGCATGACCAGCGTGGTGTCGGCGTGGCCGACGCTCCCCGCGTCACCGTAGCCCTCGTTGCCCTTGCCATCGCGCCGGTCGGTGCCGATGAGCAGGATGTTCATCGGTCCGTCGGTGACCGCGGCGTTGTTCTCGCCGATGTCGACCTTGCTGATGTTCCCGTTGAGGTGCTGATAGACGAAGTACGCCGCGGCCGAGCCGCCGACCAGCACGAAGGCCAGGGTGCCACTGCCCCAGTACAGCGCCTTCTTCGTCTTCGTCTTCTTGGGTTTCGGCTTTCGCCTGCTCGCGGGAGCCGCCTTCTCCGGCTCCCGTTTCCCCGCCGCCCTCCTGCGCCCCCGCGGCTCGGACTCGGGGGTGCGACGACGGCCTGTGGTTCTGGGGGCCGCGTGGGGCTCGGCGGCCGAGGCCGTCTCCCCCGCAGGGTTCAGCCTCAGCTCATAGTTGCCGGTGTTCGGGTCGAACACCCACTGGTCGGCGGGGTCGATGTCACCGTCCCGCCCAGGGCCTTGCGCGTCCACGGTCGCCTGTGTCCTCCGTCGGTGCCACGCGGGCGCCTCCCCCTCAAGGCGCTCGGTCCGTCTTCATATACAGTGCGCGGTCACATCTCGGAGCGCACCGGATCGCTCACACTATCCGCCCGGATCCGCGTCAAGCGACGCCGGTGACAAATTCCACTTCCCTACAACTGGGCAATCTGCCCAATCCTTTCGAGATTCTTCACGAGTCCAGGCTCTTTCCTGAGGCGGCCTTTACCCGCAGATGTCACGGGCCGCCGTCGTCCCCTGGTACGGAGTGCGGTCCATGCCCTTGGGGTCCTCGCCGCGGCCGGCCGTGACGGCTCGGGTCACCGACACCGGTCGGTCCAGGCGGAGTTGCTTGAACAACCGGTCGGCATCGGGCTGGACGAGTTCGTCACGGTTCTTGTTGTACGTATACGGCTGTCGTGGAATGGTCAGGAAACGGATCTTCTCGCGCGGGATGTCCCGCATCCCGCGCACCAGTCCGTACAGGTCCTTGAGGGTGTCCAGACCCGGATCCGTGGTCAGTGAGGAGGTCGCCGCGCTGAGCACCGGATACAGCTTCGCCGGATTGAGCAGCACACCATTGCTCTGCACTTTCTTCACAAGCGAGCTGAGGAACTCCTGCTGCCGGGCGATGCGCTCCGTGTCGCTGCCGTTACCGATCGAGTAGCGGGCGCGGACGAAGCCCAGCGCCTTCTCCCCGTGCAGGGTCTGACGGCCCGAGGGAAGTCGCAGATGCGCGTCGTCGTCATCGACCGGCTCCGTGAGGCACACCTCGACGCCCCCGACCGCGTTCACCAGCTTCTTGAAGCCACTGAAGTCCACGATCACATGGTGGTCCACCCGGATCCCGGTGAGCTTTTCCACGGTACGGATCGTGCACGCCGCGCCGCCGAACTCGAACGCCCAGTTGAACTGGGCGAACCGGGGCGCCAGTCGGCCGCCGCCCTTCGGCCGGTCGCAGCCCGGGACGTCCACCATCAGGTCGCGCGGGATGGAGACGGCGGTCGCGCCCTTACCGCCCGCCTGGAGGTGCAGCAGGATCGTGGTGTCCGAGCGCTGCGTGCCGGTGTCCCGGCCGTACTTGCCGTTGCCCTTGCCGCTCCGGTCGTCGGAGCCGATCACCAGGATGTTCTGCGCGTCCCGTACGACCGACACCGGCCGCTCGGCCTCGTACTTCCTCAGCTCGTCCGCGGTCCGGGTGTCGGTGCGGATGTTGCGGTCGAGGCGTTCGTAGAACCACCACCCCGTCGCGGCGGCCGACAGCACCAGCAGGGTCGCGCCCAGGGCGACCACGCGCGGCCAGCGGCGTCTTCGCCCCGGCGCCGGCTCTTGGCCGTCAGTCGTCACGTCCGCGTCCTCCCACCCCGCCTCCCGCCCGGCAGCGGACGGGAGCGGTATCGCGTGCTGGGCCGATCATTGGGACAGACATGCGAACCCCGCACATGGTTGTACGTATCCGTCGATCATCGCGCGGGGTGCGCGCCGGGGCGCGCGGGCTCGGCCCGGCAGTCCGCCGGACGGGGGTCGGGCGGACGGCCGGGCCGTGGGGTCGCGGAGGACGAAGGGCCGTTACAGGGTGACGCGCTCGCTCTCCCGGCGCTCCGCGAGCCCCTTCTCGTCCAACTGGTCCAGATGGCGGCACAGCACCACCGAGCCGCCCGACGCCAGCGGCGCGTACAGCCCGTACGACAGCCCTTCCCAGCCGTCGTACGGCAGCCCCGACAGCACCCGGGAGCCCGGCGCGAGCCCGCGTGCGGCCGCGTCCGCGCGCGCCCGCTCCACCAGCTCCGCGCCGGTCAGCTCCAGACCGCCGACCGCCAGCGCGGGCGCGTCCGGGTCCACCGGGGCGTACGGCGCGAAGCGGTCACCCTGGCTCGGCACCTCCACGGCGTAGTCGGCGAACCCCTGCGGCGGCTGCGGGAACCGGCCGCCCAGGGGGCGCAGGGCGAGCGCCACCCGCTCCCCGGAGCAGGCGCGCGCCTCCTCCAGGGAGTCCGGCCCGCTCACCACCACATCGGCCGCGCCCGGATCGCCGCCGACGTCCGCGAGGACCCCGACCGACGAGCAGGCCAGCAGCCACACCGCGGTCTGCCAGTGGGCGGGCAGCAGCAGCGCGACCCGGTCGCCGGGGGCCACGGCCAGATCGTCCTGCAGCAGATTGGCGGTCTTCGCCACCCAATTGGCGAACGTGGCCACGGAGAGTTCGACGCGTTCGCCGGTGGCGTCGTCGTAAAAGGTCACGAGGGGGCGCGCGGGATCCGCGGCGAGCGCGGATCGCAGCAGGTCGGCGGGGGCGCGATCGGTGGCGTTCATCCGCGCAAGGGTACGCGCCCGACACGCCCCGCCAGGGGGTCGGCCGACTCTTCCAGTCGGCCGCTCACCGCGCGTCCGAATAGACACTTGTGTCACGATATGCACAGGATTTTCATCATGCGTGGATTCCTTGCGTCCTCGGTCGGCGTCGTGTGCACCGCCGCCCTCGCCTTCCCGCCCGCCCTGGGCACCGCACATGCCCGGGCCGACCGCACCGGCCTCGTGGGCAGCACCCAGTCGCTGCCCCTCCTCCCGCCCGCCGGTCTCGACCGGGGGCTGGCCGCACCCGGCGGCGACCGGGCGCTCGCCGCCCGCGACGTGGCCCCCTTCTCCCTCGTCGGCGTCGTCTGGAACGACGCCTCCGCCGACCTCCGCGGCGACATCCAGGTGCGCACCCGCGCCGCCCGCACCGGCGTGTGGACCGCCTGGCGCGACCTCCGGGCGTACCACGACGACGCCCCCGACCCGGCCCCCGGCGCCACGGACGGCGTCGCCACGGACGGCGGCGCCGGGCGCCCGCGCGGTGGCACCGCCCCGCTGTGGGTCGGCGACTCCGACGGCGTGCAAGCCCGCGTGCGCGCCGCCGCGCCGCCCGCCGGAGCGGTTCCGGCCACCCTCCCCGCCGGGCTACGCCTCGAACTCGTCAACCCCGGCGCCGCCGCCCCCGCCCCGCCCCCGGCCCACCCCACCCCCGTACAACCGGTGACCCCGCACCCCACGGCCGTTCCGCACCCGCACCCAACGGCTGGTCCACAGCCGCACCCCACGACCGTTCCGC
>NZ_JBVIZF010000021.1:0-110782 GCF_055591805.1 Streptomyces sp. NPDC041200 | reverse complement strand
AAACCGGTGCCGCCCGTGGTGCCGTGCTCGGTGGTCGGGGTCTGCTCGATGCTCCAGTCGTGCGGAACAGCCACCTCGCGCCACGCCGAGTCGTCATAGCCGGGAGTGTGGGCCTCGGCGTAGTCCCCGGTCGGGTCGGTGATCCCGCCGGGGTTGACGAGGGCGAAGCGCCAGCCGTCGAGGAGCGGAAGGGGCCGGCCCCCCAGGGCGCGGGACGGGGCCGCCCCCGACGCGGGGGCGGCGGTGGCGAGTGTCCCGGCCACGGGGGCGGCGGTACCTGCGATCAGTAACGATCTTCGGGTGACCGCCACGGGGATCTCCTCTCCTCGATGGTGTGGGGGTCGGCGTCAGCGGCGGCGGAGCGGGTCGATCGACTCCAGCGTCGGCACCACCGGCTTGATCGTCCCGTCGGCCGCGAACTCCATGCGGTCGAGGGTCGTTTCCCGGTGCGTACCGTCGCCGCCCGCCGTGCCGGGGCCGTTGACGGCGAACCGGTGGTAGGCCATGTACCACTCGTCCGTGCCGGGGACGTTGACCACCGAGTGGTGGCCCGGACCCTTGATCCCGTAGTCGAGGCGCTTGGAGAGGACCGTGCCCCGCTTCGTCCACGGCCCCATCGGCGACGTGCCGGTGGCGTACGCGACGTGGTAGTTCTCGCTGCCGGTGTCGTCCTCGGACCACATCAGGTAGTAGGTGCCCTTGCGCTTGACCACGAAGGAGCCCTCCCGGAAGTTGTCCGGGGTGAACTTCCGCATCTTCGCGGGGTCGTACGACGTCATGTCGTCATTCAGCGGCACCCCGTACGCCTGGCCGTTGCCCCAGTACAGATAGGCCTGGCCGTCATCGTCCGTGAACACCGACGGGTCGATCATCTGGCCTTCCAGCTGGCCCTTGGGCACCAGGGGCTTGCCCAGCGCGTCCTTGAAGGGCCCGGCGGGGGAGTCGGCCACCGCGACACCCACCTGCTGTTCGGCGCAGAAGTAGAAGTAGTACTTGCCGTCGCGCTCGGCCATCGCGGGCGCCCACGCGTACTTGTCCGCCCAGCTCACATCCGGACCGAGGTCCAGGATCACGCCGTGGTCCTTCCAGTGGACCAGGTCCTTCGAGGAGTACGCCTTGAACTTGGTGCCGCCCCAGCCGCGGAAGCCGTCCGTCGTGGGATAGATCCAGTAGCGGCCGTCGGCGTACTGGATGTCCGGGTCGGCGTTCAGCCCGGGCAGGATGGGGCTGCGCATCGGCACGGCCTCGACGGTCCAGTCACGGGCCGTTCCGTCGGCGGACGTGAGCCGGTACGTCCGGGCCTTGCGGAAGTCCCGCCGGGTGCCCGAGGGCGGGCTGAGGGTGGCGCCGGCCGGAAGCGCGAAGCGGGGCGCCAGCCGCCGCAGATCGGCCTTCGGGTCCATCGGCAGCACGGCCTTGGCTGCCGCCTCGGTGACGATCGCGTACCCCTTCTGGCCCTTCGCCGTGACATCGGCGGGCGCGGCCTCCGACGCGGGATACGTGCGCAGCAGCCGGTCGTACTCGGCCTGGGTCACGGGCAGCACCGTGCCGTGCCGGGGGCTGGCGGGCAGCTGGTAGTTCTGGGACGGGGTCCACTTGCCCGAGCTGAGGTCGGTGGTCTCGAAGGGGATGTAGCCGCGGCCGCCGAACTCGTCGATGAACAGGTACCACTTGTTCTCGGTGTTCGACTTGAAGATGGTCGGGCCCTCGCCGCGGTCGATCGCCTCCTTGCCGATGCAGTCGGAGACGAAGTCGTACGAGGTGTCCGTCAGCGAGGTGGACTTCTCCGCCGTGATGAACTTCGAGCAGGGCGTGCCGGAGGACGGGTCGCGCTCGTCCTTGGTGAAGCGGTAGTAGGCGCCCTTGTCCTTGATGACGGTGGAGTCGATGACCGAGTAGCCGGGGTCGTTCCACACCTTGGGCTCGCTGAAGGTGCGGAAGTCCTTCGTGGTGGCGTACAGCATCTTGTTGTACGTCGAGCCGGTGTGCTGCGGGTCGTCCTCGGCGTAGAGCTTCGAGGCCCAGAAGACGACGTACTCACCGAGCTTCTCGTCGTAGTACGCCTCGGGCGCCCAGGTGTTGCCCGCGGTGTCCGGGGACACCTTGACGAGGCGCTGGTCGGTCCAGTTGACGAGGTCCTTCGACTCCCACACCATGATCGACTTGCTGCCGGTGCGCTGTACCTGGTCCCAGCTGCCGCTGCTGTTCTTGTACATCCGCAGATCGGTGGCGATCAGGTAGAACTTGTCGCCCTTGGGGGAGCGGATGACGAACGGGTCGCGCAGGCCCTTCTCGCCGAGGCTGGAGGTGAGGACGGGCTTCCCGGCGTTCAACTCCCGCCAGTGCAGCGGGTCGTTGCCGCGGCTGAGCGCCATCCGTATCTGTTCGCCGTCGGCGGTGCCCTCACCGGTGAAGTAGGTGAAGAGATACCCGGCGTATTTCGTCTTCTGCTGCGCCGCGGCCGCCGCTCCGCTCAGCGCGGGGCTGGGCGGAGCGGTGAAGACGCTCGCCACCAGCGTGAGCAGGGCGAGCAGCGGCAGGAGGAGCATGCGGGTTGAGCGGGGACCCATGACACATCCTGTGGGAGTCTGGTGGGTTCTGTTGAGCTGGTTGCACCGGAGTGTGTCCAGTGGGGACCCGGTGCGTCAACGGTGCGTGGCCCCCTCGGCCCGAGCGAAAGTTTCGACGCCTCCTCAGCCCGCCGACGAGCCGCCTGTGCCCACCGGGGCTACGTCCGGGGCGGCGTTCACGGCCGGGGGCAGCCGCCGCCACCTGCCCCGGTGGGCGTGCTCCAGCAGCACCGGATCGTCCCCCACCACGACGGGGTGCCCCACCTGGCGCAGCAGGTCCAGGTCGGAGGCGTGGTCTCCGTACGCGTGGCAGTCCTCGGCGCGCAGCTCCCGCTCCCGCAGCACCCCGGCCACCGCCTCGGCCTTTCCCGCCCCGATACGGACGGCCTGGACCTCGCCGGTGTAGCGGCCGCCGGAGACCTCGGGCACCGTGCCGAGCGCGATGTCCGCGCGGGTGTACCGGGCGATCGGGTCCAGTACGGCCGAGAAGGAGCCGGAGACGAGGACCACCAGATCACCCCGCTCCTTGTGCACCCGCAGGGCCAGCAGGGCAGGGGGGTGGAACAGCCCCCCGGTGGTCATGCCGTCGTCGAACCACTGCTGCCCGGCGGCGGCCACCTCGGCCACCCGGTGGCCCGAGAACAGCCGGTAGTAGGCGCGGTTGGACGCCGCCCGGCCACCGGGGCCCGCGGCGATGTCCCGCAGGGAGGACACCGCGTCGTCGGCCGCCGATTCGGGACGGCCGAGCCACCGGTAGTAGTCGCGGAGGAACGAGAGCATGCTCTTGTGCGTGATCAGCGTCTCGTCGACGTCGAAGAACGCGGCGCCGCGCGTCGTGGTGGTCGCCTTTGCCGGTGTCATCGCGGGGTTCCTTTTCTGCGCGGGGCGGAGGCGCATCCCGGTCGCGGGGGCGGCCGCCCCCGCGACCGGGATGCGGCGGGTCAGTAGCGGGACCCCACCGGGTCCGGTACGGCGTCCAGTTCGGCCAGGTCCGCGTCGCTCAGGCGGATCGCGGCGGCGTCGGTGTTCTCCTTGAGATAGCGGGAGTTCTTGGTGCCGGGGATCGGCACGACGTGTTCTCCCTGGGCGAGCGTCCAGGCGATGGCGACCTGGGCGGGCGTGGCGCCGTGCCGGGTGGCGACCGTACGGACCACCTCGACGATGCGGCCGTTGGCCGCCAGCGCGTCGTCCTGGAAACGGGCGTTGGACTTGCGGAAGTCGCTGTCCTCGAACTGGTCGGGGCTGACGTACGCGCCGCTGAGGAAGCCC
Organism: Streptomyces sp. NPDC041200; assembly: GCF_055591805.1. Lineage (NCBI taxonomy): Bacteria > Bacillati > Actinomycetota > Actinomycetes > Kitasatosporales > Streptomycetaceae > Streptomyces > Streptomyces sp. NPDC041200. Next base: position 106,943 of record NZ_JBVIZF010000021.1, on the reverse strand, counting down.
CGGCCGAGCGGGGAGAACGGGACGAACGTGACGTCGTTCTCCGCGCACCAGCCGACCAGGTTCTCCGCGCCGGGCAGCCCCTCCAGCTCGTCACCAGGGCGACCGAGCGGGCCGCGGGTCCACAGCGACAGCTCCGACTGGATGGCGGCGACCGGGTGCTGCCGGTGGGCCTCGGCGGCCTGCGCGATGCTCACCTCCGACAGCCCGAGCCGCCGCACCGTGCCCGCGGCGACGAGATCGGCCATGGCGCCCCAGGTGTCGGCGAGCGGCACCTCGGGGTCGACCCGGTGCAGATAGAGCAGGTCGATCACATCGGTGTTCAGGCGGCCGAGGCTCGCCTCGACGGCCGCCCGCACGTGCGCGGGGCGGCCGTCGCGGTGCATGGCGCGAGTGGCCAGATCGTCCACCACCAGACCGCACTTGGTGGCCAGCACCACCTCGTCGCGGCGCCCGGCCAGCGCCCGGCCGAGCAGCCGCTCGTTGTGCCCGTCCCCGTACACGTCCGAGGTGTCGAGGAAGGTCACGCCGAGGTCGAGGGCCTCGGCGACGACCCGGACCGAGGTGTCGTCGTTCCGCTGCCCCTCGGCGTACCCCCAGCTCATGCCCATGCAGCCGAGGCCGATGGCGCCGACGGAGGGCCCGCCCGAGCCGAGCTTGCGCTGTTCCATGTGTCTGTATCTCCTTCGATCTCTGGTGCTCAGGCCGCTTCTTCGGGCCGGGTCGCGCCGACGCGGGCGAGGACCGCGCGCAGCCGCGCCGGGTCGAGCCGCGGCTCGATGGCGGCGATGTGGCCGTCGGGGCGTACCACGACGGCGCGCGGGCTGGTGCCGAGGAACTCCTTCAGCGCGGGCCAGGCCGACACGTCCCGGACCGGATGGTGCGGGGCGAGTTCGGCGCGCAGCGCCGCACACCGCTCCTCCCACCGCACACCACGGGCGCCGCCCGACCAGGTCAGCACGGTGAAACGGTCGTCGGCGATGGCGGGCCACGGCCCCTGCTCGCCGTCCTCGTACCCGTCGGACACGAAGACCGGGAGGCGCTCCCCGACGCCCAGCGGCTTGCGCCGCCAGCGGATGTCGGCCTTCACATCCTCCCGGTCGGAAGCGTAGTTGACGCTGAGCTGGCTCATCAGCGGCGTCACCAGCCGCTGGAACGCGCCGGTCACCTTCGCCCCGCGCACCAGGGCGTCGCGCAGGGCCACCTTCGCGGGCTGTCGCACCAGGCCCCACGAGGTCTGCTTGGCGGTCACCAGGGACACCCGCTCGGCGGAGTGGCGGCGCTCGCGGTCGTACGTGTCCAGGACCCGGGCGTCGACGGTGCCCCGCACCACGCCGCCCAGCTTCCAGGCGAGGTTGACCGCGTCCTGGATACCGGTGTTCATGCCCTGCGAGCCCGCCGCGCTGAAGATGTGCGCCGCGTCGCCGACGAGGAAGCAGCGGCCCGCGCGGAACGCGGCGGCGGTCCTGCGGCGGGCCCGGAAGACGGTCGTCCACTTCAACTCGCCCAGCTTGGCGGGGAAGGGCACCACCCGGTCCAGGTTCTCCTGGAACAGCTCGCGCGGCGGCTCGTCCTCGTCGTTCCACACCGGGACGCTGCACGCCACGCGGAACGTGCCGTCGCCGAACGGCGCGAGGCCCATGGCGCCGCCCGCGTTGTAGCAGTAGACCATCTCGTCCGGGGGCAGCGGGCCGTCGAGCGGACCGTCACCGATGGCGAACAGCACATCGGCACCCTGCCCCTGGAACTCGATGCCCAGCTCCTTGCGCACGGTGCTGTGCGAACCGTCGGCGCCGATGAGCCAGTCGGCGCGCACCTGCTCCTCGGACCCGTCCGGGCGGCGGAGCCTCGCCACCGGCCGGTCGCCGGAGTTGTCCAGCCCCACCAGGGCGGTTTCCGACTCGACCCGGCCGCCCAGCTCCACCAGCCGCTTGCGGATGACGTCCTCGGTCTTCCACTGCGGGGTGCACAGCCCGAACGGATACGGGGTGTCGTGCAGGCGGCTCATCTCGATGGCGCCCAGGCGGCTGCTGCCGGAGTAGTACGACACCGCGTCGATGTGCTTGCCGGTCTGGGACAGTTCCTCGGCGACACCGATCCGGCGCAGCAGCTCCAGGCTGCGCGGCCACATGATGACCGCCCGGGAGTGAATGGTGGTGCTTGGCGCCGCGTCGACGATCCGTACCGGGATGTCCTGGCGCAGCAGATCGCAGGCGATCACCATGCCGACCGGTCCCGCGCCCACCACCAGGACCGGGTCGGGGCCGTTCGTGCTGTGCTGTGCGGGGGTCATGCCCCCTCCTTCCTGTCACTGCTGTCGCTGTTCGCATCGCCTGGACCGGTGCGCCTGACGACCGCGCACGACCAGGTGAATCCGCCCCCGGCGCTGAGCACCACGGCCACCTCGCCGGGGGAGAGCCGCCACCGGCCGGGCCCGGCCAGCAGCGCGAGGTTGGCGAGGATGTCCCCCGCGCCCAGATGGCCGGTGTCGTGCCCCACGTCCCAGGCGGGCGCCGAGGTGACCAGCGCGACCGCCGGGGTGTACGCGGCGCTCAGCGCCGTATGGCCCAGGCGCGGCAGGAGCACACCGTGCAGGGCCGGGTCGTCCGGAGACAGACCCGCGTCGTACAGGGCCGCCCGGATCACCGAAGGCACCCGCTGCTGCACGACCTTGGCGAAGTGCTCCTTGCCGTTGTCCTCCAGGAACGCCTTCTTGGTACGGCGGATGTCCACCACCCGGCTGTGCTCGCGCGGCGCCGGGCTGAAGGTGTCACGGCCGCGGTGCATCGTCTCCATGGCGGGCGCCGCGGCGGTGACCAGGGACAGCAGCTCAAGCGTGTGTCCCGGGTCCGGGTGGGGCTGCGCGGCGCGCAGCACGGCGGCCGTGGCGCCGTCGCCGTACCAGAGGCCGTAGTCGCCGCGCCAGCGGTCGAACCCCGGCTGGCAGAAGCGGTCGGCCGTGGTGACCACGGCGGCGCCCGCCGCCGGGTCGGCCCGGAGCCGCGCGGCGGCGAGTTCCAGTGCGGCGGCGCCGCCGTTGCACATCTGCTGCACCCCGACCGGCACCGCGTCGAGGGCGCCCGCGCCGTGCGCGATGTAGTGGGCGGGCGACCAGAAGTCGTGCCCCTGGTGGTACGTCCAGGCGTGGGCCAGCAGGCCCACGTCCCGCGGGTCCTCGCCCGCCAGCTCCAGCGCACGCCGCGCGGCCCGGACGGCCATCTCCGGCGGCGCCTCGGCCCGGGACACCGGCAGCCGCCGGTACCCGGTCGCCGCCACGTCCTCCGGCTTCAGCCGTCCGTCGCGCACGGCGTCCTCCGGGGTCTCGACGGTGGCCGGGAGCCACGTCGTCGCGGCGCTCACATACAGCGGCCCGTCGAGCTTCACAGCGCGCCCTCGGGCGTGGGCCGCCGGGTGCGGGTGAGCGCGATGTCCGCCTCGGCGACGAGCTGTTCGTCCTGCTCGAAGGCGATGTTCAGACTCAGCTCCGCGCCCGTGTCCGGCTCGTGGCCGGTCGACGGGCGGGCGGTCAGCAGCAGCGGCCTGTCCAGCTCCGCGTACGTCTGGAAGGACGCGGCCAGCTCGGTCAGTGCCCACGCGCCCGCCGGATCACCGGCGCGTTCGGCGGCGTACAGGACGCCGAGCTGCCGGGCCGCCTCCATCAGGACCATGCCGGGGAAGTGATCCAGCGGGTGGTCGAAGAGGCTGGGGTGCTCACCGGCCGGGCGCAGCCGCGCGGTGGCGCTGTCGTCCCCGGTCACCGCGTCGAGCAGCACCACGTTCTCCGCCCGGGCGCGCCCGACCCGCCCCGGCGGCACCGGCGTGCCGTCCCGCAGGTGGCGGAAGGCGTCCGAGGTGGGCGGCGCGCTGCCACGCCGCCGGGTGCGCATCGCCGCGTACGTACCGCCGGGCATATAGGCCGCGCGCAGCGACACCTCGCCGAGGTACTGCCCGGCCACGGACAGCCGCATGACGTACGTCGTCGCGAGGAGCGTGCCGTCCCGCCACCGGCTGTCGCGCGTGGTCACGTCCATGATGAGTTCAGCGGGCCCGGGGCCGACACGGGCGGTGGCCGCGCCGGGCAGCCGCATCGACCACGATTGCAGAATGAAAACGGTGTCGCGCGGTGCTCCGAAATGCGCGTGCACCGCATGGGTTTCCGCCTGTCGGCAGCATTCGAGCAACAGCAGCGGATCAATCGGGGACGGGCCCGTGTGATCGGTGTAATAGGCGTGCGACGGGGGTATTTGGGCGGCAGCCACGAAATGCCCGTCCGTCACTTTCTGGCTGTCGGTGAGAAACAGCTCGGACAACGCCTCCCGGTGCACCAGGTCCTTGGGGACGGTGCGGGAGAAGTCGAGCTCCGGCACGATGGCTCGTGCGTCGGCCGTCTCGGTGGCCACTGTCACGCCTGTCCCCTTTCCCTCGAGGTCGTGGGGTGTTTCGGCACGGCAACCATGCTGGCGGGGCCCGCTACCGGCCCGCTCACGTCCCTCTCACGCCACGAATGAGGGGACCGTGAGTGCCCTCTGTGCCGAACGTGAGAACGCCTCAAGCGGCGGCCTGCAGCATGAATTCCCGGAAACGCCGCACGAGTCGGCGAGGCGGGCCAGAAGGGAAAGCACCGATGGACTCTTTGACGGATCCTTTCCGTGCGACGGACACATTCCGCGCTGACGGCGCATTCACGCGTACGTTTCACGCCATGGGGATCCGGAGCGCCGGGTGAACCGCGCGGCGGTTCTCGCGGGGCTCGGGACCTGGCTGCCGGAGAACGTCGTCACCAATGACGAACTGGCCCGTCGGCTCGACACCTCCGACGAGTGGATCCGCACCCGCACCGGAATCCGGCAGCGCCATGTCATCGGCCCCGGGCAGTCCACCGGAGACCTCGCCGTGGAGGCCGGGCGGCGCGCGCTGAAGTCGGCGGGCACCGAACAGGCCGACATGGTCATGGTGGCCACCAGCACCCCGGACCGGCCGTGCCCGGCCACCGCGCCGGACGTGGCGAGCAGGCTCGGCCTGACCGGTGTCCCCGCCTTCGACATCGCGGCTGTGTGCACCGGCTTCGTCTACGCCCTGGGCATGGCCTCCTCCGTCATCGGCTCCGGCGCCGCGGACAGCGTGCTGGTCATCGGCGCGGACACCTTCTCCACCATCCTCGACCCCGAGGACCGCACCACCCGCGCGGTGTTCGGCGATGGCGCGGGCGCCGTCCTGCTGCGCCCCGGCGACCCCGGGGAGCCGGGTGCCCTCGGCGGCCTCGACCTGGGCAGCGACGGCAGCCGCAGCGACCTCATCGAGGTCCCCGCGGGCGGTTCGCGGCAGAAGGCGTCGGGCCTGTCCGCACAGGAGGCCGGGGCCTACTTCACCATGCGGGGCCGGGCCGTGTTCTCCGAGGCGGTCCGCAGGATGACCACCTCGGTCGAAACGGCCGCACAGGGCCTCGGCTGGGCCCTGGGCGATGTCGACCGCGTCGTCCTTCACCAGGCCAACGCCCGCATCCTGGCGGCCGTCGCGGACCGCACGGGGCTGCCCGCCCGGCGATTCGTCTCCAACATCGGGCGCGTCGGCAACACCGTCGCCGCTTCCATTCCGCTCGCCCTCGCCGACGGCGTCATCGAGGGCGCGCTGCGACCCGGGCAGCGCGTGGTCCTCGGCGGCTTCGGCGGCGGCCTCACCTGGGGCGCGCTGGGGCTGCGCTGGCCCGACGTCACCCCCGTCTGACCTCACACCGGCAATCGGCCACCTACAGAAGGAGTTTCACCATGCAGGCGATCGAAGAGCGCGTCACCGGCATCCTCTCCGGACAGTTCAAGCTCAAGAAGGAGATCATCACCCCCGAGGTGACCTTCCAGAACCTGTCGTTCGACTCCCTGGTGCTCATCGAACTGAGCCTCGTCCTGGAGAAGGAGTTCCAGGTGGTGATCGACGAGGGTGACCTCACCGACCAGCTCACCCTGCGCGAACTGGCCGAACTGCTCACCGACAAGGGCGCGGTGGCCTGATGGCCGACGGCATAGCGGTCACCGGACTCGGGCTGGTGACACCGGCCGGATCCGGTGTCGCGGAGAACTGGGACGCGCTGCTCACCGGCCGCTCCCGCGCCACCAGGGACCCGTCCCTGGACGGCATGCCCGTCGATTTCACCGCGCGCGTCCCCGGCTTCGACGCCGGTGAACTGCTGGGCGGCTTCGCCTCCTGGCAGCTGAGCCGCTTCGTCCAGCTGGCCATCGTCGCCTCCCGCGGGGCGATCGAGGACGCCGGATGGGACCGGGACAGCTGGGACGGCACCCGGGTGGGCGTCGTCCTCGGCAACTCCCTCGGCGGCGCGGCCACCTTCGAGGAGCAGTACCAGGAGCTGCGCGACGGTGGACCCGGCCGGGTCTCCCCGCTGATGATCACCAAGTACATGCCCAACATGCTCGCCGGGTACGTGGCGATCGACTGCGGCGCCACCGGCCCCGGCCTGGTGACGGCCACCGCCTGCGCCTCCGGCGCCACCGCCGTCGGCACCGCCCGGGACCTGCTGCGATCGGGGGTGTGCGACATCGTGCTGGCCGGGGCCAGCGAGTCCGCGCTCACCCCGACCGTGCTGGCGGGCCTGACCAAGATGGGTGCGCTGTCCCGGAGCCGGGACGCCCCCGAACACGCCGCCCGCCCCTTCGACGCGGAACGGGACGGCTTCGTGGCGGCGGAGGCCGCCGGTGTGCTCGTCCTCGAACGCGCCGAGGACGCCCGAGCCCGCGGCGCCACGGTGCGAGCGGTCGTACGGGGATACGGCGCCACCTCGGACGCCCACCACGCCACCGCGCCCGACCCGCGGGGGCGGGGCATCGAACGGGCGCTGCGGGAGGCGCTGGCCGACGCCGACGTGGCGGCGCGGGACATCGGCCACGTCAACGCCCACGGCACGGCCACCCGCATGAACGATCTGATCGAGGGGCGGATGCTGCGCCGGGTCCTCGGCGACGGGCCCGCCGTGACCTCCACGAAGGGCGTGACCGGCCATGCCCTCGCCGCGGCCGGGGCCATCGAGGCGGCGTACACCGTGCTGGCCGTGCAGCACGGCACCGTACCGCCCACGGCCAACCTCAAGAACCAGGATCCGGAGATCGACCTGGACATCGTCACGGGAGAGCCGCGCCGCACCCGTATCGAGGCGGCCGTCAGCACCTCGCTCGGGTTCGGCGGACACAACGCCGCGCTCGTCGTCACGCCCGCGTGAGCGGCGCGGGAAGGGAGGGGAAACGATGAACCGTTCGGTCTTCGTCACCGGCGGCAACCGGGGCATCGGCGCGGCCGTCGCCGCCGCCTTCGCGGCCGATGGCGACAAGGTCGCCGTCAGCCACCGCTCGGGCAGCCCGCCGGACGGGGTGCTCGGTGTCCACGCGGATGTCACGGTGCCCGGGGAGGTCGAGAAGGCGCTGCGCGAGGCGGAGGCGGCCCACGGCCCGGTGGAGGTCGTGGTGGCCAACGCCGGGATCACCCGGGACCGGCCCGCGCTGCGGATGTCGGACGAGCAGTTCGAGGAGGTGCTCTCCACCAATCTCACGGGCGCGTTCGCCACCGTCCGGGCCGCGCTCACCAGCATGCTCCCGGCCCGGCGCGGCCGGGTGGTGCTCATCTCGTCGGCGCTCGGCTTCCTCGGCTCGCCGGGGCAGACCAACTACGCCTCGGCCAAGGCCGGTCTGGTGGGCATGGCCCGCTCCCTCGCGTGGGAGCTGGGCGACCGCGGCATCACGGTGAACGTGGTGGCGCCCGGCATCATCGAGACCGACATGACGGCGCCGCTGTCCGACCGCCGCATGGCGGACCTGATGCGGATGACCCCGCTCGGCCGCCCGGGCAGGCCCGAGGAGGTCGTGGCCGCCGTCCGCTTCCTGGCGAGCGAGCAGGCGAGTTACATCACCGGAGCGGTCCTGCCGGTCGGCGGAGGGATCGGCATGGGCCACTGACGATGAACCCGGGGCCCGGTACGGACACCCGCCCGTACCGGGCCCGTCCTGTACGTCCCTCAACCCAACCCCCTGTATCCCTCAACCCACCCCAGGAGGCAGACCACCGTGTTCCCGAGCCCGACCACCGGCGGCTGGACGGCCGGTCTGCGCCCCGCCGGCCCGGCCCCGCCGGCCCGGATCGTCGTCTTCCCGCACGCGGGCGGCGACGCGCCGCGCTATCTGACGCCACTGTCACGGCTGCCCGGCGACGTGGAACTCCTCGGCGTCACCCTGCCCGGACACCCGGAACGGGCCGTCGAACCCCCGGCCGTGCGCGTGGCGGATGTGGTGCGGGGCGTACGGGGCGCACTGCGCGGGCTGCCGCCCGTACCGACCGTGTTCTACGGGCACAGCATGGGCGCGCTGCTCGCCGTCGCGGTGGCGGACGCGCCGGGGGCGGCACAGCGGCCGGGCGCCGTGGTGGTGAGCTGCGGGCTGCCGGGAGAGCGCGCGTACCCGCACCCGGAGCGGCTGCACACGGCCGCCGGGCTGGCGGAGATCTTCGCGTTGCACGGGCTGCCGCCCGGCGCGCTCCACGACACCGCGCTCGCCCCGCGCGCCCGGACGCTGGCCCATGACCTGGCCCTCAGCCGCCAGGCGCTGCGCGCCGTGCGGGACATATGCCTCGGGATGCCGCTCACGGCCCTCGCCGGGACGAACGACTCGCTGGTCCCGGCCGCCACCCTGCCCGGGTGGGCCGCCTTCACCCGGGCCGCCCACCGCGGACGGCTCGTGGAGGGCGGCCACTTCTTTCCGTTCTCGCCCGCTGGAGCGGACGTGCTGCTGGAGGAACTCACCGCGGCGCTGCGCGCGGCGGGGCATGAGGCGAGGGCAGGTGTCACAGCCCCACGGACGGCAGCGCGGGGGTGAGGGAGCCGCCCGCCACGAGGATCGACTTCTGCAGTTCCTGGAGCCGCGTGGAGGGCTCCAGGCCGATCCCCTCGGCCAGGGCGGAGCGCAGCCCCTGATAGACCGACAGCGCGTCGTTGCGTCTGCCGGACCGGTTCAGGGCGATCATCAGGCATTCGTGCAGCATCTCGTCGTACGGGTGCAGCGCCGTCAACGCGCGCAGCTCGCCGACCACTTCGTATCGCTGGAGCCGCAGATCGAGCAGGATGCGGCGGCGCAGTACGGACTTCCGGTCCTCCTCCAGGCGCAGGACGTGCGACTGCAGCACGGGCCCGGTCGGCAGGTCGGCCAGCGGCTCGTCGCGCCACAGGTCGAGGGCGCACCGCAGGAGCGCCGAGGCCTGGGCGAGATGGCCCGCCTCCTCCGCCCGGCCCGCCTCGGCCACCAGGTCCTGGTAGCGGCGCACGTCGAACTCGTCGTCGCGGACGGCCAGCCGGTATCCGGTCTGCTCCGTGACCAGGACCTGTTTGGCAAGGGCGCTCCCGGGCCCGCCGGGCAGGACCATTCCCAGGTGCTTGCGGATCTGCATCACGTAGTTCTGCAGGCTGGTGGCCGCGCTCTTGGGTGCCGCGGCGCCCCACACCTCGCGCTCCATCGCGTCGATCTGCACGACCCGCCCGCGGTTGAGCACCAGCAGGGCGAGCACCTTTCTGGCCTTCGGCGCGGCCGGTACGACCGAGCCGCCGTTCAAGGTCACGCGCAGCGGCCCGAGTACGTTGGCGATCATCCGTCAGTCCCCCTCCTTGAGGGTAAACATATAGCGCCGTACATCTATGAGCGCAAGTACAAACTCAGCGTGCTCGCGGCGATGAGAGGACGTCAACTGCGTTGAAAGTAGGGCAAATCGGCGCGCGAAGTGTCGCTGTCTGCTGAATTTCGGGGACGCATAGTTATAGAGTTGGGTAAACTTTTGCCCTCCGATACAACTTTGCATCACCGTGATTGGCACTATGACGGCGTCATTCTCACGTCATGAAGGGGGAGCGCCGTGGAGCGCAGACGACCGATGGACGACACCGCGATCGCCGTTGTCGGCATGGGGTGCAGGTTCCCGGGGGCGGCCGGTACGGACGCGTTCTGGGACCTGCTCATGGGGGGAGTCGACGCCGTCACAGGGGTCCCGGCCGACCGCTTCGACATCCGCCGCGCCTACGACCCCACGCCCGGCACACCCGGCAGGACCGTCTCCCGCCACGGCGGCTTCCTGGACGACGCGTTCGGGTTCGACGCCGCGTTCTTCGGCATCGCGCCCGTAGAGGCCGAGAGCATGGACCCCCAGGCGCGCCTGCTGCTGCATGTGGTGTGGGAGGCGCTGGAGGACGCGGGCCTGCTGCCGGAGCGGCTGGCCGGAAGCCGGACCGGCGTCTTCGTCGGCCAGGCCACCGCGGAGTACGCGGAGGCCGAGCACGCCCCCGCCGGACCGGTGCTGCGGGACGCCGTGGGGGCGCGGATCAGGGCCATCACCGCGGGGCGCGTCTCCCACGCGCTGGACCTGCGCGGCCCCAGCGTGGTGATCGACACCGCGTGCTCGTCCTCCCTGGTCGCCGTGCACACGGCGCGGCAGAGCCTGCTGACCGGCGAGAGCGACCTCGCCATCGCCGCCGGGACCAACATCATCCTGTCGCCGCGGGACGCCGTCGCCTACTCTGATGGCGGCATGCTCTCGCCCTCGGGGCGCTGCCGGTTCGGCGACGCCACGGCCGACGGCTTCGTACGGAGCGAAGGCGTGGGCACCGTCGTCCTCAAGCGGCTGGACGACGCGGTCCGCGACGGCGACCCGGTGTGGGCCGTCCTGCCCGGCTCCGCGGTCACCTGCGACGGCCGGGCCAGCGGGCTGCTGATGCAGCCGTCCGTGGACGGGCAGGCCGCGATGGTGCGCGAGGCCTGCCGGAGCGCCGGAATCCGTCCCGGCCAGCTCGACTACGTGGAAGCGCACGGCACCGGCACGCCCGTGGGCGACGGGGTCGAACTGCGCGCCCTGGCCGAGGCCGCGGGCAGCGGGCGCGCCCGGGACCGCCCGCTGCTCACCGGGTCGGTCAAGACCAACATCGGCCACGCCGAGGCGGCCGCCGGTATCGCCGGGCTGATCAAGACGGTGCTGACGGTCCGGCACGGCGTCATACCGGCCTCCCTCCACCTGGAGCGGCGGAACCCGCTGCTGGACGGCGAGGCCTCCGCCGTCGACATCGTCACGGCGGCCCGGCGGCTGCCCAAGGCGGGCCCGGCCGCGCTCGCGGGCGTCAGCTCGTTCGGACTGTCCGGCACCAACGCCCATGTGGTGGTCGGCGAGTACGTCCCACCGGCCGCCCCGGCGGCGGACCGTGAGCCGGTGACCGCGCCGCGCCTGCTGGTGCTCAGCGCCCGTTCGGTCACCGCCCTGCGCCGGATGGCGGGCCGCTACGCCGACCACCTCGGCCCCGGCGGGCCCGGCCGCACCGACTCGCTGGACGCCATCTGCGCCACCGCCGCCCTCGGGCGCGCGGCCCACCCGCACCGGCTGTGGGTGGTCGGCGACTCGCACGACGACCTCGCGGACAAGCTCCGCGCGCTCGCCGAGGGGCGCGCCATCCGCGACGGCGGCACCGGCGAGGCCGGGTTCGGCGAGGCCAGGCGCACCGCGTTCGTCTTCGCCGGGCAGGGCTCGCAGTGGGCCGGGATGGCGCGGGACCTGCTCGTCTCGTCGCCCGCCTTCCGGGCCGAGATGGAGGCGTGCGACCGGGCGATCCGGGATGAACTCGGCTGGTCCGTCGTCGAGTTGCTGGGGAACGCCGCAGTGCCGTTCCCCACCGGAGTCGCCACCGTCCAGCCCGCCCTGTGGGCCGTGCAGGTGTCGCTGGCCGCCGCGTGGCGGGAGCTGGGGGTGGAGCCGCGGCTGTGCCTCGGCCACAGCATGGGGGAGGCCGCCGCCGCGTATGTGTCCGGCGCGCTGACCCTGCGGGACGCCGCCGCGGTGATCTGCCGCCGCAGTGGCCTGATGGAGCGGGCCGCCGGGCGGGGCGCCATGCTCGCCGCCGAACTCCCGGCGCGCCGGGCGCGGGAGGTGGCGGCCGCCCACGGCGACCGCGTCTGCGTGGCCGCCGAGAACGCGCCGTCCGCCTCCGTGCTGGCCGGTGACCACCGGGCGCTGACCGCCATCGCGGCGGACCTGGAGGCGCGCGGGGCCCTGAACCGCATGGTCCGGGTCGACGTGGCCTCGCACTCGCCCGCCATGGACCCGCTCCTCGACGAGCTCCGCGAGCGGCTGAAGGACATCGCACCGGCCGAAACACGGACCGGCATGCTCTCCACCGTGCACGCCACCCCGGTGCGCGGCCCCGAACTCGACGCCGCCTACTGGGCGGAGAACCTGCGCCGCGTCGTTCGATTCGCCCCCGCGGTGCGCGAGGCGGCAGGCCAGGCCGGGACCGTCTTCGTCGAGGTCGGCCCGCACCCCCTGCTCGTCACGGCGGTCGAGGAGACGCTCGCCGACGCGGACCTCGACGGCGCCGCCGTGGGCACGCTGCGCCGGGACTCCGACGGCAGGAGGGGCATGCTGCGCGCCGCGGGGCAGATCTTCGCCTCGGGTGGCACCGTGGACTGGACGGCGTGGTACGGCGGGGACCACCGCGCGGTGCCGCTGCCCGCCTATCCCTGGGACGCCGTACGGTTCCGCCGCGAGCCACGGCCACCGGAGACCGGAAGCCGCGGAGCGGCGCCGTACGTCAAGCGGCTCGACCCCGCCGCCTGGGCGACCGATACCTGGGGCGGCGGCATCCGGGTGCGGGGCGTGGCGCCCGTACCACCGGCGGTCTACTGCGCCACGATGCTGGAGGCGGCGCGCGAGGCCGGATGCGACGAAGCGCTGACGCTACGGCAATTGCGGGTGGGTGAAGAGCCCTTGTTGCTGGACGCCCTTCATGACACCGAACTCCGGGTGGTCCTCACCGGGCCGGGCCCGGACACCGCCGAGGGCCTGCGGGCCGTGGTGGAATTCCGTACCGCCGGGGGGACGGAGTGGCGGAGGGCCGCCGTGGCGCGGCTGTTCGCGGACCGGGAGGAGGGGCCGTGCGACGCCTCCTGGGCGCTCGACTCGGTGCTGGGCAGGTGCCGCGACCACCGGTCGGCGGACGAGTTCCGCGAACTCGCCGCCGGGCGCGGGTTCGCCGTCGGGGAGCCCTTCCACGCGGTGGAGCGGCTGTGGCGGGGCGGTGGTGTGGTGGCCGCCCGGATGCGGCGGCCGCGGGTGGCGGGACCAGCGGCCTGGGAAGCGGGCCTGCTGCCGCTGTTGGCCGCCCTGCCCCCGGCGGGGCCGGGTGCGGAGGCCCGCCGCCCCTATGTCCCGGTGTCCATCGACTCCGTACGGCTGCTGGCTCCGCTCCCGGACGACTTCTGGACGCTGTGCCGGTTCACCCCCGAGCGGGGGGACCGGCCCGCGCGCGCCGATGTGCGGATGGTCGCCCAGGACGGGCGGCTGCTCGCCGAGTTCACCGGGATACGGATGCGGCGCCCGGGGCCTGCCGCCCGGCAGGCGGGCGCCGCGTCCGGCGGGCCGGCCCTGCGGGCGGCCCGGCGCGGAGTGGCACGGGCCGTGGCGCAGGCGTGGGCACGGGCCGCGCCGCTGGGCTCCCGGCTCTCCCACCTGCTGGTGGGCCGCCCGTCCTGGCGTCCCGCGCCCGTCTCCGCCCGCCCCGCGCGGTCCCCGCGCCACGCGCTCGACGCCCGACCCGTGGCGGCGCCGCGCCTTCCGGATGCCCGGCGCGACTCCACCAAGGCGCTGCCCGCCGCGGCGGCCGCCGTCCTGGGGATGCCGCTCGGCGACCTCGACCCCCGCAGGCCGCTGCGCGATGTGGGACTCGACTCGCTCATGGCCGCGCGGCTCGGGCAACAGCTGCGCCGCGAACACGGCATCGAGATCACGGCGGGCCGACTGCTGGGGGCCGAGAGCCTGGAAGCCCTGACCCGCAGTCTGATGGACGGCGCGGCGAGATGACAGTGCCGAACGAGGACCAGAAGTCATTGTTAGACTGTGGTATAAGAAAGTTGGGGGTTGACCTCAAGGGACGGAGACGGATCGATATGGACTCAACGGCGTCAGTGGCGCCGCCCGCGGGTCGCCGGGAGCGCAACAAGCAGCGGGTCAAGGAAAGGCTGTACACGGCGGCTTTGGAACTCTTCAGCGAGAAGGGTTACGACCAGACCTCCATCGACGACATCGCGGAGCGTGCCGATGTGGCGCGGGGAACGTTCTTCAATTACTTTCCCCGCAAGGAAGATCTCATCGGCGCCTGGAGCGAACAGCGGCGGGCGAAGCTCATGACGCATCTCGCGGAGACCCGTTCCTATGGGGCCGGTGCCGTCGCGCAGCTGAAACAGTGCGTGTCCGTACTGGGGCGTATCAATGAGGAAGAGCGCGACCTCACGGTGGCCATGCTCACCGCCTGGGTGAAGGCGGGCCGTCCGATCCAGGAAGACCCGTATATGGCGGATATCTTCTCGGAGATCGTGGAAACCGGGTGCCACACCGGTGAACTGGCCGAGAATCTGTCGTCGCACCTCATGGGAAACGTGCTGCGCGATCTGTATCTCGGGGCGCTCTACCGCTGGTGCTACCAGCGGGATGCCGCTGACGCCGGATCGCTGAACGACGAACTCCAGGAAGTCCTGGGCCATCTGCTCGGAGGCATCTCGCATTCCTCGCGGCGCTGACGGCGCGACGAACGCACACGGCCCGGGAAATCGGCGGCACGCACACCGCCGGTTTCCCGGGCCAAAGCAGTGCGGGGCTTCAGGCTCCGCGCCGCTGGGCGGGCAGCCGCCGCAGGGACGCGTCGGCGAAGTGCGGGGGAGTGTAGTCGGCGTCCGGCGGATTGAGGTCGGTCCCCGGCGCCACCAGCGCGTCGAGCCGGTCCAGCACCGCGTCGTCCAGCGTCACCTCCGCCCCGGCCAGCAGATCCGTCAGCTGCTCGACCGTCCGCGGCCCGATGATGACCGACGAGACGGCCGGATGCGTCAGCACGAACGCCACCGCCAGGTGGGACACCGGAAGCCCGCATTCGGCGGCCAGTTCGACCAGCTCCTCGACGACGGCCAGCTTGCGCGCGTTGCCCGGCAGTGACTGGTCGAACTTGTACGGGATCATGTCGCTGCGGAACGAGCCCAGTTCGCCGATGCCGTCACCGTGCCCCTTGCGGAAGCGGCCGGTCAGCCAGCCGCTGGCCAGCGGGCTCCAGGTCATCACCCCCATGCCGTACCGCTGCGCGGTGGGCAGCACGGAGCGCTCGGCGCCCCGCATGAACAGGGAGTACGGGGGCTGCTCGGTGTGGAACGGCACATGGCCGCGGCGCTCCGCCGTCCACCGGGCCTCCACGATCTGCTCGGCGGAGAAGTCGGACGACCCGATGGCCATCACCTTGCCCTCCCGCACCAGATCGGACAGCACCGACAGCGTTTCGTCGATGTCCGTGGACGGGTCCGGCCGGTGTATCTGGTACAGGTCGAGATGGTCCGTGCCGAGGCGGCGCAGACTGTTCTCGACGGCCCGCCTGATCCAGCGCCGGGAATTCCCGCCGTGGTTCGGGTCGTCGCCCATCGGAAAATGCACCTTGGTGGCCAGCACCACATCGTCCCGGCGCCCCTTGAGCGCCTTGCCGACGATTTCCTCCGTCTCGCCCCCGGCGTACATGTCCGCGGTGTCGATGAAGTTGACGCCCGCGTCGAGCGCGGTGTGCACCAGCCGCACACAGTCAAAAACGTCGGCGTTACCCCACGATCCCAGCATCATGGTGCCGAGACAGAACCTGCTGACGGATATCCCGGTCGATCCCAGCGATGTCCTGCGCATGGATTACCTTGCACCTCATTTGCGCTTGGAGGGAATGTGGTCTCACGTCGCGGCGGGTCTCATGTCACCGCCGTCGCAGGGGAGTCTGACACGGTTGCCCGCGGCCTATGGAAGATCCACCGGAAGGCGTGAGTCCGGCGTGAGCGGGCCATGAGCGGAGGCGGACACAGTGGTGTGTACACGGGGTGATCCCCGTGTCGGATCCATACCCCCCACCGCGAATTGGATGTGATGATGCGTCGCGCCGGGACGCTGCTGCTGCCACTGGTGGCGGTCTTTCTCGTTCCCTTCACCCTGACCGGCGCTTCGGTGGCGCTCACCGACATCAGTGCGCAGCTCGACGCGAGCCTGGCCGCCACCCAGTGGGTGGTCAACGCGTACAGCGCCACCTTCGCCGGATTCATGCTGATCACCGGTGCCCTCGCGGACCGGCTCGGCCGCCGCCGGGTCTTCGTGTCCGGGGTGGCCCTCTTCGCGGTGTGCGCGCTGATCAGCGCCGTCGCCCAGGACATCGTGGTGCTGGACGTGGCGCGGCTGATCTCCGGGGTCGGCGCGGCCGCGACCACCACGGGGGCGAGCGCCGTGCTCGCCGAGGCCTTCACGGGCCCGGCCCGGTCCAGGGTGTTCGGCCTGTTCGGCACCACGATCGGCGTCGGCCTGGCCTTCGGGCCGACCCTGGCCGGGCTGCTGGTGGACAACTGGGGCTGGCGGGCCGCGTTCGCCCTGCCCGGGGTCATCGGCCTGGGCTGCCTCGTCTTCTTCCGCTCCCTCCCGGCCTCCCGGCCCGCCGCCTCGCGCGGCCAGCTGGACCGGGCGGGCGGCACGCTGTTCACCCTCGCGCTGCTGCTGTTGATCTTCGCTCTGGTGGAGGGCCCCGAGCTGGGGTGGGGCAGCGTGGCGGTGGCGGGCTCGCTCGTCGCCTCGGTGGTGCTGTCCGGGGCGTTCGTGGCCGTCGAGCGACGGGTCGCCGAACCGCTGCTGGACTTCCGGCTCTTCGGCACCGGCCGCTTCCTGGGGCTGTGCCTGGCCGTGGTCGCGGTGGTCGGACTGTTCGGCCCGCTGCTCACCTATCTGCCCGCCTACTTCCACGCCGTGGCGGGCATGAGCACCGGCGAGGCCGGACTGTCCATGGTGGCCCTCACCGGCCCGGTCCTCTTCATCCCGCTGATCTGCGGGGCGCTGGTCCGCTGGGTGCCCGGGTCGGTCCAGGTGGTGGCCTCGCTGGTGCTGGTGGCCGCCGGATCGGCCTGGCTGGCAACGGGATCCTCGCTGCTCCCGGCCCTGGTCGTGACGGGTGTCGGCGTGGCCGTCGCCCAGGGGCTGCTCGACGGACTGGCGGTCGACGCGGTCCCCGCCGAGCACGCCGGTGCCGCCGCGGGCACGTTCAACACCGCGAAGCTGACCGCGGAGACGCTGGGCATCGCCGTCGTCGGCGCCGTCCTGGCGGCCCGTACCGGAGGACGGCTGTCCGGCCCGCGGTTCCCGGAGGCGCTGCACCTCACGCTGTGGATCTTCGCTGGGCTCTGTCTGGTGTCCGCCGTCGCCACGGCGCTGCTGCTGCGGTCGAGGGCGGCGAAGCCCGTCACCGTGGCGGCGGAGGGCGAGCGCGACACCGAGGCCGTCGCGACCTGAACACCCCCCTGATTTCTTCCTGTTCATCCTGTTGCTTATGAGGAGTGACGTGCCATGCGCGCTGTGACCATCCCCCGCTTCGGCGGACCTGAGGTGCTGGAGTACACCGAGGCCGAGGCGCCCGTGCCCGGTCCCGGCCAGGTGGCCATCGAGGTGACCCACGCCGGGGTGAACTACGCCGAAATCCTGTTCCGGCAGGGCGCGGTGGACGTTCCGCTGCCGTACGTACCCGGCATCGAGGCCGCGGGACACATCCGCGCCCTCGGCGACGGTGTCACCGGGCTGCGGGTGGGCCAGCCGGTCACGGCGCTGACCATGACCATGGGCGGCGGCTACGGCTCGGTCGCGGTGACCGACGCACACCTGGTCGCGCCGCTGCCGGACGACGCCGACCGGTCCCTGATGGCGGCCGTCCCCTCCAACAGCACCACCGCGTGGCTGGTCCTGAGCGAGGTGGCCCGGTTGCGCAAGGGCGAGCGGGTGCTCGTGCACGCCGCGGCCGGCGGCGTGGGCAGCCAGCTCGGCCAGGTGGCCCGGCTGCTGGGCGCGAGCCAGGTCGTGGGCACCGTGGGCTCGCCGGACAAGATCGAGGCGGCGGCCGCCTTCGGCTACGACAAGGTCGTCCTGCGCGACGACCTCCCCGGATCCGTGGCCGGTCTCACCGACGGGCGGGGCTTCGACGTGGCCGTCGACCCGGTCGGCGGCGCGGCCCGCCGGACGAGCCTCGACGCGCTGGCGCAGGGCGGACGCCTGGTCGCCATGGGCAACGCCTCGGGTGCCGATGACGTCCCGTTCAGCGCGAACGAGCTGTGGTTCAGCGGCAAGGGCGTCCTCGGCTTCAACCTCGGCGCGCTGAGCGGTGAGCGCCCCGAAGCCGTGTCTTCCGTACTGCGGCAGGCCGTCGGCGCCGTCCTCGACGGCGAACTGCGCGTGACCGTCGGCCAGGTGCTGCCGCTGCGGGACGCCGCCGAGGCCCACCGCCGCCTCGAAAGCGGCCGCACCACCGGC
Source organism: Streptomyces sp. NPDC041200 (assembly GCF_055591805.1). Lineage (NCBI taxonomy): Bacteria > Bacillati > Actinomycetota > Actinomycetes > Kitasatosporales > Streptomycetaceae > Streptomyces > Streptomyces sp. NPDC041200. Next base: position 88,580 of record NZ_JBVIZF010000021.1, on the reverse strand, counting down.
AAGCTGGTGCTGGCGATGGAGCAGGAGTGACCTGCTCGCGGTGACCCCCACGCTCACCGGCGCGGGACTCCCGCGTCCAACGGCGCGGGCGTGACCGACGGCCCCGGCCCACCCCCGAAGGGCCGGGGCCGCCGGTGTGTCTCACGGGTGGCGGCGGACGCGCTGTCGGCGGGTGCGCGTACCGTTGGCTCCGTGACCACTGCTGATGCCGCACCCCGGCCCCAGTCGCTGATGCTCACCTTCCTGGGCGACTGGGTGCTGGGCCGGGACGTGTGCGTGTACTCGGGAAGCGTCATCGACCTCTTCGACCGCGCCGGTGTCGGCGAACACGCGACCCGCTCGACGCTCACCCGCATGGTCGGGCGCGGCCTGCTGCGGCGGCAGCGCGAGGGCCGACGCATGTACTTCGGGCTCACCGAGCGCTCGGAGACGGTGCTGCGGGACGGAGAGTGCCGCATCTGGCAGACCGGCGCCGTCAACCGGAACTGGGACGGCACCTGGACCCTGCTCGGTTTCTCGCTGCCCGAATCCTGGCAGCGCCAGCGCCACGACCTCCGCTCCCAGCTCACCTGGAGCGGCTTCGGGCCGCTGTTCAGCGGGCTGTGGATCGCCCAGGGCGAGGTCGACGTGGGCCCCCTCCTCAACGAGCTGGGCCTGGCCGCGCATGTGAAGGTGTTCCGCGCCCACGCCGACACGGGCATGGACATCGGCGCGATGATCGAGGAGACCTGGGAGCTGCCCGCGCTGGCCGGGCGGTACGAGGAGTTCGTACGCCGCTGGCAGCCCCAGGAGCACATGTCCGCCGGGGATGACGCGTCGCTGGTGGCCCGGTTGCGGCTGTCCACCGAGTGGCTGCGGATCATCCGGCAGGACCCCCGGCTCCCGGTCCGGCACCTGCCCGAGGACTGGCCCGCCGAGCAGGCCGAGAAGACGTTCCGCGCCGTCCACGAGCGCCTGACGCCGGGGGCGCGGACGGCGGCGGAGCGCCTGCTCGACGTGGTTCCGGTGCGCTAGCCGCGCACGAATCAGCGTACGAAGCCACACGCGAAGACGGGGGCCCGGCGGCGGTCCCGCTGTCAGTCGCGCACAAATGTTGTGCAGAACATTGACCGCAGTCGAATATCTGCCTACCTTCGCGGGAACCAACGGCACCGTCTCCATGCCACCCCGACGGCACCAGGGAGCTTCCCGTGCAGCCAGCCCCCGTCCCCGTTCCGCCGCCCCCCGATTCCCGGCAGCTGCGCCGCGTCGCACTGTCCGGCCTGCTCGGCACCGCGGTCGAGTTCTACGACTTCCTCGTGTACGGCACGGTCGCCGCGCTCGTCTTCGGCGAGCTGTTCTTCCCCGGCGCCGACCCCGCGGTCGGCACCATCGCCGCGTTCGGCACCTTCGCCGCCGGATACCTGGCGCGGCCCCTCGGCGGCATCGTCTTCGGCCACTTCGGCGACCGGCTCGGCCGCAAGTCGATGCTGCTGCTCACGATGGTCCTGATGGGCACCTGCAGCTTCGCCATCGGTCTCCTCCCGACCTATGACGCGATCGGCGTCTGGGCGCCGGTGCTGCTGGTCGCCCTGCGCGTCGTCCAGGGCCTCGCGATCGGCGGTGAGTGGGGCGGCGCCATGCTCATGGTCGTCGAGCACGCCGAGCGCACCGGCGGCGCTCAGCGGCGCCGCGGCCTGTGGTCGAGCTTCACCCAGCTCGGAGCCCCGCTCGGCTCGATGCTCTCCGCGGGCGTGGTCACGATCGTCTCGACCCTGCCGGACGACGAGTTCCGGGCCTGGGGCTGGCGGGTGCCGTTCCTGCTGAGCGTCGCGCTGCTCGCCGTGGGGCTGTTCGTACGGCTGCGCGTGGCCGAGAGCCCGCTCTTCACGGAGACCCAGGCCCAAGCCCAGGCCCAGAACACGCGGCAACACGACAAGCCCCCGCTCGCCGAGGTGCTGCGCCGCCCGGGGCCGCTGGTGCTGGCCGGGTGCGTCGGCATCGGCGCGTTCACGGCACAGGCGCTGCTGACCAGCTTCATGATCTCGTACGCCGTCCGCAACGGGTACACCCGGCCGCAGGTGCTCACCGCCGTGACCGTCGCCTCCTGCGTGGCCCTCTTCGCGCTGCCCGCCGCATCCGCGCTGTCCGACCGGGTGGGGCGCCGCCCGGTGGTGCTCGCCGGGGCCGTCGCGTCGGCCGCGCTGGCCTTCCCGGTCCTGGCGCTCGTCGACTCCGGATCCCCCGGGCTGCTGATCCTGGCGCTGGCGCTGGGCCACGGGGTGGCGCAGTCCACCATGTACGGACCGCTCGGGGCCCTGCTCAGCGAGATGTTCGGCACCCGTGTCCGCTACACCGGCGCCTCCCTCGGCTACCAGCTCGCCACCCTGGTCGGGGCCGGATTCTCACCACTGATCGCGAGCAGCCTGCTCGCGGCGAACGGCGGCGGCAGCACCCCGCTCTCGCTGCTGCTGTGCGGCGGCGCGGCCATCACCGCGCTCACCGTGTGGCGGCTGCGCGAGACCCACGCCGACACCCTCGACGACCGCACCACCACCCCCTCCGCCGATGTCCCCGCCACCGAAGGAGCCCGCCCGTGAAGCCCCGCGCCCGCGCTCTCGCCCTCGCCGCGACCGCCGTGCTCGCCGCCACCACGCTGCCCGCCCTGCCCGCGCAGGCCGCGAGCGCCGAGGGTGAGCACCTGGAAGGCCACCTGGCGTCCGGGGCCGCGTACATGGTGGACGTTCCCGCGCGGTGGAACGGCACCCTGCTGCTCTTCAGCCACGGCTACAACCCCCAGGGCGCCCCCAACCCCGCCCAGAACGCGCCGAGTTCACAGACCCGCACCCGGCTCCTGGAGCAGGGATACGCCCTGGCGGGCTCCTCGTACGCCACGACCGGCTGGGCCGTGACCGACGCGGTGCCCGACCAACTCGCCACGCTGGACCTGTTCGCGCAGCGGTTCGGCGCGGCCCGGCAGACCCTCGCCTGGGGCCAGTCGTACGGCGGGTTCGTCACCACCGCGATCGCCGAACGGCACCCCGACCGGATCGACGGATCGCTGTCGATGTGCGGACTCGTCCAGGGCGGGGTCGCCAACTGGAACAGCACCCTCGACCCCGTCTTCGCGCTGAAGACCCTCCTCGCCCCGGACTCCGGCATCCGCCTCACCGGCTTCGCCGACCAGGCGGCGGCCAGGGAGGCCGCGACCGCGCTCACGGGGAAGCTGACCGAGGCCCAGCAGACCGCGCGGGGCCGGGCCCGGATCGCGCTCGCCGCCGCCCTGCACAACATCCCCGGCCACAACGATCCGTCGCAGCCGAAGCCGGGCCCGGCCGACTGGGCCGGACAGCAGACCAACCAGTACGCGGCGGTCACCGGACTGCTGCGGACCGCCGCGTTCTCCTGGCGGCAGGAGGCCGAGTCCCGTGCGGGCGGCAACCCGTCCTGGAACACCGGTGTCGACTACGCGGCGATGCTGCGGCGCTCCTCGGTGTACAAGGAGGTGACCGAGCTGTACAAGGAGGCGGGGCTGACGCTGCGCGACGACCTCGCCGCCCTGGACCGCGCGCCCCGCACCACCGCCGACCCGAAGGCCGTGGCCTGGATGCGGCACACCAGCGCGTTCGCCGGCAGGCTGACCGACCCGCAGCTGAACATCCACACCACCGGGGACGGGCTGATTCCCGTACAGTCCGAGAGCGCCTACCGCCGGGCCGCCACCGCGGGCGGATCGGCGGGCCTGCTGCGCCAGGCGTACGTCGACGCTCCCGGCCACTGCACCTTCAGCCCCGGCGAGACCCTCGCCGCCGTGCATACGCTGGAGCGGCGGCTGGCCACCGGCCGCTGGGACACCTCGCCGGACGCGCTCAACTCCACGGCCAAGACGCAGGATCCGGCAGCCGAGGCACGCTACGTCGGCTACCGGCCCACCGCCTATCCGCGCCCCTACGACCTGGCCCACCAGGACGGCCCGCGCCACCGGGGGGATGGCTCCTAGAGCCGCCTGAGCCCGGTCAGCACCCGCTCCATCAGCGTCACGCTCGGGGCCTCGCCCTCCTCGGTCCCGGTCTGCTGGACGGTGATCAGCCCCCGGTCCGCCATGTCGCCGAGCAGGACCCTGGCCACCCCCAGCGGCACAGAGAGCCGTGCCGCCACCTCGGCCACCGACTTCGGCTCCTGGCACAGCGAGATCACGGGAACGTGGTCCGCGTGGGTGAAGGCGGCGGACTGGTGCCCCAGTTCGGTGGTCGTCACCAGGGTCTCCAGCTCGAAGTGATGCTCGGACCTGGTGCGACCACGAGTCCACGTATAGGCGCGCACGAACGAGGGCGAGCCCTGTTGCTGCTCGTGTCCGTCCTCCCACGCCGCGTGCTCCTCGTCCTGCGACGGGGGGTACGCGTACGGGTCCGGGGGAGCGGGGGGCGGCGTCTCCTCCGGCTGCTGGGCCGCGGTCTCCGGACGGGAGCCGGAGTCGGAGCCGGACTTCTTCCGCGGCCGCCGTGCCTTGCCGAAACTGAACGCGTTGAGCACGTCGGCGAAGGTCTGGTCGTCCTCCGCTCCCTGGTCTCTCCGAGTGTGCCCGGAAGGGCCTTCACCGGTGCTCATGATCTCCTCATCCGGGCTAGCGGGCTGCTGTCTGCTGGAATCCTTGCAGCTCGGCGCGTAGTTCGGGGGTCAGCATTTCGCCGACCTGGTCCACGAGCACGGCCATCTCGTAAGCCACCTGGCCGATCTCGCAGTCCGGCGCCGCCAGCGTCACCAGGCACGAGCCGTCCTTGATGGACATCAGCAGCATATGTCCGTACTCCATCTGGATCACGGTGCTCTTCACCTCACCGGTGTCCAGACACCGCGCGGCGCCCTGGATCAGGCTGACGGCGCCCGCGGCGATGGTGGCGAGGTGTTCGGCGTAGTCTCCCGCCAGCCGGTTGGAGGCGGTGAGCAAAATCCCGTCGGCTGATACCACCACGGCGTGGGCCACATTGGGAACACGTTCGGTGAAGTTGGTGACCAGCCATCCGAACTGGCTCACCTCCCGCGGGTGGGGTGAGGTCATGGCTTCTTTCCTGCCCGTTCGTCGATGGAATTTTAGCGCTCGTCGGGACGGGCCCGACGGATGCCTGACTGGTAGTTGCTGAGGAAGCTGTGCGTCTGGCCCGCGTCCTGGCTCGGCTTCGCCTTGCCGGGGGCGGTACGCGGCTCGGGACGGTCACCGGGGCGGGGCGTACGCGGCGTCCTCTTCGGCAGCCCGGACTGGGTGCGATCGGCCCCCTCCGCGGTGTCCGGGGAGTCGGCGGGGCTGCCCGGGCGGCGGTCGGCCACCTGGTCCGTGCCGTTCTCCGGCAGAGGTTCCGTCTGCTGGGAGGGCGGCGTGAACAGACGCGAGGAGCCCCGAGGACGGGGGCTCGCCGGTGCCGGTGCCGGCGCCGACCGCGGTGCCGGTGCCTCTGGCGCGTCATCCGACGCGGGCGGCGTGAACCACGACGCGCCGGGAGCGCGCTTCTGCTCCGGGCCCGACCGCTGTTCCGGGCCGGACCGCTGCGGCGGCACCAGGCCGTGGTTGGACGGGCGGGCCTTCTGGACGTCCTGGGTGCCCTGGGTGTCCGGTCCGTCCGCCGGTGTCCTGCCGTGCTCGGAGCCGTGCCCGGACCCGTGCTCGGCGCCGTCGCGGGACGCGTCCGGTGCGCCCTTGCCGACCGGGTCGGGGCGCCCGGCCCCGTTGGCTCCGCCGGGCCCGCCCGGCGTACGGCGCGGCAGCCGCCGCGGCAGCCCGGAGTCCGCGCCGGCCCCGGCAGGGGCGGGACGGTCCTGTTGCGGCTTGCCCCAACCCGGGGACCGCGTACCGGAGTCGGCGGCGGGCGCCGGGCGGTCCCCGTCCGAGGGCTCGCGCACGGCGGGGGCCGCCGTGACCTGGCCCTGCGCCCGGGCCGGTTCGAAGGCCTTGGCGGCGGTCGGCGTCGGCCCGGTGCGCCGGGGCGCGTTCCCCCGGGGAGCGTCGTCGGACCGGTCCGACGGTACGAGGTTCGCCGGGACGAGCACACCGGCCCGCAGACCCGCGCCCCACTCCGAGCTGAGGTTGACAGAGATGCCGTGGCGGTTTGCCAGACGGCCGACGACGAAGAGGCCCATTTGACGGGAAGACGAGGCTTCCTCGGAACTGGTTGCCTCCAGACGCCGATGTGCCTTGGCCAGTTCGGCGCCGCTCATCCCGATGCCCTGGTCGCGCACCTCGATGAGGGCGGAGCCGTCGCGGCGCGGCGTGGTGCTGATGACCACCTGGGTCTCCGGCGGGGAGAACGCGGTGGCGTTGTCGAGCAGTTCGGCGATGATCCGCGCCAGGTCACCGGCCGCGTAGCCGGTCACCGCCACGGAGGAGGAGGCCTGCACCTCGGCGCGCTGGTAGTGCTCGATCTCGGAGACCGCGGCCCGCAGGACGTCCTCCAGCTGCACGCGGTGACCGTGGGTGCGGACGAGCGTGCTGCCGCAGAGAACCATCAGGTTCTCGTTGTTGCGCCGCATCCGGGTCGCCAGGTGGTCCATCTGGAAGAGGTTGGCCAGCTGGTCCGGGTCCTCTTCGTGCCGTTCGAGCTGCTCCATCAGACGCAGCAGCCGGTCCACCAGGGTCTGGCTGCGCCGGGAGAGGTTGACCAGGGTGTCCCTCAGGTCGCCACGGAGCGCGGCCTGTTCCGACGCCAGGCGCACGGCCTGCCCGTTCACCGCGTCGAAGGCCCGGGCGAGCTGCCCGAACTCCTCGGTGGTGTGCACCGGCACGGCGCTGACGGCGATGTCCGCCTTCTCGCCCTCGCGGATGCTGGAGACGGCGGCCGGGAGCCGGTGCTCGGCCACGTCGAGCGCGGTGGAGCGGAGGACGGTCAGCGACCGCAGCAGATGCCGGCCGATCGCGAAACCGATCCAGAGGGCGAGCAGCAGCACCGCGAGCAGGCCCACGGAGTACGCGCCGGCCCGGTTGCTGGTCTGGTCCTGCAGCTGGGCGGAGTTCACGCGCAGCTGCTGGGCGAGGTTCTTCTCGACCTTGCCCAGGAGCTTCGCGGTCGTCTCCGAGCTGCGGTTCCACTGGGAAGCCGGGATCGGCGGCGTGGTGACGCCCTGCTGGGCGTCGGACCGGGACAGCGCGGTGCGCACCAGGTCCGAGCGCTTGGCCACCAGCTTGCCGGTGACCGTCCGCTGGTACATCTCCTGCTCCGCGGGGGTGGCCACGGCACGGAAGTCGCCGAGCTTGTCCTGCAGGCGGATGTCGGACTCCTCCAGCGCCCGGATCAGCTTGGTGTCCATGGGCTGCCCGGGCCGCATGCCCTCCAGGAGGATCACATGCTGGAGGTGGACCTCTTCCTGGACTGCCTCCAGGTCGTACAGCGCGGACGCGGGCCCGGTCAGCTTGGGTTCGGCGAACCGGCTGCCCAGGGACTGGTCCAGGTCGAGCAGGCTGTTGATGACGATGCGGTACCTGTTCACCGCCGCCCAGGAGCTGATGCTGCCGGACGTCACCTGCTTGCGCAGGTCGGTCAGGCTGCCCAGGGCCTTGGTGGCGTCCTTGTAGCGGACCCCCGCGGCGCCCTTGAGCAGGGGGGCCTGCTGCGAGGTGCTCGCGAGCACGGTCCGGGCGCGGTCGGTGGACCGGGCCTGCCGCCGCATGTCGGCGGAACCGCCGTCCGCCTTCTCACGCAGCTGTTCGGCGGCCATGGCGCGCTCCGTCTGGAGGCTTCCGAGCAGTGGCATCAGCCCGGAGCGCAGCTTGACCAGCCGCTGCATGTCCGCGTACGAGTTGGCGCGTTCGACTTCGCGCTGAATCTGGACGACGCCCAAGGCGACCGCCAGCAGCGCGGGCACCACCAGCACGGCGCCCATCTTGACCGGAAGCCGCCAGTTTCGCCATTGCACGATGGTGGCCCACAGCCCCGGGCCGCGTGCAACTTCGGCCGCATGCCTGCCCGGGGTCACGAGGCGCGCTCCGCGCCCGGAGCGGCTTGGCCACAGCGATGTATCACGATGCGCTTTCTCCTGGGATTTCTCCTGAAGAGGAAGTCGAACGACCGGCGGCACACCGGCCTGACCGGGGGCGGCGGAAACGCCCGCGGCCGGACTGGTGATGTGCCGGCGCGAACACCTCTACTCGAACAGCTTTCGGCTCGTCATGGCGAGCTCATAGAGGCCGTACGCGAAGGGAATGGCCACCCACAGCCACGCCACGGCCAACAGAACGGGCGACGACTTCACGGCCGCGCTCTGCGAAGGATCGTCCTGGTGAGCCATCAGTTACCCCTCTCGGCCGGGATGCGGTCGCTGCCGCCCTCGTCGCCCTTCGCGGACTGCTCGGCCCCGGCGGTCTCCTCAGCCTTCTCGGCTGGCTCGGCCCCCTGGTCCTGCTCGGCCTTCTCAGCCGACTCGGCCTTGTCGGCCTTGTCGGCCTTCTCAGCGTCCTTCTCCGCGGCCTTCTCGGCCTGGCCGCCCCGCTCACCCGGGGCCACCGGCTCCGGCTCATGGAACTTCGGGTTCACCGGGCGCACCAGCTCGTTGGCGATGAAGCCGATGACGAGGAGCCCGATCATGAGGTAGAAGGAGACGGCGTAGAGGCCCGGTCCGGAGTTCCCGGACTTCTTCCCGGCGTCCGCCACGGCGTCCACGATGATCGGCCCGGCGACCCCGGCGACCGACCACGCGGTCAGCAGCCGGCCGTGGATCGCGCCGACCTCGTAGGTGCCGAACAGGTCCTTCAGATAGGCCGGTACGGTCGCGAACCCGCCGCCGTAGAACGACAGGATCGCCATGGCCGCGACCACGAACAGCACGGTGCTGCTGTTCTTCCCGAGCAGGATGGTCAGGTAGAGCAGAGCACCCGCGCCCAGGTACAGGCGGTAGATGTTCTTCCTGCCGATCGCGTCGGAGACCGACGACCAGACGAAGCGGCCCGTCATGTTGGCCAGGGACAGCAGGGCGACGAATCCGGCGGCGGCGGTCGCGCTCACCGGGGCGTCGGTGTCCTGGAAGAAGTCCTGGATCATCGGGGCGGCCTTCTGCAGGATCCCGATGCCCGCAGTGACGTTCATGCACAGCACGATCCACAGCAGCCAGAACTGAGGGGTCTTCACCGCGTTCTTCGCCGACACGTTCGCCGTGGTGACGAGCTGCTTCCCGGTTTCCTCGCGGGGGGTCCAGCCGGCCGGACGCCAGTCGGCGGCCGGTACGCGGATGAGCAGCACGCCGAGCGTCATGAACGCGGCGTAGGCCAAGCCGTGCACCAGGAAGGTCTGGGCGATGCCGCTGGTGTCGCTGCCGAAGGAGGACAGCATCTGCGACGACCAGGGGGAGGCGATCAGCGCGCCGCCGCCGAAGCCCATGATCGCGGTACCGGTGGCCATGCCCGGGCGGTCCGGGAACCACTTCATCAGCGTGGACACCGGCGAGATGTAGCCGATGCCGAGGCCGACTCCGCCGACGACGCCGTATCCGAAGATCACCAGCCAGTACTGGCTGGTGGCGACACCCAGCGAGGCGATCAGGAAGCCCGAGGAGAAGGTCACGAGCGAGACGAACATCGCCCACCGCGGTCCCCTGCGCTCGACGAGCGTGCCACCGAAGGCGGCGGAGAGACCGAGAACGAGAATGGCGATCTGGAAGGGGAGTGCGCTGGCGGTGCCCGATATGTCTAGGGCATTTTCCAGTGGCGTCTTAAAGACGCTCCAGGCGTATGCCTGGCCAATGGAGAAGTGGATCGCAAGCGCCGCCGGGGGAATCAGCCATCGATTCCACCCCGGCCCTGCGATAATGCGGGAACGGTCGAGAAAACCCACCGATTACCTACCTCCGTCCTCGGGAACCCATTGTCGCAGGCTCTATTTGTGGAGACTCCAAACGCGTCTCGGGCGGTGGCGAGTGTAGAGCACTCTGATCAGCGGTAACAACGGCGGGACAACGTCACGGGCCCCGTAGTGGAGCAGCCTCCCACACGTTCGCATAGATGGGGCGATCCACCAACATCAACACATTGCATGCATCCTCCGTTCACGAAATATCCGCAAGTCCGGTGGTCGGGGGTTGCCGCCATGGCGTGACACCAGGTCAGACGGATCGAAAGGAGGAAGGATCGGTAAAAGCGCACATCCTGAGAAGTTCTGACAGGTGATCACAAGTGTTCCGTAGCGGCATATGTGGCATCGAATCACCTGGATCGGGCGCCACTGGTGCATCCCAGGACGGGCCGGTCCACGGGGTATCCCCGGCCGTTGACTGCCTCCGGCGCCTTACTACACTGACCCCGCCATGGGGCTGCGGGTTGCTCCTCCTCCCCACCATCCACTGCAGGCAGATCGGTACGAATTCTCCTGCCCGAAACTCCGGGAGAGGACCATGACGAAAGCGGTGCGGCCTCCCGCGCCTATTTCATCCGAGCGGGCCACTGGACAGGGGTTCGCCGGCCGCGGCAATGAAAACGGTGAGCCCGACTTTGCCGCGATTCAAGAGAGCCCGGAATTCGACCGGCTGCGCAAGAGGCTGCGCCGGTTCGTCTTCCCCATGAGCGCGCTCTTCTTTTGCTGGTACATGACCTTCGCCCTGTTCTCGGCGTATGGTCATGGTTTCATGAGTCGTAAGGTGTTCGGCTCGGTCAACATGGGGACCGTCTTCGGCCTGCTGCAGTTCGTGTCGACGATGGCGATCGTCCTGCTGTACCGGAGCTTCGCCGACAGGAAAATCGACCCGCAGGTGGACAAGGTGCGCGAGTTGGCAGGGGCCGACAAGGAATGACATTGCAGAGCGCGGGTGAGGCGACCGGCAGCCCGGTCATCAACGTCAGCGTATTCGTCGTTTTCGTCTTGATTACGCTGTTCATCGTCTACAAGGCCACCACCCGGAATCAGACCGCGGCCGATTACTACGCCGCGGGAAGCGCCTTCACCGGCGTACAGAACGGCATCGCCCTCTCCGGCGACTTCCTCTCCGCGGCGTCCTTCCTCGGGATCTCGGGGGCGATCGCCGTCCACGGCTACGACGGCTTCCTCTACTCCGTGGGATGGCTCGTCGCCTGGCTGGTCGCCCTCCTGCTCGTCGGCGAACGGCTGCGCAACACCGGCCGGTTCACCGTGGGCGATGTGATGGCGTACCGGATGAAGCAGCGCCCGGTGCGCGCGGCGGCGGCCAACGCCACGTTGGTGATCACGTTCTTCTACATGCTCGCCCAGATGGCGGGCGCGGGCGGGCTCATCGCCCTCCTGCTCAACGTGCACAGCAAGGGCGGCCAGGCCCTCGTCATCACGGCCGTCGGCCTCGTGATGGTCTTCTACGTCCTGGTGGGCGGTATGAAGGGCACCACCTGGGTGCAGATCATCAAGGCGGGTCTGCTGCTGGCCTGTGTGACCTTCATGAGCGTGTTCATCGTGGGCAAGTTCGGCTTCAGCTTCTCGGCGATCCTCGACCAGGCGGCGCAGCGCAGCCCGCTGGGGGAGAGTCTGCTGGAGCCGGGCGGCTGGTACGGCGACGGCGCGATGGACAAGCTCGACTTCGTCTCGCTGTCCCTGGCGCTGGTCCTCGGCATCTCCAGCCTGCCGCACGTGCTGATGCGCTTCTACACCGTGCCGAACGCCAAGGAGGCTCGCCGGTCGGTGGTGTGGTGCTCCTGGTCGATGTTCCTGTTCTACCTGGGCATCCTGGTCGTCGGCTACGGCGCCGCCGCGCTGGTCGGCCCGGACGCGATCCTGGAGGCCCCCGGCGGGGAGAACTCGGCGGCACCGCTGCTCGCGTTCAAGGTCGGCGGCGCGGTGCTCCTCGGCATCGTCTCCGCGGTGGCCTTCGCGACGATCCTCGCGGTGGTGGCCGGTCTGACCCTGACCGCGTCGGCCTCGTTCGCGCACGACGTCTACGCCAACGTGCTGCGGGAGGGGAAGGCCGACGCGCGGTCCGAGATCCGGGTCGCCCGCCTCACCGCGATCGCGGTCGGCTTCCTGGCCATCATCGGTGGCATCGTCACCAACGGCCAGAACGTCGCGTTCCTGGTGTCGCTGGCCCTGGCGCTCGCCGCGTCCGCGAACCTGTCGACGATCCTCTACACCCTGTACTGGAAGCGTTTCAACACGACGGGGACGCTGTGGAGCATCTACGGTGGTCTGGGGTCGGGGCTGATCCTCATCCTCTTCTCCCCGGCGATCTCGGGCTCCTCGACGGCCATCTTCAGCAGCGTCGACTTCCACTGGTTCCCGCTCACCAACCCCGGCATCGTGTCGATCCCCCTCTCCTTCCTGCTCGGATTCCTCGGCACGGTCCTCAGCAAGGACAAGGCGGATCCCGGCAAGCAGTCGGAGATGGAAGTACGGGCGCTGACCGGCATCGGCAGCAAGGTCTAGCCGGATACGCCACGACGGCCGGTCCGGGGAGCACACCGCTCCCCGGGCCGGCCGTTCCCGTCGCTACCGCCCGGGCGGCGGCGCGGTGCTGTGGCGCAGCACGAGCCGGGTGGGGACGAGCGTGGTCCCGCGTCCCGGGGCGCTCGGCCGCATCTGGCGCAGGACGCCCTCGACGCAGCGGCGCCCGACCTCGGCGAAGTCCTGGTGCACGGTGGTCAGCGGCGGCAGGAACGACCCGGCCTCGGGGATGTCGTCGAAGCCGATGACGCTGACGTCGTCCGGCACCTTCCGGCCCTTCTCGTGCAGGGCCCGCAGCAGTCCCAGCGCCATCTGGTCGTTGGCGGCGAACACGGCCGTGCAGTCCTCCTCGGCGGCGAGCGCGAGCCCGGCCCGGTAGCCGGACTCGGCCGACCAGTCGCCCCGTACGAGCGGTGGCGCGGCGCGCCCGGCCTCGACGAGCGCCGCGTGCCAGGCGTCGGTGCGGCGCTGTGCCGCGAACGAGCCCTCGGGCCCGGCGAGGTGCCACACCGTCCGGTGTCCGAGGCCGAGCAGATGCTCCACCGCGTCGCGGGTGCCGCCCGCCTGGTCGGTGTCGACCACCGTGTAGCGGTCCCCGGCGTCCGAGTCGGCCACGACGACCTGGACATGGGGCGGCAGGGAGAGCGCCGCCGCGTCGAGGAGGTGGACTTCCATGATGACGATGACGGCGTCGACGGCGAGTTCGCCCAGCCGGGAGAAGGCGCCGCGCACCTCGTCCTGGGTGGGGACGGCCACGGGCAGCAGGGTGACGGCGTAGCCCTCGTGCGCCGCGGAGGTGGCGATCGCCTCCAGCGTGCGCACATTGCCCGTGGTGGAGAGGGTGAAGGTGATGACGCCGATGGTGCGGAACTCGCCGCGCTTGAGCGCCCGGGCGGCGCTGTTGGGCCGGTAGCCGAGCTGCTTCATGGCGGCCAGCACGTCCTGCCGCGTCTCCTCCGTGACACCGGGGTAGCCGTTGGAGACCCGGGAGACGGTCTGCGCGGAGACACCGGCGAGACGGGCCACGTCCGCCATGGACGCGCGCTGCGCGCGCCGGGCGGCCCGGGTCCGGGTGGTGCCGCTGTCCGGCGAGGTGCCGTCCGCCGAGGGGCTGTCCGCTGCTTCCACTTTCTCCCTCGCTGCGTGTGTCCCGGATTCGCCAGATGGCTCTTGACCACCGTCATTGGGGCAGTGTAGACATTCCGCCATCAGATGTTTACGTAAACATAACACCTCCGCGTCTGCTTGAGCGCCGAAATGTTTACGCAAACATCGCGACGGCGCATGGCGCCGGTTCCGTGATGGACGAGCGAGGAACGACATGACGACGCTGCAACCCCCCGCCGCCGTGAAACGGCGCCCGGCCCGGCCTCCGGCGAAGCGGGACCGCCGCTCCTGGTCAGGCTGGGGGTTCATCGGCCCCTTCGTGGTGGTCTTCGCCTTCGTCTTCCTGGCGCCCATCGCCTACTCGGTCTACCTCAGTCTCTTCCGCGACCAGCTCATCGGCGGCACCACGTTCGTCGGCCTGGACAACTACCAACAGGCCCTGCAGGACGACCGGTTCTGGCAGTCCCTGGCCCGGGTGTCCCTGTTCCTGATGGTGCAGGTGCCGATCATGCTGGGCATCGCCCTGCTCGTCGCCCTCGCCCTGGACAGCGGGCGGCTGTACGGGCGCGACTTCTTCCGGATCTCGATCTTCCTGCCGTACGCGGTGCCCGCCGTCGTCGCCACCCTCATGTGGGGGTTCATGTACGGCACCCGCTTCGGCCTGGTGAGCGACATCAACGACGCCCTCGGGACGTCGCTGCCGAACCCGCTGTCACCCGATCTGGTGCTGACGTCCATCGGCAACATCGTCACCTGGGAGTTCGTCGGCTACAACATGCTGATCTTCTACTCCGCGCTCCGCGTCATCCCGCACTCCCTCTACGAGGCCGCGGAGATCGACGGCGCCGGGCAGATCCGCGTCATCACCGCCATCAAGCTCCCCGCCATCCGCGGTGCCCTGGTCATTGCCACGATCTTCTCGATCATCGGCACCTTCCAGCTGTTCAACGAGCCGAACATCCTGCAGAAGCTGGCGCCCAACTCCATCACCACCGACTACACCCCGAACTTCTACACCTACTCGCTGTCCTTCTCCGGTCAGCAGCACAACTACTCCGCGACGGTCGCCATCATCATGGGGCTGATCACCATGGTCATCGCCTATGTCGTCCAGCTGCGCGGCATGCGCAAGGGAGCGTGAAGCGATGAGCACCCCGGTCACCACCGCCTCCCGGCCCACCCCCGCCACGTCCGGCGCCCAGGGCTCCGCGCCCCGGCTGCGCGGGCCACGCAAGCGGGACGCGCGGGCGGGCCGCCGCCCGCGCCGCAGTGTGCTGCTGACCGTCCTCACCGGGCTGGTGCTGCTGTACTCGCTGGTGCCGCTGGCCTGGCTGGTCATCAGCGCCACCAAGACCCAGGAGGGACTGGCCCGGTCGTTCGGGCTGTGGTTCAGCGGCGACTTCGCCCTGTGGGACAACATCACCCAGACGTTCACCTACCACGACGGTGTCTTCACGCGCTGGCTGCTGAACACCGTGCTGTACGTGGTGGTCGGCGCCGGTGGCGCCACCCTGCTGGCGGTCCTCGGTGGCTACGCCCTGGCGAAGTTCACTTTCCCGGGCAAGCGCGCCGTCTTCGCCGTCATCATCGGCGCGGTGGCGGTGCCCGGCACCGCGCTGGCCGTCCCCACCTTCCTGATGTTCAGCGAGATGGGGCTGACCGACACCCCCTGGGCGGTGATCATCCCGTCCCTCATCTCGCCGTTCGGCCTGTATCTGATGTGGGTCTTCGCCACCGAGGCCGTACCCGACGAACTGCTGGAGGCCGCCCGCATCGACGGGGCGAGCGAGGTGCGCACCTTCTTCCAGGTCGTCCTGCCGCTGCTCGCACCGGGCATCGTGACCGTGCTGCTGTTCACGATGGTCGCCACCTGGAACAACTACTTCCTGCCGCTGATCATGCTGAAGGACCCGGACTGGTATCCGCTGACCCTGGGCCTCCACAGCTGGAACGACCAGGCCGCGACCGCCGGTGGCGAGGCCGTGTTCAACCTCGTCATCACCGGCTCCCTGATCACCATCCTGCCGCTGATCGCCGCGTTCCTCCTGCTGCAGAAGTACTGGCAGTCCGGGCTCGCCGCCGGAAGCGTCAAGGAATAGCCCCACCGTCCCGCACCACGCAGAGTCCCGCACCACGAAGCACCCCGCACCACGCAGAGTCCCGCACCACGAAGAAGTGGAAAGCACGCCCATGTCCAAGAACGCTCGCCGCCTGCTGCGCGGCATCGCCCTGGTCTCCGCCCTCACCCTGGGGGCAACCGCCTGCGGTGGCTCCGACGACAGCGCCGCCGAACAGAAGCCGGTGTCCGCCAAGGACATCGACGCGGCCCTGAAGAAGGGCGGCACCCTGAAGGTGTGGGCCTGGGAGCCCACGCTCAAGAAGGTCGCCGCCGACTTCGAGGAGGAACACCCCGCCGTCAAGGTCGACTTGGTCAACGCGGGCACCAACAAGGACCAGTACAAGGCCCTGCAGAACGCCATCGCCGCGAAGAAGGGCGTCCCCGACGTCGCGCAGATCGAGTACTACGCGCTGGGCGAGTACGCCCTGACCAAGGCCCTCGACAAGCTGGCCCCGTACGGAGCCGACAAGCTCGCCGGCAAGTACTCCCCGGGCCCGTGGAACTCCGTGAAGTCCGGCAAGGACGTCTACGCCCTGCCCATGGACTCCGGGCCCATGGCGATGTTCTACAACAAGAAGGTCTTCGACAAGTACAAGCTCAAGGTGCCCACCACCTGGGACGAGTACGTCAAGACCGCCCGCGAGCTGCACAAGGCCAACCCCAAGGCGTACATCACCGCTGACACGGGAGAGGGCGGCACCGCCACCAGCATGCTGTGGCAGGCCGGTTCCCGCCCGTACAAGGTCGACGGTACCAAGGTGAAGATCGACTTCTCGGACGCGGGCGCCAAGAAGTACACCGACACCTGGCAGAAGCTTCTCGACGACAAGCTGCTCGCGCCCATCAACGGCTGGAGCGACGACTGGTACAAGGGCCTCGGCGACGGCACCATAGCCACCCTGACCACCGGCGCCTGGATGCCCGCCAACTTCGTCTCGGGCGTGAAGGACGCCTCCGGCGACTGGCGCGTGGCACCCCTGCCGCAGTGGAAGGCGGGCGACAAGACCACCGCCGAGAACGGCGGCAGCTCCCTGGCCCTGCCCACCCTCGGCAAGCACAAGGAACTCGCCTACGCCTTCGCCGAGTACGCCAACGCGGGCAAGGGCGTGCAGACCCGCATCAAGGAGGGCGCCTTCCCGGCGACCACCGCGGACCTGGAGTCCAAGGCGTTCCAGGACACCGCGTTCCCGTACTTCGGCGGCCAGAAGGCCAACAAGATCTTCGCCGAGTCGGCCGCGAACGTCGGCCGCGGCTGGTCGTACCTGCCCTACCAGGTCTACGCCAACAACATCTTCAACGACACCGTCGGCAAGGCCTACGTCTCCGGCACCAAGCTGGCCGCCGGCCTGAAGGCCTGGCAGGACGCCTCCGTGAAGTACGGAGAAGAGCAGGGCTTCACCGTCGAGAAGTAATCAGCCCCTCGCGCCGCCCCGTTACGGTTCACCGGAAGGACCACCATGATCTCCACCCTCCAGTCCCAGCCCCCGCACGGGACGGATGGTGCCCCCACCCCACGCCTCGGCTACGGCGCGGACTACAACCCCGAGCAGTGGCCGCGCGAGGTGTGGGAGGAAGACATCCGGCTGATGCGCGAGGCCGGTGTCACCATCGTCTCCGTGGGGATCTTCTCCTGGGCCCGCATCCAGCCGACCGAGGACACCTGGGACTTCGGCTGGCTCGACGAGATCATGGACCTGCTGCACTCCGGTGGCATCGGGGTCGACCTGGCCACCGCCACCGCGTCCCCGCCGCCCTGGCTCACCACGGCGCACCCGGAGATCCTCCCGGTGACCGCCTCCGGTGAGACGGTGTGGCCGGGGGCGCGGCAGCACTGGCGCCCCACCTCGCCCGTCTTCCGCACCCACGCGCTGCGCCTGGTGCGGAAGCTGGCCGAGCGGTACGCCGGTCATCCGGCCCTGGTGGCCTGGCACGTCTCCAACGAGCTGGGCTGCCACAACATCTACGACTACTCCGACGACGCCGCCCGCGCCTTCCGCGACTGGCTGCGCGCCCGCTACACCACCCTCGACGCGCTCAACCACGCCTGGGGCACCGCGTTCTGGTCCCAGCGGTACAGCGACTGGGAGCAGATCCTGCCGCCCCGGCTCGCCGCCTCCCACCCGAACCCCACCCAGCAGCTGGACTTCAAGCGCTTCTCCTCCGACGCGCTCAAGGAACACCTGCGCGCGGAGCGGGACCTGCTGCGCGACCTCACCCCCGGCATCCCCGTCACCACGAACTTCATGGTGACGGGCGGTACCAAGGGCATGAACTACGCCGACTGGGCCGGTGAGATCGACTTCGTCTCCAACGACCACTACGTCCATCCCGGCCCGCAGGACCGCGACGAGCTGTCCTTCTCGGCGAACCTCGTCAGCGGCATCTCCGGCCACCGCCCCTGGTTCCTGATGGAGCACTCCACCAGCGCCGTGAACTGGCAGCCGGTGAACGTGGCCAAGCGGCCGGGCGAGCTGGCCCGGGACGCGCTGCTGCACGTCGCGCACGGCGCCGACGCCGTGTGCTTCTTCCAGTGGCGGCAGTCGGCGGCCGGAGCCGAGAAGTACCACTCGGCGATGGTGCCGCACGCCGGGCCCGACAGCGAGGTCTTCCGCGCGGTGGCCGCCCTCGGCAAGACCCTGCGGACCCTCGCCCCGGTGGCGGGGACCGAACGCGAACCGGCCCGCGTCGGCATCGTCTTCGACTGGGAGTCGTGGTGGGCGAGCGAACAGGACTCCCACCCGACCTCCCGCCTCGACTACCGCCAGGAAGCGCTGGACTGGTACTCGGCTCTCCTGGCCCTCGGCATCCGGGCCGACGTCATCACCGAGCGGACCGGCCTCGACCGGTACGAGGTGCTGATCGCGCCGGTGCTGCACATGGTCCCCGCGGCGCTGGCCAAGGAACTCACCCGGTACGCCGAGCAGGGCGGCCATCTGATCGCCACCTACTTCTCCGGGATCGTGGACGAGAACGACCACGTCTGGCTCGGCGGCTACCCGGGCGCCCTGAGCGAACTGCTCGGCATCCGCGTCGAGGAGTTCGGCCCGCTGCTCGACGGCGAGACGGTCGCCATCGAGGCAGCGTCCGGCGCCGACCGTACGGCCACCGGCACCCTGTGGACCGACCGGATCACGGTCACCGACCCCGAGGTGGAGGTGCTGGCCCACTACCGCAGTGGCACGTACACGGGCCGCCCCGCCGTCACCCGCCGCGCGACGGGCGGGGGATCGGCCGCGTACGTCTCCACCCGGCTCGGCCCCGGCGGCCTCGCCGGACTCCTGCCCGCGCTGCTCGCGCCCGCCGGTGTCCGCAGCGAACTGCCGGAGGGCGCCCGGGGAAGCGTCGAGCTGGCCGTGCGCCACGGCGGTGGCAGCCGCTATCTGTTCCTGGTCAACCGCACCGACGCGACGGTGCCGCTGACCGGGCTCGCCGGGGAACCGCTGATCGGCGGTGCCGGGGACGACGGCGCGCTCGCCCTGGCCCCCAGGGGTGTCGCCGTGCTGCGACAGCCCGCGACCTGACGGCTGCGTCCGCCACGTCCGTCACCGCCTGCCGAAGTTCCTGAAGCCTCCTGTAACTCCGCCGCCGCCCTCGCGGGCGCGGCGGCCGGTCCACCGAAGTGTCCGCTTACGAGTTGGGAGCACACGTTGGCACGCCGTACCCGCACACGACGACTTCTGGGCACCATCGGAGTCACCGCGCTGGCCACCGGGGCCGCCCTGATCACCGCGCCCCCGGTGACCGCGCAGGCCCCGGCGGCGACAGCCGACGCCGTCACCGTCTCACCCGACCCCTCGTACAAGGCGGAGAGATTCGAGGGCTGGGGCACCAGCCTGGTCTGGTTCGCCAACGCCACCGGCGACTACCCCAAGGAGATACGCGAGAAGCTGGCGAAACTCCTCTTCGGGGACGGCGGCCTCGCCCTCAACATCGCCCGCTACAACGTCGGCGGTGGCAACGCCCCCGACGTCAAGGACTACCTCCGCGCCGGGGGAGCGGTCGAGGGCTGGTGGAAGGCCCCGGCGGGCACCACGCGCGAGGACACCGACTGGTGGAGCGCGGACGACCCGGCCGACTGGAATCCCGACGCCGACGCCACCCAGCGCTGGTGGATCGACCGCATCAAGAACGACATCGACCACTGGGAGACGTTCAGCAACTCCCCGCCCTGGTTCATGACCGAGAGCGGCTATGTCTCCGGCGGCTTCAACGCCACCGACGAGCAGCTGAAGCCCGAGTCCGCCGATGACTTCGCCGCCTACATGGCGGGCGCCACCAAGCGGCTGGAGAAGGCACACGGCATCAAGGTCGACACCGTCGACCCGTTCAACGAGCCGAACACCAACTACTGGAGCACCCGCCTGGGAGCCGATGGCGAGCCGGTCGGCGGACGGCAGGAGGGCGCGCACATCGGCCCGGAGGCCCAGCAGAAGGTCATCAGCGCACTGGCCCCGGCCCTGAAGAAGGCGCGGACCGGCGCGCGGATCTCCGCGATGGACGAGACCAACCCCAGCATCTTCACGCAGAACTGGAACACCTACCCGCAAGCGGTGCGCGACCTCGTCGGCCAGATGAACGTCCACACCTATGGCACCGGCGGCCGCACCAGCGTGCGCGACCTCGCCAAGGCCGCGGACAAGCCGCTGTGGATGAGCGAGGTCGAGGGCGACTGGGGCGACGGCCAGAGCTTCACCGATATGCGGCCCGGCCTCGGCCTCGCCCGGCAGATGGTCGACGACCTGCGCGAACTGGAGCCCAAGGCCTGGGTGTTCTGGCAGCCCGTCGAGGACTACGACAACATGAAGCCCGGCGGGGAGTCGGCCAAGGGCGGCAACTGGGGCAGCATCCAGCTCCCCTTCAGCTGCACCTCCAAGGACACGCTCGAAACCTGCCCCATCCGCACCAACACCAAGTTCGACACGGCCCGCAACTTCACCCACTACATCAAGCCCGGCGACCGGCTCATCAAGACCGATGACACCTCCAGCGCCGCGGCCGTCTCCAAGAAGGGCGACGCGGCCACCGTCGTCCACGTCAACAGCGGCGCGAGCGGCCGTACGGTCACCCTCGACCTGTCCAAGTTCGGCAAGGTCAGCCGCCACGCCACCGTCACCCCCGTGGTGACCAGCGCCGACGGCAAGCTGGAGCGGCAGGACGCCATCAAGGTGACCGGAAAGAAGGCCACCTTCGCCGCGCCCGCGCAGTCCGTGACGACCTTCCTGGTCAAGGGTGTGTCCGGAGTGGCGAAGGACGCCGCCGAGCTGCGCAAGGGCCACACGTACGAGCTGACCGGCGTCCAGAGCGGCAAGGCGCTCTCCGTCGCCGACGACGGCACCAAGCTCGTCATCAAGACCGCGGACGCGGCCGCCGCCGGCCAGAAGTGGCGGCTGCGCCAGATCAGTGGCGACACCGGCAACCGGCAGCGGTACGTGTTCACCAACCCGGTGGAGGGCAAGCGGCTGGCCGTCCGCGACGGCGCCCCGATAGCGGAGCCGGATGGCGGGAAGCGGGACAAGGCCACCCAGTGGATCATGTCGACCACCGGTGACGGCACCTGGACCCTGGTCAACGCGGCCACCGGCCGACTGCTGGAGGTCGGCGGCCAGGCCACGCAGGACGGGGCCGCCGTCACCACGTACACCCCGAATTCCGGCGCGAACCAGCGCTGGAAGGTCTCCGATGTGAGCTGACGTCCGGGGAGTCTCGCCTACCTCAGTTGAGGTAGGCGAGACTCCGTCGATATGGGGAGCCAGATTTCGACTAACCGTACGAAGCCGCAGGTCAGGCCCGCTTCCTAGGCTCTGGGGCATGGCTGAACACGTCGAACGAATCCCGCGCGCGCTGGGCGCGGCCGTCGCCACGGCCGTCGCCGCGGGCCTGGCGCTGGGCGCCCTCGCCGCACCCGCCGCCGGGGCCGCCGACCACCGGGGCCGGCCGGGTGCCGATAAGCCCCGTCCCCAGGTCCACACCGGCTCGCCGGTGCGGGTGAACCAGGTCGGCTACCTCACGTACGGACCCAAGAAGGGCACCGTCGTCACCGGCGCCACCCAGCCCTTGACGTGGACACTCAAGACCGCCGACGGGACCCGGCGGGCACACGGCATCACCACCCCCGCGGGCGTCGACCCCAGCTCCCGGCAGCGCGTCCAGACCTTCGACTTCAGCGACGTCACCGACGCGGGCGAGGGCTACACCGTCACCATCGGCGGGCGGAAGAGCGAGCCGTTCACCATCGGCGACCAGCTCTACAGCGGGCTGCGCACCGACTCGCTGGCGTACTTCTACCACAACCGCAGCGGCATCAAGATCGACAAGGATCTCGTCGGTGCCCGGTACGCCCGCCCCGCGGGCCACGACAAGGCCGCTCCGCACCGCGGCGACACCGCCGTCCCGTTCCGGTCGGGCGGGTCCGAGTACCGGCGCAATGTGACCGGTGGCTGGTACGACGCCGGTGACCAGGGCAAATACGTCGTCAACGGTGGCATCTCGGTCGCCCAGCTGATGTCCGCCTACGAGCGCACCCGTACCACCCAGGGTGCCAGTGGCGACGCGCTGAGTGACGGCAAGCTGCGGGTGCCCGAGCGCGGCAACGGTGTCCCGGACATCCTCGACGAGGCGCGCTGGGAGATGGACTTCCTGCTGCGCATGCAGGTGCCCCAGGGCAAGCCGTACGCCGGTATGGCGTTCCACAAGGTGCACGACAAGCGCTGGACCGGGTTCCCGACCCGTCCGGACCAGGACGAGCAGCCCCGGGTGCTGCGCCCGCCGTCCACCGCGGCCACCCTCAACCTGGCCGCCACCGCAGCGCAGTGCGCCCGCCTGTTCAAGCCGTACGACCCGGATTACGCCGCCCGGTGCCTGGAGACGGCCCGGACCGCCTGGGCCGCGGCCAAGAAGCATCCGACGATGTTCGCGAGCGACAAGGACTCCATCGGCGGCGGCGCGTACGGCGACCGCCACGTGGGCGACGAGTTCTACTGGGCCGCCGCCGAGCTGTTCCTCACCACCGGTGAGGACACCTACCGCACCGCGATCCTCCGCTCACCCCTGCACGCCGACACCGACGCGCGCTTCCCGCGCGGCGGCGGGCTGTCCTGGTCGGCCACCGCGGGCCTCGGGGCGCTCGACCTGGCCACCGTGCCGAGCAAGCTCGACCATGAGCAGCGCGCCGCCGTGCGCGCCGCGGTGACCAAGGCCGCCGACCGCTACGCCTCGGACTCCGCGAAGTCGGCCTACGGCGTCCCGTACGCGCCCAAGGGCGGCGCGTACGAGTGGGGCTCCAACAGCCAGGTGCTGAACAACATGGTCGTGCTCGCCACCGCGCACGAGCTGACCGGCAAGACCCGCTACCGGGACGCGGTGCTGCGTGGCATGGACTACCTGCTGGGCGGCAACCCGCTCAACCAGTCCTATGTCACGGGCTACGGCGAACGGGACTCGCACCGCCAGCACCACCGCTTCTGGGCGCACCCGCTCGACCCCAAGCTGCCGAGCCCGGCCCGCGGTTCGCTGGCCGGAGGCCCGGACTCCAAGCTGGAGGACCCGGTGGCGAAGAAGAAGCTGAAGGGCTGCGCCCCGGCGATGTGCTACACCGACGACATCATGGCGTTCTCCACCAACGAGATCACCATCAACTGGAACGCGCCGCTGGCCTGGGTGTCCTCCTACCTCGACGACGTTGAGCATATGTCTGATCAGCGGCGCTGACCCTGTGGCATCTGTTCATGGTGGCGCGCGGCCTCCGCCCCTAGCGTGTGCGGGCAAACGCCCAGGTCGAGCGCGCCGAGGAGGAGCCGGATGCGGGAGGAGCGGCACGCCCCCGACACGGTCGGTGAGCGGTACTTCGTCGTGATCGGCAGCGAGGTGGCGCGCAAGGTCTGCGGCTCCCTGCGGGCGGCCGGACACCGGGTGCGCCACTTCGCCCAGCCCACGGACGAGGAGCTGCGCCAGGCGCTGGACCGGGAGGTGGCGGGGGTCGCGATCCTGCTGGAGGACGACGCCGGGTCCCTGCGCTACGCGCTCGCGGTGGAACACATCCATCCCCAGGTCCCCCTCGTGGTGACGATCTTCGACCGGACGGTGGCCGACCAGTTGGTGCGGGTCGTGCCGAACTGCCAGGTCACCTCCCCGGCCGACGTGGCCGCACCGGTCCTCCTGGCGGGCTGCCTCCAGCCGGATCTGCTCGCGCTCACCACGACCTCCTCGGGCCATACGGGGGCCCGCTGGGACGGGGACACCGTGCGCCTCCAGCCGTACCGGCCACCGCGGTCGCTGCGGTACCGGGCGTGGCTGGGGAAGTTCCGGGGGCAGCTGCGGCCGCACGACGGCAGTTCGCGGATCATGCTGATGGGCTTCGCCGGTCTGCTCGCCGTGCTGCTGACCGACTGGGTCTGGCTGGTGGCCCTGCACCACCGCACACCCGTCGAGGCGTTCTTCGAGGCGGCGCGCACCGTCTCCGCCGTGGGCCCGGGGCTCGCCCACGGCTCGCACGCCTATCTGATGTTCTCCGGCCTCGCGATGCTCATCACCATCGTCTTCACCGCCGTCTTCACGGCAGGTGTGGTCGACCGGCTGCTGGCCCCGCGGGCGGTGGGCATCGTGGGCCCGCGCGCCGTGCCCCGGGGCGGCCATGTGGTCGTCGTCGGGCTCGGGCAGGTGGGACTGCGGCTGTGTACCCAGCTGCAGGCCCTGGGCATCGGCGTGGTCGCGGTCGAGCGGAACCCGGCGGCCCCGAACCTCCGGCTGGCCAGGGCGCTCGGTGTGCCCGTCGTCGTCGCCGACGCCACGGACCGGTACGTGCTGCGCACCCTGCGTCTCGGGCGCGCGCAGGCGATGGCCGCGGTGGCCTCGGACGACCTGGACAACATCGCCGTCTCGGTGGCGGCGCTCGCCGTCGCGCCGGAGTTGCGCGTGGTGATGCGCGCCGGGGACCACGAGGCCATCGCGGAGACCCGCTCGC
This sequence comes from Streptomyces sp. NPDC041200, assembly GCF_055591805.1. Lineage (NCBI taxonomy): Bacteria > Bacillati > Actinomycetota > Actinomycetes > Kitasatosporales > Streptomycetaceae > Streptomyces > Streptomyces sp. NPDC041200. The sequence goes on along the minus strand of NZ_JBVIZF010000021.1, from coordinate 64,042 downwards.
TGTTCAAGATCGGCCTGGTGCACGACCTGGGCAGCCTGAGCGCCGCGTACACCACCGCGAGCCTGACCGGGCTCCGCCCGCGCGGGGTGCTGGCCCACGGCAAGCGGCTCCTGGTGGAGCGGGCGGACGGGACGTTCGTACCGTGGCCGCAGCCGGAGCGCTGCGGCCACCCCTGACCTCGGCGGGTCACACCAGCCGTACGGTCAGCGTGGTACGGGAGTACGACGGTATGGCGGTGTACGTGTGCCCCTCCGAGTGGACCCTGATGGCGGCGAACCGGCCGTGCAGCCCGCCGCGGGCGTGCAGTACCCGGATGACGGTGTGCCGGGCGGGGGAGTGGCGGCCGTCCAGCCGGATGTCGAGGACAGCGCCGTGGCCGAGTACGGCGGACCGGGCGACCGTGAGCGCGGGCGCATCGCCGTCGCCGGTCCCGTCGCCCGCCGCCACGTCCAGCGTGGCGCCGGAGGCCACGACGAGGCCCCGCCGCGCCCGTACGCCACCGGAGGACGCGAGCCGCAGGGTCCCGCCGCCGTGGACGTGGACCTCTCCCGCGCCGAGCGCGTCCCGCGCCCCCGCGACCACGGTTCCGGCCTCGACGCGGGTGCCGCCGGTGTAGCGGTTGCGGCCGGTGAGGGTCAGGGTGCCGGTGCCCCGTTTGACGAGGCCGCCGTCGCCGGTGATGTCGTTGCGCCAGGCGTCGGCCGCGCTGAACCCGCCGTCGCCCGCGGCCATCTCCACGCGTACGTCGCGGTCGAAGGCCCCGTAACCGTCCGCCGCCGCGAAGAGGTTGAGCCGCCCCCACTGCTCGGGCCCCTCCAGCAGGGCGTAGCCGGAGGGCAGGGCGGTGGTGCGCAGCACCTCCCGGCGCTGGCGCGCGGTGAGATAGGGCAGCCGGGTCTCGATGAGCACTTCGGCGCCCTTGGGCACGGTCATCGCGCGGTGTTCGCCGCCCCGGGGCAGGACGTACGTCAGGCGCGGGGTGAACGCCCGGGCGTTGGCGGCGCGATCGGCGTACGGGTCGGTGTCCGGGCCCGCCGAGTGCGCGTAGTCCCAGAGGGTGTCGGTCGTGGTGCCGGTCCGGGCGCGGAGGTAGTCGGCGGCCTGCCGCCGCGCGGCGGCCTTGAGCCCGGCGTTGGCCGGGTCGTACAGCGCGGCGGCGGCCAGCGCGGTGGCCATGACGCGCCCGCCGACGACGTCGAGGGAGGAGTGCATGCCGGACACGATCCGGGTGTGGGAGGCCGCGGAGGCGTGGGTCACCAGCTCCTGGAACCGCTCGGGGATGGCGTAGGCCAGCGCGAGAGCGGCCAGGTACAGCGCGTTGGTGTGACCGCTCGGGAAACCGCCGTCCTCGGACGGCCTGCCCCCGCGCTGCCGCAGCAGCTGCGGGGTGACGGACACCTCGGACGCGTAGACGGGGAAGCCGAAGGCGTCGGTGGCGCCGGTGGCCACGACCTCGTTGTGCTCCGTCATCCGCCAGGGCCGCGGGTACTGGAAGCCGAACTTGGCGGGGTTGCCCGACGCGTACGGGCCGCGCAGTGTCTGTACGAGCCGTACGACATCGCCCAGGTCCGAGTCGGTGGCCCCGGCGCCGATGGCGGAACCGGCGGGCGCGCCGGGTGGCACGGCGTCACCGACGGTGGTGGCCGGGGTGGTGTCCGGGGCGCTGGTGATGCTGGTGACGGCCTTGGCGCCGGTGCGGTAGACCTCGGTGAGCGGGCCGAGCCCGCCGGTGGCCGCGTAACTCTGGTCCTGGCGGTCGTAGATGAAGGTTTCCCGGGCCTGCGCGTCGGTGCGCCGCGCGGTGAGGGCGATCGAGTAGCGCATGTTGGCGCGCAGCACGGCGGCCGCGAGCGGGGTGCCGTTGTCCCAGGCCGTGCCGGTGTGCCAGAGCCGCTGCACGCCGCTCAGGACGCGGAGGACGGCGTTGGTCTCGGGGGTGAGGTTGGCGGTGGTGTTGGTCTTGTAGTCGTCGACGAAGGACCTGAGGGCCCGTTCAGCGGTCTGCCCGGCCGTCCGCTCCGCCGCCCGGGCCGGTGGGCCCGTCAGGAGGGCTAACGCCGCCGGGGCGGTGATCAGCCCAGCCGGAACCGAAGCGGAACGCCGGAGGAAACCCCTGCGGTCCAGGGTGGGTCCCGCGGACCGGCCGGGGGAGGTACGCGCCGTCATGCTGCCCTCGCGATTCTCGCCGTAAGCGCTTGCTAAAGCGTTGACGCGAAGGAGTGTAGAGGCCTCCGCGGCACGGGGGCACCGGGAGGCGTCGGTTGTCACGGAGGCGCAGGGGGTGTGGGGTGCGCGGGACGCGGCGTCACCCGGCGGAGGGCGTGCGGATGGCCGCGATGTCGAACTGGAGGCGCACCTTCTCGCTCACCATGGCGCCGCCCTGGGCCAGCTTGGCGCTGTAGGTCAGGCCCCAGTCGGACCGGTTGATGGTGGTGGTGCCGTCGAAGCCGACCCGCTCGTCGCCGAAGGGGTCGGTGACGTGTCCGATGTAGGTCAGCTCCAGGACCACGGGGTGGGTGGTGTCCCGCAGGGTGAGGTCACCGGCCATGCGGTACACGTCCTGGCCCGCGAGCCGCACCTCGCGGCTCCGGAAGCTGATGCGCGGGTAGGCGCGGGCGTCCAGGAAGTCACGGCTCATCAGATGGGCGTCGCGCTGCTCGACACCGGTGTCGACGCTCGCGCTGGACAGCACGATCTCGGCCCGGGAGCGGGCGGGGTCGTGGCCGTCGAAGTACAGGCGGCTCTCGTATTCGGTGAAGGCGCCGCGCACGGTGGTCACCATGGCGTGCCGGACGGAGAAACCGATCCTGCTGTGCGCCGCGTCGATCGTCCATTCCCCGGTGAGCGCCGGCAGTCCGGGACCGGGCTGGCCGGTGCGGCCGCGGGCGGCGGGCGCGGCAGGCGCGTCCTGGGTGGCCGTGGACCGGGGCGAGGAGTTGCGAGTAAAAAGTTTCATGGGGCATCTAGTTACTGCAAGGGTGAGTTTCGCTGCAAGTCCTGTTCTGGAACCAACCCGGGACTGCGGACGTCACCCTACCGCCCGGGTCGTAATTCGCCTCGTGGCAACCGGACTCGGGGTCGCGGATCCGGCACCGTGCCTTCACATGTAAACGGCGGCCGCGGAATGCCGGATGACGGTGAATCAGTGGACGAAACGCTCTTCGGGTGCCGACGCGGTGTCGAATTCGGGTGCCGGTGCTTTAACTTTGACGTACCCGCCGTCACCTTCTCTTTCCTTTCTTCAAAAAATCTCCACGATCAGGAATGGTCGTGGTGGATCGTGTGCGGTCGCCCTCCCCGTCCCAGCCAGGTGTTCAGCGCCCACCACCAGTGCAGCGTGTCCAGCGGCCCGCCGCGGCCGTCGGGCCGGGTGTCGGTCAGTGAGGTGCCGGTGATCTGCTGGAACCGGCCGAGCCGGTAGCGGATGGTGTTGGGGTGGGTGAACAGGCTCGCCGCGGTCTGGTCCAGACGGCGGCCGTGGTCGAGGAAGGTCAGCGCGGTGAGCGCGAGTTGCCGGTGGAACGTGTCCGACGGGTCGAGGCCGCCCAGGAGCCGGTCGCTCAGGTGCGAGCCCAGGAGCGGCTGGTCCGCCACGGCGATCTCCGCGGCGAAGTCGGTGAGTTCGTACCATCCGTGCCGTCCCGCCGCCGCCCCCAGGCCCACGGCGCGTACGCAGAGCCGGTACAGCGGGCGTAACCGGTCCAGGGGAGCCGCCGGAGAGGCCACGATCAGGGCGGGCAGGTCAGGGTCCGCGCCGTCCTGCGGCAGCCGGGCGCACAGGCTCACCACACGTCCCTCGACCACCCCGGTCACCCCGCGCAGCGCGGACAGCCCGCGCATCAGGCGGTGGGCGTGCCCGGGCTCGGTGGCCTCGGCGACCAGACAGTGGTGCGGGGCGTGGCCGTCCTCCGCCCGGATCCCGGCGCTCGTCAACTCCTCGGCGCGGGGGGTGACTCCGTCGATCAGCACCTGCCGGAGCGCTCTGGTGCGGATCTCGTGTGTCTCGGGTGCAGGTCCCCGCTCCGCCGCGTGGTACCCGTTGATGACATGGCGCTCGATGGCGTCGCCGTACTCCTTCAGCCGGAGGACGACGGGCAGCAGCGCGCCATCGGGCACCCCGGACCTCCGGCAGCGGTCGACGCTGATCTCCACGGCCCGGGTCAGCGCGGCCTGCACACCGCGCAGTACGGCGGTCATCGGCACGCCCTGGCCCGCCCGGTCGGCGCCCAGCAGCAGGGCGGTGGTGAAGTCCTGTTCCTCGACCCGGTCGAACGTGCTGAACCACGCGCCGGCCGCGCGGATCATCGCGAGGACATGGGAGCGGGTCTCCGCCTCGGTCAGCCGCGCCACCTCGGGGGAGTGGGCGCGCGCCGCGCGCACGAGTTCGCCGCACACATCCGCGTCGTCGGCCATGGCCCGCAGAATCTCGGTGACCGGCCCGCGCTCGTGGACGACGGCCATGCGCCCCTCTTCTCTGGCGCTGTCGCCGGGACACAACGAAGCGGTGACCGCGTTGGCGCCCAGCTACTACCGCGCCGCTGTGCCGACCTGATTTCCTGTGCGCTACCGACGGTAACAGCGCGGCCGTCGCGGTGACAGTCATCGCGTCAGCTCGCGCTGCCCGTACGCACCGCGCACCGTCCGCACGCTTCGGACCGACCGCATGTTTCGCACCGTCCGCACGTTTCGCACCGTCCGTGCTTCACCGGGAGGGCATCCCATGGAGAACCCCGCATCCCCGACGTCGTTCACCCGGCGCCGCGCCTTGACGGTGGCCGGAGGCGTGCTCGCGGCGGCCACCCTCGACCAGGCGGTGCCCGCCTTCGCGGCCGGGTCCTCGGACGCGGACGCCATCGTGGTCGGCCACGGGCTGGCCGGTCTGGTCGCGACGGCGGAACTGGCGGCGGCGGGGCGCAAGGTGCTGCTCCTGGACCAGGAGCCGGAGAGCAACGTCGGTGGGCAGGCGTTCTGGTCCTTCGGCGGGCTGTTCTTCGTCGACTCCGAAGAGCAGCGCCTGATGGGCATCAAGGACTCCCGCGAACTGGCCTGGCAGGACTGGCTGGGCACGGCCGGATTCGACCGTGGCGTGAGCGATCCGCGCGGCCAGGACTACTGGGCCCACCAGTGGGCCGAGGCGTACGTGGACTTCGCCGGGGGCGAGAAGCGGTCCTGGCTGCACGGGCTCGGGGTGCGCTGGTTCCCGATCGTCGGCTGGGCCGAGCGCGGCGGCGGTCTCGCGGACGGACACGGCAACTCGGTGCCCCGCTTCCACGTCACCTGGGGCACCGGACCGGCCGTGGTCGAGCCGTTCGAGAAGAAGGTGCGGGCCGCGGTGGCGGACGGCCGGGTGACGTTCAAACACCGGTACCGCGTCGACGAGATCGTGACGAGCGGTGGCGCCGTGACCGGGGTCCGCGGCGCGGTCCTGGAACCGAGCAACGCCCAGCGCGGCAAGGCCAGTTCCCGCACCGTGGTCGGCGACTTCGAGCTGCGCGCACCGGTGGTGATCGTCACCTCGGGCGGCATCGGCGCCAACCACGATCTCGTACGGCAGAACTGGCCGGACCGGCTGGGCACCCCGCCGAAGCGCATGATCACCGGTGTCCCGGCGTACGTGGACGGCCGCATGCTCGCCATCACCGAGAAGGCGGGCGGGCGGATCGTCAACCCCGACCGGATGTGGCATTACACCGAGGGGCTGAAGAACTACGACCCGATCTGGGCCGACCACGGCATCCGGATCCTGCCGGGGCCGTCCTCGATGTGGTTCGACGCCAAGGGCAAGCGCTTCTCCGCCCCCGACCTCCCCGGATACGACACCCTCAGCACCCTGAAGACGATCACCGGCTCCGGCTACGACTACTCCTGGTTCGTCACCACGCAGAAGATCATCGCGAAGGAGTTCGCGCTCTCGGGCTCCGAGCAGAACCCGGACCTCACCAACAAGGACATCCTGCAGCTCCTCTCGCGCATCTGGCAGACGCCCGAGCCGATCGAGAAGTTCAAGAAGAACGGCGTGGACTTCGTCGTCGCGACGACCCTGTCCGAACTGGTCCGCGGGATGAACAAGCTGACCGGGGACAACCTCATCGACCTGGCCGACCTCAAGCGGCAGATCGACGCCCGGGACCGGGAGATCGACAACCCGTACACCAAGGACGTCCAGGTCATGGGTATCCGCAACGCACTCGCCTACCCCGGGGACACCCTGAGCCGCACGGCCTCGGCGCACAAGATCATGGACTCCGGCGCCGGACCGCTGATCGCCGTACGCCTCAACATCCTCACCCGCAAGACCCTCGGCGGCCTCCAGACCGATCTGTCCGGCCGGGTCCTGGGCGCCGACGGCGAGCCGGTCCCCGGGCTGTACGCGGCGGGGGAGGCCGCGGGGTTCGGCGGCGGCGGGGTCCATGGCTACCGCTCCCTGGAAGGCACGTTCCTGGGCGGCTGCCTGTTCTCGGGCCGCCGGACGGGACGCGCGGCGGCGGACGCCACCGCGACCTGACCGCCCCTGCCTGCCCCCCGCGACCTGGCCCCTTGGGCCTACGCAGCTCAGCCGGGCAGCCGTCCCTTGCTGCGCATGGCGGCGCGGACCCGCTCCTCGGCCAGCCCGCGCCCGGCCGTGTGCGGAGTGGTGCCACGGCGCTCGGCCTCGTCGAGGACGGTGACGGCGTTCGCGCGCAGCCGGGTGGAGATCGTCTCGAAGATGGTGGCGGTCTCGGGCCGGAAGCCCGAGTAGCGGGCATCCATGGCGAACGCGGCGGCGACCACACCGCCCGCGTTGGCCACGAAGTCGGGCAGCACGGTGACACCCCGCCCGGCGAGGATCTCCTGGGCCGCCGGGGACGTGGGCAGATTGGCGCCCTCGACCACCAGCCCGGCCTTGATCAGGTGTGCCGTCCGGTCGTCGATGACATCCTGAAGGGCGGCGGGGACCAGGATGTCGCAGTCGACGGTGAGTTCCTGGCCCGAAGCGAGCACCTCGCCCTGGGCGTGGCGGCCGACGAAGTCGTCGCCGTGCTCCTCGCGGGCGGCCAGCAGGGCGCGTACGTCCAGCCCGCCCGGGTCGTGCAGCGCCCCGCGGGCCGTGGACACGGCCACGACGGTGGCGCCCAGTTCGGCGAAGCGCGCCGCCACCGCGGCGCCCACGGCGCCGAACCCCTGGATGGCCACCCGGCAGCCGGACAGCGACAGCCCGCGCCGCCGCGCGGCGGCGTCAGCGGCCTCCGCCACGCCATAGCCCGTGACCCCGAGCTTGTCGTAGGCCACGCCGCCCAGGTGCTCGGGGGTGCCGACGGCGGCGCCGCGATCGCCCAACTCGTCCTGGATGATGGCCGCGTCGCTCTCCGTCAGCCCCATGTCCAGCCCCATCACATACTCGCGGGGCACCTCGTTGGACAGCGCGCGGGCGAACGCGCGCAGGATCGCCTCCTTGTCGCGGGACGCGGGATCGGCGGCGATGCCCGCCTTGGCCCCACCGTAGAAGAGGTCGACACCGGCCCACTTCCACGTCATGACCCGGGCCAGCCGGGCGACTTCCCCGACCGTCACCGTGGGGCTCATGCGGGTGCCGCCCTTGCCGATGCCCCGGGCCGTGTTGTCGACGACCAGCACGCCCTTCATGCCGGTGCGCCGGTGGGAGACGACGACGATCTTCTCGGGGCCCCAGTCGTCGACGAGGGAGAGTGCGTCAGCCACGTCTGTCCGTCCTTCTCCGTAGATCGGTCCACCTCACGATGTGGCCGCTGGCCCCGCCCCACAAGGGTCGGCAGGACGACAGAATTGACGCCGGGGAGCAAGGAACGCTTATGCTCGCGCCCGCGTCGCGGCATGCCGCGCGCATCGGGGGCATGCCACCCGAGTCGCGGGCATGCCGCGCGCATGCCTTACGCCGCCCCGCCCAGCCCCGTCCGCACCACGGCGCGCAGGACGTCGACGAGGGCCACCACCGAGGGACGGCGCTCCGCGGCGCAGCGGAACACCACGACGATGTGGCGCTCGATCGGCTCGCGCAGCCGCACCACATCGAAGCGTGACGGCCGCAGCCGGAGCATCAGATCCGTCACCGTGCTCACCCCCACCCCCGCCTCGACCAGCGCCAGCGTCGCTGCCGTGTCAGTCACCTCGTGCCGCACCTCGGGCTCGACGCCCGCCCGGCGGCAGGCGGTGCGCACGGCGCGCCCGTAATAGCTCTCGGCGGACGGCAGGATCCACCCGAGACCCCGGGTCTGCGCCAGGGAGACGCTCTCCCGGCGGCCCATCGAACCGGTCGGCACCGCGAGCGAGAACCGCTCCCGGTGCAGCTGCGTCACGCACAGGGCCGGATCGCGCGGGATCGGCACGTCCGGGTAGTCGAGGCCGAGCGCCAGGTCCACGGCCCCCGAGGCCACCGCGTCGTACACCTCGTCCACGTCCATGTCCCGGCTGTGGACCGTCAGCCCCGGATGGTCCTCGCGCGCGGTGCGCAGCGCCGGGGGCAGGATCTCGGCGGCGGCCGTGGTGAACAGGCCCACCAGCAGCGTGCCCGAGGCGTCGTTGCGGGTGCGCTCCAGCGCCTCGACGGCCTCGGCCTCCGTGGACAGGATCCGCTCCGCATGCCGGGCCAGCGTCATTCCCGCGTCGGTCAGCTCCACCCTGCGCCCGGTCCGCCGCAGCAACTCCATGCCGGTGGCCTTCTCCAGCGCCGCGATCTGCTGAGAGACCCCGCCGGGGGTGTACCCCAGCGACTCCGCCACCGCGGTGATGGTGCCGCGCCGGGTCAGTTCGACGAGGGAACGCAGCTGGGCACTCGTCCAGTCCATATAGCGACCCTAATAGATCACGAGCAATAACTGTTCATAGACGTCAACGGTCGGGGTGCTGCACGATGACCGGCAGATAGCTGATCGGCATCGTCCTGCACTGCGACAGCCGCGCAGCGCCCGGGGCCGGAGACCCTTCCGGCCCCCGGCGCCCGCCTCGGGAAGGGATCGGCCACGTGTCCTCCTCGTCCTCCTCGCCCTCCTTCCGCACCGTTCCGCCCGCCGCCGACGTCGTGATCATCGGCGGTGGCGTCATGGGTACCAGCACCGCCTTCCACCTGGCCGAGGCCGGAGTGGCGAACATCGTCGTCGTCGAGCGCGGGGACCTGGGCTGCGGCAGCTCGGGCAAGCCCATCGGCGGTGTGCGGGCCCAGTTCTCCGACCCGCTCAACATTCAGCTGGGCAGCCGGAGTCTGCGCGCCTACCAGGACTTCCCGCACCGTCCCGGCGCAGACATCCGGCTGGAGAGCGTCGGCTACCTCTTCCTCCTCACCAGCGACCAGCAGGCGGCGGACTTCGAGACCTGCGTCAGGACCCAGAACGGCCTCGGCGTGCCCAGCCGCATGATCGGCCCGCGGGAGGCCCGCACGCTGTGCCCGTACATCAGCGCCGACGGGCTCGTGGCCGCCGTCCACTCGCCCACCGACGGCCACGCCCGCCCCGGGCTGGTCATCGAGGGCTACGCGCGCGCCGCGTCCCGGGCCGGGGTCACGTTCGCCACGCACACCGCCGTCACCGCCATCGACACCGCCGGGGACCGGATCACCACCGTGCATACCGACCACGGGCCGATCTCCTGCGCCACCGTCATCTGTACCGCGGGCGCCTGGTCTTCGCAGATCGGGAACATGCTGGACATCAGCCTCCCGGTGCGCCCGGTGCGCCGTCAGGTGGCCTTCACCGCCCCGCTCACCCCGCCCGCCCCGCGCATCCCCTTCACCATCGACTTCTCGTCCACGGCCTACTTCCACAACAGTGACGACGGACTGCTGTTCGGCCTCGCCGACCCCGGTCAGGCCGATGGCTACGACACCACCTGGACCCCGGACTGGCTGGAGCTGTTCCGCGCCGCCGCACGGCGTCAGGCCCCGGCCCTGGCCGACATGGAGACGGTCGGCGGCTGGGCCGGGCTCTACGAGATCACCCCGGACCACAACGCCCTGATCGGCCGCTCAAGCGAGGTGAGCAACTTCTTTTACGCGACCGGGTTTTCCGGGCATGGCTTCCTCCAGGCCCCGGCGGTCGGCGAGATCGTCCGTGACCTGTATCTGGACCGCACACCGTATCTCGACGTCACGCCGTTCAGCGCCGACCGCTTCACGACGGGGGCGAAGGCGCGGCCCGAAGCCCATGTGGTGTGAAACGCCCGCTTGACAAGGCAGCCAACCGAGCGGCGAGCCGAGCGGCCAACCGAAAGGCAGCACTCTCCATGACCAGCCGGACCCTCAGCCAGTGGCAGCTGCGCGCCGCGTTCGCCGCCCGGCTCTCGGACATGTACGGGCGGGAGGTCCCCGCCTACACCACCCTTGTGGACGTCTCCCGCGAGGTCAACGACGATGTGCTGCGCGCCCGGGGCGCCGACGCCGAGCGGCTGGGTTCCATCAGCCGGGTCACCGCTGAGCGGCACGGCGCGATCCGCGTCGGCACCCCCCAGGAGATGAACCAGGTCGCGCGGGTTTTCGGCGCCCTCGGCATGCGGCCGACCGGCTTCTACGACCTGCGTGAGGCCGCCGCCAGCGCGGTGCCCGTCATCTCCACCGCCTTCCGCCCCACCGACGGCGAGGAGCTGGCGCGCAACCCGTTCCGTGTCTTCACCTCCATGCTCACCCCCGCCGATCCGCGATTCTTCGACGACGATCTGCGCGCCCGGCTGGAAACCTTCCTCGCTGGACGCGAACTGTTCCCGCCGGAGCTGCTGGCCCTCGCCGACCGGGCCGAGGCCGACGGCGAACTGCCCGAAGCGGAGGCGGCCCGCTTCCTCCACCTGGCCGTGGGCGCCTTCGAGCTGTCGACCGACCCGATCGACCAGGGCTGGTACCAGACCCTGGAGCGGGTCTCCGCCGTCGCCGCGGACATCGGCGGCGTCCGCAGCACCCACATCAACCACCTCACGCCGCGCGTCCTGGACATCGACGAGCTGTACCGGCGCATGACCGACCGTGGCATCGAAATGATCGACACGATCCAGGGCCCGCCGTACTGGGACGGCCCCGATCTGCTGCTGCGCCAGACGTCCTTCCGCGCGCTCGCCGAACCCCGCGCCATGCGCACCGCGGACGGCAGTGTGGCCGAGGGGTCCCTGCGGGTGCGGTTCGGGGAGGTCGAGGCGCGCGGCATCGCCCTCACCCGCGAGGGCCGCGCCCTCTACGACCACCTGCTGACCCGCATCGACCAGGAGGCGGCCGCCCGCCCCGACGCGGACCGCGGCGACATCGCCCGCGCGCTGTGGACGGATCACGTCCCCGCCACCGAACGGCAGCTCGCCGACCGGAAACTGGGCTACTTCACCTACCACGTGGTGCCCGACCGGCCACGGGACGGCAGCCGCCCGCCCGCCGACCTCGGCGAGCTGGTGGCCGGGGGCTGGCTGCGCGCCGAACCCATCGTCTACGAGGACTTCCTGCCCCGCTCCGCGGCGGGCATCTTCCAGTCCAACCTGACCAGCGAAGGCGCGCGCAACAACGACCACGCGGGCACCGCCTACGACAGCGCGTGGCTGTCCGGCGCCATCGGCCGCGACGTGCTCGACCCCTTCGCCCTCTACGAGCGGCAGCAGAACGACTCCATCGCCGAGGCCGCCCAGGCGCTGCGCCTCGACGGCGCGCTCGGCTGACACCCCGACGTACCCCACACTTCCCGAGGGAGCATCCATGACCAGCACCGCCCTTCCCGCCACCGACGACCTGCGCGGCCGGGCCCGCACCGCCCTGGAGCGCGTCGGCGTCAGCGTTCCGGAGGGCAGCGGCCTCACCGCGCGCACCCCGATCACCGGTGACGACCTCTTCGGCCTGGCCGCCGCGACCCCGGCCGACGCCGAGGACGCCATCGCCGCCTCCCGTACGGCCTTCCTCACCTGGCGCACCACCCCCGCCCCCCGGCGGGGCGAACTCGTGCGCCGCCTGGGCGAGTTGCTGCGCGACCACAAGGGCGACCTGGCCGACCTCATCACCATCGAGGCGGGCAAGATCCGCTCCGAGGCGCTGGGCGAGGTCCAGGAAATGATCGACATCTGCGACTTCGCCGTCGGCCTCTCCCGCCAGCTCTACGGACGCACCATCGCCTCCGAGCGCCCCGGCCACCGGCTCACCGAAACCTGGCACCCGCTCGGCGTGGTCGGCGTCATCTCCGCGTTCAACTTCCCCGCCGCCGTCTGGTCCTGGAACACCGCCGTCGCCCTGGCCTGCGGCGACACCGTGATCTGGAAGCCCTCCGACCTCACCCCGCTGATCTCGCTGGCCTGCGACCGGCTCCTCGCCCAGGCCGCCGAGGACGTCGCCGCGCCCCGCGATGTCCACCGGCTGCTGCTCGGCGACCGCGCCATCGGCGAGAAGCTCGTGGACGACCCCCGTGTCGCCCTCGTCAGCGCCACCGGATCCACCCGCATGGGCCGCGAGGTCGGCCTCCGCGTGGCCGCCCGCTTCGGCCGCAGCCTGCTCGAACTCGGCGGCAACAACGCCGCCATCGTCGCGCCCTCCGCCGACCTCGACCTGGCCGTCCAGGGCATCGTGTTCGCCGCGGCCGGAACCGCCGGGCAGCGCTGTACGACCCTGCGCCGCCTCATCGTCCACCGGGACATCGCCGACACCCTCATCGCCCGGCTGACCGCCGCCTACACCAAGCTCCCCATCGGCAACCCCTTCGACGGGGACACCCTCGTCGGCCCGCTCATCTCCACCGGCGCCCTCGACACCATGCGGGACGCCCTCACCCGCGTCCAGGCCGAGGGCGGCAAGATCCTGGCGGGCGGCAACCGCCGCCTGGCCGAGGCGTTTCCGGAGGCCGCGTACGCCGAGCCCGTGATCGTCCGGGTGGATGAGCAGAGCGATGTCGTACGGGAGGAGACCTTCGCGCCGATCCTGTACGTACTGACCTACGACACCCTCGACGAGGCCATCGCCCTGCACAACGACGTCCCGCAGGGCCTGTCGTCCAGCATCTTCACCCGCGACCAGCAGGAAGCCGAAGTCTTCCTCTCCGCCGAGGGCTCCGACTGCGGCATCGCCAACGTCAACATCGGCACCTCCGGCGCCGAGATCGGCGGCGCCTTCGGCGGCGAGAAGGAAACCGGCGGCGGCCGCGAGTCCGGCTCCGACTCGTGGCGCGCCTACATGCGCCCGGCCACCAACACCATCAACTACTCCAGCCGGCTGGCCCTGGCCCAGAACGTCAGCTTCCTCTGACGTCAGCGTGCTCCGAGGGCAGAGAACTTCTCGACGGCGGCCGGACTGACGGGCGTGAAGAAGTTGACGAGGTTGCCGTCCGGGTCCCGGAACAGCAGCGCCCGGTTGCCCCAGGGCATCGTGGTGGGCTCCTTGACGACGTCCTCCACGAAACCGCTGAGGTTCCGGTACACCCGGTCCACGTCGTCCACCAGGAACTCCAGGATGACGCTGCGGTTGTGGGCCGGGTCGGAGGAGCCGGGCGCGAACAGCGGGACGGTGCGGGTGCTGCCGATCGCCAGGGTGGCCGAGCCGGTCCGAAGCTCGGCGAAGTCCTCGGTGGCCCAGCTCGCCCGCACCCCGGTGGCGCGTTCGTAGAAGCCGACGAGGCGGGTGATGTCGCCCGTGATGATGCGGATCGAGACGAAGTCCATGGGTGCTCTCCTGTGCGTCGGTTCGGTGCTGCGGACCGCACGCTACGGCGGATACCGGGCAGAACCCGCCCGGTATCCGCGAGAGACTTGCCCGTATGCCCCGACCCATCGCCCGAGTGCTCACCCTGCTGGAACTTCTGCAGTCGGGCGGCCTGCGCACCGTCGCCGAACTCGCCGACCGGCTCGGCGTGGACGAACGCACGGTGCGGCGGTACGCCGACCACCTCATCGACCTCGACATACCCGTCGAGTCGGTGCGCGGCCGCTACGGCGGCTACCGGCTCGCCCCCGGTTTCCGCATGCCCCCGCTGATGCTGACCGACGACGAAGCGCTCGCCGTGCTGCTCGGCCTGGCCGCCGGACGGCGCGGCGGCCTGACGACGGCCACGGACACGACGGCCACGGACACGGCGGGCGAGACCGCGGCGGCCAAGATCCGGCGGGTGTTGCCCGAACGGCTTCGCGGCAGGCTCGACGCCGTGCTCGACTCCCTCGCCTTCACGGCCCCGCCCGGCGCGTCCGCCGCCCCGCGGACCCCGGTCCTGCTGGCGATCGCCGACGCGGTGCGCCACCACCGGCCGGTCCGCATCCGGTACACCGCCCCCGACGGCCGGTCCGGCGACCGCGTGCTGCACCCGTACGGGCTCGTCGCCCACGCGGGCAAGTGGTACGTGACCGGCGCGGACGCCGGGATCGGCGAGGACCGGACGTTCCGGCTGGACCGCATCGCCGATGCGCGGACCCTGCCCGGCTCGTTCGAGCCGCCCGCCGGACTCGACCCGGCGCGGCGCGTCCTGGAAGGGCTCGCCACCGCGCCGTACCGGCATCAGGTGACGCTGCGCGTTCAGGGGACGGCCGAGCAGATCCACACCCGGCTGCCCGCCAGTGTCGCGCTCGTGACCGAAGCCCCGGTCGCCGGGGAGTGGTCGCGCGTCGACCTGCGCGTGGAACGGCTCGACTGGCTGCCCGGCGTGCTCGCGTCGCTGGACCTGCCGTTCGTCATCGAGCGCCCCGACGAGCTGCGCGACCTCGTCGTGGCGCTGGCCGACCGGCTCAGGCGGTCGGCCAGCGCATGACGGACAGGGCTACCCCGCCAGGGCGGTGCGGGCGGCCGCGAGCGCCTGCTCGGCGTAGCCGCGTCCGAACAGCACCGCGTGCACCAGCAGCGGGAAGAGCTGGTGCGTTCCGATACGGTCCGCCCAGCCCTCGGCGAGCGGCGACGCCTCCTGGTAGCCCTCCAGCACCCGGTCCAGGTGCGGGCAGCCGAACAGGTGCAGCATCGCCAGGTCGGTCTCCCGGTGTCCGCCGTGCGCGGCCGGGTCGATCAGCCAGGCCTGCCCGTCGGCGCCCCACAGCACATTGCCGTTCCACAGGTCGCCGTGCAGCCGGGCGGGCGGCTCGGCGGGGCCCGTCAGCTCGGGCAACCGCTCGCAGACCCGCTCGATCGTGGCCGCCTCGGCGGCGCGCACCGTGCCGTCGTCGACCGCGCGGCGCAGATAGGGCAGCACCCGGTGCTCGGCGTACCAGCCCGGCCAGTCGCCGCCGGTGACGTTGCGCATCGGGGCGAGCCCGATGTACGCGTCCTCGGGACCGCCCGGGGGCGGGGCGCCGAACGCGGGCGCGCCGGACGCGTGCAGGGCGGCCAGGGCGCGGCCGAACCGCACCGCCGCCCCCGCGCTCGCCCGGCCCGACGGGACCCGGTCGGACACCAGCCAGCGCGGGTCGTGGCCGTGCACCACCGGGACGTTGACCGTGCCGGACTCGGCCAGCCAGCGCAGCCCGGCCGCCTCGGCCGCCACCGCGCCGGGGTCGTCACCGCGCTTGACCATCACCACCCGCCCCCCGTCGAGGGTGACTTCGGCGAGCGCCCCGGACATCGCGCGCTCGCCGGTCACCGGGAGGCCGGTGAGCCGGGCCGCCGCCGCGCCCGGGCCGTCGCCGGTCGCGGCCGGGTCCGGACGGGCGGTCATGCGCCGGCGCGCTCGCGCGCCCAGGCGAGCAGGCCGGGTGTCGCGGCTTCGATCATGTCCAGCACCTCGTCGAATCCCTCCGGGCCGCCGTAGTACGGATCGGGTACGTCCAGGTCGCCGGTCGCGTCCGGGTCGAAGGACCGCAGCATCCGGACCCGGGTCGGATCGCCGACCAGCTGGCGCAGCGCCCGCTCGTGGCCGCTGTCCATCGCCAGGAAGAGATCGGCGTCCAGGTGCTCGGCACCGACCTGGGCCGCGATGTGCTCGACCGGATAGCCGCGCTGGTCCAGCACCTCACCGGCCCGTTCGTCGACACCTTCGCCGACGTGCCAGGGGCCGATCCCGGCGCTGGTGACCCGCACCGCGCCCTGGAGCCCCGCGCGGCGCAGCTGCTCGGCGAAGACCAGCGCGGCGGACGGTGAACGGCAGATGTTCCCGCTACAGACAAAGCAGATGTGCACGGCCACCAGCGTACGGCCGCCCCGCCCGCCGCCGGGGGACGGGGGCCGCGTTCACGTCCGCTGCCCGACGGTAGCGTCACGGCCATGAACCCGTTAGGCAATGGCCTCACCGACCAGGCCCCGGCCGACCCCGCCGCCACCGACGACATGCTGGCGAACCAGCCCGTCGGCTACTGGACCGGCCTGGCCCACACCACCGTCACCCGGTACCTGCGCGACGCGATGGCCAGGACCGACGTCACCCAGCCGCAGTACTGGGTCCTCAACTGCGTACACTCCTGGCCCGCCGCGCCGAGCCGCGAGGACGTCGCCGAGCGGCTGACGCCCCTCGCGGACGGCCCGTACGAGATCCCGCGCGTCGTCGACCAACTGCTGCACCGCGACTGGCTGCGGGCCGACGCCGACGGCCGCCTGTGCCTCACCGACGCGGGTGAAGCCGCCCGCGTCCGGCTGCGCGCCCTGGTCACCGAGGTGCGCGCGGTGGTCCACGAGGGCGTCGGCGACGAGGAGTACGGGGCCGCGCTCACGGTGCTGCGCACCATGATCGGCAACGTCCATCGCGCCGAGGGCGTCAGCTGAGCAGCGGCAGGGCAGGGAAGGTGTGGTCCTGCCAGAGGCGGCGCGAGATCTCCTCCGGGTAGGCGGTGACCTCGGGCGCCGCGTCGAAGACCTGGGTCAGCCGCCTGCCCGGGTCGTACGCGGGCCAGCCCGGGGCGCCCGTCGCGGCGAACGCGGTCCACGCCGCGCGGAAGCGGGACGACAGGGCCTCCGCCTCCGGCGAGGGCCCTGAGCCGTCGAACAGCAGCAGGCCGAGGTCGGCGTCGAAGGTGCCGAACAGCAGCGGGACGTCCAGGCCGTGGCAGGCGCCCATGACGCCGCCGGCCCCCGGGGCGGGCCAGGCCAGCTCGTACACATGCGCGCGGCCGCCCCCGGCCACCTGGGCCTCGGCCAGCCGCAGCGAGGGCATGCGGAACAGCCAGTCGGACTGGACCCGTTCGCGCAGTTCGGCGGGGGAGGCGTCGGGGAAGGCGGCACGGTAGGCCCGTTCGCCGTCCGGCCCGGGCCCGAACGTGCGCAGGGCCGCCGCCGCTTCCTCCTCGTCCGCCTCGCCGAGCTGTCCGCCGAGGGCGAGGAACAGCCGGTACTCGTCCCGGTTGTGCCCGGCGATCAGCTCCACGTCGCGCGCCGCACCGGCCGCCAGCGCCTGCCAGGGGGTGGTCGGCAGCACGTCGCCGTCGACGACGGGGGAGAAGGGGGTCTGGGTATGGACGACCTTTCCCCACGTCTCCTCGTACGGGCGCATCTTGGGGCCCAGCGCCTCACCCGCGGAGGTCAGCCGGCGCGGGTCCACCGTGGCCAGATCGGCGGCGGTCGGGCGCAGGCCCGCCTCGGTGGCGAGCGCGCCCGCGATGTCCCGGGCCAGCTCGCCGGAGAAGAACGTGCCCGGCACGCTCTGCGCGATGGCGCGCCGGAACAGCCCCGCCGCGCTCGGCATGGCCAGCAGCGAGGCGACCGACCCGGCTCCGGCCGACTCGCCGAACACGGTGACCAGGCCGGGGTCGCCGCCGAACGCCGTGATGTTCTCCCGCACCCACTCCAGGGCCGCGACCTGGTCGAGCAGCCCGCGGTTGGCGGGCGCCCCGTCGAGGTGCGCGAAGCCCTCGACGCCGACCCGGTAGTTGAGGGTGACCACGACGAGGTCGCCGTCGCGGGCGATGCGCCGCGCGTCGTAGCCGGGGCTGCCGGAGTGGCCGAGCTTGTAGGCGCCGCCGTAGATCCACACCATCACCGGTCGGCGGGCGGCCGGGTCCGGCTCGGGGGTCCAGACGTTGACCGTCAGCCAGTCGTCGCCCGTGGGCGCCTCCAGTACGCCGGTGCGGCCCATGAACCCCGACTCCTGCGGGGGCGGCGGCCCGAAGGTGAACGCGTCCCGGGTCCCCTCCCAGGCGCGCACCGGGCGCGGCGCCTGGAACCGCGCGTCGCCCACCGGCGGCTCGGCGAACGGGATGCCGCGGAACACGGCCAGACCGTCCTCCCGGCGGCCGCGCACCGCACCGGCCGCGGCGCGCACCACGGGCTCGGCGGACCCGGCCACCGGCTCACGGGGCTCGGCTGTCGTCATCGATGACTCCTCACGGCTCCTGGCGAACACGTCGGGAGCCACGATGCCCGAGCCGCGCGCGGACGCCCCCGGCGGGGGTGCGACGCGTTGGCGCAACAGGCGGAAGAGGCGGATAGTGGAGGTGGAGTATGTCCGAGAGATCGGAGGACGCCATGATTGTCCTCGGAGTCATCCTCCTCATCATCGGTCTGGTGACCGGCATCGCCGTTCTGTGGACGATCGGCATCATTCTTCTCGCCATCGGGGCGGTCCTGTGGGCCCTGGGCGCCGCTGGTCACGCGGTGGCCGGGCGCAGGCACTTCTACTAGGAGGCACTTCCCCCGGCAGGCCGCGGGTCACCCCGCCCGGTAGAGCGCGGTGAGCAGTTCGATCACGGCCTGCCCGGCGGGATGCGGATCGTCCCGCCACCAGCCGAGGCGCACCGCGATCGGCTCGGCGTCGCGTACCGGCCGGTACACGATGCCGGGCCGCGGATACTGGTGCGCGGTCGACTCGGCCGTCATCCCCACGCAGTGGCCCATGGAGATCAGGTTCAGCCAGTCGTCGACGTCATGCGTCTCCTCGGTGGCCGGGCGGGCACCGGGCGGCCACAGCTCGGGGGTGGTGGTGCCGGTCCGCCGGTCGACCAGCAGGGTGCGGTCGCCGATGTCGGCGAGTCTGATGGAGCGGCGCGGGGCCAGGGGGTCGTCCGCCGCCATCGCGCACAGCCGCCGCTCCAGCCCCACGATGGCCGAGTCGAAGCGCTGGTCCTCCAGCGGCTTGCGCAGTACGGCCAGGTCACAGGCCCCTTCCGCCAGACCGGCCGTGGCGGTGTTGACCCGGACGAGGTGCAGCCGGGTCTCCGGGTGGGCGGCCGCCCAGCGGCGCTGGAAGGCGGGGGTGTGACTGCCCAGCGCCGACCAGGCGTAGCCGATCCGCAGCCGGGTGTGGCCCGACGTGGCCTCCCGCACCAGGTCGTCCACCTCCCCGAGCACCCGCCGGGCCTGCGCCACCACCCGCAGCCCGGTACCGGTCGGGGTCACCGTCCGGGACGTACGCCGCAACAGCCGCACCCCGAGGGCGCGTTCGAGCGAGGCCAGGGTGCGGGACACGGCCGCCTGGGACACCCCGAGCGCGATCGCGGCATCGGTGAAGGTGCCCTCGTCCACGATCGCGACGAGACAGCGCAACTGCCGCAGCTCCACATCCATAACCACAGCGTATAGGTGCGTCGTGGAACGCATTTTGCGCAACGGTCACCCGGCTCCACGATCGGGGCATGGACGCAGCCCACGCCCCCGCTTCCGCCCCCGAGCACCGGACCGCTACGTCACCCACGAGTCCGGGACTCCCGGACCCGGCGCCGGCCGGGCGGCCGCTGGCCGGGGTGCTCACCATGGCCGGGAGCGGCCTGTCCAACCAGACCGGGGCCGCGATCGGCTCCCTCGCCTTCCCCGTCCTCGGAGCCACCGGCGTCGTCGCGGTACGCCAGTACGTCGCCGCCATCGTCCTGCTGGCCGTCGGCCGCCCCCGATTGCGGTCCTTCACCAAGCGGCAGTGGTGGCCGGTGCTGCTGCTGGCCCTGGTCTTCGGCGCCATGAACCTGTCCCTCTACAGCGCCATCGACCGCATCGGCCTCGGGCTGGCGGTGACCCTGGAATTCCTCGGCCCGCTCACGATCGCCCTGTCCGCCTCGCGCCGCCGCACGGACGCGTGCTGTGCGCTGGTGGCCCTGGCGGGCGTGGTCACCCTGATGCGCCCTCAGCCTTCCACCGACTACCTGGGCCTCGGCCTCGGGCTGCTGGCCGCCGCCTGCTGGGCGTCGTACATCCTGCTCAACCGCACCGTCGGACGCCGCGTCCCCGGACTGCAGGGGTCGGCGGCTGCGGCCGCCCTCTCCGCCCTGCTGTTCCTGCCCGTCGGCATCGTCATCGCCGTGCGGCACCCGCCGACGCCGGGGGCGGCCGGTTACGCCATCGCCGCCGGTGTCCTCTCCTCCGCCGTGCCCTACCTCGCCGACCTGCTGACCCTGCGCCGTGTCCCCGCCCAGACCTTCGGGCTCTTCATGAGCGTCAACCCGGTCCTCGCCGCGGTCGTCGGATGGATCATCCTCGGCCAGAGCCTGGGGTGGACCGAGTGGGCGAGCATCGGCGCCATCGTCGCGGCCAACGCGCTCAGCATCCTCACCTCACGCGCCTGACGCGGCGGCCCCGTGCCCCCGTCCGGGTGACGGTGCCGCCGCGCGGCCGTCACAGCCGCCCCTGAAGGGAACCCGCATGGTGGCGCCCGGACCGTCCGGCCGCGCCGCACCGGAAGGCGGTAGCGCTATGGGTCTGCCCCGTGGCCGCGCACACGGCACCGTGACACAGCGGCTGATCGGCGACCACCTCGTGTCCGGCCGCATGGCGCCGGGGGAGGAGATCGCCCTGCGTGTGGACCAGACGCTCACCCAGGACGCCACCGGCACCCTGGTGATGCAGGAGCTGGAGGCGCTGGCGCTGGACCGGGTCCGTACGCAGGTCAGCGTCCAGTACGTCGACCACAACATCCTGCAGGCCGACGAGCGCAACGCCGAGGACCATCTCTTCCTGCGCTCGGCGGCCCGCCGCTTCGGCCTGTGGTTCTCGGGGCCCGGCAACGGGGTCTCCCACCCCACCCATATGCAGCACTTCGGCGCCCCCGGCAGGACACTCGCCGGATCCGACTCCCACACCTGCGCGGGCGGCTCCCTCGGCATGCTGGCGATCGGCACCGGCGGCCTGGAAGTCGCCCTCGCCATGGCCGGACGGCCGCTCCACCTCACCATGCCGATGATCTGGGGCATCCGGCTGACCGGGGAACTGCCGCCCTGGGTCAGCGCCAAGGACGTGATCCTGGAGATGCTGCGCCGCCACGGGGTGCAGGGCGGTATCCACCGCGTGCTGGAGTACCACGGGCCCGGTCTGGCCTCCCTCACCGCCATGGACCGGCACGTCATCGCGAACATGGGCGCGGAACTCGGCGCCACCACCACCGTCTTTCCCTCCGACGACGTGGTGCGCCGCTTCCTCGAGGGGGTGGGCCGGGGCGGGGACTTCACCGAGATCGTCGCGGACGAGGACGCCTCGTACGACCTCGACGAGGAGATCGACCTGTCGTCCCTGCAGCCGCTGATCGCACGTCCCACCTCGCCGGGCAACGTCGTACCGGTCCGGGAGGCGGCCGGGGAGCCCATCGGGCAAGCGGTCATCGGCTCCTCCGCCAACCCCGGGTTCCGCGACTTCGCCGTACCGGCGGCCATGGTGGCGGGGCGCCAGACGGCGCCCGGGGTGAGCTTCGACGTCAACCCCACCTCCCGCGAGATCCTGCAGGACCTGACGCGCTCCGGTGCCACGTTCGCCCTGATCGCCGCTGGTGCCCGTATCCACCAGGCGGGCTGTCTCGGCTGCATCGGCATGGGGCAGGCGCCCGCGGCGGGGCGCAATTCGCTGCGTACCTTCCCGCGCAACTTCCCCGGCCGCTCCGGCACCGAGGACGACGCGGTGTGGCTGTGCTCGCCGGAGACCGCCGCGGCGTCCGCGCTGACCGGCGTCATCACGGACCCGCGTGACTGGGCCGACCGCCTGTCGACGGACCCTCCCGCGCCGCACGCGCCCGAGCCGCCGTCGGTCAACGACGCCATGCTGGAGCCACCGCTGCCGCCGGACGAGGCCCGCCGCGTCCAACTGGTGCGCGGCCCCAACATCTCCGCGCTGCCCGATCTCGATCCGCTGCCGGACACGCTCGAAGGGCCGGTCCTGCTCAAGGCCGGTGACGACGTCTCGACGGACGAGATCTCCCCGGCCGGGGCGAAGGCCCTGCCCTACCGGTCCAACATCCCGAAGCTGGCCGAGTTCACCCTCACCCGGCTGGACCCCGACTACCCGCGGCGCGCCGCGTCGGTGCGGGACGACACCGGACACTTCATCGTGGCCGGTGCGAACTACGGGCAGGGCTCGTCCCGCGAACACGCCGCCATCACCCCGCGCTACCTCGGGCTACGAGCGGTCATCGCGACGTCGTACGCCCGCATCCACTGGCAGAACCTCGCCAACTTCGGTGTCCTGCCGCTCGAATTCGACGCCCCCGGCGACTACGAGCGCATCGAGGCCGACGACCGGCTGTCTCTGTCCGGTCTGCACGAGGCCCTCGCCCGGACGGACGACCGGACCCTCCGCGTACGCAACGCCACCCGGGACGAGGAGTACCTGCTGCGGCACCGGCTCTCCCCCCGGCAGTGCGAGGCGGTCCTCGCGGGCGGCGTCATCCCGGCGCTCGCCCGCTGAGCCCGTCGCCCGCTGAGCCTGTGCCCGCCGATCGTCCGTCATCGGGAGCGGCGGGAATGCATACGGGCTGGGGCGTCGGGTA
Source organism: Streptomyces sp. NPDC041200 (assembly GCF_055591805.1). Lineage (NCBI taxonomy): Bacteria > Bacillati > Actinomycetota > Actinomycetes > Kitasatosporales > Streptomycetaceae > Streptomyces > Streptomyces sp. NPDC041200. Next base: position 41,510 of record NZ_JBVIZF010000021.1, on the reverse strand, counting down.
CCCGCGCCCCACGCTGTCAGTGAGTCCCCCGGGGGAACGCGATGGCCAGGCTCTTCCGGTCCAGAATGCGGGCCGGTGGAGCCGCTTTGCGGCGGCACGGCGGCCGTCAGTCGTCGATGCCGCCGCTCTCACAGACCTGCCGGGCGATGTCCCGCAGCTTGATGTTGCGCTGCTGGGACACGCGCCGCAGCACATTGAAGGCATCGTCCTCACCGATCTTGAGGCGTTCCATGAGGATGCCCATGGCCTCGCCGATGGTGTGACGGGTGGAGAGCGCCTGCTGGAGCTGGTCGGCGGTGCGGGCGCTGGAGAACGCGACCGCGGCGTGTGAGGCCAGTAGCCACCCCGCCGTCTCGCTGCCCTTGGTGAAGGTGCCCGTACTCCGTGAGTACAGGTTCAGCGAACCGAGTTCCTCTTCCCTCGTGTAGAGCAGGAACCCCATCATGCTGCCCACGCCCAGGTCGCGGGCAGCGCGCCCGTACTCGGGCCACTTCTCCTGCGGCTCGGCGAAGTCCCGGATCCGGTAGACGGGCTCGCTGTGGCGCGCGGCGTCGAAGCACGGGCCCTCGCGGGTCCGCTCCTGCAACTGATCGGAGCGGACCACCAGCCCGTCGGTCGGGGCCAGGGTTTCCACCTGCTGACCGTGGAGAACCAGGATCCCCGCCGCGTCGCACCCCTCGACGTTCTCCACGGCGCCCGCGGTGATCCGCTCCAGCGTCGCGTCGACCGAGTCTTGCGCCAGCAGGTCCCGCGCCATCCCGGCCATCTGCTCCGCGAAGCTCTCCCAGTCCATGCCCACCGTCTCTCTTCGACGCCATCTTGCCCCGCAGGGCCATCATGGGGCCTGAAGGGAGCGGCGGACCACGTAGGGCAGGATGCCGCCGTGGCGCAGGTAGGCGAGTTCCTGCCGGGAGTGGATCCGCAGCCGCAGCTCGGCCGTGGTGTGGCGGCCGCCGTCGCCGTGGAGGTGCAAGATCACCCGGTTGGAGCCGACGCTCAGATGGCCGAGCCCTTCGAAGGACAGCTCCTCCTCTCCGGTGAACGCGTGTGCCGACGCGCTGTCGCCCTCGGGGAACTCCAGGGGCAGGACGCCCATGCCGATCAGGTTGCTGCGGTGGATGCGCTCGTACGACTCCGCGACGACCGCGCGCACCCCCAGCAGGGCCTGCGCCTTGGCGGCCCAGTCGCGGCTGGAACCGGCGCCGTAGTTGCGGCCCGCGACGACGACCAGGTCGTAGCCCGCGTCGCGGTAGGTGGGCGCGGCTTCGTGCACCGGCATCACCCGGGTGCGGTCGGCCGTGTGGGTGTGGGCGCCCGCCCCGGCCCGGGTGCCGGGCAGCAGGTTGGTCACCGCCGGGTTGGTGAAGGCGCCTCGCAGCATGACCTCGTGGTTGCTGCGGCGGGTGGAGTACTGGTTGAGGTCGCGGCGGGCGACCTGGCGCTCGGTCAGCCAGCTCCCCGCCGCGCTGTCGGCGGGGATCCGGCCCGCGGGGGAGATGTGGTCGGTGGTGACGTCGTCACCGAGGTGCAGCAGCACCTTCGCCCGGCCCAGGGTGACGCGGTCCGGGGCCGTGGCCGACAGTCCGGTCAGATGAGGCGGGCAGCGGACGTACGTCGACTCGGGGCTCCAGGGGAAACGGGTGCTGCCCGGGGCCTCGACGCCGCGCCAGGCCTCGGTGCCGTGGTGGAGGCGGGCGGCGTTCGCCCGGAACAGCTCGGGGCGGACGTGCTCGGCGATGCGGGCGCTGACCTCCTCGTCCGTCGGCCAGAGGTCCTTCAGGTGGACGGGACGGCCGTCGGGGGTGGTGCCCAGGGGGTCGTGGCCGAAGTCGTGCAGGATCGAACCGGCCAGCGCGTAGGCCACGACCAGGGGCGGGGAGGCCAGATAGGACAGGGGGGTGCGGGGGTTGACCCGTCCGGCGAAGTTGCGGTTGCCGGACAGGACGGCGACGGGCTCGACCGCGCCGCGCTCGGCGAGGTCTTCCATCGCCGGGTGCAGCGGTCCTGAGTTGCCGATGCAGGTCATGCAGCCGAAGCCGACGATGTGGAAGCCGGTCTCCTCCAGGGCGGGCAGCAGCCCGGCCGCCCGCAGATACTCCTCGACGACCCGGGAGCCGGGGGAGAGGGACGTCTTCACCCAGGGCTTGGCGGTCAGCCCGGCCCGGACGGCCCGCTCGGCGAGCAGCCCCGCCTGCACCATGAGCGCCGGGTTGGCGGTGTTGGTGCAGCTGGTGATCGACGCGATGGCCACCGGGCCCTCGGGAAGCGGTTCGCCGAAGGCACCGTCAGTGTCCGGGGCCGTCTCCCGGGCGGTGGCCGCCGTCGCCGTACGGTACGACGCGGGCACCCGCGACAGCGACAGCCGCTGGTGGGGGAGGTTCGGCCCGGCCATGCTCGGCTCCACCGTGCCGAGGTCGAGGTCGATGACATCGTCGTAGCGGGGTTCGGGCCGGTCCTCGGTGCGCTTGAGGCCCTGGGCGTCGAGGTAGGCGTCGACGAGCCGGACGTGTGCCTCGTCCCGTCCGCTGAGCCGCAGATACGCGGCGGTCTCGTCGTCGTACGGGAAGAACACGCAGGTGGCTCCGTACTCGGGCGCCATGTTGGCGACCGCGGCGCGCTCCGCCCAGCCCAGCGTCGTGACGCCCGTGCCGCAGAATTCCACGAAGCTGTCCACCACGCCCCTGGCGCGCAACCGCTCGGTCAGCGTGAGGGCGAGGTCGGTGGCGCCGACGCCGGGCCGCAGGCGGCCGGTCAGCCGCACGCCCACCACCGTCGGGTACGGGATGGTGACCGGCTCGCCCAGCATGGCCGCCTGCCCCTCCAGCCCGCCCACACCCCAGCCGACGACGCCCAGGGCGTTGATCATCGGGGTGTGGCTGTCGGTCGCGACGAGCACGTCCGGGTACAGCCACGGCGGGCCGTCGCCGGGTGCGTCCTGCTGCCAGACGACCCGTGCCAGCACCTCCATGTTGACCTGGTGGATGATGCCGGTCCCGGGCGGGACGGCCCGGAAGTTCCGCACGCTGCGCTCGGCCCACTTGACGAACTCGTAGCGCTCCCGGTTGCGGCGGAAGTCGATCAGCAGATTGCGCTCGACGGCGTCGGGGTGGCCGTATTCCTCGACGATGACGGAGTGGTCCACGGTGAGGTCGACCGGGATGGCGGGCTGCAGCCGCTCCGGCTGGCCGCCCAGTTCCGCGACGCTGTCCCGCATGGCCGCGAAGTCGGCCAGGGCGGGCAGACACGTGGTGTCGTGCAGCATGATCCGGTTCGGATGCACCGGCACCTCGCAGGTCCCGCCGCCGGACCGGGCCCGGCCGACGACATCCGCCAGCGCGCCGGGAGCGCGCCGCGCGACGTTCTCCAGCAGGACGCGCACCGCGTACGGGAGGGCGTCCCGCTCCGCGCGCGGCAGGAGGCGGTCCAGGGGCAGGTAGCGGTACGGGTGGCCGTCCACGGTGAGCACGGCGGTGCGGTCAGCGCTCATGGTCCCTGCTGTCGTAGGCGGCACGCCCGGAGCGGTACCGGCGCGATGCCATCGGAACGTCAAGGAACTCAAAACCATGGCTTCGGTCTCTTGACGCGGCTGCATGCTCGCTCAATATTGTCTCAAGCCGCTCATTGATACAACCACTCGACCGCTCAGCGGGACCTGGTGGACTGGTTCGGCCTCAGCGGCTGGCGCTGGATGTACGTCGTCCACCAGGCGGGCAGCCTGGGCGTGGGCTACCGGCATGTACAGCTTCAAGTCGCACCCCGGCCCAGCCGCCGGTGCCCGAGGAGGCGCCCCGGCCCACGCTGCGCACCTGAGCGGCACTCCTCAAGCTTCCGGGTCCATCCCGGTCTTGAGGGACCGGACCTTGTCCAGATGGCCCTGGAGGAACGCCGACGCCTCCTCGATGCCGCCACCTTCCACCAGGTCCAGCAGGCGCAGATGCTCACGGGCCTGGAGGGTCAGCCGGGAGCGGTCGATCTGGTGGCGGTACTCGATGAGGCGGCGCAGCCGGTTCTGCCGACGTACGGCGTCCAGCAGGAACTGATTCCCCGAGCAGCCCACCAGCATCTCGTGGAACGAGGCGTTGACCTGGAACAGCTCGGCCCGGGGCAGCAGCAGGATGTCACCGCGCAGCAGCGCCTCCTGCTGCCGCCGGTGCCGTGTGAACGCCTCGGTGTCCACCGTGAAGCCGGGCTCCAGCAGCGCCGCGGGCTCGATGATCATCCGAAAGCGGTAACTCTGGTCGTGCGCCTCGACGGTGGTGAGGACGTGCTGGAACTCCCAGCCCCGGCCGCCCGCCCTGCGGCGCACCAGATCCTCGCCGTCCATCCGGGCCAGCACCCGGTCGGCCTGGCGCGGCGTCAAGTGGTAGCGGCGGCTGACGTCGGCGGCGGTGAACGCGCCCGTGAAGCGGCCGCCGACATAGTCGTCGGCGATCTGGAAGTACGCCTCCTGCTCGACGTCGGTGTCCTCGGACAGTTCGCGCCGGGTCAGGGTGGCCGCGCCGCGGGCGAGGAAGAAGCCGCGGTTCGGGACCCGGGCGAGGATGCCGACCTCGGTGAGGAAGACCATGGCCTTGCGGACGGGGGTGCGCGAGACCTCCAGCGCGTCCGCCGCCCACTGCTCGGTGACGTGCGCCCCCTCCTCAAGGCCGCTGTGGCGCATCAGGTCCACCAGGCGGGTGGCGATGGAGGTGGTCAGATTCGGCCGCGACATCAGCCCCTGCGCTCTGCGTGTGGTGGACGAGGACACTTCATCCTAAGAGGCATCCTAGGAGGTTCGGCCGCTCCGCGGCGGCCGCGAGAAGACGACGCACACGGGTGACCCCGTGGACAGTGCGTCGCCGGACGGCCGGAGCGTGCCGCTGTCGCGGCCACGTCGAACGCCACGCCGCAGGCGGCCTCCCATCGGTAGGTGGTCACCGTCGACCGCAGCTCGTCGGTCGTGTACGCGGCCGTTCGGGCCCGTCCCCCGCACCGTCCCTGAAGATGTTCGACGTGGCAGATTGTATCAACCTGTATTTTAATGCAATGGTGATAACCGCTGAAGCCACCGCCGATCTCGCCGATCAGTTCGGCGACCGCCTGCGCGTCTGCGACGTCCAGTTGGGCAGGTGTCGTCGTGTACGGAGCCATCCGCGACAGCGCCGCCCTCGCCGGTGTGCGGGTCGGTGTCCAGGCCCTCGGCACCACCCCGCGCAAGAGCGGCAAGGCCGGGCGCGGCGTGGTCGACGTGCCCGTGTCCTTCGGTGGAGTCACCTTCACCCCCGGCGACATCCTCCACGCCGACCAGGACGGAGTCGTCCTGCTGCCGACCGGCTGACCGCGTTTTCGCCACCGCGCCCTCATCGCCATCGCGCGCTCAGGCGTGCGTGCGACACTCATCGGGTGAACTGGTCACCGGATCACGAGGCGCTGCGCGGACGGGTCGCCGTCGTCGCGGGGGCGACCCGTGGCGCCGGGCGCGGCATCGCCGCGCTGGCCGCCGACCCCGGCCGGGCCCGGTGGAATCAGCGGTCCGTCAGCTCCGCCCAGCTCGCCGCGGAGTACGGATTCACCGACACCGACGGCTCCCGGCCCGACATCTGGAGCGCGGGCTGACCAGCTCCCGCACCGAACTCCTATTGATATCTCTCCCGTCTCAATAGGCTGCGACCAGGTATTTGTGGTGTATGGGACGCGTTCCCTACGCTGAGGCGCAGTGTGAGGGGAGTTTCCGATGGAACTCAGGCAGCTCCGGTATTTCGCGGCCGTCGCCGAGACACGGCACTTCGGGAGGGCCGCGGAGCGGCTGCACATGGCCCAGCCCCCGCTGTCCCAGGCGATCCGGCGACTGGAGACGGAGCTGGGGGTCGAGCTGTTCGCCCGCACCACCCGGCACGTCGCCCTGACCGGGGCCGGTGAGGTGTTCCGTACCGATGTGGAACGGATCCTCACGGCGGTCGACGAGGCGGTGGCCCGGGTCGGGCGGTTCGCCTCCGGCGCGGAAGGTGTGCTCCGGATCGGGCTGACGGGCTCCGCCTCGTACCGCCAACTGCCCGTGCTGGCCCGGCTGGTGAAGCGCGAGCTGCCGCAGGTGATCCTGGAGGTGCACACCGACATGCTCACACCCGCCCAGGAAGCGGGGCTGACCGAGCGGCGCCTGGACGTCGGCGTACTGCGTCCGCCGGTGCGCCAGGAGGGCATCGTCCACCGCCCCATCGCCACGGAGCCCCTGGTGGCCGCCGTCCCCGAGGGCCACTGGCTCGGCGAGGCCGACTCCGTGCGCGTGGAGCAGCTGCGGCACGAGAACTTCATCATGTACGAGGCCGCGCTCGGCTCCGTCGTGGGCGACGCGGTGATCCGCAGCTGTCTCGCCTCCGGCTTCTACCCGCACCGCGCCTACGAGGTCACCGAGACCTCGGCCGCCCTCGCCCTCGTGGCGGCGGGGCTCGGGGTCGCCGTGCTGCCGGACTCGATCCGCTCCGCACCGCGCGAGGGAGTCGTGTGCAAGGACATCGAGGACGCGCTGTGCGTCCGGCTGGACCTCGCCTGGCGCGAGGACGACGACTCACCGCTGCTGCGGAACCTCTTGAAGGCGCTGGAGCAGAACGACGTGTTTCTCGAAGACGTGTTTCTCGAAGGGGACTCGAAGGAGAGCGGCATTGAAGATCGTCAAGGTGGAGGCCATTCCCTTCGCCATCCCCTACGAGAAGCCTCTGAGGTTCGCGAGCGGTGAGGTCCACACCGCCGACCACGTCCTGGTACGTGTGCACACGGACGAGGGCCTGACGGGGACCGCCGAGGCACCGCCTCGGCCGTACACCTACGGCGAGACCCAGGAGTCGATCGTGGCCGTGATCGACAAGATCTTCGCGCCGCAGATCCTGGGCCTGACGCCACTGGAGCGGGAGGCGGTCCACGACAAGCTCGACCGGACGGTGGGCAACCCGACCGCCAAGGCCGCCGTCGACATGGCCCTGTGGGACATCCTCGGCCAGGCCGCGGGCATGCCGGTGTCAGCCCTGCTCGGTGGCTTCGGCGACCGGATGCGGGTGAGCCACATGGTCGGGTTCGCGCCCACCGGCGAGATGGTGGACGAGGCGCTGCGGGTCCGGGACACCTACGGCATCACCACGTTCAAGGTGAAGGTCGGACGGCAGCCCTACCGTGCCGACGTCGACGCCTGCCGGGCGCTGCGCGACGCCCTCGGCCCGGACGCCGGGCTGTACATCGACGGCAACCGCGGCTGGACCGCGTCCGAGTCGGCGCGCGCCCTGCGCGAGATGGCCGACCTCGGCCTCACCTTCGCCGAGGAGCTGTGCCCCGCCGACGATGTGCTGGGACGGCGCTGGCTGGTCGCCCAGAGCCCCATCCCCTTCATCGCCGACGAGAGCGCCACCCGGGCCGCCGAGGTCACCCGCGAACTCCTCGGCGGCTCCGCCACCGCCATCAGCATCAAGACCGCCCGCACCGGGTTCACCGCCTCCCAGCGCGTGCTGCACCAGTGCGAGGGGCTGGGCGTCGAGGTGGTCATGGGCAACCAGATCGACGGCCAGATCGGCACGCTGTGCGCGGTCGCCTTCGGTGCCGCCCACCGGACGGCCTCCCGGCACCCGGGCGAACTCTCGAACTTCCTCGACATGTCCGACGACCTCCTCGCCGAGCCGCTGACCATCGCGGACGGCACCCTGCGGGTCCGTGAGGGCGCGGGGCTCGGAATAGCCGTCGACCCCGGCAAGCTGGCCCGCTACCGCCAGGACCGCTGACACGACATCCGATACCGCCCACGACCGACGGACAGACAAGGAACGCGACCATGACCGACATCAGCACGGACCGGCCCGCCGAGCAGGCCACCGCCGCCGCGTCCGGTGCCGCCGCCACCGAGCGGTTCCGCACCAAGCGGCACACCGGCGCCGCCGGGGCCGACACCGCACGCGTGGACACCCTGGTCTCCGAACTCCTCGCCGCCACCCACGACATCATCCGCCGCCACAAGCTGACCTACGCCGAGTACGACGCGCTCAAGGCGTGGCTGATCCAGGTCGGCGAGGACGGCGAGTGGCCGCTGTTCCTGGACGTGTGGGTCGAACACGTCGTGGAAGAGGTGGCGAACGAGAACCGCGAGGGCAGCAAGGGCACCATCGAGGGCCCGTACTACGTCCCCGGCGCACCGAGCCTGCCCGCCGACGCCACCCTGCCCATGCGCGACGGCGAGGAGGGCACGCCGCTGCTCTTCCAGGGCCAGGCCACCTGTGTGGACGGCACCCCGCTGCCGGGTGCCGTGATCGAGATATGGCACGCCGACAACGACGGCTACTACTCCCAGTACGCCCCGGGCCTGCCCGAGTGGAACCTGCGCGGCACGGTCGTCGCCGACGGTCAGGGCCACTTCAGGATTCAGACCATCGAACCCGCGCCCTACCAGATCCCCACCGACGGCTCCTGCGGCCAGCTCATCTCCGCCGCGGGCTGGCACGCCTGGCGCCCCGCACACCTCCATCTGAAGGTGTCGGCGCCCGGCCACCAACTCGTCACCACCCAGCTGTACTTCAAGGGCGGCAGTCATGTCGCGGATGACATCGCCCAGGCCGTGAAGCCCGAACTCATCCTCGACCCCGGCCCCGCGGCAGACGGCAGTGGCCGCGAGGTCACCTACGACTTCGTCCTCGACAAGGTGTGATGCGCGGTGCTGTTCGCGGTACGGATGAACGTCGACATCCCGCGCGACCTCGACCCCGGGGTGCGCGCGGACCTGGTGGCGCGTGAGAAGGCGTACTGCCAGGAGCTGCGGAAAGCGGGCACCTGGGCGCACATCTGGCGCTGCGTCGGGCAGTACGCCAACCTCAGCGTCTTCGACGTCGAGGACAACGAGGAACTGCACCGGATCCTGTGGAACCTGCCGCTCTTCCCCTACATGACGATCGAGGTCACACCCCTGGCCCAGCACCCCTCCGACCTGGCGGCAGACGACGCCGGGGCATGAGGAAACGAACGACGAGCGCAACGAGCGCAACGAGCACGACGAGCACGACGAGGAACGGAGGCGGACACACCATGGGCACGGCTGCACCGCGCGTGGCGATCGTGGGAGCGGGCATCGGGGGACTGACCCTCGGGCTCTTCCTGCGGCAGCGCGGCATCGACGCCGAGATCTTCGAGCAGGCGGAGGAGCTGAAGGAGACCGGCGCGGCGGTGGCGCTGTCCGCCAACGCCACCCGGCTGCTGGACGAACTCGGCCTCGGCGCCGCACTCGCGGAGGCCTCAGCGGTCCCCACCGAACTGGTCTACCGCCACTGGCGGGACGGCCACCGGGTGGCCGCTCACCCGGTCGGCGAGGTGTACCGCGAGCGGTACGGCGGCGCGTACCGCGGTGTGCACCGGGCGGTGTTCCAGACCATCCTGAGCACGGCGTGGGGCCGGGCCGGGCTGCACCTCGGAGCGCGGGTGCGCGGCCTGGTCGAGGAACGCGACGGCATGCGCCTGGAACTGGAAGACGGCCCCGGCGACACCCGCTTCGACCTTGTGGTCGGCGCCGACGGCGTCCACTCCTCGGTCCGCCGCTGGATCCACGCCGGTGAGCCCGCCGTGTACTCGGGCACCAGCGGCTTCCGGGGCCTGGTCCCCGCCGAACGGGTGCCGTCGCTGCCCGACCCGGGGGCCATCCAGTTCTGGATGGGACCGGGCGCACACGTCCTGCACTACCCGATCGACCGGGAAGGCACGATCAACTTCCTCGCGGTGGTCCGGGGCCCCGCCCGCTGGACCGCCGATTCCTGGCGTGCCGAGGCCGCCCCGGGGGAACTCGCCGCCGCGTTCGACGGATGGCATCCGGCGATGGCCGAGATGGTCACCGGCGCCCCGCAGAGCGACCGGTGGGCCCTGTTCGGCCAGGACCCGCTGCGGCGCTGGGCCCGCGGGCGCGCGGTGCTGCTCGGCGACGCCGCGCACGCCATGCTGCCCCACCACGGGCAGGGCGCCAACCAGACCATCGAGGACGCCGCCACCCTGGCGGGCTGTCTGGCCGGGGCCGATGGGCCGGGGGCGCACGGCTCGGCGCTGAGCCGTTACGAGCGGCTGCGCCGCGCCCGCACCCGGCAGGTGCAGCGCAGCTCGTGGGTGACATCGGACCTGCTGCACCTGCCCGACGGACCCGCCGCGGAGCGGCGCGACCGCAAACTGGCCACCGTGCCCGAGGACTTCGGCTGGATCCACGCGTACGACGTGCGGAGTGGGGGAACTGTCGCCGGGTTCGGTCGAGAAGGTTGACACTCCTGCGCGGCTCCTTGACCATGCGCTGAGGTGGGAGCGCTCCCATCTCCTCGTCACCTCTCCATGTCCCGTCGTCAGCACGGCCGCCCCGAAGGAGACACGCGCATGACTCCGAGAGCCGCGTCGGCGGCCGTGGTGCTGCTGGTGGCCGCCGCCGGTCTGGCAGGCCCCCACCAGGCGAGCGCCTTAACCGGAGGGGGAGCGCGGTCCGCCGCCTCCTCCGCCGCGGAAGGCCCTGCCCTCAGCGTCGACACCACCACCGGCCGCAAGGCGATCGACCCGCACATCTACGGAATCAATTTCGCCGACGAAGCACTGGCCGAGGAACTGCGCCTGCCGGTCCGGCGCTGGGGCGGCAACGCCACCAGCCGCTACAACTACAAGCTCGACGCGTACAACGCGGGCCACGACTGGTACTTCGAGAACCTGTACTACGAGAACGGCACCGCCCAGCTCCCGGACGGCTCGCAAGCGAACAAGTTCGTCGAGCAGGACCGCCGCACCGGCACGGACACCGTGCTGACCGTGCCCATGAGCGGCTGGACGACCGGGGAGCGCAACGCCGCCTGCGGCTTCAGCATCGCCAAGTACGGTCCCCAGAAGGCGAACGACGCCCAGTGGCGGCCCGACTGCGGCAACGGTGTGAAGACCGACGGTACGAACGTCACCGGCAACGACCCGGCCGAGACCAGCATCCCCGCGGGCCCGGAGTTCACCAAGGGCTGGGTCGAGTACCTGAAGGGCGCCTACGGCGCCGCGAACGACGGCGGCGTCCGCTTCTACAACCTCGACAACGAGCCCGACCTGTGGTGGAGCACCCATCGCGACGTCCACCCGGAGGGCACGGGCTACGACGAGATGCGCGACAGTACGTACGCCACCGCCGCCGCCATCAAGGACGCCGACCCCAGGGCGCAGACCCTCGGCCCGGTCGGCTGGGGCTTCAACTCCCTGATCTACTCCGGCCTCGACCAGAAGACCTGCGGAGAGAAGGGCGGCGACTGCTGGTCCAACCCGCCCGACCGGGCCGCCCATGGCGGGCAGCTGTTCGCCCCCTGGTACCTCCAGCAGATGAAGGCGTACGAGCAGACCCACGACCGCCGCATCCTGGACTACTTCGACGAGCACATCTACCCCCAGCAGACCGGGGTGTTCGGCGGCGGCGTGGACGCGGCCACCCAGGAGCTGCGGCTGCGCTCCACGCGGCAGCTGTGGGACCCGGCGTACGTGGACGAGAGCTGGATCAACCAGCCCGTCCAGTTCATCCCGCGCATGCACTCCCTGGTCGACGAGAACTATCCGGGCACCAAGCTCGCCATCACCGAGTACAACTGGGGCGCGCTGGACCACATCAACGGGGCCCTCGCCCAGGCCGATGTGCTGGGCATCTTCGGACGGGAGGGGCTGGACCTCGCGACCCTGTGGGATCCGCCCACGTCCACCGAGCCCGGCGCCTTCGCGTTCCGCATGTTCCGCAACTACGACGGCAAGGGCGGCTCGTTCGGCGACACCGCGGTCCGCGCCGCCAGCGCCGATCAGGACAAGCTCGCGGTCTACGCGGCCGAGCGCAGCGGCGACAAGGCGCTGACCGTGCTCGTCGTCAACAAGACCACCGGTGATCTGACCGCCCCGGTGTCCGTGACGGGCGCCACCGCGCCGGGTGGCGCGGCGCAGGTCTACCGCTACGGCCAGGACGACGTCACCGCGATCAAGCACCTGGCGGATCAGCCGCTGACCAACGGCGGTTTCACCGCCACCTTCCCGGCCTACTCCATCACCGAGTACGTGCTGCCCGCCGGCTCCTCCGAGGCCAACCCGCCCACCGCGCCCGGTACCCCGTCCGCCACCGCCGTGGCGTCCGACCGGGCCACCCTCACCTGGGGCGCCTCCACCGCCGGATCGTCCCCGGTGGCGCGTTACGAGGTGTACTCCGGCGACACCACCGGCGCCCCGGTCGCCACCGTCGACGCCCCCGCCACGAGCGCCACCGTCACCGGGCTGTCCCCGGCCACCGCCTACACCTTCCGCGTGGTGGCCAAGGACACCGCCGGACGCGGCTCCCCGCCATCGGCCCCGGTACGGGTGACCACGGCCGCGGCCCCGGCGGCCTCCTGCACGGTCGACTACCAGGTGACCACCGACTGGGGCACCGGCTTCACGGCCACCGTCACGATCACCAACAAGGGCCCCGCCCTCAACGGCTGGCAGCTCGGCTTCTCCTTCCCCGGCAACCAGAAGGTCACCCAGGGCTGGAACGGCACGTGGCGCCAGAGCGCCACCGCGGTCACCGTGAAGGACGCGGGGTGGAACGCCGCCCTGGCCACCGGCGGCTCCACCGCCATCGGCTTCAACGGCGCCTACACCGGCACCAACCCCGCGCCACGGGACGTCACCCTGAACGGCAAGCCGTGCACCGCCCCCGGAACCGCGGCCGCCGCACACATCGCGGCCCCGGTCGGCCACGCGCCCGGCCCGGACGCCGTGCCGGACCGGAGGAGGACACGGTGACCGCGTACAGACCCGGGCCCGGGCGCCCGCACCCGCTCCGGGCCGCCCTGCTCGCCACGGTGCTCGCCCTGGCGGCGGCCCTGCTCACCGTGCCCGCCAAGGCGTCCGCCGTGAACGCGCTCAGCATGCGCGGCGCCGATGTGTCGACCGCGCAGCGTGCCCTCGACCTCGGCGCCCCGTACTACGACGGAAACGGCAAGGCTGGCGACCCGCTCGACATCCTCAAGGGCGCCGGAGTGAACTACGTCCGCCTGCGGGTCTGGAACAACCCCGCCAGCGGCTACAACAACAAGGCCAAGGTGCTGGCCTACGCGAAGAAGGCCAAGGCCAAGGGGATGGGGCTGCTGGTCGACTTCCACTACTCGGACACCTGGGCCGACCCGGGGAATCAGCGCAAGCCCGCGGCCTGGGCGAGCCACGGCATCGGCCAGCTGCAGACCGACGTCTACAACTACACCTACGACGTGTGCGGCAGCCTCAAGGCCCAGGGCACGGCCCCGGACAGCGTGCAGATCGGCAACGAGATCAACGTCGGCATGCTGTGGAACGACGGCAAAGTGGTCAACAACGACTTCACCAACCTCAGCCTCCTGCTCAAGGCGGGTTACAACGCCACCAAGGCGTGCAACGGCGGCACCAAGGTGATCATCCACACCGCGAACGCGGACAGCGACGCACACGCGCGCTGGTTCTACGACGGGATCAAGGCGAAGGGCGTCAGCTGGGACATCACCGGGCTGTCGTACTACTGCATGTGGCACGGCTCGCTGTCCACCCTGTACGACGTCACCGCCGACATGCGGTCCCGGTACGGCAAGGACGTGGTCATCGCCGAGACCGCGTACCCCTTCACCACGGCGAACGCCGACAGCACCGGCAACTCCGTCACCTCTGGCTGCTCGGGCTATCCGCTCACCTGGGCGGGCCAGGCCGCCAACTTCACCGACGTCCAGAACACCGCCCGCAACGCCGGTGCGATCGGTGTCTTCTACTGGGAGCCCACCTGGTACGCGGTGCCCGGCAACGGCTGGGACCCGGCCGACATCAACAACAGCGGGGACGGCTGGGACAACATGGCCGTCTTCAACTGGACCGGCCAGCTGAACCCGAACATCCGGTGGGCTCCCTAGCCACGTCATCGCACACATGCTCGATTTCCTGGGTACACTGCCGCTATGGGCGCGTATCTACAGGGCTCGCTCTTCGACCAGGCCGACGACGCCGTCATCGGCCCGCTGCGCGGAGTGCGCAGGACCGGGCTGGGCGACGGGGCCTGGACCGACCTGCTGACCGGATGGCTGCGAGGCGCCGACGACCTGTTCACGCACCTCGCGGCCGACGTCCCCTGGAAGGCCGAGCGGCGGCGGATGTACGACCGGACCGTGGAGGTCCCGCGGCTGCTCGCCTTCTACGGAGCCGACGACACCCTGCCCCACCCCGTCCTCACCGAGGCCCGGGACGCGCTCTCCGCGTACTACGCCACCGAACTGGGGGAGCCGTTCACCACGGCCGGGCTGTGCTACTACCGCGACGGGCGCGACAGCGTGGCCTGGCACGGCGACCGGACCGGCCGCGGCAGCAGCGAGGACACCATGGTCGCCATCCTGTCCGTCGGCGCGCCGCGCGATCTGCTGCTCCGCCCCCGTGGCGGCGGGGCCACCGTGCGGCATCCGCTCGGACACGGCGATCTCATCGTGATGGGCGGCTCCTGCCAGCGCACCTGGGAACACGCCATCCCCAAGACCTCGCGGACGACCGGGCCGCGGATCAGCGTCCAGTTCCGGCCCGCCGGTGTGCGGTGAACACCCGGACTCTTGAGCGGGCCGACGCTTTGCACGATGCTCATTGCCTGACCCCGCACCTGCTCACGCGGGCTCACGCGGGAGGAAGGTGGCGGCGATGCGTGCTGAGCCGGAGGGCGACTCCCTGCTGCGGAAGGTGCGGCTGATCGCGGCCCGCTACCTCGAGGACCTGGCGCTGACCACCCGGGAGACCGTGGTGCTCGCCTTCCCCGGGGACCATGACGTGCTCTTCGTCGAGAAGTACTTCAGCCAGCGCGGCGGCGGCGTCGCCGTCACCGAGGTCGAGGGCCGGGTGCCGTTCCACTGCGGGGCGTCGGGCAAGGCCCTGCTGGCCTTCGGCGCCGAGGAGATACGCGAGACCGTCATGGCCTCACCGCTGCGCCGCCGCACCCGGTGGACGATCACCGATCCGGCCCGGCTGGAGGCCGAGCTGGAGCAGGTGCGCCGCCAGGGCTACGCCGTCGACCGCCAGGAGCTGGTCGCGGGCTACGCGGCGGTCGCCGCGCCCGTGTTCGCCGGTGGTGTCGCCGTGGCGACGCTGACCGTGGTCGGCCCGGCCGAGCGGCTGGACGTACGCCAGCTGGCTCCGGTGGTCGGGGCGGCGGGCCGCGCGCTGACCCGGGATGTCGCACCGGTGAAGGGCTGAGCCCCGCCAACTTTTCGGTCCGGTGACCGGGCCATGGGCATTTCCTCCCTCGAAGCCTCCGCGCACCATGCGTAAACGGAGGCCGCGGCCGGTGATCGGAAACGCGGCCGACGCAGGGCCAACGTGGCACGAAGAGGAGGCCGTTCCCGCATGTCCTCGCCCGAACATCTCGCACACGGGACGTTGATCCGCTACCTGGAGCTGTGCGACGTCCCCCGGCCGCCGGACGCCACCGGCCGGTTGGAGGACCTGTTCACCCCGGACGCCGTATGGGAGGGCGTCGGGCCGCTCTACACCGCGAAGTTCGGCCGTACGACCGGCGCGCGGGCCATCGCGGAGATGGTGGGGGCGCATCTGCCGCCGACCCCGCGCTTCCGGGCGAATGTGCATCTGCTCCACCCCGGCACGACAACCGTCAACGGCGGCGGGGGCCGGGGGAGATGGCTGATGCAGCAGCTGTCCCGGTACGCGTCCGGAGCCTCCGAACTCGTCGTGGCACGGCTGGAGGTGGATTTCCGTATCGACGGCGACACCGCCCGCATCCGCCACTTCCGCACCGAGCGCGTCTTCACGACCGTACTCCCCGAAGACGTGGCGACGGCCGAGGCGGCGGCCCGATGACCGCGCCCGACGACGGCCGGACGATGCTCCTCACCTGCTACCGCGACATCCGCCCCTACGGCTGGCACCACGTGGACCTGTTCCTGCGCGACCGGGACGGCAGAGAGCTGAACTGGGTGCACTGGGGCGCCGCAGAGGAAGGCCCCGAGGGCGCGGACGCCGCCTGCGCGGCCGTCGAACCCACCCTGCGCAGAACCACCGAGTGGCGCCATGGCATCCGGGCCGACGGCAGCGACTACTGGACCGCGGACGCCGAGTGGGCCGCCGCACCAGCCGAACGCGATGACTCACAGGAAGCGACGGAATGAACACATCCGTGAACCCCGCCACTGAGCCCGGCGCCACCGGCGGCGAGCCCGCCGACCTGGTCCGGGCAGACCGTGTGGACGTCTCGCTCTACACCGACCCGGAGCTGTTCGAGCGGGAGATGGAACGCATCTTCCAGCGCACCTGGGTCTGGGTGGCGCACGAGAGCGAGATCCCGGACGCCGGTGACTTCAGGACGGCGATGGTCGGACGGCAGCCGGTGATCGTGACCCGCGACCGGCGCGGCGGGATCAACGTCCTGCTGAACCGCTGCCGCCACCGCGGGGCCAGCCTGTGCGAGGCGCCCCGGGGTACACCAACGGCTTCACCTGCCCGTATCACGCCTGGTCGTACGCGCTCGACGGAAAGCTGCGCGGCATCCCGTACCCGGACGGCTACGAGGACGTCCTGGAGAAGAAGGACTTCCCGCTGCACCGGCTGAAGGTCGGCAGCTACGCGGGGATGATCTTCGCCAGCTTCAATCCGGACGTGGAACCCCTCGCGGACTTCCTGGGACCGACCAGGCACTGGATGGACCTGTTCATGAAGCAGGGCGCCGGATACCCGGTCAAGGTGCAGGGCGAGCACAAGTTCCGGTTCGACGGCAACTGGAAGATCCAGCTGGAGAACACCGCCGACGGCTACCACTTCCCGATCGTGCACCGCTCGTGGATGTCCTCCGTGGACGCGGAGACCGCCGAGATGCTGTCGTTCATGACCGACGAGAAGGCGGTCACCCACTCCCTCGGCCATGGCCACAGCGTCATGATCATGGTGCCGGAACATGTCGACCTCGACGAGGACGACGGCACCGAGCAGTTGCAGGGGCGTTTCGGCCACATCGTCGAGGAGCTGTCCCGGGAGTTCGATCCGGCGACGGTGCGGCGCATCGTGCGCTCGATGCACGGCGCCGGATTCAACCTGAACCTGTTCCCCAACGTGGCGATGTCGATGGCGTTCTTCCGGGTGCTGCGGCCCATCTCCGTGGCCGAGACGGAGATCCGGCATCTGGCGCTGGGCCTGGACGGCGGCCCGGAGATCGTCAACCGGGAACGGCTGCGGATCCACGAGCACTTCCAGGGGCCGTTCGGGTTCGGCAGCCCCGACGACTCCGAGGCATGGGACCGGGTCCAGCGCGGCGCGGCGGCCGGGCCCGGCGTGCCGATCATGGTGAACCGGGGTCTGTCCCGGGAGCGGGACGACCATCAGGGGCGCGTCGCGCACGCCACCGACGAGACCGGTATGCGCGAGGCGTACGCGATGTGGAAGGCGATGATGACCGATGTCCGTTGAGACCCCCGCGACCCCGGCGGCCCCCGCGAGCCCGGTGTCCCCGGTGGCGCCGGAGCTGATGAGCCTCGCCGCCCCCCGGATCGCCCCGGCCATCGAACGAGGACACCGTCACGCTCAGCTCCGCGCAGGTGCTGGTCGGCCACCGGCGGGAGCGGACCTTCGTACTCGGCGCGGACGTCACCCACCGGATCCGGCTGGACGGGCCCGAGCCGCTGATCCAGGAGAAGGTCATCCGGCTGGTCAACTCCGAGGACGCCGTCAACGCGTCCGGCTTCCTGCTGTAGGTGAGGCACACGATGATCAGGGTCACGGTCAGCGAGGTGACGGCCGAAACCGGCGCCGTGAAGTGTTTCCGGCTGCGGCGCCGCGACGGCCTCCCGTTCGCACCGTACGAGGCGGGGGCGCACGTGGACGTGGTGGGCCCCAGTGGCCTCACCCGGCAGTACTCGCTGTGCGGGCCACCCGACGACAGCGGTGCCTATGTGATCGCCGTCAAGCGGGAGGAACTCTCCCGGGGAGGGTCCTCGGCGCTCCACGACCAGGTCGGGGCCGGTGACGAACTCGTCATCAGCGAACCCCGCAACCTCTTCCGCATCGAGCCCGCGGCGGCCTGCCATGTGCTGGTCGCGGCCGGTATCGGGATCACGCCGCTGCTGAGCATGGCGTATCAACTCCGCCGTACGGGCGCGCCCTTCCGGCTGCACTACTTCGCCACCAGCCGGGAGCGGGCGGCGTTCGTCCCGCTCCTGGAAAGCGCCGAGTTCGCCGCTGACGTGGAGTTCCACTTCGGGCTCGGCCGGGACGCACAGCCCGGGGCGCTGGCCGGGGCGCTGGCGGACCCGGACCCCGGGACGCACGTCTACACGTGCGGCCCGAAGGAGTTCATGCGACGTGTCGTGGAGGTGGCGGCGGCCCGCCCGCTGCCCGGGACCCGAGTCCACGTCGAACACTTCCAGCCCCTGGAACCGGTGGCCGGGGCCGGTGACGCGTTCGAGGTGGAACTGGACACCGGCGAGGTGTTCGCCGTGCCGCCCGGGCGGAGCATCGTGGATGTGCTGGCGGAGGGCGGCGTCGAGGTCGGCACGTCCTGCCGCGAGGGCATCTGCGGCACCTGTGTTCTCACGGTGCTCGACGGCGTACCGGACCACCGGGACAACTGCCTGACCCGCAAGGAGAAGGAGGCCGGGGACCAGATCGCCCCCTGCGTGTCACGGGCCCGCACCGCTCGCCTCGTCCTGGAGCTGTAGGCCGGCCGTAGCCCACCGGAAGGGAGAGACACCGATGCCGGAAGTGCGGCATGGAACCACGACCCTGACCGCCCTCGCCGCGCGGGTGGCCGCGGGCGGGCTGCGCGCGGGCGATGCGGTGGGCGGCGCGCTGGAACGCCTCGACGCGACGGAGCCCGGCATCCGGGCGTGGGCGCGGGTCGACCGGGGCGGGGCACTGGACGCCGCCCGGCAGCTCGACGCCGCGCCGCCGCCGGGCGGGCTCCTGCGCGGCATCCCGTTCGGGGTCAAGGACATCATCGACGTCCGTGGCCTGCCGACCGAATGCGGCTCGTCCCTGCGGCAGGGCCGGGTGGCCGCGTCCGACGCCCCGCTGGTCGCCCGGCTCCGGCAGCTCGGTGCGATTCCCCTGGGCAAGACGGTCACCACCGAATTCGCCTACTTCGCGCCCGGACCCACCCGCAATCCGCATCACCTCGCGCACACTCCCGGCGGCTCCTCCAGCGGTTCCGCGGCCGCCGTGGCGGCGGGCGTGGTGCCCCTGGCCCTCGGCAGCCAGACCGCCGGTTCGCTGACCCGGCCCGCCGCGTACTGCGGTGTCGCGGGCTTCGTGGCACCGGTCGGGGCGCTCGACACGACCGGGTTCGCGGTTCTGTCCCACAGCCTCGACGCGGTCGGGCTCCTCACCCCGGCCGTCGCCGACCTGTACCTCGCCTACCTGGCGCTGACCGGCGCGGACCGGATCCCCGGCCCGCCGCCCGAACCGCCCGCTCAGGTGAGGCTGGCGGTGTGGCCGGGTACCGAACTGGCCGAGATCGCGGACCCATGCGCGCGGCCCTGCGGCGCACTGCCGACCGGGCGGTGGCGGACGGCGCGGTGCTCGTGGACGTCGACTGGGCCGCGCGGACACCCGCGCTCATCGAGGCCCACGCCACGGTCATGGCCTACGAGGCCGCCCGCGCCCTGGCCACCGAGGGCGCGCACCCGGAGCGGCTGAGTGCGCCCTTGGGTGAACTCCTCGCGCTTGGGCGCGCCACCACGGCCACGGACTACCGGCAGGCGCTGTCCGTCGCGGAGCGGGGGCGTGGCGAGATGCTTGCGCTGCTCGCCGATGTGGACGCCGTACTGGGCCCGGCCGCCCCCGGCCCCGCCCCCAGCGGCCTCGCGGCCACCGGTTCGCCGGTCCTGAGCCGCCCGTGGCAGCTCCTGGGCCTGCCCGCCCTGACCGTACCGGGCCACCGGGACGGCCACGGCCTGCCCCTGGGGCTCCAGCTCATCGGACACCCGGACCGGCTGGAGCGGCTCTTCTCGCTCGGCCACGCCATGGAGCGGGCCATCGGGCAGGATCGCGGGGCTACGGGGCCGGTTTGATGGTCTTCATCGTGAAGTGCGAGGTGACGTTCTTGACCCGCGGGATGGTCATGACGTGCTGGCTGAGGAACGTCTCGTAGGCGGCCAGGTCGGCCACGGCCACGCGCACGAAGAAGTCGGGGGTGCTGAACAGCCGCCGCAGCTCGACCACCTCCTCGGCCCGGGTGAGCGTCTGCTCGAAGTGTCCGGTGGTCTGCGCGTCCTGGGAGTCGAGGCTGACGTCGAGCAGCACCTCGAAGGACCGGCCCACGGCGACGGGGTCGATGACGGCCCGGTAGCCGCAGATGACCCCGTCGGCCTCCAGCCGTTGCACCCGCCTCAGGCACGGCCCGGTGGTGAGCCCGACCCGACGGGCCAGCTCCACGTTGGTCAGCCGCCCGTCCCGCTCCAGCTCGGCGATGATTGCTCGGTCCATGGCATCCATGGCACAAAGATTGCACGATCACGGGGCCACCCCGCAATATTCGCAACCACATGGCGCGGCTTCCGCGAGACGATGAGCAGGTGCGACACGACGTACCCACCCAGACAACCGCGCCGGATCCCCCACCGGCCTCCGCCCCGGACACTCAGCGGCGGCGCATCGCCGCGGGGGTGCGCGATTCCTTCTCCGCGGGGCTCGGGATCTTCCCGCTGGGCATCGCGCTCGGCCTGCTGGTCATCCAGGCCGGACTGCCGTGGTGGCTCGCCCCCGCGCTGTCCCTGTCCGCGTTCGCCGGATCGCTGGAACTGCTGCTCGTGGGCATGGTGGCCACCGTCACGCCACTGGCCTCGGTGGCGCTGACCGTCCTGGTGGTCAACTTCCGGCATGTGTTCTACGCCTTCTCGTTTCCCCTCCACCTGGTCAGGAATCCGCTCGCGAAGGCGTACGCCGTCTACGCGATGATCGACGAGGCGTACGCCGTCAGCGCCTCCCTGCCCGAGGCGGAACGCTCCGCGTCCCGTCTGCTGGCGATGCAGATCGCCTGCGAGATCTACTGGGTCGGCGGCGGTCTGGCCGGTGTCGCCCTGGGCGCGGCCCTGCCCGGGCCGATCAAGGGCCTGGAGTTCGCGCTGTGCGCCCTGTTCACCGTGCTCACGCTGGACGCGTTCCGTTCACGCCAGGAGGTCCCGTCCGTCCTGCTGGCCGGGGCCAGCGTCACGGTCGCGCTCGTCCTCACTCCCGGCGTCGCGATGTTCACCGCGCTGCTGCTGTTCGTCGCCCTGCTGCTCGCCCGCCACGCGTACACCACCCGCCGCCCGGCTCGCCGCTTGACCCGCTGCTCCGCCGAGGAGGTCGCCGATGCCTAGCACGTCGTACCTGGTCGCCGTCCTCGCGATCGTCTTCACGATCACCCTCGCGCTGCGGGCCGTGCCCTTCGCGGTGCTGCGCACCCTGCACAACTCGCCGATCGTGCGGCAGCTGTCGGCGTGGATGCCGGTGGGCATCCTCGCGATCCTCGCCGTGACCGCCCTGCACGGCAGCGTGGCCGCGGCACCGCACACGACGCCGTACGCGCTGCTCGCCGTGGCCGTCACGGTGGGCGTTCACCTCGCCTGCGGCCGCCGCACGATCCTGAGCGTCGGCATCGGCACCGCCGTCTACGTGGCCCTCGTCAACGCCCTCTGACCCTGCGACCGGCGGTCCGCCGCGTGCTGTCCGTGCTCGCGATGCTCGCCCGGCCGGGAGTTGAGTGGCCGCCTCCGCGGGCTGATTCAGGCCGCACTTTCCGGTGACGCACCGCATGGGCGCGGAATTCAGAATCCGGAATGTGCTCCGCCGATTGGCTTCGACCGGCTCGCTCGAGTGGTTTACCCAGCGGGACTCCCGCTGGGTAAATGGTGTATTCGAGGGGCACAAGGGGCGCCGGTGGCACGCTCTCTTCCGGCCCAGCTCACGAAAGGTACATCAACATTTAACAAGGGAAGAGGGGGCGGTGTCGCGATGGATCTCCCTACCTATGGCGAGATCCAGCCCGTCCTGGCAGGTACGGGGCCCGCAACTTGTTGACGGCTCAGTAACCTAATCGCTAATTTCGCCTCCGCGTCGTTCTGTGTAAATGGCGCAAGCCGTACGTTAGATGCACATGCCAGAATTATCTCCCCTTTCGCAGCTTTAGCGATTTACCCGGAGAAAACATGTCATCCGTTGCGTATCCTGGCGATCTTGTAATAGGCATCACTCCGTTCGGGGAACCGGACCCCCGGCTCGCCGCGGCGGTGAGCCGCGCGGGCGGTCTCGGCGTCCTCGACCTGGGAACGACGCGCCGAACAGCACTGGACGCGTGGGAACGCGTCAATGACTGGGTGGCCGACGGACGGTACGGGGTCCGCGTGGCGGCGGGCTGCCCCCTCACGCCCGCCGATCTGCGGCACGCGGCACCACCGGACACCGGGCCCCCAGGGCCCGGCCCGCACACTGTCGTCCTCGGCGCCGGGGCGCCCTGGCCCATCGACGCCGTCGCCGCCCGCCACCGCGTACTGGTCGAGGTCGCCGACCTGGACCAGGCCCTCGAAGCGGTAAGGGCCGGGGCGCATGGGCTGATCGCCCGGGGCAGTGAATGCGGCGGGCCGGTCGGCGAGTTGAGCACCTTCGTCCTGCTCCAGCGGCTCCTGGCCGAGCCCGGGGTGTCCGTACCGGTGTGGGCCTGGGGCGGCATCGGCCCGCGTACCGCCGCCGCGGCGGTGATCGGCGGCGCGGCCGGGGTCGTCCTGGACACCCAGCTGGCCCTGCTCGCCGAATCGGGACTCCCCGAAGACCGCGCCGCGCTGCTCCGGCCGATGGACGGGTCGGAGACCACCGTCGTCGACGGGCACCGCGCGCTGCGCCCGCGGGCCCGCTCCCCGCACTCCGTGCCGCCCCTGCCGGTGGGCCAGGACGGATTCCTCGCCGCGCGATTCTCGACGCGCTGGGGAGATGTCGGCCGGGCCGTCCGGGGCGTCACCGAAGCCGTCCAGGACGCCGTACGGGACGCCGCGCACGAGACCGCGCCGCGACTGCCCGTCGCGCAGGGCCCGATGACACGGGTCAGCGACCGGGCGGGGTTCGCCTCCGCCGTCGCGGCGGACGGCGGACTGCCGTTCATCGCGCTCGCCCTGGCCGGACGCGAGCAGGCGCGCACCCTGCTGGAGGAGGCCGCGGCCGCGCTGGCCGGGCGTCCCTGGGGAGTGGGCGTGCTCGGCTTCGCCCCGGAGGAGATCAGAAGCGCCCAGCTGGAGGCCGTACGGGAGATCCGCCCGAGCCACGCCATCATCGCGGGCGGACGGCCGTCCCAGGCCGCGGCGCTGGAGCGGGACGGCATCACCACCTATCTGCATGTGCCCTCGCCCGGACTGCTGCGCCAGTTCCTGGGGGGCGGGGCGCGGCGGTTCGTCTTCGAGGGCTCCGAATGCGGCGGCCATGTGGGCCCGCGCGCGAGCTTCCCGCTGTGGGAGGCACAGCTCGCGGTCATCGAGGACTACCTCGACGACCCCGCGCACCCGGCCGACGGCGAGGCGTCCGACGGCACGCGCGTCGAGGTGTACTTCGCCGGTGGGGTGCACGACGAACGGTCCGCCGCGATGGTGGCCGCGCTCGCCGCCCCGCTGGCCCGGCGCGGCGTCGCCGTGGGGCTGCTGATGGGCACCGCGTACCTGTTCACCGAGGAGGCCGTCGCGCACGGCGCCGTACGGCCCCTCTTCCAGCGCCAGGTGCTGGCCGCCGAGCGCACCGCGCTGCTGGAGACCGCCCCCGGTCACGCCACGCGCTGTGTGCCGAGCCCCTTCACCGAGAGCTATCACGCCCTCAAGGACCGGCTGCGGGACGAGGGCGTCCCCGACCGGGAGCTGTGGGAGCGGCTGGAGAGACTGAACGTGGGGCGGCTGCGCATCGCCAGCAAGGGCCTGGACCGCGCCCCCGATGGCCGATTGGCCGAGGCCGATGAGCAACGCCAGCTCTCCGACGGCATGTTCATGGCCGGGCAGGTCGCGGTGCTGCGCTCGGCCACCACTACGATCGCCGCGCTGCACCACGCGGTGGGCCCGGCCGCGGTGGACTTCCTCGCCGAGCGGTCCAGGGCGCTGCGTACGCCGCTGGGCGTGGACGCGGCCCCCGCGGCGGCACCGGCGCCCGCGCCGCTGGACGTGGCCGTGGTCGGCATGGCCTGCATGTTCCCGCAGGCGCCCGACCTCGCCTCGTTCTGGGCCAACGTGGTGGGCGGCGTGGACGCCATCACCGAGGTGCCGCCCGAGCGCTGGGACCCCGCCGTCCACTACACGGGCGACGGGGACGGCGCCTCCGCCTCCCAGTGGGGCGGCTTCCTGCCGCGCAT
This sequence comes from Streptomyces sp. NPDC041200, assembly GCF_055591805.1. Classification (NCBI taxonomy): domain Bacteria; kingdom Bacillati; phylum Actinomycetota; class Actinomycetes; order Kitasatosporales; family Streptomycetaceae; genus Streptomyces; species Streptomyces sp. NPDC041200. The sequence goes on along the minus strand of NZ_JBVIZF010000021.1, from coordinate 17,200 downwards.
CCCCTTCGACCCGCTGCGCTACGGCATCCCCCCGGCCTCCCTCGGCAGCATCGAACCCGTCCAGCTGCTGGCCCTGGAGGCCGCCCGCCGGGCCCTGGACGACGCCGGGTACGGGGATCCCGCTGAGCGTGGCCGGGCCTTCGACCGCTCGCGCACCTCCGTGGTCTTCGGTGCCGAGGCGGGCAGCGACCTGTCCAACGCGCAGACCCTGCGCACCGTCCTGCCGTCGTACTTCCGCGAGGTGCCACAGGCCCTGGCCGAGCAGCTGCCCCGGCTCACCGAGGACTCGTTCCCCGGCATGCTCGCCAACGTCATCTCCGGGCGGATCGCCAACCGGCTCGATCTCGGCGGTGCCAACTACACCGTCGACGCGGCGTGCGCGTCCTCGCTGGCCGCCGTCGACGTCGCCTGCAAGGAGCTGACCGCGGGCACCAGTGACCTCGTCCTGTGCGGCGGCGCCGACCTGCACAACGGCATCAACGACTATGTGCTGTTCTCCTCCGTGCACGCGCTGTCCCCGACCGGCCGCTCCCGCGCGTTCGACGCGTCGGCCGACGGCATCGCGCTCGGCGAGGGCGTCGCGTGCGTCGTCCTCAAGCGGCTGGCCGACGCCGAACGCGACGGTGACCGGATCTACGGCGTCATCAAGGGCGTCGGCTCGTCCAGCGACGGCCGCTCGCTCGGGCTGACCGCCCCGCGCCCCGAGGGCCAGCGGGCCGCGCTGGAGCGCGCCTACGCCAGCGCCGGGGTGTCCCCGGCGAGCGTCGGCCTGGTCGAGGCGCACGGCACCGGTACGGCGGTGGGGGACCGTACCGAACTCACCGTCCTCAGCGAGGTGTTCGCCGACGCCGGGGCGGCCCCCGGCGGCTGCGCGCTCGGCTCCGTCAAGTCCCAGATCGGGCACACCAAATGCGCCGCCGGGCTGGCCGGGCTCGTGAAGACCGCGCTGGCGCTGTACACGGGTGTCAAGCCGCCGACCCTGCACATGACGCGGCCGAGCCCGGCGTGGGACGCGGAGCGCGGCCCCTTCGCCTTCCACGCGGAGGCGCGGCCGTGGGCCACGGCGCCCGTGGACCGGGTGGCCGGGGTGAGCGCGTTCGGCTTCGGCGGGACCAACTTCCACGTGGTGCTCGCGGCCCACGGGAAGGGCGCGCCGCCACCCCCGCACACGCTCGACGCCTGGCCCTGCGAACTCTTCCTCTTCCGCGGAACCGACCGGGCGGCGGCGCTGCGCGCGGTCGAGCACACGCTGCGGCAGGCCGAGGCCAACGACACGGCGGGACGGCCGTGGCGGCTGCGCGACCTCGCGCTGTCCGCCTCCCGGCGGGCCGACGCGGGCCACGAACCGGTGCGGGTGGCGGTGGTGGCGACGGACCTGGACGACCTGACCGAGCGGTTACGGCGGGTGCTGGCGGGCGACGTGGCCACCTTTGGACCGCCGCCAGGACCGGGCGGACGGGACCACGGGCTGTACGTGGCCGACCCGGCCCCGGCCGCCGGGCGAGGCGCCGTGCGGCACACCTCACCGGACGAGGCGGCGGCCGCCGCCGCGCCGGACCGCACGCCGGACGCTGCGCGGGACGCCGGGCCGGCGGCGACAACGGACCGCCTCCTGGACACCGGGCCGGATGGCCCCATCGGCAAGGTGGCCTTTCTCTTCCCCGGGCAGGGCAGCCAGCGGCCCGGGATGTTCGCGGACGTGTTCGTGGCCTTCCCCGAACTGCGGCACCATCTGCTCGACGGCTCCGACTACGCCGGTGTGCTGTACCCCCCGGCCGCCTTCGACGAGGCCGGGAAGAAGGCGCAACACGCCGCCCTCACCGACACCCGGGTGGCCCAGCCCGCCCTGGGCATCGTGGGGCTCGCCGCCCACACCCTGCTCACCGCGGCCGGAGTACGGCCCGACATGGCGGCCGGGCACAGCTACGGCGAGCTGGTCGCGCTGTGCGCCGCGGGCGCCCTCGACCCGCGCACCCTGCCCCGGCTGAGCGCCGAGCGGGCCGCCGCCATCCTCGGCGCCGCCGAGGCCGCCGGACACGAACCCGGCACCATGGCCGCCGTCACCGCCCCGGCCGGCGAAGTCGAGCGGCTGCTGCGGGACGCCGGACTCGCCGAACACGTGGTGGCCGCCAACCACAACGCACCCCGGCAGACCGTGATCTCCGGACCCGAGCGGGAAGTGGCGGAGGCGGTCGTCTTGCTGCGGGAGGCCGGGCACACGGTCCGGCGGCTCCCGGTGGCCTGCGCCTTCCACAGCCCGCTGGTCGCCGGGGGCGGACCGCGCTTCGCCGAGGCGCTGGCCGAACTCCCGGTGCGCACACCGGAGTTCCCGGTCTGGGCCAACCGCACCGCAGCGCCGCACGGGGCCGAACCGGACGCCATTCGGGCCGAACTCGCCGCCCAGATCGGCGCCCCCGTCCGCTTCCAGGAACAGATCGAGGCCATGTACGCGGCGGGCGCCCGCGTCTTCGTGGAGGCCGGGCCCGGCACCGTGCTGACCCGGCTGGTGGCGGAGATCCTGGGCGATCGGCCGCACCGTACCGTCGCGTGCGACGCGCGACGCGCCGGGACGGACGGGCGGCGTGGCTTCGAGGGGCCGCGCGGGTTCCTCGAAGCCCTCGCCCAGCTGGCCGTCGCCGGGGTTCCGGTGCGTACGGGCTGGCTGTTCCGGGGCCGTGACGCCGTCGACGCGGCGTCCACCGCCCCGCCGAAGCGGCCCGGATGGACAGTCGACGGACAACTGGTCCGCACCGCGGACGGTGACCTTCTCCCCGGTGCGCTGGCACCGGCCCGACGTGTCGTGGAGGCGACGGTGAGCCAGACGGACCGCACGGACAACGGCGGACACGGGGACCGGGATGCCCTGATCGCCGAATACCTGAGAACCAGCCGAGAGATGATCGCCGCTCAGCGCGATGTCCTGCTCACCTACTTCGGTGGCGCGGCGGGGGAGCGGCACACGGCTCCGCTTCAGGTAGCCGCCCCGCTGCCCGTTGCCGCCCCGGCCACCGCACTGCCCATGGCGAGGGAGCCCGTGGCCACTCCCGCACCCGCCACCACCGTCCAACCGGCTGTGGAAGAACCTGCCGCACCCGCCACCGGGCCCGATGTCCTGCGCGCGGTCTCCGAGATCATCAGCGAACGCACCGGCTATCCCGTCGACATGATCGACCCCGATCTCGACCTCGAAGCCGACCTCAGCATCGACTCCATCAAGCGCGCCGAGATCGCCGGTGAGCTGGCTAGACGTCTCGGTGTCGCGGGCGCCGGAACCGCCGCGCTGGGCGACGAGGAGCTGGAGGAGCTGGCCAAGGCCCGTACGACGGCGGCCGTCACCGACTGGCTCACGGCGCGTCTCACCCCCGCCACCGCACAGGCCGGCCCTGTGGTCGAGCCCGCCGCCGAGCCCGCCGCCGAGCCGGGCGTGGCGCCCCGGCGGATGCGGCTGGTGCCCGTACCCCTGGACAGGGCGGAGAAGAACGAGCCGCTCGACCTCACCGGCCAGCGCTTCGCCCTGCTCGGCGGGGACCCGGGAGGGATAGCCACCGCCGTCGCCACCCGCCTGGCCGCGCACGGCGCCCAGGCCCTGCCTCTCGCCGCGGGCCACCTCCTCGCCGAGGCGGACGGCTCGCTGGACGGCGTGGTGCTGCTCGACCCGCTGGTCGGGTCCGGGGCGCCCCTGCTGCCCGAGGCGTTCGCCGCGCTCCAAGCGGCGCTGCGGCGCGGACCACGCTGGCTGCTGGCCGTGCGCACGGCCGACCCGCTCGACCCGCGCCCGGCCGGGCTGCGCGGGGTGTTCCGCACGGTGGCCAGGGAATATCCGGACACGGCCGCCACCCTGGTGGAGCTGGCCACGGACGCGCCCGTGTCCGCCGATGACGTGGCCGGCGCCCTGCTCGACGAGCTGTCCACCCCCGCCCGTACGCCCGTCGTCCTGCGCACCGCCGACGGACGCCGCCACCGGCTGGACCTGACGCAAGCCCCGCTCGGGCCGCTCGCGGCCTCCGGCGCCGGGCCCGCCGGAGACGGCGCGGCGGAGGCCGCCGCGCTCGGCCTCGACCGCGACTCCGTGGTGGTCCTGGTCGGCGGGGCGCGCGGCATCACCGCCCGGTGCGCCCTCGCCCTCGCGTCCGCCGCCCGCTGCCGGATCGAACTGCTCGGCCGTACGCCGGAGCCCACCGGCCCGGAGGCCCCGGACACTGCCTCGGCACACGACGAGACGGCGCTGCGCGCGGCGCTCGCCGCCCGGGGCGGCGCGACACCGGCCGAGATCGAGCGGGAGGTGGCCCGGATCCTCGCGGGGCGCGAAGTCGCCGCGACCGTGGCGGAGTTGAGTGCCCTGGGCAGCCGGGTGCGCTACCGCTCGGTGGACGTCCGGGACGACGCGGCGGTGCTCCAGGCCGTGAAGCAGATCCACGCCGACCACGGGCGGCTGGACGGCGCCGTGTACGCGGCCGGTGTCATCGAGGACCGGCTGATCGAGGAGAAGTCCGCCGCGTCCTTCGGGCGGGTCTTCGGCACCAAGGTGGACGGCGCGCGGACCCTGCTGGACGCCCTCGCGGAACTGCCCGAACCCCCGGCGTTCACGGTGCTGTTCGGCAGCATCTCCGCCGCCCTCGGCAACCGCGGCCAGGTGGACTACGCCGCGGCCAACGACGCGCTGGAAACCCTCGCCGCGCGGTGGCGGGCCCACACCGGCCGCCGGGCGCTGACCGTGCACTGGGGGCCCTGGGCCCCGAGCGGCTCCCACGGCGGCATGGTCACACCGGAACTCGGCCGGGAGTACGCCCGCCGTGGCATCTCGCTCATCGACCCCGAAGAGGGCGCGCTGGCGCTGCTGCGCGAGCTGGCCTGGGGCGAGGAGCCGGACCAGGCCGTCGTCTACACCGCCTCGGGCTGGTGACCATGACCGACCGTCACCAGATGCCACCGGTGGCCATCGTCGGGATGTCCGTCCTGCTGCCCGGCTCCCCGGACCTGGACGCCTACTGGCGCAACCTGACCGGCGGCGTGGACGCCATCACCGACGTCCCGGCCGGGCGGTGGGACGCGGGGTTCTACGACCCGCTGGGCGCCGCGGGCACCCCGGCCGCGCCCGACCGGGTGTACTGCCGCCGGGGCGGCTTCGTCGACACGTACGCGGAGGTGGAGGCCGCCCGGTTCGGCATCATGCCGAACTCGGTGTCCGGCACCGAGCCCGACCAGCTGATCGCCCTCGGCGTCGCGGCGGCCGCCCTCGCCGACGCGGGTGGCGGCGACCGGCTCCCCGACCGGGAGCGGGTGGGCGTGGTACTGGGCCGGGGCGGCTACCTCACCCCCGGGCTGGTCCGGCTCGACCAGCGGGTCCGTACCGCGCACCAGCTCGTACGGACCCTCGGCGAGCTGCTGCCCGGCCTCGGCCCCGGCCACCTGGACCGGATCCGGGACGCCTTCACCGAACAGCTCGGCCCGGACCGCCCCGAGGCGGCCATCGGGCTGGTGCCCAACCTCGCCGCCTCCCGCATCGCCAACCGGCTCGACCTGCGCGGCCCCGCCTACACCGTGGACGCCGCGTGCGCGTCGTCGCTCGTCGCCGTCGACCAGGCGGTGGCGGAACTGGCCTCCGGGCGGTGCGACGTGATGCTCGCGGGCGGTGTGCACCACTGCCACGACATCACCCTGTGGAGCGTCTTCACACAGCTGCGCGCGCTGTCGCCGAGCCAGCGCATCCGGCCCTTCGACCGCGCCGCCGACGGCCTGCTGATCGGCGAGGGCACCGGAGTGGTCGTCCTCAAACGGCTCGCCGACGCACGGCGCGACGGCGACCGCGTGTACGCCGCCATCCGCGGTACGGGCGTGGCCTCGGACGGCCGCGCCACCGGCCTGGTCAACCCCGACCCGGGCGGCCAGACCCGCGCCGTACGGCAGGCCTGGCGCGCCGCGGGACTCGACCCGCGCGAACCCGGTTCGATCGGCCTGCTGGAGGCGCACGGCACGGCCACGCCCGCCGGGGACGCGGCCGAACTCGCCACGCTGGCCGAGGCGTTCGGGCCCGGCGGTTCCTCTCGTGGCGAGCCCGCCGTGATCGGCTCGGTGAAGTCGATGATCGGCCACACCATGCCAGCCGCCGGTGTCGCGGGGCTGGTCAAGGCCGCCCTCGCCGTCCACCACGGGTGGCTGCTGCCCACCCTGCACTGCGACGACCCGCACCCGGGGCTCATGGCCACCCGCTTCCGTCCCCTCGACGCGGCCACGCCCTGGGAGGCCACCGTGCGGCGCGCGGCGGTCAACGCCTTCGGGTTCGGCGGCATCAACGCGCATGTGGTGCTGGAGCAGGAGCCGACCGCGGCGGTGAAGCGCCGCCCGGCGACGGTCGTGACCGAACCCGAACGGGTGCTGGCCCTGGCCGTGGACACGCCGGAGCGGCTGGCCGAACTGCTCGCGGCCGACGACGCGACCGTACGCGCCACCGCGTACGAGCCCGTCAGCCATGGTGGCACCCGGCTGGGCATCGTCGACCCCACCGCCAAACGCCTCGCCCTCGCGCGGCGCGTGGTCGCCAAGGGCCGCCCATGGCGCGGCCGCAACGACGTCTGGTTCACCCCGGACCCGCTGCTCGTGGCCGCCGGGAAACCGGCCTCCGGGAAGCTTGCCGCCGGGAAACTGGCCTTCGTCTTCCCCGGCCTGGAGGCCGAGTTCGAGCCCCGCACGGACGGCATCGCCGAGTACTTCGGGTTGTCCCGGCACACCGGCGACCGCCCGGGCGAGCGGTACGGCGAGGCGGCCCGCGCGGGCGACATCGGCCGCCACGGCGTCGGTGTCTTCGGCGTCGGACGCCTGCTCAACGCGGCGCTCGGACGCATGGGAATCGTGCCGGACGCGGTGGCCGGGCACAGCGTCGGCGAGTGGTCCGCGATGGCCGCGGGCGGCCTCTACGCGGGCGAGGCGGTCGACGCCTTCCTCGACTCCTTCGACCCCGACGCGCTGCGCGTCCCCGGCGTGACCTTCGCCGCCCTCGGCGCGGGCGCGGAACGCGTCCTCAGCGCGCTCGCGGAACTGCCGGAGGGCCGCATCGTGCTCTCGCACGACAACGCGCCCAGCCAGTCGATGGTGTGCGGGCCCCGGGCCGACGTCGAGGAGTTCGTCCGGGCGATGCGCGCGACGGGCGTGATCGCGCAGGTCCTGCCGTTCCAATCCGGCTTCCACACTCCCATGCTGGCCCCCTACCTCGACCCCATCCGGGCCCTGGCGGAGCGCTTCGAACTGCTCCTGCCACCCCGTGTCCCCGTCTGGTCCGGAACCACCGCCGCGCCGTATCCGGACACCGAGGCCGGGGTGCGGCGGCTGTTCGTCCGGCACCTCCTGGAACCGGTGCGGTTCCGGTTGCTGACCGAGGCCCTGTACGACGCGGGCTTCCGCGCCTTCGTCCAGCTGGGCACCGGCCAGCTGACCTCGCTCATCGGCGACACCCTGCAGGGCCGCGACCACATCGCGGTGGCCGCCAACTCCTCCCACCGCGACGGCGTCGCCCAGCTGCGCCGTGTGGCCACGGCGCTGTGGACGGAGGGCGCCGACGTCAACCCCACCCTCCCGCGCCCCGGTGTGGCGACGCGCCCTTCGGCCCCCGTGCGCCTGAACCTGAACGCTGCCCTGATCTCGCTGGCCGAGCCGCGTCTGGCGGAGTTGCGTGGGGTGCTGGCGGCTGGGGTTTCCCCCACCCCGCCCCTTCCCGAAACCGAGGGGCTCCGCCCCCCGGCCCCCCAGCCCGGTCCCTACCCTGCCCTTCCCGCGACGGCGGGTTCGCAGTCTCCCGCGTCGCTCTACCCGGCGGCGGGCGCCTCCTACGTTGCGCCGCCGCAGGGGGCGAGGGCAGGCGCGAACCAGGCCGAGGCGGCGCACGCGGCGGCGGGTACCGTGCAGGCCGCACCGCCGCTTCCGGCGGCGGTCGCGGGGGCGGGGGCCGTGGCCGCCGCTCCCTGGGCCGCCGAACTCGACGCGCTTCTCCGGGAGACCGCCGACACGGCGGCCGCGGTGGTCGCGGCGGGGCGCAGCAGGCGGGTCGTGCCTGTCGCGCGGACCTTCGACGTGGACGTGTCCACCGAGGCCATGCCCTACCTCCGCGACCACTGCTTCTTCCCCCAGCGGCCCGGCTGGCCCGATGAGTCCGACCGGTGGCCCGTGGTTCCGGCCACCACGATCGTGCAGCACCTCATCGACGCGGCGGAGCACACGGCGGGCGGGGGTGTGGCCGTGGCCGTGCGGGGAGCGCGGTTCGATCAGTGGGTGACGGCGACGCCGCCCAGCACCGTCGCGGTCACCGTGACACCGTCCGCCACCGATCCGGCGCTCTACACCGCCACGTTCGGCCGCAGCGCCCGTGGCACCGTACAGCTCGCGGCCCGCTACCCGGACGCGGCCGAGCGCCCCGCACCGTGGCGTATCGACCCCGCCACCGAGCGCGAACCCGAGCACACCGCGGCGCAGATCTACGGTGAGCGCTGGATGTTCCACGGCCCGGCGTTCCAGGGGCTCACCCGGCTCACCGCGATCGGGGAGTCGCATGTGCGCGGCACGATCACCACCCCGGCCGCGCCCGGAGCGCTCCTGGACAACGTCGGTCAGCTCCTCGGGTACTGGATCATGGCGACTCGCACCAAGCGCTCCGTCGTCTTCCCGGTCGGCATGCGCCTGATGCGCTTCTACGGTCCGCCTCCCCGGCCCGGCACCGACGTGGAGTGCCTGGTCAGGATCGTCGCGCTGACCGATGCGGCGCTGGAGGCCGATGTCCAGCTGCTGATCGGCGGTCAGGTGTGGGCGGAGCTGAACGGCTGGCACGACCGCCGGTTCGACAACGATCCGCAGACCCGCCCGGTGGAGCGCTTCCCGCAGGGCAACACGCTGTCGCGGCCCCAGCCGGGCGGCTGGTCGCTGGTGTACGAGCGCTGGCCGGACCTGGCCTCGCGGGATCTGATCATGCGCAATCACCTGGGCAGCGCCGAACGCGCCGAGTACGCGCGGCGGCCACCGCTGGGCCGCAGACAGTGGCTGCTGGGCCGGATCGCGGCCAAGGACGCGGTACGGCGGTGGCTGTGGGACCACGGGGAGGGACCGGTCTTCCCGGCCGAGATCCGGGTGTGCGACGACGAACACGGCCGCCCGTACGCCCTCGGCGTCCACGGCCGGACCCTGCCCCCGCTGGAACTGACGCTGGCGCACGCGGCCGAGGCCGGGGTCGCCCTGGTGGTGCCGCGCCACGCGAACAACAGGCAGGGCGGCCCCGGCATCGCCATCCAGGAGATCGCCGACTTTGACGAGGCGGCCCTCACGGCCGCCTTCGGCCCGGCTGAGCGCGGAATCCTCGCGACCGCGACCGCGACCGCGACCGCCCCCGCCCACTGGGCCACCGCCTTCCACGCCGCCAAGGAGGCGGTGGCCAAGGCGGACGCCACCGGCCGGGACATCACCATCGTCGGCGCGGACACGTCGCGCCTCACCGTGGAGGTGGCCCCCGCCCCCGGGCAGCCGCCGCGCCGCTACCGGGTGCACTGCACGACGACCGCCAACCCGTCCGGGCTGCCGGGCAGGGAGTACGCCGTGGCCTGGACGACCGGTCCGGGCCACCGGGATCAGGACGAGGAGACCGATCAGTGACCACCGTCGAACCCACCGCCCCGGCGCCCGTGCGACAACAGACACCGACCGCGCCAGCCGTGCTCGCGGACGTTGCCGGAATGCTCCGGACCATGCTCGACGAGGAGGGCCTCGACGACATCGAGGTCGCCATGGACACCCGCTTCACCGATGACCTGGAGCTGGAGAGCATCGACCTGGTGGCCCTCGCGGGCACCCTGCAGGACCGGTACGGGCAGGAGGTCAACTTCGCCGAATTCGTGGCCGATCTGGAGCTGGACGAGATCATCGGCCTCACCGTCGGACAGCTCGTGGAGTACATCGTGCGGTGCCTCGCATCGACCGAGATCGGGGCTGCCGAGATCAGGGTTGCCGATGCCAGAGCGGCCGAGGGGAGCTGACCATGGCGATGATCCACCTCGGCGGCCCGCCCGGCACCGGCGACGGGCCGGACGGTATCCGCCTGCACGTACAGCGGCTGTCCCCGCCCGCCGGCCGCCCGGCCACCGCCACCGTCGTGCTCGTCCACGGGCTGCTCACCGACTCCCTGGCCAGCTGGTACTTCACGGTGGCCCCGGACCTCGCCGCCGCCGGGCTGGACGTGGTGATGTACGACCAGCGGGGGCACGGCCGCAGCGAGCGCCCCGGATCCGGCTACCGGCTGGAGACGTTCGTCAGCGATCTGGAGCGGCTGCTCGACCATTTGGACATCACCACCCCCGTGCACCTGGTGGGCAACTGCTTCGGCGGCACGGTGGCGTACGGATACGCCCTGCGCCACCCGGAACGGGTGGCCGGTATCGCCACGATCGAGGCGAAACCCGCCACCGAGGGCTGGCTGACGGACATCAGTGGCATCATGCGCCGCATCGTCGTCGAACTCGTCGCCCACGAGGCCGAGTCACTGGCCTGGGTCACCGCCCACCGGGGCGCGCACACCGCGCGGCTGGCCAAGTCGGCGGCGCGGCTGGTGCGGACGACCACGATCGCGGAGGACGTGGCGGCGAGCCGGACGGTGAGCGAGGAGCGGGCCCGCTCGCTGCGCTGCCCGGCGCTGGCCGTGTACGGCGCCGACTCCGAACTCGCCGGGGAGGACGGATGGGTCAGGGCGCTGCCGCCCGGCACCCGGACCGTCATGCTGCCGGGGGAGGGGCACTCGGTGCTGGCCGAGGCGCCCGCGCGGATCCGCGCACTGCTGCTGTCCTGGATCGCCGGACAGGAGACCGCCGCCGTCCCGGTGGCGGCGCTGTCCCGGCGGCGTGGGCTCGAAGGAGCTGAGGTGTCATGAGCGTCCCGGCCACCACACCCCCCGGAAGCCGTTTCCTCTTCGTCGTCCCGCCGCTCGTCGGCCACGTCAACCCCACCGTCGGGGTCGCGGCCGAACTGACCGCCCGTGGCCACCAGGTGGCCTGGGCCGGGCTGCCGGAGGTCGTCCAGCGGCTGGTCGGCCCCGACGCCACGGTCCACCGCTGCGCCGGGCCGGTGCTCGGCGACGGCGGGGCGGAGCGCCCGCCCGAGGTGCGCGGCCCGGGCGCGCTGAAGTTCCTGTGGGAGGACTTCCTGGTGCCGCTCGCCGAGGCCATGGCCCCCGACGTGGCGCGGGCCATCGACGAGTTCCGCCCGGATGTGGTGGTCGCCGACCAGCAGACCGTGGCGGGCCCGCTCGTGGCCGAGCGGCTGGGCGTACGGTGGGCCACCTCCGCCACCACCTCGGCGGAGTTCACCGGCGCGCTGGACGGCATGCCCAAGATCGACGCCTGGCTGGACGGGCTGCTGGCCGGGCTGCGGGGCCGGATCGGTGACCGGTACGGCACGGCCGACCCCCGGTTCTCGCCCGACCTGGTGCTGGCGTTCACCACCGAGGAACTGGCCGGGCGGCCCGTCCGGGCGGCCGACCACATCCGGTACGTGGGCCCGTCCATCGCCGGGCGCCCGGCCGAACCGGACTTCCCGTGGGAGTGGCTGGACCCCGCCCGCCCCACCGTCCTGATCACCCTCGGCACCGCGAACACCGACGCCGGGGCGCGTTTCCTCGCCGCGTCGCGGGACGCCGTACGCGCCCGGGCCGACCGCTTCCAGACGGTCATCGTCGACCCGGCGGGCACCCTCGGCCCGGCAGCCGCCGAAGGTGACAAGAACCTTCTCACGGTCCCGCGCATCCCCCAACTGCGCCTGCTGGAGCGGGTGTCCGCGGTCGTGTGCCACGCGGGACACAACACCGTGTGCGAGGCCCTGTGGCACGGCGTCCCGCTCGTCGTGGCCCCGATCCGGGACGACCAGCCCGTGGTGGCCGCCCAGGTGGTGGCCGCGGGCGCGGGCGTCCGGGTCAGGTTCGGCAGGGCGCGGGCGGCGGCGCTCGGCGAGGCCATCGACGCCGTGCTGGACGGACCGGGCCACCGCGCCGCCGCCGAGCGCGTCGGCGCGTCCTTCCGGGCGGCGGGCGGCGCCCGCGCGGCCGCCGCCCACCTGGAGCGACTGGCCGCCACCACGGCCACCACCCACGCCACCACGATCCCCGAGGGGGAACGATGAGCCAGGACAACGCCACCTCGCCCATGCCCGGCGCACAGGCCCCGCGCCCCTCCCGCGCCGAGGCCGTGGCCGCTCTCCGGCCGCGCTACCAGGCCGACCTCGACCAGGGCACCGAGCGGTTCTTCGAGCCGCGCCGCACGGACTGCCCGTTGTGCGGCTCAACGCGGCTGAAGCGGCGGCTGCGCACCAGGGACCGGTTCCAGAACAAGCCGGGCCGCTTCGGACTGGACAGGTGCCGGGACTGCCGCCTGGTGTTCCAGAACCCCCGGCTGAACGGCGACGGACTGGAGTTCTACTACCGCGACTTCTACGACGGGCTGGGCGAGGAGGGCATGGGCAACGTGTTCTCCGGGCGGCAGAAGATGTACCGCGGCCGCGCGGAGGCGCTGAGACCCGCCGCCGACGCCCCGGCGAAGTGGCTCGACGTCGGCACCGGCCACGGCCACTTCCCCGAAGTGGCCCGCACCGTCTTCCCCGACACGGTCTTCGACGGACTGGACTTCACCGAGGGCGTCGAACTGGCCGAGCGGGAGGGTCGGATCGACCACGGCATCCGGGGCAGCTTCCCGGAGCTGGCCGGGGAGCGGCTGGCGGGCCGCTACGACGTGGTGAGCATGTTCCACTACCTGGAGCACAGTACGGACCCCCGCGCGGAACTCCGCGCGGCCCACCGCACGCTGGGCCCCGGTGGCCATCTGCTCATCGAAGTGCCCGACCCGGAGTGCTGGTTCGCCCGTCTCCTCGGCCGCTTCTGGCTGCCCTGGCTCCAGCCCCAGCACCTGTACTTCCTCCCGGTGGCGGCCCTGCGCAAGGAGCTGGAAACACTCGGTTTCACCGTGGTCCTCGAACAGCACCGGGAGTCGTCCGACACGGTCGACCTGCTCGGCGCCGTGTGGCTGACGGCCAACGCGGTCCTCCCGGCCGACGATGCCCCCTGGCTGGCCAGGCAGCCCGGACGCGCGCGCTGGCTGCTGCGCTGCGCGGGCCTGGTGGCGGCCATTCCCGCCCTCGTCGTGGCCACCACCCTGGACCGGCTGCTGCTCAAGCCACTGGCCGGGCTGGGGAAGGTGTCCAATGCCTACCGGGTAGTAGCCCGGCGCAATGGGTGAATTCGTTCGCCACTTTGCTTTTCGTAACGCCAGCGGACATGTCAGTGGCCGTTGATGGTGCCCGAACTCGAATAATGTGAACTCCCTTGAGCCGCATCGGTTCCGTATGCAAAGGTGCAGGTGTCGCCACGTGGGACAGGTGTTTTCCGCGCCACCGACAGGGCCGACACCCCCCATTGGTACGGACTTTTCTCGCTGCCCTGTGAAAGGGAAAAGACGTGAACGATGCTGCCCCGACGCATTTCTTGCCCCCCACCCCCCTCTTCGGCGTGACGGATGAACAGCTCACGGCCGAACTGAAGAAGTGTTCGGGGAAACTGTCCGAGCAACACCCCGTCGGGGAGCTGCTGGGCCGTCACTGGGAGGCGGCCTTCTCCTACGCGAGCCTGTGCACCACGGGCGCCCACCCGGCGGGGATCCTCACCTCCACCGCGTTCACCAGACTGTTCGGGGAGGCGTTACGACGGACCGCACCGGCCACCGCGTGGCGGCCACGGGTGCTGGCCACCGTGCGGGGTATCGCGGAGGAGTGGAACACGGGCCCGCGCGGCGCGCTGCTCCATCCCGGCCTGCGCGCCGTCCCCAGGGGGCGGGGGCACATGGACGGGCGGCTCCGGCCGCCGGAGAACAGGCGTCTGGTGTTCCGCGCGTTCCAGCGGCTCCCCGACAGCGCCCGCTGTTTGCTGTGGCACACGGAGGTCGAGGCGGAGCAACTGGCCGTACCGGCAGGGTTGTTGGGGCTGCCCGAAGGTGCCCACGCCGAGCTGGAGCGGGCCCGTGAGCGCTGGCGTCAGGCCTGTGTGGAAGCCCACTGCGACACGGCCCCCGAGGAGGAGTGCCGACAGTACAGCCGTCTGCTGGACGTCTCGCTCCACCGTGGCGACACCCGGCTCGACCCCGATCTGCGGCAGCATCTGGACCGGTGCGAGCACTGCCGTCAGGCCGCCGACCAGCTGGACCACTCCACCGGCCGGTCGGCCGTCCTGCTCGCCGAAGCGGTCCTGGGGTGGGGTGCGCGGGACTATCTCGACTCCCGCCCTGGCCGCCGCGTCTTCGAACCGGACCCGGCCGCGCATCCCTATCCCGTACCACCCATGCCCTCCACCCCGCCACGGGTCGGCGCGCCACGGAGCGGCGGCCCCCGCCACTCGGCGCGGAAAGACCCCTGGTGGAAGGCGCGCCCAGTGGCGGTCCCGGCGTTCGGCCCGGCATTGGCCCAGGCAGTGCGCCTGGCGGCGCGCCCGCCCGCGCGCCGAAGGCGGCCACGCGTCACCCGTGGACGGCTCCTCGTCGTGGCGGCGGCCACGGTGAGCGGCTGCGTCCTGGTGTCGGTGGCGGTGGCGTCCGTCCTCCCGTCCGGCGGTGGCGATGACGCGGCGTACGACCGCGACACCCCCTCGACGCCGGGCGCGGGCAGCACCAAGGCCCCGGGCTCGGAGCCCTCCTGGATCGGCGCCGGTGGCAGCGCGGCCGACACCCTGCGCGGGCCACTGCGCAACGCCGCGAGCGGGCTGTGCCTCGACATCGTGGGCGGCAAGCTCACGGCGGGCGCCGAAACCGAGGCCGCCTCCTGCGCCTCCGCGGCGGCCACCCAGGAGTGGTCGTACGAGGCGGACGGCCTGCTGCGCAGTGGCGCCGACCCCGAACTCTGCCTCAACTCCCGTCTGAGCTTCTCCCTCCGGCTCGGCCCCTGCGAGACCACCTCGCGCCGGGACGCCGCGAACGTGCGGTACGACTTCACCCTCCAGGGCACCCTGGTGCCGCGCTGGAACCAGGAGCTGGCCCTGACCCCCGACTCCACGGAGAAGGGAGCCGGGCTGGTCCTCAAAACCCGGGACGACTCCGCGATGTCGCAGCGCTGGCTGGCGGGCAGCTCGGCGGAGGCGAACCGGCACCGGACCGAGACGGCCCACCCGGGCCGGGGCGGGGAGACGGCACCCCGTCAGGTGTCCGCCGTCCGGCCGAAGCCCGGGAAGCCCGCCCGCACCGCGCCCCCGGCGCGCACGCCCGAGCCCTCGGCGCCACCACGGTCCGCCGCGCCACCGCCACCGTCGAAGTCCTCGAAACCGAAGCCCTCGAAACCGAAGCCCTCGAAACCGCCCCGCCTGAAGCCCCCGGCGGCGAATCCGCCCGGACGGCAGGCGGGCCCCTGGTACGGGCAGCAGGGACGGCCCGGATGGCACGGACGCCACGGATGGTACGGGCAGTACGGGCAGCCCTGGGGCCGGTCCGGACACGACCGCGGCTGGGGGCGCGGCGGCTACCGCTGACGGCGCGACACGACCCGAGGCGAGGGGCTACTTCACGGCCACCGTCGGCCTCGGAGCCGTGGGGCCCACCGGACGGTCGGCGGTCCCGGACGCGAAGTGCACGTCGGACGGCCGCACCCGCGAGGTCGCCCACACGCTGACGACCGCGGTGGCCGCCAGATATC
The DNA here is from genome assembly GCF_055591805.1 of Streptomyces sp. NPDC041200. NCBI lineage: Bacteria > Bacillati > Actinomycetota > Actinomycetes > Kitasatosporales > Streptomycetaceae > Streptomyces > Streptomyces sp. NPDC041200. The sequence goes on along the minus strand of NZ_JBVIZF010000021.1, from coordinate 1,516 downwards.
CGCAGGCGATCCACGGAGCGCCGTGGCCGAGCGCGAGGAACGTCGTCATCAGCAGCGGTGTGATGCCGGAGGCGTACACACCGGACAGCTGGTAGACCACGGACATGCCGGTGTACCGGACCTCCGCCGGGAACAGGGAGGCGAACAGGGTGCCCTGGGCCGCGTAGAAGGTGGCGTGGACCGCGCCCAGCGTCAGCGCGATCGCCGCGGCGAACCCCCACACGCCGGTGGAGTGGAACAGCCAGAACGCGGGGAACACGCTCAGCCCGAACAGCGCCATGCCGGCCATGTACATCCGGCGCGCGCCGTGCCGGTCCACCAGGGAGCCGGACAGCGGGATCAGTACGGCCATCAGCAGTGCGGCGACGGTGACCGCGAGCAGGACCGGGGTGCGCGGCAGGTCCAGCGTCGAGGTGGCGTAGGAAATGGCGAACACACCCCAGGTGTTGAACGCGGCGCCCTCGCCCCACCTGGCCAGCATGCCCAGCACGGTGTGCCGCCGGGTTCCCGGGTCCCGCAGCAGCCGTGCCAGCGGGATCCGGGACGCCGACTGCCGCTGCTCGATCCGGCGGAAGGCCGGGGTCTCGTCCACCTTGAGCCGCACGGTGATGCCCAGGACGACCAGCAGCAGACTCACCAGGAAGGCCACCCGCCATCCGTAGCTGAGGAAGGCGTCGTCGCTGAGCACATTGCTGAGCAGGGCGAAGACACCCGTCCCCAGCGCCAGCCCGAGGGCCAGCCCGATCTGCGGGTAGCTGCCGTAGCGGCCCTCGCGGCCCGCCGGGCCGTGCTCCACGGACAGCAGCACGGCACCGGCCCACTCCCCGCCGAGCGCCACGCCCTGCGCCACGCGCAGGACCAGCAGCAGGACGGGGGCCCAGATGCCGATCTGCTGATAGGTGGGCAGCAGACCGATGAGGGTGGTGGAGCCGCCCATCACGCTCATGGTGACGGCGAGCGTTCGTCTGCGGCCGATCCGGTCACCGATGTGTCCGAAGAGCAGGCCGCCGATGGGCCGGGCCAGGAAGCCGACCGCGAAGGTGGCGAAGGAGAGGATGGTTCCGACGGTGTCGTTGCCGGTGGGGAAGAACAAGTCACCGAAGACGAGGCCCGCGGCGGTGCTGTAGAGAAAGAAGTCGTACCACTCCACCGTGGTGCCCAGAAGGCTGGACAGCACCACGGTACGAAGGGGTCGTCGGGACGTGTCGGGCATGGGGGATTACCGTTTCGTTGCATGCCGGGGCGCCGGGGCAGGCGGAAGCGCGCGACGGCGAGCAGCACGGCGCGCGCACCGGCTCCGGTGGGAGGGTGTGATGAGGGAAGGCAACTGTCCGCAGGCGGACGGCACATGACGAAGCGTCAGGAAGCCTGGGGCGCTACGGGGCCGGAGGCGTGATCGTCCGCGGGGGAGCCGGGATCAGAGGCGACAGCAGGCGCTGGACTGGCGGCACAGATCGACGTGGAGGCGTTCCACGAGCGGGCCAGCAGCATTCGACATGGCCGACAGTATGGTCGG
>NZ_JBVIZF010000020.1:0-121471 GCF_055591805.1 Streptomyces sp. NPDC041200 | reverse complement strand
GTTCCAGGCCAGCAGCCCGGCGAGGGTCACCACGAACGCGGGCACCCCGAGCCGGGCGAAGAAGAACCCGTGCACCGCGCCCACGGCCGTCCCCGCGGCCACCGCCACCACCACCGCGAGCCATTCCGGCATGCCGAGGTACACGTTCAGCACGGCGAACGCGGCGCCCGCCAGCCCGCTGACCGAGCCCACCGACAGGTCGATCTCGCCGATCAGCAGCACGAACACGATGCCCACCGCGACCAGGCCGGTGGCGGCGATGTCCACGCTGAGGTCGGACAGATTGCGCGGCGAGAGGAAGTTGGCGTTCAGCCCCTGGAAGACCAGCCAGATCACGACGAGGCCGAGGATGACCAGGAGCGGACCGCGCTCGCCGACCCGCAGCCCGCGCCGGACCGCCTCGCCGCCGCGCAGCCGGTGGCGCACCGCGTCCGCGTACCCCCGGAAGTTCGCTCCTACGGCCATGCCCCCTCCTCACCCGTCGAGCGGTGGGCCACGGCGTTGTCGGCGGCGCCGGTGATGGAGGAGATGATGCGTTCCTGGGTGGTGGTGGGCACCTCGAAGAGCCCGTTGTTACGGCCCAGGCGCAGCACCGCGACCCGGTCCGCGACGGCCTTGATGTCGCCCATGTTGTGGCTGATGAGGAGCACGCCGAGACCGCGGTCGCGCAGCTCCTCGATGAGGTCCAGAAGCTGGCTGGTCTGCTCGACGCCCAGGGCCGCGGTGGGCTCGTCGAGCAGGAGGACCCTGGGCTCGCCCAGCAGTGAGCGGGAGATCGCGACGGCCTGCCGCTGGCCGCCGGACAGGATGGCGACGGGCTCCCGCACATCGGGGATGCGGATGGAGAGCGTGTGCATCAGCTCGCGGGCCCGCCGCTCCATCTCCACCTCGTCGAGGATCCCGGCGCGGGAGACCTCGCGGCCGAGGAAGAGATTGCCGACGACGTCGAGGCTCTCGCACATCGCGAGGTCCTGGTAGACGGCCGCGATGCCCAGGGCCTGCGCGTCGTGCGGCCGTTTGATCTGGACGCAGCGGCCCTCCCACTCGATGACGCCCTGGTCGGCGGGGCCGACCCCCGTGATCACCTTGACCAGGGTGGACTTGCCGGCGCCGTTGTCGCCCACCAGGGCGACGACCTCACCGGCCCGGATCTGCAGGTCGACGTCCACCAGCGCCTGGACGCCCCCGAAGCGCTTGGAGACGCCGCGCAGCGTCAGCAGGGGAGGGGCAGCCACGGGAATCACCTCCGTCAGCGGGTGAGTCCGGCCTTGTCACAGGCGGGCCGGAGCTTGGGCACGCAGATCTCCTCGATCGTGTACACACCGTCCTTGACCAGGGTCTTCTTGATATTGGCGGCCGTCACGGCGACCGGGGTGAGCAGGGAGGCCGGGATGTTCTCGGTGGTGGGGCTGTCGACCGTCGTCCGGGCGATGGAGCGCAGGCTCTGGCCCCGCCCCAGGGCGACGGCCATGGTGGCGACGGCGTTCGCCTCGGCCTTGAAGGGCTTGTAGACGGTCATGTACTGGTCGCCGGCGACGATGCGCCGCACGGCGTCCAGGTCGGCGTCCTGGCCGGTGACCGGCGGCACCGGCCTGATCCGCTCGGACTTGAGGGCCGAGATGGCACCGGCGGCGATGCTGTCGTTGGCCGCCAGGACACCGCCGATCCGGCGCGGGCCCAGCGCGTTGATGGCGGCCTCCATGTGCTCGTACGCGCTGTCCGGCCGGTACTCGACGATGTCGTACGACTTGCCGATCTTCACCTTGTCCTGGAGGACGGACAGCGCGCCCTTCTTGAACCAGACCGCGTTGGGGCTGCTCGGGTCGCCGTTCATCATGACGACCTCGTGGCCGTCCCCCTTGGCCCGCAGGGCGTCCAGGAGCGCCCTGGCCTGGAGCCTGCCGACCTGTCCGCCGTTGAACGAGGCATAGCCCGAGACCGGGCCCTCGGCGAGCCGGTCGTAGGCGACGACCGGTATGCGCGCCTTGTGTGCCGCCTGCACCGAGGAGCGCAGGGCCTTGGCGTCGACGGCGTCGAGGATCAGCGCCCCCACCCCTCGGGTGATCATGGAGTTCATCTGCCGTTGCTGGCTCGCCACGTCGTCCCCGGCGTTGGCGTGGTCCACGGTGCAGCCGGGGCACAGCTCCTTCACCCGCCTCTCGATCAGCGGCCGGTCGGAGTTCTCGTACCGGGTGACCTGCTGGCTCGGCAGCAGCAGGCCGACGGTGAAGCCGCTCCCGTGCGCCCCGCCGCCGTCTCCGCAGCTGGCCAGGGAGGCGGCCAGCAGTCCCGCGGCCACGGCGGCGACGGCGCCGCGCGTACGGGACATCCTCATGTCAGCCACCTCCCTGCCGGACCCGGGGCCCGGGTTCGGTGTCACCGGGCGCCCGCGGTGGTACGACGATCTCGCTCCACACCTGCTTGCCCCCGCCGACCGGTACGGAGCCCCAGGACGCCGACATCGCCTCGACCAGCAGCAGCCCCCGGCCACCGGTCGCCTCCCAGTCCGTGACCACCGGCTTGGCGGGCGCCCGCGGGGACGAGTCGGTCACCGCGACACGTACCCGGTCCACGGCGTACGTGAGGTCGAGGCGGACCGTGCCGTGGGTGTGCATCAGCGCGTTGGTGACCAGTTCGGAGACGACCAGCAGCGTCACATCGGCCTGGTCCGTCAGCCCCCACGAGCGCAGCGTGCGCGCGGTGAAACGGCGGGCGTGCATCACGGCGTCGGGCAGTCGCCACACCAGCCAGCCGGCCCGGATGGGCCGCACCCGCATGCCGTCGTACCGCAGGAGCAGCAACGCCACGTCGTCGTCCCGCCGGTCGGCCACCGCGAGCAGCGCGTCCGCCATCCGGTCGAGGTCCGCGGGGGCGGTGGCCAGTGCGGCCCGCATCCGGCGCATGCCCTCGTCCAGATGGAGCGTCGAGGACTCCACCAGACCGTCCGTGAGAAGCACGAGGACCGTGCCCGGGGCCAGCGGCTCCGCCGTCATGGGGAACTCCGCGTCCGCGACCACCCCCAGCGGCAGCCCGCCCTCGACCTCCACCTCCTCGGTGGTGGCGTCCGGGCGGCGCACCAGCGGCGGCAGATGCCCGGCCCGGACGAACCAGGCGTTGCCCTCCTCCATGTCCAGCTCGACATAGGTGCAGGTGGCGAACAGATCCGCCTCCATGCCCACCAGCAGCCGGTTGGCGTGGGACACCACCACATCCGGTGGGTGCCCCTCCACGGCGTACGCGCGCACCGCCGTCCGCATCTGGCCCATGATCGTCGCGGCGGCGGCGCTGTGCCCCTGCACATCGCCGATGACCAGAGCCACCCGGCTCTCGGAGAGCGCGATGACGTCGTACCAGTCGCCACCCACCTGGAGTCCCCGCATCGCGGGCAGGTAGCGCGCGACGGCCACCCCGCCGGGCAGCGGTGGCAGACTGCGCGGCAGCAGGCTGCGCTGGAGCATCGTGGCCAACTCCTGCTCGGCGTCGTAGGCGTGCGCCCGCATCAGGGTCTGGCCGACCAGCCCCGCCGTCGCGGTGAGCAGGGAGCGTTCCTCGGGGCCGAACGGATGCGGGGCGTCCCAGCCGATCAGGCACACCCCCGCCACCTGGCCGTGGGCCGGGAGCGGCAGCACGGCCAGCCCTCCGGGGCCGATGCCCGCGAGCCCCGGCTCCAGCTCGGCCCCCGCGGGCCACAGCCGCGGACGGCCCTCCCGCAGCGCCGCCCGCAGGCTCGGCAGCGCGTGCAGGGACGCGTCCGGCCACTCGGAGTGCCACTCCGAACGCCACAGCTGCGGCCACGCGTCGGCCTGCGGCGGATCGAGCCCCACCACCACCAGCCGGTCCGCCTGCAGCTCGGCGAGCGCCACCCGGTCCGCTCCCAGCGGCTCGCCCAGGGCGGCGACCACCACCCGGCTCACGTCCCGGACCGTCATCGCGTTGTCGAGCGCCGTCGTCAGCCACTGCACCCGGGACACGTCGTCGGCGCGCGAGCGCAGCGCGGCGGCGCTGGTGACCACGCCCACGACCCGTTCCGGGCGTCCCGTCGCGTCGGTCGCCACCCGGCAGCTCAGCCGGAGCCAGCGCACCTCGCCGGTCGAACGGCGGATCCGGAACTCCAGCTCGCGGTCCCCGGCCACCTGCGCGGTGGGCTCGACGACCGACAGCAGCGCGGGCAGGTCCTCCGGCACGGTGCGCGCGAGCAGCGCGTCCACCGTGCCGTTGAAGTCGTCCGGTGCGATTCCGATCAGGTCCAGCAGGGTCGCGTCCGCCTCGATCAGGCCGGTGCCGGGAAGCAGCACGAACGATCCGACGCGCAGGCTCCGCAGCGCGGGACCCAGTAGCGTGGTCGCCCCGGTGAGGGCCACCGGGCGGGACGCCCCGGCCGCCCGGAGCCGGGTGGCGATGGCGTCGGCGTACCGCAGCAGAAAGCCCCGCTGCTCCGCCTCGAAGCCGTCCGCGGCGCTGCCCACGACGAGCAGACACCCCAGCCTGCTGCCCTCGCTCCCGAGGGGCACCGCGCCCAGCGAGGCACCGGGCCACCGCACCGCCGACCCGTTCTCCTGGTAGGTGGCGAGTGCCGTGGAGTCCAGCCACAGGGGGCGGCCGGTGCACAGGGCATCGGCGGCGGGCGAGCGGCCGGAGAGCGCGTAGTGCTGCGGCAGGGCGTGCGGAGCCGCGCCGGCCCCGGCCGCCCTCGCGGTCTCGACCAGCCGCAGGCCGTCGCTCCCCTCGCCCAGCACATAGACGGCCGCCAGCGACACCCCGGCGAACGCCAGAACCCGCTCCCTCCCGGTGGGGTCCGGCGCCGGGGACATCGGACCGGCACCATGGGGCATGTTCCCGTCTGCCTCCCCTCCGTGCCGCAGGTACGGGCAGGTGGAAGTCCCCGGAACACGGGCGGCGAGGGCAGGGGTGCCACATCCGGCGATGCCGGACCGCGCCGCCCAGGAGTGGCAGGGCACCCACCCACCAGAATGTCACAGCTCAGGGAAGCCGCAGGGCGGACCGGACGGGCGTGTGGACTATGGCATGCCGACTACAGCAGGTCGACGATGCTGGGCGGCGCGAAGAGGTGGCGGGCCCGGTGCTCCAGGGCGAGCACGGCGGGAAGGTTCCCGGACGCGTCCGACACGCACCGCTCGCACTCCTCGCCGGCCTCGGGCAGCTCCGAGACATGGCGGGTGGCGATGTGCCGGGCCAGCCGGATCTGGGTCGACACGATGGAGTCATGGGGATCGCAGTCGATCCCCGGCCCCAGCTCCTCCAGCGCGGCGTCCACCAGCTTGGGGGCCTGCTTCATCGCCCGGTACAGATCGGTGCACTTGCCGCATCCCCACATCCAGGGCGGAGGCAGTGGCCACTCGTCGGCGGGGTCCACGTTCCTGGCGCTCATGTCGTCACAGTAGCGAACCGAGAAGGCACACACAGTGACTTGACGTAAATCCCCTCAAGAGTGAGGGCAGCGAGACAGGAACGCGGGACCGGCCGTTGTCAGTCGTCGTCTACGGCTTACGGGCGACGCCCGCCCAGAAGGAGACCTCTTCGTCGGTCACATCGCCGGTCTCCACCCCCGGGTTCCCGGTGGCCAGGTCGGTGCGCCAGCGATGCGGCACCACGAGGCCGGGCTCGACCAGCTCCAGACCGGTGAAGAACCGCTCCACCTCGTCCCGGGTGCGGATTTTCCCCTGAATGCCCCCGCTGTGGTAGATCTGCACGGTCCGCTGGGTGGCCTCGGGGTCGAAGTCCGGGGTGATGTGGCTGAGGACGAGATACGAACCGGGCGCGAGCGCGTCGACCAGCTTCCCCACGATCCCGTGCGGCTCCCAGTCGTCCGGCACGAAGTGCAGCAGCGCGCACAGGCTCAGGGCCACCGGCTGGGACAGGTCCAGCACCTCGGTGACGCCGGGGGAGGAGAGGATCGTGTCGGGGTCGGCGACATTCGCGTCGACATACGCCGTGCGCCCCTCGGGGCTGCTGCTGAGCAGCGTCTGCGCGTGGGCCAGCACGATCGGGTCGTTGTCGGCGTACACCACCCGGCACTCCGGGGCCACCGACTGGGCGACCTCGTGCAGATTGGGCCGGGTGGGAATGCCGGTGCCGATGTCGAGGAACTGCCGGATGCCCCGCTCAGCGGCGAGGAACCGGACCGCGCGCTGCATGAACGCGCGGTTGGTGCGCGCCGCGACCATGACCCCCGGCCACAGCGTGAGCACCTTGGCGGCGGCCTGACGGTCGGCGACGTAGTTGTCCTTGCCGCCCAGGAAGTAGTCGTACATCCGGGCGCTGTGCGGTCGTCCCTGGTTGAGCGGGGTGTTGGGGGGCTCCGGCCCACTCCCGGTCTGGGGTGCTACACCTTGCGCGGTCACCTGGCGTTCTCCTCCGTTTCCGGGCGCGATCCGTGGCGATCGCGGCGCCTCTCGCAAGGATCGTAGGCCGCCCGGCGCGGCCGGTTACTCGCGGGTCCGCATAACTGTGCGCGGGGGAGCGGCCGTTGACTCAGCCCACCCGTACGCGGCCGCCCGAGAAGTGGCCGAGCGCCTGGTCGATCTCGCTGACCGACTGACGGCGGGCGAACACGGGGAGGTGGAGCCGCGATACGCCCTTCCAGGACCGCCGCGTCCGGCTCTTCACCTCGGGCTGGTCCAGCCCGGTGGTCCCGGGGGTGGCGCTGGCGCCGGGGGCGAGCGCCACCCGCAGTACGGTGAAGGCCTCACGGCCCTTCACCTGGACATGGGTGATCGCGGCCCAGGGGAGGAAAACGTCCTCGGGCGCCGAGTCGATGACGCAGCTCAGCCCCTCGGGAGATACGCGCATCGCGACCGGGGAGATCTCCTTGACCGCCCAGGTCTGCTTGAGCCGCCGAATCACGGCGAATTGACGCCTGGCGTCGTACAGCCAGATCGGCACCGGCCACGCGAAGAGCAGGTACCACAGCTCAGCACCCCGGAAGGCGAAGGCCGTCGCGCCAATGACGGCGGCGACGGACACGGCGATGACCACCGTGCCCCACGCGGACCAGGGCTTCGTACGCAGCAAGGAGGCCCGCACCCGGGCCACCGCCCCCGGGTCGGTCTTGACGACGTACTCCTGGTCCGACCCCTGTTCCATGTGCATGACCACAGTCTCGATCACCAGGCCAGGGAAGCCAAGTCCCGACCTGGGAGGATGCATCCGTACGACACCGGGAGGACACTGGTCGTAACGGACGCCTGACGGGGAGCCCTTTCATGACCACACCCCGGGACCTGTTGATCGTCACCATGGACGCGGAGCCCAGCCGCCTGGTCGAGCGGGGCGATCTGTCACTCGCGCTCGCCGGGGCCGAATTGATCGACCTCCTCGCCGCCCGGGAGGCCGGGCTGGACGGCGAGCGCGTCGTGCCGGGCCCGGTGGGCGCCCCCGGCGATCCGCTGCTGCACCAGGCCGCCACCTCACTCGTGCGGGAGGAGCCGTACGAGACCGTCGCCGACTGGCTGTGGCGCCGGGGCCGTGGGCTGTCCGCGGACTATCTGTCCGCGCTGGAGGCGGACGGGCAGCTCGTCCGGCAGCGCAACCGCCGCTGGAAGGTGTTCTGGACCCGCGAACTGGCCCTGGTCGACACCGATGCGCGCCGCCGGGCTGCGCACCGCTGGCGGTCGGACGAACCCGTCCTGACCGCCCTGACGGAGGCCATCGGCATCCGCGAGCGGGACGGCGAGGCCCCGAAGGTGTCCGACGACGCCGTGGCACGCGTGCTCGCAGCCCTCGACGACGTGCTCGCGGAGCTGGCGGCCGAGCGGCAGCGGCGGGACCGGCGGCGTGACGCGGCGGCCGTGGACAACGTCCGCCGCGGCTACTGAGCCACGGCGGCCACTGACGCCGCTAGCCGAACCGGCGCGAACCCGACCAGCCCGGATCCCCCGTGGTGGCGAAGCGCACCCACGCCCCGTGCATCTCCGCGGCGAGCGACGGCGGGATGTCCGGCCCGAGCAGCCCGTCCGGCGTCCGCAGCTCGGGCAGGTCGGTGTTGTCGAACACGAACGGCAGTTCCGCGGTGTGGCAGGCGCCGTGCGGGCCGCCCCGCCAGTCGAAGTCGTAACGGAACGCCTTGCCGTGCAGGGACACCAGCCGCTGGCTGCCGCCCCGGAACATCGCGTCGATGGCCGTGCTGTACTCCGGCCGCTGGTAGAGCCGTGATTCCTGGGTGTTCGTGCCCACCAGCAGGTCCACCGGGTGCGCCTCGGGTACGTCGTCCAGGACCACCCCGAACGGGGTGATCCGGGCCCCGGCGGGCAGTTCGTTCACCGCGGACACCAACTGCTCGTCGGGGATGTCGGCGAACCCCGCCACCGTCGCCGGAACGCCCAGCCGGTCGGCCAGCGCCCGGGCCGTCTCCGCCGCCTCCTCGCCGGTCCGCGTGTGCAGTCCGCCGCTCTGGCTGATGGCGCGCCGGAACAGTCCGGCCGCCTCGGGCGTCACCAGCAGCCCACTGACGAGCATCGCGCCCGCCGACTGACCGAACACCGTGACCCGGTCCGCGTCCCCGCCGAACTCCGCGATGTGCGCGCGCACCCACCGCAGCGCGGCGATCACGTCCAGCAGGCCACGGTTGCGCGGGGCGTCCGGCAGATCGAGCCAGCCGGGCGCGCCGAGCCGGTAGTTGAGCGTGACCAGGACGACGCCGTCGCGGGTGAAGGACGTCCCGTCGTACAGCGGCGCCTGGCCGGTGCCGGAGAGGAAGCCGCCGCCGTGCACGAAGACCATCACCGGCGCGTTCGCGTCCGGCCGTACCTCCGGGGTCCACACATTGAGGGTCAGATAGTCGTCGCCGCGCACCCAGCCCGGACCCATCACCGGGCTCAGGTCCACCCCGAACCGCCGTGCCGGGGCGGGGGCGGTCGGCCCCGGCCCGTCGAAACCGCGCACACCGTCCACCGGCGTCGGCGCCGCGAACCGCGCGGCACCGGTCGGGGCGGCGGCGTACGGGATGTTGCGGAAGACCTTCACCGCCATGCCGCCCACTCCTTCACCGCGAACCGGTCGCCGTCGCGCCGCACTTCGGCCGCGCCCGCGCCGGGGAAGTGCGCGGGGAACAGCAGGGCCCCCTCGTCCGAGGCCGCCTCCAGCACCCGGCGGCGGGCGATCCGGGCCCGGTCCTCGTCCTCGTCGAAGCAGGGGCAGTCGTCGGGCTCGGCGATCTGCAGCGGGCTGTGCAGCAGGTCGCCCGCGAACAGCGCCCGGTCCGTGCCCGAGCGCAGCCGTACGACGGCGGAGCCGGGTGTGTGGCCCGGAGCGGCCTCAAGGCGCAGCTGGGAGTCGATGTCGTAGTGGTCGCCCTCCCACAACACGGTCTGTCCCGCCCGGTGGACCGGGGCCACGCTGTCCTCGAAGACGTTCGCCATGCCCGGGCCGGAGCGGGTGCGGTGGCCGTTCGCCGGGTTCCAGTAGTCGAAGTCGGCGCGGGAGATCACGTACCGCGCGTTCGGGAAGGTCGGCCGCCATGCGCCGTCGACCAGTGTGGTGTTCCAGCCGACGTGGTCGGCGTGCACATGGGTGCAGATCACCGTGTCGACGTCCGCCGGCCGCACACCCGCCGCGGCCAGCTCGCCGAGGTAGTTGGTGTCCAGCTGGTGGAAGAGCGGCATGTGCCGATCGCGGCCGTTGCCGATGCCGGTGTCGATGAGGATGGTCCGGCCCTCGCTGCGCAGCACCCAGGTCTGGATCATCGTGCGCACCTCGTCGGCGGCCAGGTCGACGAACTCGGGTGCCAGCCAGCTCTCGTGCGCCCGCCAGTGCTCCATGGGTACGTCGGGAAAGATGGTGTCGCGGGAGAGGCCCCTCGAGGGCAGTTCGACGACGCGGGTGACGTCGACGTTGCCCAGTGTCATGGTGTCCATGCGTCCAGCCTGCTCCCGGGCCCCGGGCCGGCGGTATCCGTCACATGACTGCACCGGCGGATACAGTCGAGTGATGACCATGGTGGGGAGGGAGCGCGAGAGCGCGACCGTGCTCGGAGTGACCAGCGGCGTGCTCATCGTGACGGGAGAACCGGGCGCGGGCAAGAGCAGCCTGCTCGGGCTGGCGGCGGACCGGCACCGGGGCCGGGTACTGCGGATGACGGGCAGCGAGAGCGAGGCGAACCTGCCGTTCGCCGCGCTGCACCAACTGCTGCGACCGGTCCTCGGCGACACCGCCCGGCTGCCCGCCCGCCAGCGGTCGGCGCTGCTCGGCGCGATAGGAGCCGAGGACACCGGGCCTCCCGACCGGCTGCTGCTCGGGGTCGCGCTGCTCGCCCTGCTGTCCGACCTCGCCCAGCGGTCGCCCCTGCTGGTGATCGTCGACGATCTGCAGTGGATCGACACCGGCTCGCTGGAGGCCCTGGCCTTCGCCGCCCGGCGCATCGACGACGAGCCCCTGGCCGTCCTCGCGGGGACTCGGGACACCACGGGCGCGGCCCCGGTGGCGTTCTCCGGATTTCCCACGCTCGCGCTGGGCCCGCTGGACGCCTCCGCCGCGGCCCTGCTGCTGGACCGGCAGCCGCATCCGCCCACCGGCGGCCGCCGGATGCGCATCCTCGACCAGGCCGCCGGAAACCCACTGGCCCTGGTCGAGCTGGCCCGGGCGTACGGGGCCTCCGGCCCGGACATCACGCCTGCCCCGGACCCCACCGGTGAGGACCTGCTGCCGCCCACCGACCGCCTGATGCGGCTCTACGCCGCCGACCTCGACGCCCTGCCCGAGGCCACCCGCCACGCGCTGCTCCTGGTCGCCGCGGACGAACGGGCCGTATCCGGCCGGATCGAGGCGCTGGCCCCGGCCGAGGCCGCAGGACTGCTCCGGATCACCGGCGGTGGCGACGCGCGGCGCGCCCGCTTCCGGCATCCGCTGATACGGTCCGCGATCTACCACTCCGTACCGCTGGCCGACCGGCGCCGGGCGCACCGCGACCTCGCCGCGTCGCTCGCCTCGTCGCAGGCCTCCTCGCAGACCACCTCGCAGACCACCTCGCACACGGCGTCGCCCACCGCGTCGCTCACCGGGGAACCCGACCGCCGCGCCTGGCATCTGGCCGCCGCCGCTGAGGGCCCGGACGAGGAGATCGCCGTCGCGCTGGAGGAGTCCGCGGGCCGGGCCCGGGAACGCGGTGGGTACACCGCCGCCGTCACCGCGCTGGAACGCGCCGCCGAGCTGAGCCCCGCACCCCACGACCGCGCCCGCCGCCTGGTGGCCGCCGCCCGCGAGGCCGTCGCCACCGGCCAGCCCCACTGGGTGCGCGAACTCGCCGCCCGGGCCCGCGCCCTCACCGACGACCCGGCGCTGGTGGCCGAGGCGTCGCTGCGGGTCGGGCAGGTGCTCACGCTGAGCGCCGAGCACGGCACCGCGCTGACGCTGCTGACGCGGGCGGCGGAGGATCCCCGGCTGCGCCGGACGGCCACCGTCCTGGCGTCCGTGGCCGGTTTCTACTCCGGCGACGAGGAGTACCGGCGCACCATACGGGCACGGGCGCAGGGCGACCCCTGGACGCTCACCGTGACCGACCCCATCGAGCACCGCTCCGCACACGTGGCGGCGCTCCCGGCGCTGGTGGAGCGGGCGAACGGCGACCCCGCGCTGCTCAACTCGCTCGGCGCGATGGCCTGGCTGCTCGACGAGACGGCCCTCGCGGTACGGATCTTCGACGACGCCCTCGACCGCTGGCGGCTGCGCGGCGCCCTGCCCACCGGCCTCGGCTGCACCGCCGGGTGGGCGTACCTGGACCACGGGCTGTGGGCGCAGGCCCGGATCGCCGCCGCGAACACCGTCTCCTCCGTCGCCGGGCTGCCCCACCTCGAAGCCGCCGTACGGTCCCTCGAAGCCGCCCCGCTGGCCCTGACCGGCCGGACCGCCGAGGCCCGCACCGCCGCCTCGGACGCCCTCACCCTCATCGACCCGCACCGCAGCCGCGCGGTCGCCGTCCGCGCCCGCTGGGCGCTCGGCATGGCCGCCGTCGCCGAGGGCGACCAGGCGACCGCGTACGAACAGTTCCGCCTGCTGTTCACCGCCGACGGCGACCCCGTCCACTACGCGTGCTCCCACGCCGGAGTGGCCGAACTCGCCGCCGCGGCCGTACGCACCGGCCACCACGCGGAGGCCGCCGCCATCGTGGAACGCACCGAGAAGCGGCTCGCCGACGACCCCTCACCCCGGATGCGCGCGCTGATCCACCGCGCACACGCCCTGCTCGACCCGTCCCGCGCGGAACCACACTTCCACGCGGCCCTGGCCGACCCGGCAGGCCGTCAATGGCCTTTCGAACGCGCGCAGATCCTCCTGGACCACGCCGAATGGCTGCGCCGCGCCCACCGCATCACTGACGCCCGCCCCCGCCTGCACACCGCCCTGGAGACCTTCCGCCGCCTCGGCGCCCAGCCCTGGACCGACCGCGCCGGGGCCGAACTCCGCGCCGCGGGCGTCGACCCGGCCCCCACCACCCCGGACGCCCTCACCACCCTCACACCCCAGCAGCAGCACATCATCCGCCTCGCCGCGAAGGGCCTGAGCAACCGCGAGATCGGCGAACGCCTCTTCCTCTCCCCCCGGACCGTGGGCTCCCATCTCTACCGCAGCTTCCCCAAACTCGGCGTCACGGCCCGCGCCCAGCTCCGCGACGTCCTGGAGGCCTCCGGCCAGACGTAACGCCTGGGCGCGGGGCCCGTCAGTCCCGCGGCCCGTCAGTCGCGCGGCCGCAGGGCGCGGTCGACCAGGGGGCCCGCGGCGCCGGTGTAGTGGGACGGGTCGCACAGGGGCGCCAGTTCCGTGGCGGTGAGATCCACCTCGGGCAGGGTGGCGAGGACCTTCGCGAGGGGCTGGCCGGTGCGCTCGGCTTCCGCCGTCGCCGTGTCGAGCAGCTGCCGGGCCGCCGCCTTGCCCAGGCGGGGGGCCAGGATGGCCGCGATGCGTTCGGAGACGATGCGGGAGCCGGTCAGCTCCAGGTTGTCGGCCATCCGTCCGGCCCGGACGCGCAGGCCTTCGGCCAGTTCGACGGCGGTGTGCGCGGCGCCGCCGGTGAGGCGGAGGCATTCCCGCAGGAGTTGCCATTCGGCGTGCCAGCCGCCCGCCGAGCGTTCGTCCTCGGACAGCAGACACTGCGTCAGGCCGGTGGCCATGGGCGGCACCTGGAGGGCGGCGCCGCGCAGCAACGTGGCCAGGACCGGGTTGCGTTTGTGCGGCATGGCCGAGGAGCTGCCGCGGCCGGGGGCGGCGGGCTCCTCGACCTCGCCGACCTCGGTGCGGGCGAGTGACTGCACATCGACGGCGATCTTGCCGAGTGCCCCGGCGGTGAACGCCAGGGCCGAGGCGAGGTCGGCGATGGGGGTGCGCAGCGTGTGCCACGGCAGCACCGGCCGGGCGAGTCCGGTCTCGGCGGCGAACGCGGCCACCAGAGCGTCGAGATAACCACCGGGTTCGACGAGCCCGGGGCCGGGGGTGCCGTCGAGTCCGGCGTATTCGAGATAGCCCGCCAGAGTCCCCGCGGCTCCGCCGAGCGACACCGGAAGGCCGGTGTCCGCGACGGTGCCGATCCGGTGGCCCGCCTCCAGGAGCAACTCGCGCCAGCCCGCCGCCTTGAGCCCGAAGGTGGTGGGCACCGCGTGCAGGGCCAGGGTGCGGCCCGCCATCACGGTGTCCCGGTGCTCGGCCGCGAGCCGGGCCAGCGCGTGGGCGGCGGTGTCCAGGTCCGCCCGGATCAGCCGGAGGGCGTTGCGCGCGACCAGCATGGCGCCGGTGTCGAACACGTCCTGGCTGGTGGAGCCGCGGTGGACGTACTCGGCGGCGGCCGGGTCCTCGGCCGCCACCACCTCGGTGAACGCCCGCACCAGGCCGACCACCGGATTCGCCGTCTCCCGCGCCCCTACGGCGACCGCCCGCAGATCGAGCCGTTCGGCGCGGGCCGCCCGGGTGATGGTCTCGGCCGCGGACCGCGGCAGGGTGCCCAGCCGGGCCTGGGCGCGGGCCAGCGCGGCTTCGGCGTCGAGCATGGCCTGCAGCCAGGCCAGATCGCACACCGTGGCCTCGGCGGGGGTTCCGGCGCGCACCGGTGAGAGCAGGCCCGCGTCGGTCAGGGTGTCGCTCACACGATCACTCCCGTCAAGTGGGTGTCCCCCGCGGTGGTGAGCGGGGCGGGGGAGAGGGACAGGACGGTACGGGCGATCGCGTCGGCGTCCTTGAGGGTCACCGAGTCCACGCCGGGGCGTATCCCGGCGGCGGTCACCCAGTGCACCGACTCGGTCGGGACACCGTAGGCGAACCGGCGCGGATGGAGCCGCCCCCGCGCGTCGACGACATGACACGGCCGCTCGGTGACGGCGAGCCCGCCCGTCTCGTGACCGGTGCCGCCGTCCCCCTCGATCCGGTACGGGCGGCACTGCTCGGTCAGCAGCAGATGGCGCACCAGTGGATCGGCGGCGCGGCGCACATCGGGCACCGGCAGCCGGGCCTCGATCAGATGCCGGGAGCGCACCCGCTCCCCGGGTACCAGCGTGGACCGCGCGACGAACGCGGGCCGCTCGGTGTCGATGCACACCTGGGTTCCGGGGCCGGTGACCTCCAGGACGCCCGCCTCGATGAGCGCGATCATCTCCTCGATACGGGAGACCGGCGGGCCGATGGACAGGAACGCGTTGAGCGGGGTGTACCAGCCCTCCAACTCGTCCAGATGGGACGCGCCGTCCAGACCGCCGTGTTCCACGACCAGACGTACTTCGTTGCGCAGGTCCCGCAGCACGTCCAGCGCCGCCTTGAGCGGGCCGCCGACGTTGCCCGCCTTCGCCTCCGCCACGTCCCGGGCCAGATGGTCCAGCAGCCAGGCCCGGAACTCCGCCCGGTCGGCGAACTCCCGCCCGGCGCAGGGCTGTTCGAGTCGCTGCCAGTCCCAGCGGTCGCCGGGGGCGATGCCGTACGCGTCCAGGAGGGCGGCCCGCTCCCGGGGCGACGCGGCCGACGAAGCCGACGAAGCCGACGCGGCCAGGAAGCGGTCGGTGAACGGCCCGGGGTCGGTGCCACGGGAGGTCAGCAGCGTGCCGTAGTAGACGCTCTCCACCTCCGCCGCGATCAGCGGCCACACATCGGTGCCGAAGCGCACCCGGTCGCCCGCCGCGGCGCGGCGGCGCAGCCCGGCGATGGTCCCGGGGGTGAGCAGCCGTGGAACGTGGCGGCCGGAGGCGCCCTTCTGGTTCTCCCCGCGCGCGTGGTACGGCACCCCGCGGCGCGAGCTGGCGTACATCACCGGCTCGCGCCCCGAGGGCCGGTACACCAGGCGGTCCCCGACCCGGTCGAACACCCCGCCGCGGCCGGTGGTGAACAGCGCCATGTGGTCGAAGAAGGTGAGGCCGAGCCCGCGCAGCAGCACCGGCTCCCCGGCCCCGATGGAACCGGTGTCCACATCGGCCGGGTTGGCCGGGGTGACATAGCCGAGGTGGTGGATGCGGGCCAGGCTGGCGGTGCGCTCCTCGCGAGGGGTGAGGTGGGTGGGAAGGTGGCCGAGGGCCAGGACCACGGCGTCCAGCTGGTGGATCCGGGTGCCGTCCGCCAGCCGGATGCCCTGCGGCCCGCCCGGCACTCCGCTGGTGTCCGCCATCGCCACCGCGCGCGAGCGGTGCACCCTCAGCGTGATGTGCTCCGGGGCGCGCGCGGCCACCCGCTGGAAGCTGTCCAGCAGATAGCGGCCGTAGAACGCGCGGGTGGGGTACGCGTCGGGGCCGAGCGCGCGGGCCTCGGCGAGCGTGGGCGTGTCGTACTCGCCCGGCTCACCGAACCGCGCGAGGCTCCGCGCCCACTCGTACAGGCTAGGCCCCGGCTCGATCGGACCCTCGACGCGCACGCTGTCGTCGGTGTACACGGTGATCTGGGACGCCACGGTGTTGGTGAGCAGATGCCGGGACTGGCCGGGGCGCCACACCGCCCCCGCGCCGGGCGCCGCCGGGTCGACGACGTGCACGGTGACGGTCTCGTACGACCGCGCCGCGCGCTCGTTGGCGCACAGCCGCTCCACCACACACAGCCCCCGGGGCCCGGCGCCGACGACACACACCTCCAGATGGCCGTCGCTCATCGGCGCGCCCCTTCGCCGCCGGACTCATGTGGTTTCGTGGCGGGCCTCACGGATATCACGGACAACATCTCGATCCTCGCTCTCGCTTCGGCTCCGAGGGGTGCCACAGCCGGGTGCTCTCCCGCGCGAGCAGCGTAGGGCGAGCGGTGCGTCTCCGTCGTCGCGCGCCGTTTTCCCCAGTCGCCCGCGGCGACTGAGCAGCGCCCCCGGCCATCGCCCCAGTTGTCCGCCGGAGTTCACCCCGGCGGCGCGCCATCGGACTCGGCCGCCGCCCGCTCGGCCCGGCGACGGACGTCCAGCGCCCGGCCGAGCAGCAGTTGCCGCTCGCCCCGCACGGGGTCCGTCCCGGGCGTACTCAGCACGGCCTCCCTCAGCACGTCCACCGCCTCCCGCACCGCCGCGAGGCCCACCGGTGCGCCGGATCCGGCGAGGTCGAGGAGTGTCACTCCCAGCGTCTCCAGAACGGCCGCGCGCTCCGCGGAGCCCCCGGTGGTCTCACCGGCCGCCCGCCGCAGGAAGCCGAGGGCCCGCGCCAGGGCGGTGTCCCCGCCGCCCGCCGCGAAGCGCCCCCGCCACGCCTCACCGAGGCGCGTCAGGATGGTCAGGCGCGTCGCCGGGGCGTACTCGCTGGCGCGCAGTGCCTCCTCCAGCGTGGCCGGTACGGACTCGCCCGCGTCGCCGGTGAGTTCCCGGGCACGCGCCAGGTCCAGCAGCAGGGCGCTCATCCGCGACGGCCCGTCCGGCTCCACGTCCAGCAGCTTCCGGGCGGCCGTCAGCTCCTCCACGGCGTCGGCCGCGTACCCGCGACGGCGCTCCTCCCGATCCTCCGGTGCCGTGGCCGCCAGCGTGAGCAGCACCCGGCCGAGCTGGAGATGGAGATCGGCGGTGTGCGGGGCCCAGAACGACTGGGCACCGGCCATCGCGCGCAGCCCACCCACCGCCTCGTGCAGCAACTGGTCGTCGCCGATCAGACCCCACAGCTCATGGAGCACCGCTGCCCGTTCCAGCACCGCTTCCAGCACCGCGTCCGTGTCCGGCACCAGCAGCCGCGACGCCCGGTCCAGCGTGCGCTCCGTCTGCCGCAGCAGGTCGACGGCCTCCTGTTCGCGGTGGCCGGACGAAGGGACCCCGGCGCGCTCCCGCAGCAGCCGCCCCAGGGTCTGATGGGCCCTGCCGAGCCACGGAGCGGGCGGCCCCTCGCCCAGCCGCGCCACGCACGAGCGCATCAGCACCACCGCCTCGTCCAGGACGGCGGGGTCGCGCCGCAGCCGCCACAGGGAGAGCAGCGCCCCGCCCAGCTCCGTGTCCACCTGGTCCGTCTCCGGGCCCCGCCGGTCCGCGGCCAGCTCGCGCAGGACCGCCACCGCCTCGTGCAGCGCCCCGGCGTCACCCCCCGTCTCGTACCGAGCGCGCAGCGCACGGGCCTCGGCGAGCCGCGTACCGTACGTCCGCGGCCGTACGGCGGTGACCGGCAGGAACCGCCGCACCACGAGCGCCGGTACCGCGGCGAACGGCGCGGGTACCCCCGCCGGGCGCGGCGGCTCGCCCGGGTGCGTGACCGCAGGCGCGGTGGCGCCGATCAGGTGGCCGAGGGCCAGGGCCGGGAAGTTGGGGCCCCCGGCGCCGAAGGCGCGCTCCACATGGGCGGAGGCGAGTTTGAGGATCAGGGCCGCCTCGTCCCGGGAGAGCAGGCTGAGCAGCAGCTCACGGACGCCGGGTGCGAAGTCGTACCACGGGCCGTCCACCCACGGGCCGTCCTCGACGCCCGCCGTGTTCCCGGTGCCGTCCCCGATGTACACCGTGTTCCTGGCCCCCGCCGGGTCGGCGTGCGAGAGCAGCCCGCTCAACAGCACCTCGGCCAGATCGGACGGGCCCCCGTCGGGCAGCATCGTCCGCTGGACGGTGAGCATCAGCGGCAGCACCAGCGGGACCGCCGAGAGGTACGTCGCCAGCCGTCGCGCCGCGGGCGAGGCGCCCGCCCGGAAGCGGCGCATCAGCTCCTCGGCACCGCGCGGCGCCCACTGCGGATCCGGCTCCGGCACCGCCGGATGGTCGCCCTCCACCCAGGCCGCGGCAGCCTTGATCCCTTCCGGTACCGCCCCCGCGAGCATCCGCGCCCAGGCTCCCAGCGCCACGGCAGACGGGGGCAGTACGGGAACCGGGAGCGCCCCCGGCGCCGGAGGGCCGTCCTGTGGCCGGAAGACGGGGAGCGCGCCCGGCCCGTGCCCCTGCCACAGCCGGCCCGGTCCCGGCCGCAGCGCCGTACGCCCCCACAGCCGCTGCGGCAGGGGCTGGAGCACCGCCACGGGCGCGTCCAGCGAGGCCAGCCGGTGCAGAAACCGCTGGGCCGCGCCGCTGCGCCACAGCGGGCCCGCACAGTCGCTGACCAGCAGCGTGAACGTCCGTCCTGTGGGGTCCCGCAGCTCGTCGGCGGGGCGCGCCCGGCGGGCCGGGTCGTCGCGTGCGCCGACGGCGAGGCCGCTGCCTGGGGCCGGGTGCAGCCGCAGCAGCCGCACATCGCGGAACGCGCCGCTCCGTTCGCAGACCTGCCGCACCTGCTCGACCGTCCGCTCCCAGACGACCATCGAAGAGGAGGAGTCGAAGAGCAGATGAAGGGACAGGGTAGGTACGTGGCGGGCGGGCCCGAGCACCGGAAGGAGCAGGCCCGCACGGGCCGACAGATCCGCCGTCGCCCCCTCGTCCAGCGCCCGGGGCACCGGGCCCACCGCGGAGCGGAGCCGCCGCAGCGGCCTCAGGGCCCGCTCCAGGGGCAGGAGCCCGGGCAGCGCTTCGCGGATCGGCGGGGGCGGCGGAGGGATGTGCCGGGGCGGCAGGCTGCCGGGCCGCACCGGCGGCGGGTACAGAGGTGCCTCCAGTCGCGATTCCCCGGCGGCCATCGGAGGGCCCACCTCCGGCGGACGCGGGTGCGGCCCGGCCGCTCCGGCGTGCCGCGACCGCGCGCCGGGTCCGGGCCCGGCCCACTGGGCGAGCCACAGCGCGTCCGCGACGGACACCACGTCCACGGGATGGCCCGCCTCTGCCAGCCGGTCCAGGAGCCTGCGGATCGGCTCATGCGCGGTCATGGCCGCACCTCACCAGGGACGGTTGAGCGGCCGCATGAGCTGCTCGGCGAGCCGCTCGCGGGCGAGCGCCCCGCCGGAGGTGAGGACGGCCAGGTAGATGGCGTTCAGCAACTGGTCCACGGCCCGGAGGTCGCCGGGGGCGCTGTCGAGGAAGCGTTCGATCAGGGCCGCCGACTCCTGTGCGGCCTCCTCGCCGAGATGGGCCACGACCATCGCGGTGAGCCGCTCGTGGTCGGGCATCGTGAGGTGCAGATGGAGGCAGCGGCGCAACAGGGGCGCTGGGAAGTCCCGTTCGCCGTTGCTGGTCAGCACCACCAGCGGAAAGGCGAGGCAGCGGACCCGGCCCCCGGTGACCGGGGCCCGCTCGCCGTCGTCCGTCGCCACCTCCACGACGTGCGGATCCGCCAGCCGCTCCAGCTCCGGGATCGCGAACTCCCCTTCCTCCAGCACATTCAGCAGGTCGTTGGGGAAGTCGGCGTCGCTCTTGTCGATCTCGTCGATGAGCAGCACCCGCGGACGCTCCCACGGCAGGAGCGCGGTGCCCAGCGGCCCGAGCCTCACATAGCGGCCGATGTCCTCGGCCGACCCGCCGAGCTGGCTGTCCTGCAGCCGGGCGATGGCGTCGTAGCCGTACAACCCGTCCTGGAGCGCCGAGCGGCTCACGATCGGCCACCGCAGGACGCGGCCCAGTCCCAGTTCCTGCGCGACCGCGTGCGGAATGGTGCTCTTGCCCGCGCCCGGCGGGCCCGTGACGAGGAGCGGACGGCGCAGGTACAGCGCCGCGTTGACCATCTCCAGCTCTTCCGGCCCGGGCCGGTACGCGTGGGCCGGTTGCCCGAGGCGGCGTGTGGACGCCGAGTCGAGCGCCGCGGGCGCGGGCAGTGGCGGACCGCCGTCGAAGCGCCGCCAGGGCGGTGGGGGCGGCAGCTCCGCGATGCCGTCGTGCGGCTCTCCCGTGCCCCGGTAAATGAGCCATTCGGTCACTTCTGCTCCTGTGCGGTCATGGTGTCTCCAGCAGATCGGATGCGGGTGCCCCGCCGGGTCGCCGACCGGGGTCGTGATGGAGCAGGACGATGCCGCGGGCCCAGTCCGTACCGGGGTCGCCCCGCCAGTTCCGGGCGCGTAACTCCGTGACGGCCGACGGAAGGTCGGCCAGTGTGGCAAGACCGTCGACGAACCCGGCCGCCGCCCGGTGGAACCGCTCCTCCGCCCCGGCGCTCCCGGTGTCCTCCCCGGCGGCGGGGTACCGCCGCCACAGCAGGGCCGTGAGGCCGCGGTCGAGCGCCCGCCGCAGCCGCCCCGCCGTGTCGCCGTCGCCCACCGGGCCGCCGTGGACGAACACGGCGCCCGGGCCGGGGAACGGCTCGCGGCCGTCCGCCGCGAGCGAGTCCAGCCGGACGGCGAACGGGCGTGGCGCCGGGGGCGGCGTGGCCCGCCACCGGGAGCGGCACCCGTTCGGCCGGTGTTCCGGGGTCGCCTGGTCGACCACGATCACGGCCCGGGTCACGCCGAGCGGCCGCCGCCTGAAGGTCCATTCGTCCACCGGTATGTCGAACAGCTCCTGCGGCAAGTGGAGTTCGACGGGGGCGATGTGATGACCGGCGTCGGCGCGCAGGAACGCCTGGTGGAGTGCGTCGAGCAACACGCCGGGCGGATCGGCCAGTCCGGCCGGGCCCAGGTCCTCGCCCATGGCGAGCAGTTCGACCTCCCCGAGGGAGGTGACGAGGCGGGCCGTCCAGCGGTAGCGGTTCTCCTGCCACCAGTCGGTGCGCAGGTCGAGCACGACGACGGAGGGATCGAAACGCTCCAGCGGTTCCGGTTCCGGTTCCTGTTCTGGTTCGGGCAGCGGTTCGGGTTCGGGAGACGGCTCCGGGCCTGGTTCGGGCTCGGGCCGGGTCTCGGGCTCGGGCGTGGGCGTGGGCGTGGGCGTGGGCTCCGGCGTGGGCGCGGGCTCCGGCGTGGGCACAGGCACAGGGTTGGGCTCGGGCACAGACACAGGCTCCGGCGCGGGCGGGGCCAGAGGCACGGGCACCGCCACCTCCACCGCATCGGGCACGAACACCAGTCCGGCCAGCAGCTTCCGCAGCGACCACGGCAGTGCGTGGGCCCGGTCCAGCGCCCACTCCTGGAGGCTGAGCGCGCCCCGCGGGCACTCGGCGCGCACGCTCCGCGCCACCCGCAGCAGATAGTCGAGGAAGACGACGATCTCGTTCTGCCCGGTCGGGTCGTACAGCAGCCCCGCCCCGTCCCGCCAGCCGCGCGGTGGAGCGGTGCGGCTGGTGGGCTGTTCCGCGCCCGCCTCCACCACAAGCCGCTCCACCGTGCCGACGTCCGGCGCCGGGGGAAGCCCGGCGAGCAGCCCCAGCGCCTTGGTGCGGTCGACGGGCTGCCACAGCCCGCTGGAAAGGGGGAGGCCGCCCTGGACGTCGGTCCAGGTGTTCCGCGCCGCCTTCGGCGGGTGCTGTGCCATCCAGTGCCAGTGGTCATGGGCGGTCATCAGGTCCTGGTACGGATCCGATTCCGCCCCCTCGACCGGCAGTTCCCGCAGGGCCGTGAGCTGCACGGCCTTTCCGCCGTCCCGGTCGTTGCGCTGCGCTTTGACGACCCCGACGACCGCGCCTCGGCCGAGGTCGACCACCGGGCCCCCGGAGACACCGGCCCGGATCTGTCCGCCCTCGATCCCGAGGCGGAAGACATGGTTCTCCTGAGCACCCTCGACCGTGCATTCGCCGGTCCAGGGGTACACCGGGCCGGTCTCGTCGGCCGTGAATCCCTGGAGCAGAACCTTGCCGCCCTGCCCGTGGGGCGGGGTGGAGAGGTCGGAGAGCCATGCGCACGGGTGATCGTCGACCGGGTCGGCCAGTTGGATGATGGCCAGGTCGGGGGTCGGCCATGCGCCCTCCGAGCCGTCGGGCACATCCGCCCACCCGGGCAGGGCGTGGAGCAGTTGCCCTGTCGTCGTCACCAGGTCCCGGCCCGCGCGGTAGGTGACGCCGATCGGAGCGGTGCCCTTCCACTCGGCCGTCCGCCCCGAGCCGCGCAGCAGGACATGGGCGCAGGTGAGGACCCGCCCAGGAGCCGCGAAGAATCCGCTCCCCCATAAGTCGGCCGGGGCTGGTGCGCCGTCGGAGTCCGGGCTGTGGATCCACACCGTGACGTCCTGGACGAGGTCGCGCAGATTGTTCTCGGCCGTGCGCTGCCGCAGCCCTCGTTCGTTGTCCGACATCGCCGTCGGAGCGCTGTCAGCGCGCGGCCCCGTCCCGCCAGGTGAGGGTGACGGTGACCGACGCCTTCGCCTCACCGTCCGCGAGGACGCTCACGACCTTGCCGGGCTTGGCGGCCAGTTCGACTCCGAAGGTCACCGCGACCTCGTCAGGCGCCACGGCCGCCGTCGCCTGCCGCATGCTGGCGGCCACGCCCCTGATCATCTCGGTCAGCCCCTCGACCCGGGCCGTGAACGCCTCCGACAGCCCGGTATCGCTGTAGCCGCCGGGGCTTTGGCCAAGCTGTGCGGCGTCCGAGATCCGTGCCTCGATCACCGTTCCGTCCGGCAGTTCGACCTGTGTCATGTTGTTGTCCCCCGATGTCCCACCGGCCGATGACCCGCCGGCCTATCGCCCACCCGATCGTGGACACCGTTCAAACTACCCATGGGCGCCCGGCGGAACACGCGGAAAACAAAAGACGCTCCGTTCGCCTTGACGGCCGGAGCGTTTCTCTGCGTATATTGGTGATTTGCATGTCTGCCTTGTTTTTAGGCAAAGCAATACTCGATGAAGTCATCTTATCCAGCGGGAGTTGAATTGTCAAACGCGGAATTGCGCCAGGAGCAGGAATTCATCGACCTGCTCCATGCGCGTCTCGCCGAACTGCGGGCCGGGGCCGAGGAGGCGGTGAGTGACGCCCTGTCGATGGAGGGGCGGAACTTCCAGGCGCGGCTGGAGCGCGATGTGCTGGTGGCCGAGCGGTCCGGGCTGCTCGCCGCGTTCGACGCGGGGGAGCGGGGGCTGTGCTTCGGGCGGCTGAAGTTCCGCGACGGCCGCGACCACCACATCGGGCGCATCGGCATCCGGCGCGACGACGCGGAACGCACCCCGCTGGTCATCGACTGGCGGGCCGATGTGGCGCGCCCGTTCTACCTGGCGACCGGACACACCCCGATGGGGCTGCGCCGCAGGCGCCACATCACCACCGAGCGCGGGCAGGTCACCGCCCTGCACGACGAGATCCTGGACCTGGACGACACCGTGAGGACCGGGCACGAGAACAGCGACGCGGACGCCGTGCTGCTCTCCGCGCTCGACTCCGCGCGCACCGGCCGGATGCACGACATCGTGCAGACCATCCAGGCTGAGCAGGACCGGATCATCCGTGCCCCGCACCACGGTGTCCTCGTCGTCGAGGGCGGCCCCGGCACCGGGAAGACCGTGGTCGCGCTGCACCGCGCCGCGTATCTGCTCTACGCGCAGCGGGAGCTGCTGGCCCGCCGCGCGGTGCTGGTCCTGGGGCCCAACCCGGCGTTCCTCGGGTACATCGGCGAGGTGCTGCCCGCGCTCGGCGAGACCGGTGTGCTGCTCGCCACGCTCGGCGAGCTGTTCCCTGGTGTGACGGCCACCGGCACCGACACCCCGGAGGCCGCCGAGGCCAAGGGCCGCGCCACCATGGCGGACGCCCTGGCCCGCTTCGTCCGGGACCGGCAGGCGCTGCCCGACCCGGAGATCGTGATCGACCACGACGACGGTGACCTGGTCCTGGACGCGGATATCGCGAGCGACGCGCGGTGGCGGGCACGCGAGACCCGGCTGCCGCACAACCTGGCCCGCCCGCACTTCGCGTTCAGCGTCATCGACGGGCTGACCGCCCAGCTGACCGACCGGATCGGCGCGGACCCGTACGGCGGCCCGAACCTCCTCGGCCCCGACGACATCGCCCAGCTCGGCAAGGCGATCGCGGCCAGCCCCGAGGTGCACGCCGCCATCGACGAGCTGTGGCCCGAACTCACCCCGGAGCAGCTGGTCGCGGACTTCCTCACCGACCCCGTCCACGTCTCCGACGCCGACGCCGCCGCGATCCGCCGTACCGGCGGTGAGTGGACCCCGGCGGACGTGCCGCTGCTGGACGAGGCCGCCGAGCTGGTCGGCGAGGACGACTCGGCGGCCCGCGCCGCCGCCGAGGGGGCACGGCTGGAGCGCATCGAGTACGCGCAGGGCGTGCTCGACCTCTCCTACGGCTCCCGCACCCAGGAGTTCGAGGACCGCGAGGACGACGACTCGGAGGTGCTGGCCGCCCACAACCTCATCGACGCCGAGCGCCTGGCGGACCGGAACGAGGAGATCGACCACCGCAGCGCCGCCGAACGCGCCGCCGCCGACCGCACCTGGGCCTTCGGCCACATCATCGTGGACGAGGCCCAGGAGCTGTCCCCGATGGCGTGGCGGCTGCTGATGCGCCGGTCCCCGACCCGTTCCATGACGCTCGTCGGCGACCCCGCGCAGACCGCGGAGCCGGGCGGCTGCGGCTCCTGGGCCTCGATCCTCGCCCCGTACGTCGAGGACCGCTGGGAACACACCCGGCTCGGCGTCAACTACCGCACCCCGGCCGAGATCATGGACGTCGCGGCGGAGGTGGCCTGGACCGCGGACCCGGCCTTCGAACCGCCGCGTTCGGTGCGCGCCACCGGCGTACGCCCCTGGGCGCGGCACACCGCCGACCTGCCGGGCGCGGTGGCCGACGCGGTGGCGCGGGAGTCGGGGACGGAGGGCCGCGTGGCGGTGATCGCCCCGCCCGGTCACCACGACGCCCTCGCGGCCGCGCTTCCGTACGCCTCCGCGGGCCGGTCCCCGGACCTGACGTGCCCGGTGGTGCTGCTGGCCCCGCGGCAGGCCAAGGGGCTGGAGTTCGACACGGTGATCGTGGCCGAGCCGGGGGAGTTCGGGACGAGCGACCTGTACGTGGCGCTGACCCGGGCGACCCAGCGGCTGGGCGTGGTGCACACCGGGGCGCTCCCGGAGGGGCTGGCCGGGGCCGGGCTGGCCGGGCCGCAGGACACGGCCGCGTCGCCGGAGCGGTGAGCCGGGCCGCGGTGTCCGGCCGCGGTGCCGGGCCGCGGTGTCAGGCTGCGGTGCGGCGCGCCGGGCCGTGCGCGCAGGCGTGGCGGCCCCGGCGGGCCGGGCGTCAATGCCCGGCCCGCGCCCACGGTGTCCGTCGTGCCCCGGTGGCCAGGGCGGTCAGGGCCAGACGCTCCCCTCCCTCGGCCACGCCGGACGGCCGTACGGGGACGGCAGGGCCCGGCGGACCCTGGCAGAGGCGTCGCGGCGTGGATCGCTCGTAGCCCGCGGGCAGTTGACCCAGTGCCGGGCAGGGGGACGCCCGGCGTCGGAATCCTGAACGGCGGGGGACACCTCCGGGGCGGTCGGACGAACGCCTGGTGGGCGACCTCCGCCGATTTGCCCCAGGCCGGGGGCCGTATGCGAGAGTAGACCGCCCCGCTCGGCCGGGCGCGCCCGCGCGCGCAGCCGCCGACGGGCTCCCCATACCCCAGTAGGCAGTCTCCGGTCGCGCCCGCGCGTGTCCGGGCTGTCGCCGTCCCTCCACTACGTCCTTCCTGAGAGCGATGCTGGCAACGACTCTTCCTCCCCGGACCACGGACCTGTTCGACCAGGGCCTGGAGTTGCGACCCGGTTCCGCGCTGCTGCGGTTCGGCGCGGCGCGACAGCGACCGGCCGGCCGGTTCGGCTGGTCGGGCCATGGTGCCGCGGCGTGGCTCGACGACGTCCGCGGGCATGTGTGGACCGTCGGCGGTCCGGAGGCGGCCGCCGGGCTCGTCCTGCGCGCCGCGCAGCGCCGCCCGGAGCAGGTGCGGGAGTTCACCGGGCCACGCGGCACCGACACCCTGGTCGCCCGCCATCTGCCGGTGAACGACATCGTCGAGTGGGTGTTCCGCTGGACGCTGGAGGAACCGCCCGTGCAGCGGGGCGAGGAGCGCGTGGTCGTCCTCGACGAGAGCCACCACGACGAGCTGCTCACCTTCCTCGGCGAACACAGCCCCGCCTACTCGACCGGCCCCGGCTCCCCGGATGTGAGCCTGTGGTGTGGAATCCGTGACGACGAGGGCAGGCTCGTGGCCTGTGGCGCCATGAGCAGCCTGCGGGACAGCGGGGCGCCGCTGATGGCGTCCGTCGCGACCGACGCCGCCCAGCGCGGCCAGGGTCTTGGCGCGGCGCTGACGTCGTGGCTGACCCGGTACGCGGTGCGCCGCCACGGTTTCTGCACCCTGTGGCAGCTCGCGGACAACGCCCCCGCCGAGCGGCTCTACACCCGCCTCGGCTACCGCAACGAGGACCCCTGCGTGGCCGCCCGGATCGCCTCCAACTGATCGCGGCGAACCTCATGACAACAGTCACACCGCGCCCCGGAACGAACGGGGCGCAATAGTAGATACCCGCTCGGCGAAATCGGAGACTTTTCGGCTCTTGCCG
This sequence comes from Streptomyces sp. NPDC041200, assembly GCF_055591805.1. Taxonomy (NCBI): domain Bacteria; kingdom Bacillati; phylum Actinomycetota; class Actinomycetes; order Kitasatosporales; family Streptomycetaceae; genus Streptomyces; species Streptomyces sp. NPDC041200. The sequence continues at coordinate 94,847 of NZ_JBVIZF010000020.1, read as the reverse complement.
ACATGTCGCATCCGGGTTCGCGGCGGGTCCGGTGTCCCGCCCAGTCGTCTGGCCACCAGCGTTTCTGACGGCGGAACACCGTCACATCTCCTTCACGGAACCTGCGCAGCACACCTCGGTGTCCCTCCGCAAGCGACGTCCCGCACTACGACCCCCGGTAGTAGCGAACACTCGTTGCATTGCTTTCGGCGCGGACCTAACAATGACGGCCCACACCGCGCCTCGGCAGTCCTGGCATCGCTGCGCACAGAGTCAGCCGTACACGGGGGAGGGCGTACCGCGACTACCGAGTGAGGGTCACGCATGAGCAAGCACCGGACCACGAAGACGCACCACCGGAAGATAGCCGTCGCCGCCGTCGCGGTGGCCGCCGTGGGTGTGCCGTCGGTCGCGATGGCGTGTCTGAACGGGCCGGATGACAAGGGCGACGAGGCCCGTGGGGTGGAGACCAGTGCGACCGCGGAGCACGGGCAGGGCCAGCGGTGGCAGGAGAAGAAGAGTGACCACCGGGACGCGGAGAAATCGGCGCCGGTGAAGCGGGCGAAGGAGACGGAGCGGGCGTCGCGGTCGGCCTCCGCCACGCCGAGAGCCCGTACGGCCTCCGCCCCCGCCACCACCCTGTCCGCCACCGCCCCGGTGGCGGCGAAGTCCAAGGCCCCGGCCACCACGGCCGCCGCCACCACCAAGGCCGCCGCCTCCCCGTCGTCGGCGGCGTCCAGCGCCGAGTCCCAGGTCGTGGACCTCGTCAACGACGAGCGCGCCAAGGTGGGGTGCTCGCCGGTGAAGGTGAACGCGAAGCTCACCGAGGCCGCCGAGGCCCACAGCAAGGACATGGCCGAGCACAGCAACATGTCGCACACCGGGTCCGACGGGTCCCAGCCGGGCGACCGGATCGAGGCCGCGGGCTACTCGTGGAGCACCTACGGTGAGAACGTCGCCTACGGCTACAGCTCGGCCAAGAGTGTGATGGAGGGCTGGATGAACAGCTCCGGTCACAAGGCCAACATCCTGAACTGCGACTTCAAGGAGATCGGCGTCGGCCTCTCCGGGTCCGGTAACTACTGGACGCAGGACTTCGGCACGGCCCGCTAGCCTGCCCTCCCGTGCTCGCTCCCGCGCGCTTTTTGCGGATCGCGCCGAGTTCGCGTCCCTGAGCACCTTCGCGGACGCGCACCATTATGGTCGGGTGCCATGCACGTGGCTGGTGTCCTCGACAGGGTGACCCGGGTGGCCGTCGGTCCGGTGGCGCGGGCCGGGGAGCCGCGGGTCAGACAGCCGTGGCGACGCCGGGTGGCCGTGCTCGTCGTGGTCCTCGTGGTCGTGCTGCTCGCGCAGATGGCCGTCGCGATGGTGACCGCGGCCGTGGAGCAGACGCCGACCATCGACGAGCCGGTGTACGTGGGGACGGCCCTGACCTACCTGCGGGAACACAGCCTGCGGTTCAACCCCGAACACCCGCCACTGGGCAAGCTCGTCATCGCCACCGGGCTGCTGTTCGCCCACGCCCGCCTGGCCCCCGGATTCGCCGGGGACCAGGGGGCGCTGGGGCGGCGGCTGTTGTACGAGTCGGGCAATGACCCGTGGCAGGTGATGCTGTGGGCGCGGCTGCCGGTGATTGTGCTGACGCTGCTGTTCGGGCTGGTCGTCTTCGCGTTCGCAAGGGATCTGGCCGGTCCGGTGGGCGGAGTGGCGGCGCTCACGCTGTACACGTTCTCGCCCGATGTCATCGCGCACGGCTCGCTCGCCACGCTCGACGTACCGATGGCCGGATTCCTGCTGACCTCGGTGTGGTTGCTCTGGCGGGCCCGGCGCCGCCCCCGGACACATCTGCCGCTCGCCGGGGTGGCGCTCGGCGCGGCCGTGGCCACCAAGATGAGCGCGCTGCCCGCGGTTCCGGTACTGATGCTCCTGGCGGTGCTCTCGTACGTGTCGTACGCCCGCCGCACACCCGGCACCGGGCGGTGGCGCGGCACGGCGTGGGGCATGGCGCGGGGCGTGGCGGGCGCGGTGGGCATGGCGCTGGTGGCGCTCGCCGTGGTGTGGGCCGCGTACCTCGCCGTGGACCCGCGGCTGCGCTGGACCACGCCCGGCCAGGTGCCCGCCGTGCACGGGCTGCGCGGGCTCGCCGTCGACCTGCTGCCGGTCCCCGAGCCGTTCCGCGACGGGATGCGCGTCCAGTTCGGATTCGAGAACGAGCTGTGGCGCGGCTTCCTGTTCGGCCACCGGTACCACGGCTCGCTCTGGTACTACCTGCCCGCCGCGCTGCTGGTGAAGACGCCCCTGGGCATGCTCGCGCTGTGGGCCGCCGGTGCCGTGGCGATGGTGGCGGTGCCCCGGCTGCGGCCCGCGGCGCCGTACGTCCTGGTGCCCGCTGCCGTGCTGATGGCCGTGGCCATGATCGGCGCCCGCGACCTCGGCGTGCGGTACGCCATCTTCCTGCCCATGTTCCTGGCGGTCGCCGTGGCCGGGCTGGTCACGCTCCGGTGGCGAGGGGCGCGTGGCGTGACGGCGGCCCTGGCCGTGTGCGTGGCGGTCAGCTCGCTGCGGACGTTTCCGTACTACCTGCCGTACGCCAACGAGGCGTTCGGCGGCCCGGCCAGGACCCATCTCCACCTGCACGACTCGAACGTCGACTGGGGCCAGGACCTGGGGCGGCTGGCCGACCGCCTCCGGGGGCGCTACCGGGACGAGCGGGTGTGGCTGGTGTACAAGGGCAGCGGTGTGCCGTCCGCGTACGGCATCCGCGCCCGCGACCCGCGCAGGGTGTTCCCGGGCCGGGTCCACGGGTTGCTCGCCGTCTCGGACTCCTCGGTCGCCCAGGCGCGGGGCAGGCTCGCGTCGCTGATCGAACACAGCCGTCCTGTCGACGAGATCGGACACTCCATCACCGTCTACCGCCGGACATAGCGCGTGAACGGCGCCTTTCCGGCCGCGCCTCCGAGGCCGGTTGCTCCGATTCCAGCCATGATCGGTAAAGTTCTCCTCTGCACGTGCGGGGGCGTGTGCCGTGGGAGGTCATCTCCTCAGCTGTCGTGCGCCCGCTCACCGGCCGCCGACACCGAGGAGGGGTGCCCCATGTCGTACCCGAGGCCGTCCGAAGGCCCTGGCAACGCTGGACCCTACGGACAGCAACAGCCTCAGCAGGGCCAACCACCCATGCCACCCCCACCGCCCATGCCCCCGCCACCCGGCCCCCCACAGGCCTGGCAGGGGACACCGGGGTACGGCGGGCAACCACCCCACGGCGCACCGCCATACGCCGCGCCGGGCGCACCGTATGCCGGGCAGCCGCCCCAGGGCGCACCGTATGGCCACCCGTCCGCCCCGCAACCGCCGCCGCCCGCGCCACCGCGGAAGAGCACAGGCCGCACCTGCCTCACCGCCTTCCTCGGCATCACCGGCGCGCTCGCGATGCTGGGCGGTGGCGCGCTGACCGCGCACGCCTACTCGAACCACAGCCAGAACATCGCCAACCGCACCGAGTACGGCGGGTCGATGTGGCGCAACGAGCCCGCCGACAAGCTCTTCCCGGACACCCTGGCGCCCAAGGAGAACTCCCAGTCCGAGAGCGCGGACCGCAAGCGCGCGCAGTGGCACCGCATCGGGATATCCGAGCAGACCGGCTGTGCCGACGGGCTGAGCGGAGCCACCGCGGCCGAGGCGAAGAAGCTCGGCTGCAAGGCCGTGCTGCGCGCCACCTACGTGGACCCGACGGGCAACACCGTTGCGACCGCGGCGCTGATCGTCCTGCCCGAGGGCGACTCCGTGAAGAACGAGATGAGCACCTTCTTCGACGCCGAGCAGGAGAAGGACGACCCGGGCCCGGGGGTGAAGGCGTACGGCGTCCCGGGCACCATCGCGGCCCGGTGGAGCGACGCGCGGTCCAACGGCTCGGCGGGGCAGTCGGCCACCGAGATGTATCTCCCCTGTGCCCTCATGGTTTCCGCCGGTGCCGTCGACGGCCGCAAGGCGGGCGAGCTGCCGGGGGAGTGGGGCAAGTACAGCTCCGACGCCGAGCAGGACCGCGCGCCATGGCGGGGCGCCGCCACCGGCCTCGTCGACGCCCTGAACATGCACCTCGGTGATCTGCTGTTGGAGGAGACCTCATGAGCGTCCGGCGACACACCGGCGTACGCCTCGGCACGGCCATGACGGCGACCGTCCTCAGCTCGGTGCTGGGCGTGGCGGCCGCGCCGCCCGCGGCCGCTGCCAACCCCACCCCCACCAGCTGGGAGGCGAAGGCGCTCGGCCTGGCGTCGGCGCAGAGCACCGCGCAGGGCGAGGGCATCAAGGTCGCGGTACTCGACACCGGCGTCATGACCAACCACGTGGCGCTGAACGGCAAGGTGACCACCGGCCCCGACTTCCTCAAGGACGGTCTGCGGCCCGGCGATCCGCGCTGGGGCGGCCATGGCACCGCGATGGCCTCGGACGTCCTCAAGGTGGCTCCGAAAGCGAGCATCCTGTCGGTCCGGGTGATCGACGACAAGGAGGAACACGATCCCGAGGACTGGAAGCAGGGGCCCAGCCCGGTCGGCCAGGGCATCGACTACGCGGTCGACCACGGCGCCGATGTGATCTCCATGTCGCTCGGTGGCGAGATGTTCGGCGACAGCGTCGACGAGGACGAGGTCGATGCCCTCGCCCGGGCGGCCCAGAAGGGCATTCCGGTCATCGCCTCGGCGGGCAACGACGGCGACATGTTCAACGACGCCTCGTACCCGGCGGGCTACCCGGGTGTGATCGCCGTGGCCGCCACCCAGCAGAACGGCAGCCGCGCCGAGTTCTCCACGGTACGGACGTACAACTCGGTGGCCGCACCCGGTGTGGCCATCGTGAGCGCGAAGAACACGGGCGGCTACGAGCCGGTCAACGGCACCTCGCCCGCGGCGGCGCTCACCTCGGGCGTCGTGGCCCTGATGCTGTCGCACAACGACAAGCTGACCCCGGCCCAGGTCCGCGCCCTGCTGACGAAGACGGCGACCCATCCGGCCGGCGGGCGTAACGCGCTGGTCGGGTACGGGCCGATCAACGCCGCTGCCGCCGTCCGGGCCTCCGCGAAGCCGCCCGCCGACGGGACGGGCCCGGTGAAGTACACGGGCAAGGAGCATCTGGCCACCCCGGACGGTACGCCGAAGACCCAGCACCCGCCCCTGGAGACGGATCTGGTGACGATCGGCCTCGGCGCGGCGGGCGTGGGGCTGCTGATGGTCATCGGCGCGGTGCTGATCACCCGGGCGGGCCGCCGCCGGGCGGCCACGGCTGTCGCGGGCGCTCCACGGGGCTGATGGCTGATACGAATGTGGCGGGTGGCGAGCGCGTCTCGCCCCCCGCCACACGCGTCTCGTCTCCCCCTCAGCGCCGGGGGGTGAGCAGAGCGGTGAGCATGTCGCGCAGCCAGTCGCGCGGCGCGTCGAGATCCGGGTCGAGCAGCAGCCGTTCGGCCGCCGCGTCGTGGATCGTGAGGACCGCCGCCGTCAGCGACTCGGGGTCGCGCAGCCCGGGCGGCATGGTGTCGGGGTCGACGAAGGCGGTCACGATCGGCTGCAGCGTTTCGCGCAGCGCCTCGCGGTGCCGGATCAGGGCGGCCGCGGTGTCCGGGTCGCGCGCCGCGTACAGCATGAAGTCGGTGCGTACGAGGACCCAGGTGCGGTCGATGAGCAGCGCGCTCACCACCCGGTCCAGCAGGACCGCCAGCCCCTCGTCGGGGGTGGCGCCGTCCAGCGCGTCCCGTACCTGGGCCGTCACCAGCGCGGCCTGCCGCTCGTAGAGCGCGAAGAACAGCTCGTCGAGGCTGTCGAAGTTGGAGTAGAAGGCGCCGCGCGTGTACCCGGCGGCCTCGCAGATCTCCTCGATCCCCGCGCGGCCGAAGCCGCGCTCGGCGAAGACCGTGAGCGCCGCGGCCAGCAGCCGTTCCCGGGTCTCGGCCCGGCGCCTGGTGACGCGGGTGGGGGTGCCGTCCGCGCGTCGTCCGCTGCGCAGCGCCCGGCGGTCGACTGCGCTGTTACTGGCTTCCGTCATGCGCTCCATCCTAGTTCGATACACTCGTGTATCCGATACGATTGTGTATCGAACTCGTCGGTGATTGAGGAAGTGCGGATCAGTGAGCCAGGTGGATACGGACGACACGCAGACCCCGGTGGCGCGGAGCGGGGAGTCGGACGCGGACCAGTCGGGAGGCGAGGGCGCGGCGCGCCGGGGATGGTGGTCCCGGCTGCGCGGCGCGGTCCCGGCGCGCATCGCGGCGATGCTCGTCGGCGCGCTGCTGCTGCAACTGGGATTCGTCCTGTCGTACGTGGGCGCGTTCCATCACCCCGAGCCGCACCGCATTTCGATCGCGGTCGCGGCACCGGAGCGGATGGCCCCGGGCGCGGTGAAGAAGCTCAACGAGATCCCCGGCCACCCGCTGAAGGCCACCGCCACCGATGAGGCCACGGCCCGCGAGCGACTGCGTACGGGGGAGATCAGCGGCGCGCTCATCGTGAAGCCCGGCTCCCGCACCGACACCCTCCTGACCGCCGGTGCCGGTGGCGCCTCCACGGCCACCGCGCTGGAGACGGTGATCACGAAGGCCGAGAAGGCTCAGGGCCGCGCCGCGTCCGTCGTCGACGCCTTCCCCGCGCAGGCCGGTGACGCCCGGGGCTTGAGCAGCTTCTACCTGGTGGTGGGCTGGACCGTGGGCGGCTATCTGTTCGCCGCGCTGCTGGGCATGTCCCTCGGCGCCCGCCCGGCCACCGCGCGCGGCGCCGGACGGCGACTGCTGGCGGCCGTGCCCTACGCGGTGCTGTCCGGCCTGGGCGGCGCGGCGATCGTGGGTCCGCTGCTCGGAGCGCTGAACGGCCACTTCCTCGCCCTGTCGGCGATCGGAGCGCTGGTCGTCTTCGGCGCGGCCGCCATGACGATCGCCTTCCAGGTGCTCTTCGGTGTCCTGGGCATCGGCGTCACGATCCTGCTGTTCGTGGTCCTCGGCAACCCCAGCGCCGGTGGCGCGTACGGCCCCGAGCTGCTGCCCCCGTTCTGGCGGGCGCTGAGCCCCGCGCTGCCCAACGGCGCCGCCACCCATGCCGTGCGCCACATCATGTACTTCTCCGGCCACGGCATCACCGCCAACCTGGCGGTGCTGGCCGCCTACGCCCTCGGCGGCGCGCTGGTCAGCGTCTTCGGCGTCACCCTGTTCCGCCGTCGGCGCGCAGCAGTCGCCGCCGCATGACCAGCCACCCGCGGCCGAACGCCGGAAGCGCGACCGCCCAGGTCAGCACGGGCGGCGCGGCGCTGCCGGTGGCCGCGTGCACGGCCACCGTGCTGGCCAGTCACCCGGCCGTGGCGCCCACCAGCCCGGCGAGCAGCGAGCCGAGCCGGGCCGGTGCCCGGCTCTCCGGCGGGGTGGCCAGCCACAGCACCAGCGTGGCCAGCAGGAGGGCGAGCGCGCCGAGCAGGGCGATGAGGGCGGGCACCACGGGAGGCGGCAGGAACGGGACGTCGTACGCGAAGCTCTGGATCGCGGCGAGCACCATGAGGACCGCGCCGAGGAACGCGCTCTGCAGCAGATTGACCTTGCTCTGCCGCTGCTGCGCGGCGGCCTCCCGGCGCTGCGTCAGCTCCCGGCGCCGCTGGAGGGCGTGTTCCGACGCGACCGTCAGGGCCGTCAGCGCGTCCCGGGCCCGTTCCCGGTCCGCCTCCAGATAGACCAGGCCGTCGCCCAGCCGCTGGACGAACCAGGCGGCCAGCGCGAGGTCTTCGGCGAACGGGCCGTGGCCGCCCTCGGGGACGCCCGCGGCGTCCCGCTGGGCGCGCAGGTTGGCCTCGGCGACGCGGACGGTGGCGCGCATCTCCCTGAGCCTGGTGATCCACTGGGTGAGGCCCGTGGAGCCCGCGGTGAGTGACAGCAACTGGACGCGCCACCGCGCGAGTTCCTCGCCGCGGTCCTGGGTGTGCCCGTCGTCGGCGGTGTCCCGGCGGCCGGGAGGGCTCAGTCGCCGTGGGTGACGCGGATCTTGGACTGGCCGTGTGGAAGCTCCTCCCAGTCCTCCATGAAGCGGGCCGCCAGACCGTGTTTCCCGGCGAGGTCGATGAGGGTTTCGGTGCGGTAGTAGAAGTCCTCCCGCAGGACCTGGTGCTCCTTGCCCTCGGTGCGGTCGAAGGTGAAGTCGAACCAGCCGCCCGGCGCCAGCACACGGCCGACGTTGGCCAGGCACTCGTCGATGACCGGCAGCGGGGAGTGGGAGAACACGCTGTGGGCGTGGACGACGTCGAAGTGCGCCTCGGGCAGAAAACGCAGAGTGAGGTCGCGGACGGGGGTGAGGGTGGGAAGCCGGTCCTGCAGCTCGGTGTGGACCAGGGTGTCCTGCGCGGCGACCAGGATGTCGGGGGAGATGTCGACGCCGTAGTAGTGGCCGGGTTCGAGGTGGCGGATGAAGCGCCATCCCGCGCGCAGATTGCCGCAGCCGATCTCCAGCATGCGGTGCTCGGGGCGCAGACCGTGCTTCACCAGGTAGTCGAACTGCATCGCGCCCAGCGCCAGCCACCGCTCCCGGGTGCGGCCGCCGACCGCCGCGTCGGCGCTGGCACGGGTGTCGGAACGCATCACGGCGCGGTAGTAGGAGACGTGGTCCGGCCAGCGGTAGCGCAGCCAGGCGTCCCGGGTGGCCCGCACCAGATGGCGCGGTACGCGCTCGGGGTGACGGAGCGCGTACGAGACACGGTGGCCGAGGCTGGCACGGTTGACGGTGACGTTCTTGGCGGGCATGAAGGGTCCTTTCCACGGGAGGCGGGGTGTGTGTCGCTGGCCCCGGACTTCAGCCTCCGTGCGGGTGACGGCCGTCGGCGTCGGCAGACCGGCCACCGGCCGGAGGCGGTTCGGGCGACGGCGGGGTCAACCGATCGGATGATGCGGAGCGCGGTACGGCGTAATAGGACTGGCTGTAGAGGGCTGGCTCGAGGACGGGCCAGGGGACGGCGAGGCAGTGAGGGGTGCGGCGATGCGGAGCGGTCCGGCGGGGGAGGGCGAATGGGTCGATCCGGACGCCCGGTGGCTCCGGGCTGTACTGGACGGGGCGTTCCTCCTGCTGCTCGGTTCGTCACTGATCCGCTTCCTGACCCGCGATCAGGGCCGGACGCACACCGGATATGCCGTCGCCCTGTTCATCGCCTTCGGGCTGCTGTATGTGCTCGGACGGCTGCTGGCCCCCGCGCCACCCCCCGGCGCCCGGCCGAGCGCACGGCATCTGGCCTGGCTGGGTGCGGTGTCGGTGGTCTGGGCCGGACTACTGGGCCTCGCCCCGAGCGCCACGTGGTGTGCCATGCCGCTCCTGTTCACCGGGCTGCAGACGCTGCCCGTACGCGTCGCGGTGCCGCTGGCGGCCGTGCTCACCGTGGCGGTCGTCGCCACCGAGCTGCGACTGTCCCACCAGGGGCTCAACCCGAATGTGGTGGTCGCCCCGCTCGCCATCAGCGCCGTCGCCACCGCCGTGCTGGTCCATCTGCAGCGCCAGGCGGCCCGGCAGCGCGTCCTGATCGACGACCTGGTCCGCACCCGCCGCGATCTGGCCGCCACCGAGCGGCGGGCGGGCATCCTCGCGGAACGGCAGCGGCTGGCCAGCGAGATCCACGACACCCTCGCGCAGGGCCTGTCCAGCCAGGGGATGCTGCTCCAGGCCGCCGACCGCACCTGGGAGACAGACCCCGACGCGGCCCGCCGCCATGTGCGGGACGCGGCCGGGATCGCGGCCCGCGGCCTCGCCGAGGCCCGCCGGTTCGTCCATGACCTGGCCCCCGCCGACCTCGCCTGCCGCACCCTCGCCGAGGCGCTGGGCGCCCTCGCCGACCGCGAGTGCGGCGACGGGCTGACCGTCGGCTTCCGGCTCGACGGTGTGCCGGGCCCGGTACCGGAGCGGGTCGAGGCCGCGCTGCTGCGCATCGCCCAGGGCGCCCTGGCCAACGTGCGGGAACACGCCTGGGCGACCCGGGCCGCCCTCACCCTGACCTGGCTGGACGACCAGATCTCCCTGGACATCGCCGACAACGGCCGCGGCTTCGACCCCGAGCGCCCCCGGGCGGCGGACACCGGCCGGGAGCGGGGCCACGGGCTGCCCGCCATGCGGGTGCGGGCCCGCCAGCTCGGGGGCACACTCACCATCGAATCCACCCGGGGGGAGGGCACCGTCGTATCGGCCGCCGTCCCCCTCGCCGCCCCCGCCACCTGACGCCCCCAGCCACCCGCCCACGGAGGACCGCCGCACCATGACCGCGACCGACGCCACCCCGCCCATCCGGCTGCTGTTGTGCGACGACCACGCCGTGGTGCGCGCCGGGCTGCTCGCGCTGCTGTCCAGCACCGCGGGGATCGAGGTGGTCGGCGAGGCGGGCAGTGGCGAGGAGGCGCTCGCCATGGCCGCGCGCGTACGCCCCGATGTGGTGCTCATGGACCTCCAGCTCGGCGACGGCATGGACGGGGTGGAAGCCACCCGGCGACTGGCCACCGGCGCGGGGCCGGAGCCGGGGACACCGGCCCCGCGGGTGCTGGTGCTCACCATGTTCGACACCGACGCCGACATCGCCCGGGCCATCGAGGCGGGCGCCACCGGCTATCTGCTCAAGGCCGAGCGGCCGGAGGAGCTGTTCGCGGCGATACGGAACGCGGCGGCCGGGCGCACCGCACTGTCGGCGCCGGTCGCCGACCGGCTGATGGCCCAGATGCGCACGCCCCGCCCCACCCTCTCCGAACGGGAGCGGGACATCCTCCAGCAGCTCGCCCGGGGGCTGGGAAACCGGGAGATCGCCCGCGCCCTGTTCATCAGCGAGGCCACGGTGAAGACCCACCTGGGGCGGATCTACGGCAAGCTGGGCGTGGACACCCGGGCGGGCGCGGTCGCCGTCGCCACCGAGCGGCGGCTGCTGGGCTGATCCCTCCGACACATCCCCTCACCCCGTCCGACCCGACACATCGGATGTTCCGCTCCCGCGTGGGGTGGCCTTCGCCGGGCCCGCCCGGACGGGGTACGGCACCCGGTCCCCGGCCCGTCGGAGCGCCCGCGACGAGCGCGAAGAGACATCCCAACTATGGCTGGCCGCCAGGGGGCGATCGCCAGGGAAATAGGGCCGTACGACGCCTTGACACCCCAATACATCGGATGTTCTGATGCCGATGCGTCCTGGTAAATGGGACCGGCCGAAGGAGTCACCGTGGGTCGGATCAACGCCTTACCCGGTATCTGACTTTCCTCATTCCGTCTCGCCCCCCCTCGCCGCGATCCGCGGCCTTCTCTCCAGCATCCGTACGCGCATTCCGTACGCGCATTCCGTACGCGCACCTCGTACGGGCATTCCGTACGCGCCTTCCGTGCTGCCGGAGTACGTCCATGTGAGCACGCAAATTGAAGTGGACACTGCTATGAAAAGACGACTCCTCGTGAGTGCCACCGCGGCTGCCGCCGCATTGGGCCTCACGTTGTCGGGATGCTCCTCCAGCGGCGGCACGTCGGGCCAGTCGAAGGACAAGCTCACCTGGTCGATGTGGATCGCCGGTTCGGCGGACAAGGCGGCCTGGCAGAAGGTCGCCAACGCGGTCAAGAAGGACGGCGGCGCGAAGGTCACCATTCAGGGGGCGCCGTTCGAGGATTACTTCACCAAGCTCCGCACCCAGCTGAGCACGGGCAGCGCCCCGTGCATCGTCAGCATGCAGAGCCTCCGCGCGGCGAACTACACGGACGTCCTCCTGCCGCTCGACTCCCTCGCGAAGAAGCAGGGCGTCGACCTGTCGCAGTTCGACACCACCGCGCTCGACGCCCTGAAGGTCGACGGGAAGATCTACGCCCTGCCCTACGACACCGGCCCCATGCTGCTGTTCTACAACAAGGACCTGTTCAAGCAGGTGGGCGCGAAGGCACCCGAGCCGGGCTGGACGGTGAAGGAGTTCGAGGCCGCCGCGGCGAAGTTCAAGGCCGCGGGGAAGAAGATATTCGGCTCGGCGATCGGGGACATGAACCTCGAGTCGATGATCCTCGGTTACAACGGCGGCCGCGTCATCAAGGACGACGGCACGCTCGACCCGTCGGACCCGAAGTTCGCCAAGGGCTTCGACTACCTCGGGTCGCTCGTGAAGAACGGCTGGGCCACCCAGGCGAGTTCGGACACCTCGACCGCGTCCAACGACTTCGTGGCCAAGAAGGTGGGCATGTACCCCGACGGCCCCTGGTCGCTGCTCGACCGGAAGGGCAAGGCCAAGTTCGACATCGGGATCACGACCATCCCCGTCGGCACGGCCGGTGCCACCCCGTCCACCTACTCGGCGGGCTCCGGCTTCGGCGTCTCCAAGCAGTGCAAGTACCCCGACCAGGCCTTCGAAGCGGTCAAGACGATGACGAGCCAGAAGGTGCTGACAGGGCTGGCGGAGCAGGGGCGCGCCTTCCCCGGCCGCACTGCGGCGCAGCAGGCGTGGTACGACAACGCGAACATCGCGGGCGTCGAGACCGTCCTCAAGGCGGCGCAGAAGGCGTCGACGCCGCTGCCCGGGAACAAGCAGAGCGACCAGCTCCAGCAGCTCTTCTTCCAGTACGGGATCCAGGCCGTGAACGGGCAGCAGTCGGGTGCGCAGACGATGAAGTCGATCGCGGGACAGCTCCAGAAGTGAGCTGGCCGACCGGGAGGTGCCGGCCGGTGCGGAGTTCCCGCCGCACCGGGATCCGCCGGTACCTCCCGGCCACCGGGACGAGAGAGGTCAGGAAATGACGGAATCGGTGTCCCAGCCACCGCTCGCGTCGACGTCGCCCGTTCCTCCCGGGGCGGCGTCCGCGGTGCCGGCGGCCGGTACGGGTGCCGCCGACGTGGTGGTCGCGGCAAGGGAGGGACCGAAACACAAGGCGGGACGGCAGACCGGGGAGCGGTCGGGACGGCGGCAGATCGGGCGGCGCTCGTGGTGGGGCGCCGTGTTCGCCACTCCCCACTCGCTCGGGCTGGCGATCTTCACGGTCGTCCCGATCGTCGCCTCCCTCGTCGTGAGCTTCATGAACTGGCCGATGCTCGGCGAGCACTCCTGGACCGGCCTCGGCAACTACCGCAAGCTCTTCTCGGACCAGATCTTCTGGGCCGTGGCACGGAACACCGTCGAGTACGTGGTCCTCTATGTGCCGCTGAATCTCGTGGTCTCGCTCGGACTCGCGGCCTGGCTGACACCGCGGATCCGGCACCGGCACGTTTTCCGGGTGCTGTTCTTCATTCCGACGATCACGCCGCTGGTGGCGAACGTCGTCGTGTGGCGGATGCTCTACCAGCCCGATGGCCTGATCGACGCGACGATGCAGTCGACGCTCGGGGTGAACGCGCCCAATTTCCTCGCGGACGGCACCTGGGCCATGGTCGCGGTGGTCGCGATGAGCGTCTGGGCGGGTTTCGGCTACAATATGCTGATCTTCTCCGCCGCTCTCGACGCGGTGCCGGAAAACCTGCTCGAGGCCGCCCAGATCGACGGCGCGAGCGTGTGGCAGGTCTTCTGGCGCATCAAATTCCCGGCCATTTCCCCGTCGATCTTCTTCGCGACGATGATGACGCTCATCACCTCGTTCCAGGTGTTCACCCAGCCGTTCCTGCTGACCAAGGGCGGCCCGGGGACGGAGACCGAGACGCTCGTGCAGTACATCTACAACACCGGCTTCCAGACCCAGCAGCTCGGGCTCGCCTCGGCGGGCGCCTGGGTGCTCTTCGTGATCATTCTCGGCATTACGGCGGTCCAGTTCCTCGGCCAGAAGCGTTGGGTGCACTATGAGTAGCGACACTCGGGCGACGAAGGCTGTTTCGCGGACCCGGCAGGCCATCGGCTACGTGCTTCTGTGTCTGATCGCGCTGGCGTTCATGGCACCGCTCATCTACATGGTGGCCACCAGCCTCAAGCCCGAGGCCGACACCTTCACCACGCCGCCGACGCTCTGGGGCTCGGAGCTCCGCTGGCAGAACTTCGCGGACGTCTTCAGCTATCTGCCGTTCCAGCGGTTCATCCTGAACGGCGTGTTCGTCGCCGCCGTCGGCACCGCCATCAACGTCGCGGTCGCGGCGTTCAGCGGATACGCCTTCTCGCGCCTTCGCTGGCGCGGCCGGAACGTCGTCTTCGTCCTCTTCCTGGCGACGCTGATGATCCCGCAGGACGTTCTCATCATCCCGATGTACGTGATGATGCAGAACTTCGGATGGGTGGACACCTTCCAGGCGCTCATCATCCCGTGGGCGTTCACCGCGCTGGGCGCCTTCCTGCTCCGGCAGTTCTTCCTGACCGTGCCGCAGGAACTGGACGACGCCGCCCGCGCCGACGGGGCGGGGACGGTGCGGACCTTCATCGCCGTGATGCTGCCGCTGGCCCGCCCGACGCTGGCCGTGCTGGCCGTCTTCACGTTCATCAGCTACTGGAACTCCTTCCTGTGGCCCCTGGTCGTCGTCAACGATGTGAACGCCCGCGCGACCATCCCCCTCGGTCTCCAGGCGTTCTTCGGCCAGCAGGGCACTCAGTGGAGCCTCGTCATGGCGGCGTCGGTGATTTCCATGCTGCCGACCGTGATCCTCCTGGTACTCCTCCAGAAGCACCTCGTCCGCGGCATCGTCACCAGCGGCCTCGGCGGCCGCTGAACCACAGCCCTTCCCGAAAGGAATCCGCTTTAATGGCCATCCCCGCCTGGTTCACCGAGGACCGCTTCGGCATGTTCGTCCACTGGGGCCTCTACGCACTGCCCGCCCGCCACGAGTGGGTGAAGAACCGCGAGCGGATCACGGACGAGGACTACGACCGCTACTTCCGCCACTTCGAACCGGACCTCTACGACCCCCGTGAGTGGGCGCGGTCCGCCAAGCGCGCCGGAATGAAGTACGTGGTGCTCACCACGAAGCACCACGACGGCTTCTGCCTGTGGGACTCGAAGCTGACGGACTACACCTCGATGCACACCCCCATCGGCAAGGACCTGGTCCGTGAGTTCGTCGACGCCGTGCGCGCCGAGGGGCTGCGCGTGGGCTTCTACCACTCGCTCATCGACTGGCACCACCCCGACTTCGTCATCGACGGCCTCCACCCGCGCCGCGACGACCCGCCGGAGGAGATCGCGCGGCTCAACGAGGGCCGTGACATGGCCCGGTACCGTGCGTACCTGCACGGTCAGGTCGAGGAGCTGCTGACCGACTACGGCCGCATCGACTACCTCTTCTACGACTTCTCGTACAAGCGCGGCAGGCACAGCGAGGTGTTCAACGCCAAGGGCGCCGACGAGTGGGGCTCGGAAGAACTCCTCGCGCTCACCCGCCGCCTCCAGCCCGGGATCATCGTCAACGACCGGCTCGAAATCCCCGGTGACCTCGTCACCCCGGAGCAGTACCAGCCCGACAAGGCCATGGAGGTCGACGGCGAGCCGGTGGTCTGGGAGGCGTGCCAGACCCTCAACGGCAGCTGGGGCTACGACCGCGACAACCTCAACGTCAAGAGCGTCGAACTCCTGCTCCGGATGCTCATCGACGGCGTCGCCAAGAACGGCAACATGTTGCTGAACGTCGGGCCCACCGGGCGCGGCGAGCTGGACCCGGTCGCCGTCACCACGCTGGAGGGCATCGGGGAGTGGATGTCCCGCCACAACCGCTCGATCTACGGCGCCGGGCCCTCCGCACACCGCGCCCCGGTCGACACCCGCTACACCCAGCGCGGCAACCGCCTCTACCTCCACCTCTTCTCCTGGCCGTTCACCCATGTGCACCTGCCCGACCTGGGAGGCAAGGTCGAGTACGCGCAGTTCCTGCACGACGCGTCCGAGATCCACTACCGCGAGATCGACCCGTCGGCCACCGCCCAGAACACCACCCTCGGCGGCCAGCCCCCGGGCACCCTGACCCTGTCCCTGCCGGTGGTCCGGCCGGATGTCGCGGTGCCGGTCGTGGAACTCTTCCTGCGCGACGGCGCCTGACGGCTCCTGGGCGAGCCCGCCGCGCGTCCGGCGGCGGGCTCGCCCGAGGGTGCGTGGCCTACAGCTCCAGCACGGCGTGCACCGGCAGGTGGTCGCTGGGGAACTGGCCACCGGAGGAGTAGGTGTTGATGGCGGCGTAGCGGGTCCGTACGCCCGGTGAGGTGAGGATCCAGTCGATCCGGTCCCCGTCCGGGACCAGCGGCTTGTAGCCGTGGAAGGTCGCGTACAGCTTGCTACGCCGGTCGGCGGCGTCCCACGCGTCGGTGAGCGAGCCGCCGTCCAGCATCGTGTCGTAGACCGGGTTGCGGTGGGCGGCCACGTTGAAGTCACCGGTGACGACGCGGGGGAGGGCCGGGTCGAGACCGCCCAGCCGCTCGGTGATCAGCCCGGCGGCGCGCTCCCGGGCGTACTGGCTGAGATGGTCGAGATGGGTGTTGAGCGCGTAGAACTGCCGGTCGGTGGCCCGGTCCTGGAAGCGCACCCAGGTGACCATGCGCACCACGGCGCCGCCCCAGGTGTTGGAGCCGATCACATACGGGGTGTCGGACAGCCAGAAGTGGTCGAACTCCAGCGGCTCCAGCCGTCTCGTGTCGTAGAAGACGGCCATGAACTCATCGCGGCTGCCACCCGCCCGGCCCATGCCCAGCCAGTCGTAGCGCGGGCCGAGGTCGGCGGCGATGTCGCGCAGCTGGCCGTACAGCCCCTCCTGGGTGCCCAGCAGATGCGGCTCGGCGCGGCGCAGCAGCTCCCGCATGACGGGGCGCCGCCGCGCCCAGGTGTTGGGCGCGGTGTCGCTGGCGTAGCGCAGGTTGAAGGTCATGGTGTGCAGCTGTGAACCGGCCACGGGGACGGCCGAGCCGTCCCCGGTGGTGTCGGCCCGGGCCTCCGGCTGGGTGGCGAGCGGAAGTCCGAGGGCTGCGGCGGCCGCGGCGCGCATACCGTGGCGACGGCTGAAGAGCGGTGCGGGCATGGCTCCTCCAGATGTCCGGCGATGACACCAGTATCAGGCCGACTGGGAGGAATGAAGTGGCCTGGGAGAGCCGTGAGTTGAAACGTCACGGGTCCGGATGTGAAACGCGCGGCTCACACCGGGCCGCCGCCACCGGGGAGTTCCGGCAGCCGGGGAGTGTAGAGCCAGGCGGTGAGCAGCGCGTCCAGGGGCTGCGTCGTGTGGCGCCGCGCCAGGGCCGTGAACTCCATGGTGGTGACGGTGGCGTGGCGGTGGGTGGCCGTCCACTCCCGCAGCACCGCGAAGAAGGCGTCGTCCCCGAGGACCGTACGCAGCGCGTGCAGCGTCAGGGCACCCCGCTGGTAGAGCCGGTCGTCGAACATCCGTGCCATGCCCGGGTCCGCGACCAGCAGATCCTGCGGCTGCTCCGCCAGCGCGGCCCGGAACCGGGCGGCGTGGACGGCGGCCGGGACACCGCCGGACACCTCCGACCACAGCCACTCGGCGTACTTGGCGAAGCCCTCGTTCAGCCAGATGTGGCGCCAGTCGGCGACGCTCAGGCTGTTGCCGAACCACTGGTGGGCCAGCTCATGGGCCACCAGCCGCTCACAGCCGCGCTGCCCGTCGACGTGGTTGGAGCCGAAGACGGACAGCGTCTGCGCCTCGACCGGCACCTCCAGCTCGTCGTCCGTCACCACCACCGCGTACTCGTCGAACGGATACGGGCCGAAGAGGTCCTCGAAGGCGGCCATCATCCGGGGCTGGCGGGCGAAGTCGTGGTCGAAGCGGTCGCGCAGCCGCGGCGGTACGGCCGCCCGCTGGGGCACCCGGCTCACCGACGTGTCCGTCAGCTCGACCAGGTCGTACAGGCCGATCTGGACGGTGGCGAGATACGTGGACATCGGCGCCGGGTGCTCGTACACCCAGGTGGTGGTGGAGGCGCTGACCGTGCACGACTCCAGCGTGCCCGCGGCGACCACCGTGTACGGCGACGGCGCGGTCACCGCGATCCGGTACGACGCCTTGTCGGCCGGGTGGTCGTCGCACGGGAACCAGGACGGCGCGCCGATCGGCTGGCCCGCCACCAGCGCCCCGTCCTCCAGCTGCTCCCAGCCCAGGTCGCCCCAGTGCCGGGTCTTCACCGGCCGGGGCACCCCGACGTACCGCACCTCGACGGTGAACGGCGTCCCGGCGGGCAGCGGGCGGGCCGGGCGGACGCGCAGCTTGTCCGCCCGGTGGGTGTAGCGGGCCGCGCGGACCCCGTCGACCAGCACCCCGTCCACCCGGAACGCGCCCAGGTCGAGGCTGAACCCGGACAGCGGCTCGCCCGTCGCGCCCGGCTCGGCGACCGCCGAGATCCGGGCCCGGCCCGAGAGCCGCCCGGTGCTCGGACGGCACGTCAGCTCCAGGTCGTAGTGGGTCACCCGGTAGCCGCCGTTGCCGTGCCCGGGCAGATACGAGTCCGCGGACCGGTCCGCCCCGACCGCGCCGCCGGTCGCTCCCTGCGCCCGGCCGCCCTTGCCCCTGCTCACTTCGCCGTACCCTCCGTCTTCCGCATGTCCCGCTCCTTCTCCGGCTGCCACGCCGCGATCGGGTTGCCCAGCCACCGGGTGCCCGCGGGCAGTTCCTCGCCGCGCATCACCAGCGACGCCGGACCCACCGTGGCACACGCGCCGACCGTGGCGCCCGGCAGCACGATGCCGTGCGGGCCGAGCGTCGCGCCCTCCTCCAGCGCCACCTCGTCCATGCGCATGATCCGGTCGTGGAAGAGATGGGTCTGCACCACGCAGCCCCGGTTCACGCTCGCCCCGGCGCCGATCCGCACCAGGTCGGCCTCCGGCAGCCAGTACGTCTCGCACCAGGCCCCGCGCCCGATGCGCGCGCCGAGCCCCCGCAGCCACCAGTTCATCAGCGGCGTGCCGGACACGGCCCCGGCCAGCCACGGCACCGCCAGCACCTCCACGAAGGTGTCCGCCAGCTCGGTGCGCCACACGAACGAACTCCACAGCGGCCGTTCGGTGGCCCGGAACCGGCCCACCAGCAGCCACTTGGCCAGCACCGCCACGACGCACGCCACCAGACCGCCCGCGAACAGCAGCACCCCGCCGCCCGCCAGCGCGGCCGGGAATCCGAACCGTCCGGCGACCGCCCCGAAGGCGGCCAGCACCAGCACCGCGAGCGCCGTGCTGCCCATGACGGGGACGATCCGGCACAGCTCGACGGCGCCGCGCGCCCACTTCAGCCGCCGCGCCGGACGGTACGTACGGCTCTGGTCGCCCTCCTCGGCCGCCCGCGGCAGCTTCATCGGCGGCATCCCGAGCCACGAGCTGCCCGCCTTGGCGCCCTTGGGCGCGGCGGACAGCACACCGACCAGACCGCGCTTGGGGACCGAGCTGCCGCCCGCGGCCATACCGGAGTTGCCGAGGAACGCCATCTTGCCGACCCGCGACTCGGCGATCCGCAGCCGTCCGCCGCCCAGTTCGTACGACGCCACCATGGTGTCGTCGGCGAGGAACGCGCCATCGCCGACCGTGGTCATCGACGGCAGCGCCAGCACGGTGGACGCCTCGACCCCGCGGCCCACCTTCATCCCGAGCGCCCGCAGCCACACCGGGGTGAACAGGCTCGCGTACAGCGGGAACAGGTGCACCCGCGCCATGTCCATCAGCCGCTCGGTGGCCCACGCCTGCCAGGCGATCCTCCCGTGGACGGGGTGATGTCCCGCGCGCAGGCCGATGCCGAGCGCACGGACCCCGGCCAGGATGAGCAGCGCGTAGCAGACCATCCCGGCCACGGTCGCCAGCGGCACCGAGGCCAGCGCGTGGAGCAGCGCCTGGCCCGCGCCATGGGTGCCCCGGACGAACAGCGCGAGGACGGCGAGGGCGGGCAGCAGCGCCAGCGCGGGCAGCAGGGTCAGCGCCAGCGAGGTGAGTCCGTACACCACGGCCCAGCGGCGGGTGCGCTCCGGCCGGTCCGCGGGCCGGTGCTGCGCCGCCTTGCCGGACTTGGCGGCCGGTACGCCCGCCCAGCGGCGCCCCGCGGGCACCGCGCCGGACACCCCGGACCCCGGGGCGACCTCCGCGCGCTTGCCGATCCGGGCGCCGGGGAAGAGCGTGCTGCGCGCGCCGACCGTGGCGCCCGCGCCGATCCGGATGCGGCCGATCCGCAGCCGGTCGCCGTCCAGCCAGTGGCCGGACAGGTCGACCTCGGGCTCGACCGCGCTGCCCCTGCCGAGCTTGAGCATCCCCGTCACCGGCGGCAGCGCGTGCAGATCGACATCCGGGCCGATCCGCACGCCCAGCGCCCGGGCGTAGTGGGTGAGCCAGCTGCCCGACAGGCCGGTGGCACCGCTCAGTTCGGCCAGCCGCTCGGCCGTCCACAGCCGCAGATGGACGCCGCCGCCCCGCGGGTACGTCCCCGGCTTCAGCCCCCGCAGCAGCAGCCGCGCACCGCCCGCGGCGATCGCGATCCGGCCCGGCGGCGATACGAAGAACAGCCAGCCGAGCGCGATCCACCACCAGGGGACGGTGGGCGCCCAGGGCGCGGAACCCAGCAGGTGCAGTGCGTTGAGGACGGCGGCCGCGGCCACGCCCCAGCGCAGCCCGGCGACCGTCAGCATCGGTAGCGTCAGCAGCGTCTGCGCCACCCCGGTGCGCCGGGGGACGGGCCGCACCGTGCGCGCAGCCGTCGCCTCGCAGCCCATCGCGTCCAGCGTCCGGGCGAGCGCGCCCAGCCGCGGGTTCTGGTAGATGTCGCTGACCGACCCGCTGGGGTAGCGGTCCCGGACGCGCGAGACGAGCTGGGCGGCGGCGAGGCTGCCCCCGCCCGCCGCGAAGAAGTCGGCGTCCGGCCCGCTCGCGGGAGTGCCCAGCACCTCGCCCCACAGCTCGGCCAGCCAGCTCTCGGTCCCGGTCAGCTCCGCCGCCGCTCCGGCCGTGCCGACCCCCGGCAGCGGCCAGGGCAGCGCGGCCCGGTCCACCTTGCCGGAGGTACGGGTGGGCAGCGTGCCGACCACCGCGAGCAGCGGCACCAGCGCGGCGGGCAGCACCTCCCGCAGCCGGTCCAGCGCGTCCCCCTGGTCGAAGCCGCTCTCCTCTTCGGGCACGACGTAGCCCACCAGCAGCTGGTGGCCCGCCTTCGTCGTCCGCACCGCGGCCGCGGCGCCCGCCACGCCCGGCAGCGCCTGCAGCGCGGCGTCCACCTCGCCCAGCTCGATCCGGCGGCCGCCCAGCTTGACCTGTTCATCGGCCCGGCCGACGAACAGCAGCCCCTCCTCCTCGGCGCGCACCAGGTCACCGCTGCGGTACGCCCGCGACCAGCCCAGCGCGGGCAGCGGGGCGTACTTCTCGGCGTCCTTCGCCGGGTCCAGATAGCGGGCCAGACCGGCCCCGCCGATCACCAGCTCGCCGACCTCGCCCATCGGCACGACCTCGCCCCGGGCGTCCACGGCGGCCAGCTCCCAGCCGTCGAGCGGCAGCCCGATCCGCACCGGGCCCTCGCCGGTCAGCTGCGCCGCGCACGCCACGACGGTGGCCTCGGTCGGACCGTAGGTGTTCCACACCTCACGGCCCTCGACCGCCATCCGCTCGGCCAGCTCCGGCGGGCACGCCTCGCCGCCGAAGATCAGCAGCCGTACGTCGTCCAGGGCCTCCACCGGCCACAGCGCCGCCAGGGTGGGGACCGTGGAGACCACGGTGATCTCCTGCTCGACCAGCCAGGGGCCCAGGTCGACACCGGTGCGCACCAGCGACCGGGGCGCGGGCACCAGACAGGCGCCGCTGCGCCACGCGAGCCACATCTCCTCGCAGGACGCGTCGAAGGCCACCGACAGACCGGCCAGCACCCGGTCACCCGGGCCCATGGGCTCCTCCGCCAGGAACAGCCCGGCCTCGGCGTCCACGAACGCGGCCGCGCTGCGGTGGGTGACGGCGACGCCCTTGGGCTTGCCCGTCGATCCGGAGGTGAAGATGATCCACGCGTCGTCGCCGGGCCCCGGGCGGCCGGGGCCGCCGTGCGGCTCGGCGCGCACCGTCATCTCCAGTCCGGCCCCGAGCACCACGCTCACCGCGGCCTCGGAGAAGACCAGTTCGGCCCGCTCCTCCGGGTCCTCCGCGTCCACTGGCACATAGGCCGCACCGGCGGCCAGCACGGCCAGGATCCCGACGTACAGGTCCGCGGTGCCGGACGGGACGCGGATGCCGACCCGGTCGCCGACGCCGATGCCCGCCCCGGCCAGCCGCCGCCGCACCCGCTCCACCTCGGCCAGCAGCGCCCGGTAGCTCAGCGCGGACGTGCCGTCGTCGACGGCGGGGGCGTTCGGATGGCGGCGGGCGGTCGCGCCGAGGACGTCCATGAGGGTGCGCTCGGCGTGGGGGCCGCGCCCCGGGAACAGGGCGGGCGGTGCCGGGGGTTCCGCGACGGGCGCGGTCAGCGGGTCGGTCAGCGTCTGGGACTCGTCTACTACAGTCATCCGGCCTCTCCGGCATCGGTGGACCGAGAGTTCGGCGACACCGTCCGGACCACCGGACCATCGGCCTCTGCCATACCGGCTCCACACTGAGCCGGGTCCCGAACACCCGCTCGCGGCTGAGGGATGCCACGAGGGCGAACACTCTTCGCGGCCCTTCCAGCGGCCGATCCGAATCCGCGGTCACCGGTCGCCGAACGGGCTTGTTCCGCCCCCCAACCGAACCGGCGCCGCATACGCCGAGCAGGCAGTTTACCCAGCGTTAACAGGAGTCCCTGGTTTCACGGAACGCCGACGGCCCCGCGCGGTGGCCGTGCGGCCCGGCCGCCCACCGCCCCCGCCCGGCCCGGGCTTCGAGGCATCGTGCCTGGTGGGAGCCGGTTTTCCCGGTGCAGTGCGGGGCCGGACGCACGGCCGGGAAGCGGCCGGTGATCCTGTGTCCGGACTCACAGGAGCCCTGGTCAGGGCGGCCCTTCTCCGACCAGCGCCTCCAGCCGGGCGGCGCTTGGCCGATCGTGCAAAGCGACCCGGGGCATCTTGGCCGATGCGCGCACCCCCGCGCCCACCCCGCTGCCGCATCATCAGACGCCATGCGGCAGTGGAAGGAGCGGGTCGGTGCAGGGTGAGAACAAGCTGACAAGGCGCCGGAGCGTGGCGGGCCTGGTCGCCGACGCGAGCGGCGGCCCGCTGCGGCGCACGATGGGGCTGAGCCAGCTCACACTGCTCAGCGTGGGCGCCACCCTCGGCACCGGGATCTTCGTGGTGCTGGGCGAGGCGGTGCCCGAGGCCGGTCCGGCGGTGGTGGTCTCGTTCGTCCTCGCCGGGCTCACCGCGCTGTTCTCGGCGCTCTCGTACGCCGAGCTGGCGGGCATGATCCCGGGCGCCGGGTCCTCGTACAGCTACGCGTACGCCACCCTCGGCGAGCTGGTGGCCTGGGTCTGCGGCTGGTGTCTGATCCTGGAGTACGGCGTGTCGGTGGCCGCGGTCGCGGTCGGCTGGGGGCAGTACGTCAACGAACTGCTCCAGCTGACCATCGGCTGGACACTGCCCGACGCGCTCGCCGCGCCACCGGGGGAGGGCGGGGTGCTGAACGTGCCCGCCGCCGTGATCGTCCTCCTCGCCATGGTGGTGCTGCTGCGCGGGGCGCGTCAGAGCGCGGTCGCCAACGCCGTCATGGTGACGGTGAAGGTCGTCGTGCTGGTGATGTTCTGCGCGGTCGCCTTCACCGCCTTCCACGCCGGGAACTTCCGCCCGCTCTTCCCGCTCGGCACCGCCGGGATGACCGCGGGCGCCGCCTCGCTGTTCTTCTCGTACATCGGCTTCGACGCCGCGTCCACGGCCGGTGAGGAGGCGAAGAACCCGCAGCGCGATCTGCCGCGCGCCATCATCTTCTCGCTCGCCCTGGTCACCGCCCTGTACTGCGCGGTGGCGCTGGCGGCGGTCGGGGCGATGCCCTGGCAGCGGTTCGCGGGCACCGAGGCCACGCTGAGCCAGGTGCTGGTGCGTTCCGTCGGCGGCGGCGACCTGTGGCCCGTCCTGCTGTCCATCGGCGCGGTCATCGCCACCACGAGCGTCGTCCTGACCGTGCAGTACGGCCAGATCCGCATCCTCTTCGCGATGTCCCGCGACGGGCTCATCCCGCCGCTCTTCTCCAGGGTTCACGCGCGGACCGGGGTGCCGCGCGCGGGCACGGTCATCGTCACCGCCTTCGTCACGGTCCTCGCCGCGCTCATTCCGCTCGGCGCCCTCGCGGACGCCACCAGCATCGGCACCCTCTTCGCCTTCGCCCTGGTCAACCTGGCGGTGCTGATCCTGCGGCGGCGCAGCCCGGAGGCGCCCCGCGGCTTCCGGGTGCCGTTCGCGCCGGTGACACCGCTGCTCGGCGTGGCCGCGTGCGTCTATGTGATGTACGGGCTCGGCGCCGACACCTGGATCGCGTTCGGCGCCTGGATGGCGGCGGGGCTCGCGGTGTACGGGCTCTACGGCATCCGCCACTCCGCGCTGGGCCGCGCCGCCACCCCCGAGAAGACCGTTCAGGAGACCACGCCATGACCACCCCCACGCCCGTCCTCGACCCGGCCTCCGATGTCGTCGCGCTCGCCCGGGCCCTGGTCGACATCCCCTCCGAGAGCGGCGAGGAGGCCGCACTCGCCGACGCCGTCGAGACCGCGCTGCGCGCCCTGCCGCATCTGACGGTCGAGCGGATCGGCGACTCCGTGGTGGCCCGCACCGGTCTCGGCCGCGACCGGCACGTGATCGTCGCGGGCCATCTGGACACCGTCCCGGCCGCCGGGAACCTGCCGGCCCGCCTCGACGCCGAACGGCTCCACGGGCTCGGCGCCTGCGACATGAAGGGCGGCGTCGCGGTGGCCCTGCGGCTCGCGGCCACCCTCACCGCACCGGCCCACGACGTGAGCTACGTCTTCTACGCCTGCGAAGAGGTCTCCGGCGACCGCAACGGCCTCGCCCAGATCGCCACCGAGCGCCCCGAACTGCTCCACGCCGACCTCGCGATCCTCATGGAACCCTCCGATGCCGGGGTCGAGGCGGGCTGCCAGGGCATGCTGATGGCCGACATCACCGTACGCGGCGCCCGCGCGCACACCGCCCGCGCCTGGCGAGGGGTCAACGCGGCCCATCGCGCCGCCGCCGTCCTGCAGCGCTTGGACGACCACACCGCCGAGCGCGTCGTCATCGACGGCCTGGAGTACCGCGAGGGGCTGAGCGCCGTCGCCGTGCGCGCGGGCGTGGCCGAGAACGTCGTCCCCGACAGCTGCGCGATCACCGTCAATCTGCGCTTCGCACCCAGCCGTTCACCCGAGCAGGCCGAAGCGTATGTGCGGGACCTCTTTCCGGAGTACGAGGTGGAGATCACCGAGGCCACGCCGGGCGCCCTCCCCGGCCTCGACCGCCCCGCCGCCGCCTCGTTCGTGGCCGCGGTGGGCGCGGTGCCCCGCCCCAAACTGGGCTGGACCGACGTCGCCCGCTTCACCGCGCTCGGCACCCCGGCCCTCAACTACGGCCCGGGCGACCCTTCCCTGGCCCACACCCCGGGCGAGTACGTACCCCTGGCCCAGCTGCGCGCCTGCGAGACACGGCTCGCGGACTGGCTCCAGCGCGGCTAGCGGCCCGCCAGCGTGCGCAGCTGGAGCCACAGCACCAGCCGCTCGTCCGGGTCGTCCAGATCGATGCCGAGCTGCGACCGCACCTGGCGGAGCCGGTAGCGGCAGGTGTTGGGGTGCACAGCCAGCAGCTTCGCCGCCCGGGCCATGTCGCAGCCCGCGTCCAGCCAGCACACCAGGGTGCGGGCGTAGTCCGTACCGTGGCCGTCGTCGTACGCCAGCACCTCCCGCCACGCCCCGGCCGCCAGCTCGCGCCGCTCGCCGAGGAGTCCGGCGAGCCGGAACAGGACGGCCCGGGCCCGCACCTCGTGCACCGCCGCGACCCTCTCGTCCGGCCGGAGCACCCGCAGCACCAGATCGGCATCCTCCCGCGAGCCGGGGATCTCCGCCGGGTCCGGCACCACCTCGCCGAGCCCGGCCCGCACCGGCGCCCGCAGCGCCTGCCCGGCGCGCCGCACGATGTCCTCCGCGAACCGCCGCTGCCGCTCCCCGGCGGTGCCGCCGCGCTCCCCGCTCACCGGCAGCAGCGCGTACACCACCCCGTCGACCAGGACGCACGCCTGCCGCCCGTAGCGGGCCTCGCACTGCAGCCGTACGAGGTCCAGCAGCCGCAGCGCGGCCTGTTCGCCGTCCGGCGCGGAGGCAGTGGAGTCCAGCGCGAACGCGGCCACCCGCAGCGGCACGCCGGGGGTGAGGCCCAGGCGCTGGGCGGCGGTGGCGGGCTCGGTGGTGCCGTCCAGCAGGCGGCGCAGCAGATCGCCGGTCAGGTGCCGGGACAGCTCGGCCGCCGCCCGCGCCCGCAGCAGCAGGAGGGCGGCCGTGGACGCGCCTTGGGCGAGCTGGGTCTCGGCGTCGGGGGCGAGCGTCCCGTCGTCCACGACCCACACGGAGCCGAGGGTCTCGCCGCCCGCCCGGACGGCGACGGCCAGCCGCGGCAGCTCGCCCGCGCCGAGGGCGGCGAGCCGGACCGGGCCCTGGGTGGCGAACAGCACCCGGTACTGCTCGGTGTTCTCCGGGCTGTCCGGCACCTGACGGCCGAGGATGCCCTGCCGCCGGGCCTCGTCGACCGGCTGCCCGGGCACGGTCGAGTACGCGAGGACGCTCTGCCGCGGATCCTCGATGACCGTGGCGCCGCCCACCGCCGCCGCCACCGCGCCCGCCAGCGAGAACAGATCCCCGAGCGCGGCCCCCTCGCCCGCCGGGGACGGCCGCGCCCCGATGGCCTGGGCGAGCAGCAGATGGACGTGGTGCCAGGCGGCGTCCTCGTCCACGGCGAGCAGGGCCGTACCGCACTCCTTCGCCTCGGCGACCGGCCCGGCCGCGCCGCGCACCACGACCCCGGCCATACCGGCGGCCGCCGCCTCCCGCACCAGCGGTCCGGCGGCCTCCGCCCGCACCCCGACGGCCAGCAGCAGGGCGCCGGGCGCCCGGGACGGCAGCGCCGCGTGGGCGTCGTACAGCAGCACCTCGGTGACGGGCGCGGTGAGACCGGCCGGGTCGGGGCTGAGCGGGCGCAGGGTGGGCTCGCCGAGAACGGCGAGGAGATCCCCGAGGGTGCGGGCGTCCATGGGTGCGGTGTCCGGGCCTTTCTCTGTGGCCATTGGCCGATCGTCACAGGACCCTAGGCCGCCTTTGTGTGCCTGGACAAGAGAAGGCCGGGTGCGGCCCGGGAGACTCGGTGCCATGACACCAGCAGTGACGATGGACGCCGGTGCGCTCGCGTCCGCCGCCGCCCACACCGCCGGGGTCGGCGTCCGCGCCGTGGACGATGTGGCCGGTATCCAGGCGGTGGCCGACTTCCTCGCCGACGTATGGCAGCTGCCGCACACCAATCCGCCCTATCCCAGCGAGGTGCTGCACAGCCTCGTGCACGCGGGCGGCGCGGTGCACGCCGCGTACGGCACCGGCGAGCGGCTGGCGGGGGCGGCGGTCGCCGTCTTCGGGCCGCCCGCCGACCGATGCGCGTACTCGTTCGTGGCGGCGGCCACCTCCTCCGACCGGGGCGTCGGCTTCGCGATCAAGCAGGCCCAGCGGGTCTGGGCGCTGGAGCGCGGGGCCCGCACCATGCGCTGGACCTTCGACCCGCTGGTGCGCCGCAACGCCCGGTTCAACCTGGTCAAGCTGGGCGCGGTCGGATCCGAGTACCTGGTCGACCTGTACGGGCCGATGAACGACGGGGTGAACGACGGCGACGAGAGCGACCGGCTCACCGCCGCCTGGGACCTCGCCCCCGGGACGGCGCACACCACCGGGGAAGCCGAAGCCGACGAGGCCCGGGCCCGCGCCGCGGTGGTCCGCCCCGCCCCGGACGGCGGCCCGCTCGCCGTACGGGACGACCGGCGGCTGTGGTGCCGGGTGCCCGAGGACGTCGTCGCGCTGCGCGCCGCCGACCCGGCCCTGGCGTTGCGCTGGCGGCACGCCGTACGGGAGGTGTTCACCGACGCGTACACCGAGGGGCTGCGCGCCACGTCCATGTCCCGCGACGGCTGGTACCTGCTCACCCCGGACACAGCTGAGGAGCCGCGCACATGAGGCTCGAACGCGTCGAACTGCTCCATGTCGCCCTTCCGCTCGTCACCCCCTTCCGGACCTCCTTCGGGACGATGACCAGCAAGGACACCTTCCTGCTGCGGGTCGTCACCGACGCGGCCGAGGGCTGGTCCGAGTTCGCCGCCGACCCGGAGCCGCTGTACTGCTCCGAGTTCGTCGCCGGTGCCGAGACCGTGATCCGCGACTTCCTGCTGCCCCGCGTCGCCGCCCTCCCCGAGCCGACGACGGCGGCCCTCGCCCCCGCCATGGCCGCCGTCAAGGGACACGAACTCGCCAAGGCGGCCCTGGAGACGGCCCTGCTGGACGCCGAACTCCGCGCCTACGGCATGCCGATCGCCACCTTCCTCGGCTCGGTCCGCGACCGGGTGCCCGCGGGCGTCTCCGTCGGCATCAAGAACTCCCTCCCCGAGCTGCTCGACGACGTCGAGCAGTACCTGGAGGAGGGGTACGTCCGCATCAAGCTCAAGATCGAGCCGGGCTGGGACCTGGAGCCGGTGCGCGCCGTACGGGAACGGTTCGGCGAGGCGCTGCCCCTGCAGGTCGACGCCAACACCGCCTACACCCTCGCCGACGCCCCTCACCTGCGGAAACTGGACGCCTTCGACCTGCTGCTCATCGAGGAGCCGCTGGCGGAGAACAACCTCCACGCCCACGCCCAGCTGCAGCGGCGGATCACCACCCCGGTCTGCCTGGACGAGTCCATCCACACCGCGAGCGACGCCGCGTCCGCGATCGCCATGGACGCATGCCGGGTCATCAACGTCAAACCCGCCCGGGTCGGCGGCTATACGGAGGCCCGCCGCATCCACGACCTCGCCACCGCCCACGGCGTCCCGGTGTGGTGCGGCGGCATGCTGGAGACCGGTATCGGCCGGGCCCCCAACCTGGCCCTCGCCGCCCTCCCCGGCTTCACCCTGCCCGGCGACACCTCGGCGTCCAAGCGGTACTTCGCCGAGGACATCACCGAGCCGTTCGTCCTGGCGGACGGCCATCTGCCGGTGCCCACCACACCCGGCATCGGCGTCACCCCGCTGCCGGACGCCCTCGCCCGGTTCACCACGGCCACTCGGGTGCTGTACGGCCGGTGAACCGGATTCTGCCATGATCGACGGCATGGACAGCGCACACGGCGGGGCGGGCAGGCCAGGCGAGGACCAGGGCTATCTGCTGGACAACCGGCAGACGGAGGCGGGCATCCGGTTCGGCGCCCTGGCCGAGCTGTTCGACCCGAGCACCTTCCGCCACGTCGACCGGCTCGGCATCGGCCCGGGCATGCGCTGCTGGGAGGTCGGCGCCGGAGGCACCTCCGTCCCCGAGGGGCTGGCGGAACGGGTCGGGCCCACCGGGCAGGTGATCGCCACCGACATCGACGTGTCCTGGACCCGCACCACGGCCACCGGAGGGTACCGGGTGATCGAGGTGCTGCGCCACGACGTGGCCGCCGACCCGCCGCCGCCCGGCCCGTTCGACCTGGTGCACGCCCGCCTCGTCCTGGTGCACGTCCCCGACCGGGCCGAGGCCCTGCGCCGCATGATCGAGGCGCTGCGGCCCGGCGGATGGCTGCTGCTGGAGGACGCCGATCCAGGGCTTCAGCCGCTGCTGTGCCCGGACGAGTCGGGCCCCGAACAGCGCCTCGCCAACCGGCTGCGCTCCGGCTTCCGCGAGCTGATGGCGCGGCGCGGCGCCGACCTCGCGTACGGGCGCACCCTGCCCCGGCTGCTGCGCGAGGCCGGGCTCGAAGACGTGTGCGCCGACGCGTACTTCCCCGTGGCGTCACCGGCCTGCACGGTCCTGGAGACCGCCACCGTGCGGCAGATCCGCGCCCGGCTGGTGGCCGCGGGCCTGGCCACCGACGAGGAGATCGACCAGCATCTGGCGAACGTGGCCACCGGACGCCTCGACCTGGCCACCGCCCCCATGATCTCCGCCTGGGCGCGCCGCCCCTGAGCGCTCCCGGGCCCCTACCTGAGCCAGCCGAACGACAGCTCCACCGCCCGCTGCCAGTTCTCGTACTCCGCCTGCCGCCGCCGCGGATCCATCGCGGGCAGCCACTGCCCGGCCCGGTGCCAGTTGCGGCGCAGCCCCTCCAGGTCCGGCCAGTAGCCGACGGCGAGCCCCGCGGCGTACGCGGCACCCAGCGACACGGTCTCCGAGACCATCGGCCGCACCACCGGGACGTCGAGCACATCGGCCAGGAACTGCATCAGCAGATTGTTGGCCGTCATCCCGCCGTCGACCTTCAGCGCCTTCAGCGGCTCGGGCGAGTCGGCGTTCATGGCGTCCACGACCTCGCGGGTCTGCCAGCCGGTGGCCTCCAGCACCGCGCGGGCGAGATGGCCCTTGGTGATGTACGAGGTGAGGCCGACGATGACGCCGCGCGCGTCGCTGCGCCAGTGCGGGGCGAACAGGCCCGAGAAGGCGGGCACGATGTAGCAGCCGCCGTTGTCCTCGACGCTGCGGGCCAGGGTCTCGATCTCGGGTGCGCTGTGGATCAGGCCCAGCCGGTCGCGGAACCACTGCACCAGCGAGCCGGTGACGGCGATCGGCCCCTCCAGGGCGTAGACGGGCGGCTCGTCGCCGACCTTGTAGCCGACGGTGGTGAGCAGCCCGTGCCGGGAGCGGACCAGATTGGTGCCGGTGTTGAGCAGCAGGAAGCTGCCGGTGCCGTACGTGCACTTGGCCTCGCCGGGCGCGAAGCAGGTCTGCCCGAACAGCGCCGCCTGCTGGTCGCCGAGGGCGGCGCCGATCCGCACGCCCGGCAGCACCTCCCGCGCCACTCCGTAGCCCTCGGCGGACGGGCGGATCTCGGGCAGCATCGCCCGGGGCACCCCGAAGTAGGACAGCAGCTCGTCGTCCCAGGTGAGGGTGCGGATGTTCATCAGCATGGTGCGGCTGGCGTTGGTGGCGTCGGTGATGTGCAGCCCGCCGGACGGACCGCCGGTGAGGTTCCAGATCAGCCAGCTCTCCATCGTGCCGAACAGCACCTCGCCGCGCTCCGCGCGCTCCCGCAACCCCTCGACGTGGTCGAACAGCCAGCGGATGCGGGGCGCGGAGAAGTAGGTGGCGGGGGAGAGCCCGCAGCGGTCGAGGAAGAAGTCGTCACCGGTGCGGCGCCGCAGCTCCTGGACGAGCGCGTCGGTGCGGGTGTCCTGCCAGATGATCGCGTTGCCCACGGGATGGCCCGTATCGCGCTCCCACACCACCGTGGTCTCGCGCTGATTGGCGATGCCGATGGCCGCGATCTGCTCGGGCCCGGCGTCCGCGTCGCGCAGCGCCCGGGGCACCACGCGGCGCAGGTTGGACCAGATCTCGGCGGGGTCGTGCTCCACCCAGCCGGGCTTGGCGTAGTGCTGCCGGTGTTCCCGCTGGGCGACGGAGGCCAGCCGCCCCTGGTGGTCGAAGAGGATGCACCGGGTGGACATGGTGCCCTGGTCGATGGACATCACATAGCGTTCAACCATGGCCTTTGCCTGCCTTCGGGCGGGTGCGAGGGCGGGTACGAGCGGGGCGCGGCGGGCCGCATGGGGGTCACCAGCGGGCCGCGCCGAGGTCGCGGGAAATGGCCCGTGCGGCGTCCCGGGTCAGGCCGACCAGCGACGGCTGGGGCCTGCCCTTGCTGTCGCAGACGCGCTCCACGGTGCCGGACACCCCGACGGCGCCCACGACCAGGCCGCCCTGGCCGCGTATCGGCGCCGCGATGTCCGCCTCACCCATGACGGTTTCCTGGACCGCGGCCGCCCATCCGGCCTCCCGGATCTCGCCCAGCGCCTGGTGCAGCGCGGACGGGGAGGCCAGCGTGTGCCGCGTATAGGTCTCCGGCTCCGCTTCCAGTACCGGTTCCACCGGCGTCGCCCCGAACGCCAGCAGGACCTTGCCCAGGGCGCTGGCGTGCAGCGGCAGCAGCGAACCGACGTCCAGGGTCTGGAAGGTGTCGTCGGGCCGGAAGACATGGTGGACGATGAGCACCTTGCCCTCCAGCGGCACCCCGAGCCGGACCGCCTCCCCGCTGCGGGCGGCGAGCGCGTCGGCCCAGTTGAGGGAGCGGGACCGCAGCTCGTTGATGTCGAGGTAGCTGGTTCCCAGGTGCAGCAGCGCCGCGCCGAGCTGGTACTTGCCGGTGGCCCGGTCCTGCTCGACGAAGTCGACGCTCTGGAGGGTGCGCAGGATTCCGTGCGCGGTGCCCTTCGCCAGACCCAGCGAGGCGGCCACCTCGCCCAGTCCGAGCCGACCGGAACCCTGGGCGAGCAGCCGCAGGATCGCCGCCGCCCGCTCGATGGACTGCACCGGGCCGGCCATGACGTGATCGTAGCTCTTCGGGCATGCGTTCACCCCCGCACGGGAACGTTCGGTAATGCCGACCAGGATTCGTTGACCCCGCCGGTCGTCGCCCATAGCGTCCGTATCAGGACATGAGGAACACGACCGGCGGAGTATCCGGAAGGAGGAGATATGGCGGATCAGCTGACCATGCCGTGGACCGGCGGAGCGTACGTCGATCATCACTTTCCGGTGCCGCATCTCCACGAGGCCGTCGCCAGCGTGCGGCGGCGGGCGCACGCGCTGCTGGCCGACTGGGGGCTGGCCGCCGAGACCCTGGAGGACGCGCTGCTGGTGGTCTCGGAACTGATCACCAACGCGGTTCTGCACGCCCTGCCCCCGGCCGTTCTGCGGCTGCGCTGGAGCGAGAGCAAGGGATGCGGCACCCTGCACATCGCGGTCACCGACGGTGGACCGGCACCCCGGGGCGCGGACCCGGCGGAGGAGGCCGAGCCCGATGAGCACGGGCGCGGACTGGGCATCGTCACCGCGCTCTCGGCCCGGCACGGCACCGACCCGGGCCACGGGGGAATCGTCACCCGGTGGGCGGAGATGCCCGTCGGCTGACCGGCGCGGGGCGGCGGGCCGGTTCATGTGCGCTCGTGCGGGGAGATGGCGAGGACGGCGACGTCGTCGTGGAGCGCGCGGGCGTGGGCCGGCAGATCCGTGTTGAGGAACTCGATGACGTCGATGGGCTCCGGGGGCGGCGCCCCGGCGAACCGGTCGCGCAGCCGGTCCAGGAGGGGGTAGAAGGCCCCCGTCACATCGCGGGCCTCGATCAGCCCGTCGGTGCACAGCAGCAGCACGTCGCCGCGCAGGAAGCGGTGGTGGACGGGGACCGGGCTCTCTTTCGCCAGCGATCCCAGGCCCAGTGGCAGCGACGGCGGCCCGCTCAGCGTCATCACCTCGCCCCGGGAGATCAGGACGGGCTCGATATGCCCGTGGTTGATCACCGTCAGCCGGTGCGCGAGCGGGTCGTACTCGATCAGCGCGGCGGTGACGAACAGCTCGTCGTCCGGGATCTCGGCGGCCTCCCGCGCCATCCGGCTCTCCAGCCGGGTACAGACCTGCCCCAGATCCCCCGGTTCGTAGGCGGCCTGGCGGAAGCCGCCGAGCACATCGGCGACGGTACGGACCGCCTGCAGCCCCTTCCCCCGGACATCGCCGATGATGGCCCGCTCACCGGTCCGGGTGGCGCGGATGTCGAAGAGATCACCGCCGATCATGGTCCCGGCCTCGGCGGGGCGGTAAAGCCCGGCCGTCAGCACGTGGCCGACCTCGTGCGGCAGCGGCCGCAGCAGGGTGCGCATCAGGGCCTCCGTCACCGTGGCCGCGTGCACCAGCTGCTGCTCCTGGCGCTTGCGGTGGGCGGCCAGCGCGGTGCCGAGGGCGCCGACCAGGGCGGTGGAGAGGTACGAGGCGACGTAGTGGCGCTCGAAGAGATAGCCGACGCTGCGGCCCGCGCAGCACGGGGTCCCGGCCAGCACCCCCTCGAAGACCACGGTGAACAGCGTGACCCCGGCGACCCCGGCCGGGCCGAGCGTGAACGCGGCCACCACCGGCAGGGCGATGAGCAGGAAGCTCACCGGCCACTGGACGGGGGTGATGGGCTCGATGGCCAGGATCGCCGCCACATAGAGGACCGGCAGCCAGCGCAGCCAGGCCGGGGGAGCGGGTACGCCCCGCAGCGTGTCCCGGGCCGGTGGCGTCACGCTCCTGGGCGCCTTGGAGCGCACACTCAGCCCTTGTCCGGCCCGTCGCCCACGACGCGCATCACGCTCCCCTGTCCCAGGTGACGGGGAGCCGGTGCACCCCGTAGACCAGCATGTCGTCGCGCAGCGGCACCTCCTCGGTCGGCACCGCCAGCCGCAGCGTGGGGAACCGCCGGAGCAGCGCCGGATAGCCGGTCCGCATCTCCAGCCGGGCCAGGTGCTGGCCCAGGCACTGGTGGGCGCCGTCGCCGAACGCGATGTGCCCGGTGGCGTCACGGGTGACGTCCAGGCCGTCGGGGTCCGGGAACCGGGCCGGGTCCCGGTTGGCGGCGGCGATCGAGGCGACCACGGTCTCCCCGGCCCGCACCCGCGCCCCGGCGATCTCCACGTCCTCCCGCGCCACCCGGACCGTACCGAACTGGACGATGGTCAGATAGCGCAGCAGCTCCTCGGCCGCGTCATCGGCCCGCTCGGGACGCTCGCGCACCAGCCGCGCCTGCTCGGGATGGCACAGCAGCGCGAAGGTGCCCAGGGCCAGCATGTTCGCCGTCGTCTCATGACCGGCGATGAGCAGCAGCAGCCCCACCCCGGTCAGCTCCGCGTCCGAGAACGACGCCGCCGCGTCCGCGTCGTGCACCAGCCGGGACAGCAGCGCCCCGTCCGGCCGCCGCCGCTTGGCCGCCACCAGGTCCCGCATGTAGTCCCACACCGCGTCCCGGGCCGCGAAGATCTTCTCCTCGTCCTCGTCGATCCGGAACAGGGTGGCCGACCAGCCCTGGAAGGCGGTCCGGTCGGCGTACGGAACCCCCAGCAGCTCGCAGATCACCAGGGACGGGATGGGCTGGGCGAACGCCCGCACCAGATCGGCCGGCGGGCCGGCGCGCTCCATCGCGTCCAGATGATCCGTGACGATCCCCTCGACGCGCGGCAGCAGCTCCCGCGTCCGCCGCGCCGTGAACCACCGCGAGAGCAGCCGCCGGTAGCGGGTGTGCTCGGGAGGGTCCATGCCGATGAACGAGCCCAGCCGGCGAGCGTCGTCCTCCCGGACCGGAAACGCCCGGACCGGCGACGAGGCCCGGACGCGGTCCGAGCTGAAGCGGTCGTCCGCGAGCAGATCGCGGACATCGTCGTAACCGGTGAGCAGCCAGCCCGTCTTCCCGTCCGGAAAGGCCAGGCGGGCGGCCCTCCGCCGCGCGCGGAGCGCCCCATACGCACCGGGCGGGTCGAACGGGCAGCCGCGATGCCGGGGCAAGGAGACCGGGGACGGCCCGGATGAGGTGACGGACACGGATGCGCTCCCTTCCACCAGCCCTTCACATTCGAGCGTAATCGGTATAAAGCGGGCCTACTCGGCGTGGCTCGCGGTGGACGGGAGGGGGCAGCGGGCGGCGACGACGATGGCCGCGTCATCGCCCACCTCACCGCCCGCGTGCTGGAGCAGGCTGTCGCGGAGGTGGTCCGCCAGGGACTCCGGGCTGCCGCCGCGCCAGGCCGCGACGCGGTCGGCCAGCGGGAAGAAGGCGCCGTCCGCGTCGCGGGCCTCGATCACCCCGTCGGTGTGCAGGACCAGCAGGTCCTCGTCCTCGAAGCCGAACGTCTCGACCGCGCAGCCGTCCCGCGGCGCCATGTCCAGCCCCAGCGGCAGCGCGGGCTCGCCCAGCTCCAGCGTCCGTACCGCGCCCCGGCGCACCAGCAGGGGCGGCGGATGGCCGCAGTTCACCATTCCGGCGACCGCGCGGTCGTCGTACACGTCCACCACCAGGGCGGTGACGAACGACTCCTGGGCGGCGCCTTCCTCCACCGCGGTGTGCACCCAGTTCCAGCGCACCGCGTTGCCCAGATGGTCGGCGATGCCCGGCAGCGTGAGATCGCGGTAGGCGGATCCGCGGAACGCGCCGATCAGCACCGCCGCGTCGCCGATGGCGGACAGCCCCTTGCCGCGCACATCGCCGATGAGCAGCCGGGTCGCGCCCTCGGTGCGGACCGCGGCGTACAGATCACCGCCGATCTGGGCCTCCTCCTCGGCGGACAGATAGACGGCGGCGATCCGCAGTTGCCCGACCCGGTCGGGGAGCGGCCGCAACAGCACCTCCTGCGCCGCCACGGCCACCGACCGCACCTGCGACAGCCGCCGCTCCCGCCGGTCGGTCACATACCGGAACGCGGTCACCAGCGCCGAGATCACCACCAGGGCGCCGATCTGCGACTGGTGGTTCGCGGTCATCGGCCCCCCGTGCAGATGCCCGATGGCCACCTGTGCCCCCACGGCCAGCACCCCGACCGCCCCGGTGGCTAGCGGCCCCGCGAACGAGGCGGTGACGGCGGGCGCCACGGCCAGGAAGGGGCCGAGATGCACGGCCTGCGGGGTGTGGATGTCGATCAGTGTGATGGTCAGGATGACGGCGAGCGGAAAGAAGAGCAGCGCCGGGTTCGACCGCGATGACCTGACGGGCGGGGCGGGGGCGTGCCGAACGCGCATACCTCCTGCTTACACCCGTTGTCCCCGCGATGCCCGGCCTCCGCCCGCCCCGCCGTCGGGGCCCCTCACAGGCCGAGCGCGTCCAGGCTCGCCTCGACCGCCAGGACGCCGCCGAGGCCGAGCACCGCGAGCACCGTGGTGTACGTGGTGCGCGCCTTGATGGCGTCGATGACGGAGAGGTTGAAGTACTCCTTGAACATCCAGAAGCCCGGGTCGTTGACGTGCGAGAAGGCGATGGAGCCGCAGGAGACCGCGAGCACCATGAGTTCGGGGTGGACCCCGCTGCCGTCGAGCAGCGGCTGCACCACCCCGGCGGCGGTGACGACGGCGACCGTGGCCGAGCCGAGGGCGATCCTGAGGATGACCGCGATGAGCCAGGCCAGGAAGATGGGGGACACCGGCCAGTCGTCCGTCAGATCCTTGATGTAGTCGGATATCCCGCCCTCCACCAGGACGCCCTTGAAGGCGCCGCCCGCGCCGATCACCAGCAGGATCATCGCCATCGCCTGGGCGGCCGAATTGCATGACGTGCTGACCTCCGCGAGCCCCCGCCCGATCCGCGGACCGAACGCCCACAGGGCCAGCAGCAGGGTGAGCAGCAGGGCGATCGGCGCCGAGCCGATGAAGGTGACGAGGGGCAGCGCCGGGTTGGAGTCGGGTACGGCCATGTCGTACACCGCCGCCCCGGCTATCAGGACCACCGGGAACAGCGCCACCGACAGCGACCAGCCCAGGCCGGGCATCTCCTCGTCGCTGAAGGTGCGCTCGGTGACCAGGCCCTGGGGGATCTCGGGGTTCATCCGCCGGATGAACGGAAGCCGCGGCCACACCAGGGCGATCAGGGCGCCGAACGGTACGGCGAAGAAGAGGCCGTAGAACAGGGTCAGCCCGACCGAGGCGTCGAACGACGCGGCCACCGCGGTGGGTCCGGGGTGCGGCGGCAGGAAGCTGTGCATGGTCGACAGGGCGATGGACATCGGCAGCCCGACCCACAGCAGGTTCGCCCGGGTGACGCGGACGATGCACGGGTCAATAAGCGTGCGCCACCTTGTTGTTGGGCGCGCCGCAAGGGCTCATCCCACGGTCGGATGGACTTTCAGCCGATCTGTCGCGCAAGCGGCTTGTATGTGCTCATGCTGGCCCCATGACGGAAGAGGGCGAGAACGTCCCCGCCTATCGGACGGTCCGGGTGGCCGCGCCGGAGGCGCCGGTGGCGGCGGTGGCGGATGTGGAGGCATGGCGGTCGCGGGAGGTGTATCCGGAGATCCTCTCGGCCGGCGGACCGGTGTTCGGGGTGGTGCGGGAGTGTGAACAGGGCGGCTGGGAGCTGGTGTCGCCCTTCTCGGGGCTGGCGCCGCAGGACGCCCGCGAGGGCATGGGCTGTCAGTTCCGCAAGATGGCGCGGGAGGCGGAGGCCACCGGTGACCGGGTGGCCCAGAAGGAGTGCCTGGCGGCCGCGGAGCGGATGGACTGGGAGGTCATCGACGAGATGACGGTCCTCGGCGGCCGGTTCCGGGTGGTCCGGGCCGAACGCTTCCTCCGCTCCGGCCCGGTGGGGCCCGAGCCGCCGCGGATCACCGACCTGGATCCGGCGCCGCCGGGGGAGGCGCACAGGGCGCCCGACCCCACCACGGGGTTCGTCATCGATCCGGTGACCGCCACCGGGGTCTCCGACGGCATCCTGAAACTCGAACTGCTGTCGATGCTCCCCAAGCGGGGCAGCGTCCCCCGGGAGGTGCGCGACGACTGCCTGCGCGCGGCGGATACCCACCCGGGAGGCGTGCTGCTGCCGCCGACGTTCATGACGGTCGAGAAGTCCGCCGGGGAGTGGCGCTCCGACTGTACGGGGACGTCCACCACACCTCAGGGCGCACGGGACACCCTGGCGCTGGAGATGCGTGTCCTCATCCCCTGGAAGCTCGGCCTCGAACCTGCCGAGCGCGCGCCGTACACGGCCGCGGCGGACCGGCTGGACACCGAGCGGGGTGATGAACTGGAGGTGCTGGGGCGGCTGTTCCGGATCGTGCGCGTCGAGCGCCTGGTGCGGATCGGGCCGGACGGCCCCGAGGGCCCCCGGCCCTCCGACTGGGACCCGCAGCCGCCGGTGAAGCTGCACGACCAGCAACTGCGCGACCAAGGCCTGCTCACCGACGATGACGAGGGCGACGACGAGGATGGCGAACTCGAACTCGACGCGCACACCCGGAAGCTGGCCGAGCTGTTCAACGAGGAGGAGGCCCGCCGCAAGGCGCGCCAAGAGGGGCGCTGAGCGCCGCCGGTGTCAGCTGATGAGAGCCTCGGCCACCGCGGAGACGGCGCCGACGGCCACCCCGTAACCGGGTAGGGCCAGCAGTGGCCAGGGGACGGGCGCGGGCACGAGCGCCCGCCAGTGGAAGGCGTAATCCCCGTACTCGGGCATCCCGTCCGTCCCCGGCAGCACCATGAAGCGCGGCTGGACCGTGCAGAACAGCCACCAGTCCAGGACCAGCAGATCGGCGAGGACGAGGACGAGGAAGGCCACGCCACCGAAGACGAAGCCGGGCCAGAAGCCGAGGGTGCCCTCCGCCCGCCCGTGCAGGTCCAGGACGCCCACGACCGGGACGGCGACGAACAGCAGCGCGTTGAGCAGCCCCATCACGGTGGCCGTGCGCTGGCCCCGGGCGCTCTGCGGGCCGTGGCGCTCCCGGATCGCGGGCGGACAGTCGTCGAGCAGCGCGTCCCGCGCCACCAGTAAGCCGCCCACGATGACCGCGGTGAACAGCGCTGTAAGGACGAGCGCGTATCCGAGGCTCACCATCATCACGTCCGACCAGCTCATGGCGGATCAGCATAGAATCGATAGTGAGGATTGCCTAGCCTAAGTTTCCGGTGCGGGGCGACCCGTCGCCCCGCACCAGATGCCGGGTGAGCCGGGAGGGTCAGACCTCCAAATCGGCCTCGATCTTGCGCAATTGGTGGCGGGCCATCGCCAGGTTGGCCCGGTTCTTGTCCAGCGCCAGGTAGAGGAACAGCCCCTGGCTGTTCCGGCCCTTCAGCAGCCGGATCAGGTGGTACTGGGAGCCGAGGGTGATCAGGATGTCCTCGATGCCGTCCTTGAGGCCGAGCTGCTCCATGGTGCGCACCTTGGCGCGGACCACGTCGGTGTTGCCCGCGGCCGCCACCGTCAGGTCGAGTTCCTTGCCTCCGCCCAGGGTGCCCAGGGCCATGCCGCTGGAGTAGTCGACCAGCGCGACGCCGAGGGTGCCCTCGATGGACGTCATCGCCTCTTTGAGCGCGGTCTGGGTGTTCGCCATGATCTGGCAGTTCCTTTCGATGGTTGGTGCGTTGGGTGGTTCGATCGGACGGTGTGGCTCAGCTCTGCTCGGCCTTGCCGAGCGCGTCGCCCACCAGCTCGGCGACGCGGGCGCCGGACCGGCGGGCCTCCATGTGCAGACGGCCCACGTTGGTGCGCCCGTCGGCCAGCACGGTCAGGACGGCGGCGGGGCCCGCGGCATAGGTGGCGACGTAGCCCTCCTCGCCGCGGACGAGCAGTTCACGGAAGGCGCCCCGGCCGGTGGCGTGGGCCAGGGACTGGGTCACCCCGAGAGCCGCGGCGGTCAGCGCGGCGACGCCCTCGGGTTCGATGGCGGCCGTGTCGTGGGCCAGCACGAGACCATCGCTGGTGGCGACCAGGGCGCCGGTCACATGGATGACGCGGGCCCGCAATCGGCGCAACTCGTCCAGGACTTCGGGTTCGGCGGCCAACAGCTCTCTCCTTTCCGCACGCTGTCGCGGTTCGGCGGGCCGACGCGGATCGGCGCGCTGCCGCGGGTCCGTGCGCTGCCGCAGGGCGCGTCTCACGACGGGACATCCGGGGCGGCGGGGGCGGTCGGGGGAATCACAGGTGTGCCTCCAAGGCGTCACGGAGCCGGCGCAGCAGCGGGGCGTCGGGTTCGGCGAAGTCGACCGAGGCCGGGCCGAGACGCGGGAGCGGCGGCATCGGGGTGCCGGGCCGGGGCGTCTCGACGCATCCGGCGGCCGCCAGCCGCCGTACGTCGAGCAGCGTGTGGAAGGCGGGACGGCCCAGCGCCCGGGCGATCCCGGCGGGGGTGCGGGTCCCGTCGGCGAGCGCCAGCACCGCGCGCTGACGGCGGGTGACCGGCGGAAGGTGACCGTCCGCCCGGCGCGGCACCACCGGCTCGGTGTCCACCGACGGATACGGCCACACGCTGTCGAGCAGCTTGCCGCGCCGCAGGATCTCCCGCTCGACGGTGACCGCGCCCACCGGGCGCACCGGGCCGAGCCAGTGCGTCGCGCCCCGCTGGAAGCCGCGCGGCCCGCTGCCCGGCCCGAGCGCGAACCAGACCGCGTCGAACAGCGCGCCCAGATGGCAGATCTCCAGCTCCGCGTCGGTCAGCCGCCCGCTGTCCACGAGGAACCGGCCGACCCGCCCGGTGGCGGCCGTGCGCTCCACCGCCTCCCGCCAGCTGTCGGCGGTCAGCCGTCCGCCGGTGGTGAGCAGTACGTCGAGGCCCGGGGCTTTCGGGCTCTCCGCGTGCACGACCTGACCGTCCGCGAGATAGACGGTGCCCGCGTCGCACAGCAGGGCGCCGCTGGCCCGCTCGGCGGCCAGCTCGGTGAGACGGGGCGCGCGGCCGGGTCTCATCAGAGCGCCAGCCGTTGCGACAGGTCGCGCAGCCGCATCCGGGCGAGCGCCAGGTTCCCCTCGCGGCGGTCGAGCCACAGGTAGAAGAAGACCCCGCTGTCGAAGGCGGTGTCGACGAAGCGCAGCAGGTGGTAGCAGGTCCGGGTGGTGACGATGACATCCTCCACGGGCGCCTCCCCGGGCGCCCCGCCGTCGTCGCTTCCCCCACCGGCACCGGCACCCGCGCCCCCGCCGTGGCTCGCACCGTGCGGTTCGAGCGGCGCGAACGCGGACTGTTCGGCGGCCATGCGCGCCAATTCGGCCGTCTCCGCCGCGGTGGCCTCGGGGTCGCCGTGGCGCGTCTCGCCGACCATGCCCAGCGCGAGACCACTGGTCCACTCGATCACGGCCGCGCCGCGCGCGCCGTTCACCGTCATGGCGTCGAGCAGGCATTCGTCGATTCCGGGCATGCGGTCTCCCCTCCTGCGTTGCCCGTGGCGCACCCGGGGGCTCGCCAGTGACGGAGAGGTTACGCACGGTTCAGCGGATGGGGGTCAAATCTGTCGATGGGCCGCAGTCGCGCAGGCCGTGTAGTAGGGTCCGCGGCCCTCCCGGGCCGCCACGGCTCCCTGGCCGCCGGCGGGGGAGCGGCCGGGGTGTGGGTCACCGCCCGGCGCACCGCCCCGGACCAGGCTGTTCGCGCCACACCGCGACCGTTCGTACGTCAGTGCCCCGGGCTGGTGCGGTCGCCGTACTGGCCGGTGCCGCGACCGCGCCGGATCAGCGCGGTGCCGGGCCGGACGTAGCGGGAACAGGCTCTTCTGGGTTACCGCGAGGGAGACGCACCATACGATTGTCCTACGTAGGCATATGACAGATGGATAAGCGCCGGGCGCTTCCCGCTCGCTGAGCTGACCGGATCCCGACGCTCAGTTCTCGTCGCGGTTTTCCTCGCGTACCGTGCCGTGCGACCCCTGCGGCTGGCGCAGCGGGACGACGCCCACACAGCGTCCGTCCCGGTTCAGCAGCCGTCCCATGTGCTTCACCGTGCGCAGCACCACCGAGCGGTCGTCGATGGTCAGATGGGGCACCTGCCGCGCCACATGTGCCTCGAAACCGTGCACATCGCTCATCGCGCGCAGCCAGACATCGATCACCACGTTGTGCGGACCGGCCGTGATCGAGCACGACCGCACCTCCCGCATCCCGGCCAGCACTCCGGTGGTCTCCCGCAGATACCGTGCCGGTACGGACGCGAAGTACACCGCGGACAGCGGCCAGCCGGACAGCGGCCGGGCCAGATCGCAGCGCAGGCTCACCCAGGAGGCCAGCAGCACCCCCAGCCGCCGCCGCACCGTGGTGAGGCCCGCTTCGGCGCCCGCCGCCAAGTCCCGGATGGACATCCGGCCGTCGGTGCTCAGCAACTCCAGCAGTCGCGCGTCCAGGGCGTCCGGGCCCGGGGCGCCGCGAGCCGCTTCCGGCGCGGGGCAGGCCGCCGCCTCCAGCCGGGCGCACTGCGCCGCGTCCAGGCTGCGCAGCCGCCACCGGCTGCCCTCGGTCGGTACGGCCGTCGCCACATGGGTCCGGGTCGCCCGCACCCCCGGCCGCCCCCGGAACAGCACGGTGCTCAGGTGCGCCAGCTCACCGAGGTCCGCCGCCTGCACGGCGGCCACCAGATCCCGACTGCCCGCCGTGAGCTTGACGTTCGCCACCGCCGGGTCGGCGGCAAGCGCCTCGGCCACCTCCTCGCCGACCCCCGGCTCGGAGTCGATCTCCACCACGGCGGTCACCACGATGCGCGCGTCGGACAGCCGCGGATAGGCGGTCACCCAGGCCAGGCCCGCGTCCTCCAGCCGGTGCCAGCGCCGCGCGGCCGTCACCGGGTTCACGCCGAGGACATCGCCGACCAGCGTCCATGGCGCCCTGGGGTGGATTTGCAGGGCGTGCACCACCCCCCGGTCCAGTTCGTCCAGCTCGTCCGGCGGGTGCCCGGCGGAAAACTGCGTGTCCATGGGCGGCTGATTCCTGCGCGTCGTGGCCGATTCTCGATGGAATGCTGCACCGTAGCACGCGGCTAACACACCAGCCCAACACTGCTCCTACCTGTTTCCGTATGCGAGGAGTGAATCCGATCCATGAAGGATCAGCTGGCACCTGACACCGTCCGGACCGCGCTGCGCATCGAGAACGCGACGCTCATCGACGGCACCGGAGCGTCCCCCGTGGCCGACGCCGTCGTGATCAGCGACGCCGAGGGCACCCTCACCTACGCCGGACCCGCCGCGGACGCGCCCCCCGCGCCCGGCGGTGACCCGGCCGGGCACCGCGTCATCGACGCCGGGGGGCGCACGGTCCTCCCCGGCTTCTTCGACTGCCACACCCACCTCGCCTACGCGCACTCCTCCCCGCCCGGCCGCCGCGGCGAACTCGACCCGGTGCTGGTCACGTTCGACAGCGCCACGCGCATGCGGCAGACCCTGGACGCGGGCATCACCAGCGCCCGCGACCTGGGCGGACTCTCCGCGGGCTACCGCACCGCGGTGGAGACCGGACGGATCACCGGCCCCCGGCTGCACACCGCCGTACGGATCATCAGCCACACCGGCGGCCACGCCGACGT
The DNA here is from genome assembly GCF_055591805.1 of Streptomyces sp. NPDC041200. Taxonomy (NCBI): domain Bacteria; kingdom Bacillati; phylum Actinomycetota; class Actinomycetes; order Kitasatosporales; family Streptomycetaceae; genus Streptomyces; species Streptomyces sp. NPDC041200. The sequence continues at coordinate 51,078 of NZ_JBVIZF010000020.1, read as the reverse complement.
CCGCCTGCCCGACGGCACCGACCTCAGCGGCGGCGAGATGTCCGAGATCGCCGACACCGTGGACGAATCCCGACTCGCCGTCCGCAGGGTGCTGCGCGCGGGCGCCGACCTGGTCAAGATCTGCGCCACCGGCGGCATGGGCAGCCCCTACGACCAGCCCGAGGACGAAGGGCTGCTGGAGGACGAGATCCGGGCCGTCGTGGACGAGTGCCGACGCCACGGAGGCAAGCCCGTCGCCGCCCACGCCCAGGGCACCGCGGGCATCCTCAACGCCCTGCGCGGCGGCGTCACCAGCATCGAGCACGGCTACGGCCTGAACGACCAGGCCCTGGAGATGGCGGGGGAGCGCGGCACCTTCGTCGTACCGACCCTGTCCACCGTGTACGCGGGCATCAACAAGGACACCATGGCGCCGTTCCACTACCAGAAGAAGGTCCGCTGGTCCGGCATCACCAAGGAGAACATCGCCCGCGCCATCGAGCAGGGCGCCCGCATCGCGCTCGGCACCGACGCCGCCGTGTGCCCGCACGGCCAGAACCTGATGGAGCTGAGCTACCTGGTGGACCTGGGCATGGACCCCATGGCCGCCATCGTCGCCGGCACCCGCACCGCCGCCGAACTCCTCGGCGTGGACGACCGGCTCGGCACCCTGACCGCCGGCCGCACCGCCGACCTGATCCTGTGCGACGGTGATCCGCTCACCGACATCGGCGTCCTCGGCGATCCCGCCAGCGTCGTGTGCGTCGTCCAGGACGGCACGGTCAAGAAGGACCTCCTGCTCCCAACAGACCCGAGGGGAGAGCGACCCTGATGGCATCGCTGACCGGAATACCCGCGCAGAACGGCAAGCCCCCGGACAACGGTCGGCCCCGTGGGATCGACCGGGTGCTCTCCCTCATCGAGCGGGCGGGGAACGCCCTGCCCAACCCCGTGGTCCTGTTCGCCGGGCTCTTCGCGCTGCTGGCCGTCGTCTCCACCGCCCTCGCCGCCGCGAGCGTCTCGGTGAAGGTCCCCGGCACCGACGACACCAAGAACATCGAGGGACTGCTCACCGGCACCGGGCTGCGCTGGCTGCTGGAGAACCTGATCCCCAACTTCGCCACGTTCCCGCCCATCGGCGCCGTCGTGGTCCTGATCATGGTGGTCGGGCTCGCGGAGAAGACCGGCCTGCTGGAGACGGTGATGCGGGCCACCCTGGCCCGCATACCGCGCGCCGCCCTCCCGTACGCGGTGGCGCTCATCGCCAGCCAGGCACACATGATGAGCGACGTCGGGGCCATCGTGCTCCCACCGCTGGCCGCCATGGTCTTCAGGAGCGCCGGACGCCACCCCGTGGCGGGTCTCATCGGCGGCTTCGCCTGCGTCACCGCGGGCTACGCGGCCGGGTTCACCATCGGCTCCCTCGACGCCCTCTACGTCGGGATCACCCAGCAGGCGGCCGCGGTGCTGCCCGCCGCCGAGGGTCTCCACATCCACCTGCTCATCAATTACTTCTTCACCGCCTCCAGCAGCATCGTGCTCGCGCTGCTCGGCGGATTCCTCATCAGCCGCGTCCTGGAGCCGCGCCTCGGTCCGTACGAGGGCACCTACGAGCCGGCCGACGGTGAGTCCGGGCAGGAGGACCTGACCCTCACCCCGGTCCAGCGCCGCGGCCTGGTGGCCACCTGTCTCGTCGTCGTCGGCTACCTGGCCGTGGTCCTCGCGCTCTGGCTGCCGCCCGGGGCCCCGCTGCGCGGCAAGGGCGGGGCCTTCGTGCCCTCGCCCGTGCTGGACGGCATCGTCCCGGTGCTGTTCTTCGCGTTCCTGCTCGCCGGGATCACCTACGGCTTCACGGTCAGGAAGCTCAGCGGTGCGGACGACGTGGTCACGGCCATGACCGACTCGATGAAGAACATGTCCGGCTACCTCGTCATGATGTTCTTCGCCGCCCAGGTCATCGCGCTGTTCACCTGGTCCAATGTGGGGGTGCTGCTGGCGGTGAAGGCCGCCGCGGTGTTCAAGGCCCTGGGGGTGACGGGCTTCTGGGCGATCATCGCGTTCGTCCTGCTGGCCTCGCTCCTCAACCTCTTCATCCTCTCCGGGTCCGCCCTGTGGTCCCTGGTCGCCCCGGTCTTCCTGCCGGCGTTCATGCTGATGGGCATGAGCCCGGCGCTCAGCCAGGCCGCGTTCCGCATCGGCGACTCCGCCACCGGGGTCATCACGCCGATGAACCCGTACCTCTTCCTCATCCTGGCGATGGTCCGCCAGTACGAACCGGAAGCCCGGCTCGGCACCCTCATCTCCCGGCTCGCCATCTTCGTCGTGCCGTTCATGGCGGTGTGGCTGGCCATCCTGGGGATCTTCTACGGATTCGACCTGCCGCTGGGCCCCGGCGCCTCCATCCATCTGAAGTGAACCGCGAAGGCCCCGGGCAGCGGCCCGGGGCCTTGCGCAGCCTGGCCGTCAGGGGGTGAGGACATGCGTCCCCAGCAGGCCGAACAGCAGGACGCCCACGGCGACGCGGTAGATCACGAAGGCGTTGAAGGAGTGCTTGGCGACGAACCTGAGCAGCCAGGCGATCGACCCGTACGCCACGACGAACGACACCACCGTGCCCACCGCCAGCGGCGCCGCCGCGACGCCGCCGCCGAGCGCGTCCTTCAGCTCGTACAGCCCCGCGCCCGTGAGGGCGGGGAGACCGAGGAAGAACGACAGCCGGGTGGCGGCCAGCCGGTCCAGGTCCAGGATCAGCCCGGTGGACATCGTCGCGCCGGAGCGGGAGAAGCCGGGGAAGAGCAGGGCGAGGATCTGCGAGCCGCCGACCAGCATGGCGTCCTTGAGCGAGGTGTCGTCCTCGCCGCGCTTGTGGCGGCCCAGGCGGTCGGCCGCCCACATCAGCCCGCTGCCCACGATCAGCGATCCGGCCACCACCCACAGGGACGCCAGCGCCCCCTCGATCAGCGGCTTGGCGGCGAGTCCGACGGCCACCACGGGGAGGGTGGCGTAGATGACCCACCAGGCGAACTTGTAGTCGTGCCGCTGGCGCTGCTCCCGGTCGATGATGCCCCGGCCCCAGGCGCGTGCGAAGCGGACGATGTCCCTGAAGAAGTAGAGCAGCACCGCGGCGATGGCGCCCACCTGGATGACCGCGGTGAAGGCGACGACGGCCTTGTCGTCCACCGGGATGTCCATCAGCCCCTCGGTGATCTTGAGGTGGCCGGTGGAGGAGACGGGCAGGAACTCGGTCACCCCCTCGACGACGCCGAGGACCACGGCCTGGCCGATGCTGATCGTGCTCAATGGAGCCATCCCTGTGCCGGAGACATGTCCCTTTTTGTAGCACGGTGGCCTTTGTGTCACGGCCCGCCGGTACGCGATCCGAGCGCGTACCGGCGGGCCGTGAGCCGTCCGGGGACCGGCCCCGTCAGCTGGTCAGGTTGATGATCAGCGGCAGCGAGACGAACGCCAGCAGGATGCTGATGATCACCGACGAGGCGATGCGGTGCTCCTCGCTCTTGACGTGCTGTGACGCGAGCATCATCGGCACCGGGGAGACGGGGAACGCCAGGATCAGGGCCGTTTGCGCGGCGACCTCGTGGCTGGTCAGCAGCAGGCCGATGCCGTAGGTGCTGAGCGGCAGCACGACCACGCTGGTCAGCGCGATCGCGATGGAGCCCGGGCTCAGCTGGGGCACGCCGACGCGGGCGAGGGTGACGCCCACCGACAGCAGCGCCACACCCGAGGAGGCCTGGCCCACCAGCGACAGCGAGTTCTCGATCATCTCGGGCGGACGCACCCCGATCAGCGCGATGACCAGCCCGAGCAGCGGGGCCCAGGCGAACGGCTTGCGCAGCGGCTGCAGAACCTTCACCCAGGTGGGGACGGTCTTGGCCGCCGGTGCCGCGGACCCGGGCTCGTCGTCCCGCTCCTCCTCGGCCGCGGCCGGCCCGCCGCCCGCGGACACCAGGACGTGCGAGGGCGCGGGGGCCGACGCGGTGGCTTCCGCGGCGTGCGGGCGGTCGAGGTTGAGCAGGATCAGCACGAGGGGGTCGAGGAGGACGTTGACGAGGATGCCCGCGATGGCGATCGGGATCGCGGCCTCGGCGTCGCCGAACAGGTTGCCCAGGATCGTGACGCCCATGAAGGCGTACTGCGGCTGGACGGAGGCGAGCGCCAGGATCGACGCCCGCTCGAGCGATAGCCGCCCGATGACGCGCAGGCCCAGCAGGATCAGTCCGAACAGGCCGAGCAACCCGAGGGCGAGCATCCCCACCAGGGGGCCCTGGCTCAGCAGGATGTGGCGCGGGGTGTTCGCGATGCCCAGGAAGAGGGACGCCGGGAGGGCGAACTCCATCGTGAGCACCCGGAGCGCGTCCGCGCGCTCGCCGCCGAACGACGTGCCCCGCCCGGCCCCGTAACCGAGGGCGATCACGAGGAAGACGGGCACGACGATGGTGAAAATGTGCGAAAAAGCCATGGTCTTGTCCCTTGGTCAGCCGGTGTGTACGAGTCGTCAGACCGGCTGGATCGGGCGGTAGACCGGGCTCCACATGGCCTCGTGGACCGTGCGGTCGAGCTGATCGTCGGCGATGGGCGTACGGGCCACCCCGTCGTGCGCGGCGGCGCGGGCGACGGCCGCGGCGACCGCGGCGGAGGTCTCGCGCAGCTGGTCGACCAGCGGGAGGATCGGGGCTCCGGGGGTGCCGGGGTCGATCATCTCGGCGATCCGCTCGGCGGCGGCGAGCAGCATGCCGTCGGTGATCCGGGTGGCGTGCGCGACGATCGCGCCGAGGCCCAGGCCGGGGAAGACCAGGGCGTTGTTGGCCTGCCCGATGACGTGGGTGACCCCCTCGTGGGGCACCGGGGCGAAGGGGCTGCCGGTGGCGATCAGGGCCCGTCCGCCGGTCCACCGGACCAGGTCCTCGGGCTTGGCCTCGGCCAGCGGAGTCGGGTTGGACATCGGGAGGATGACGGGCCGCTCGGCGTGGGCGGCCATCTCACGGACGATCTCCTCGGTGAAGGCGCCGCCCTGGCCCGAGGTGCCGATGAGGATGGTCGGCTGTGCGCGGCGGACCACCTCGGCGAGCGCGATGCCGCCGACCTGCTCGTCGCGGTGCCAGTCGGCGACGTCGGCCGCCCGGCGGGCGTAGCGCCGCCGGTGGTGGTCGAGCCCCTCGGCGTCATCGGTGATCAGGCCGTACCGGTCGATGCACCAGAACCGGTCGGAGGCCTCCTGCGGGTCGAGCCCGTCGGCGATCAGGGCGTCGCGCAGCTGATCGGCGATGCCGAGCCCGGCCGAGCCCGCGCCGAAGATCACGATGCGGTGGTCGCGCAGCGGCGTACCGGTGACCCGGGCACCGGAGAGGACGGCGGCCAGGTTGACGGCACCCGTGCCCTGGATGTCGTCGTTGAAGGTGAGCGCCTTGTCGCCGTAACTGTCGATAATGCGCCGGGCGTTGCCGGACCCGAAGTCCTCCCAGTGCAGCAGCGCGTCGGGGAAGACCCGGCCGACGGCGGCGATGTACTCGGCGATGAAGGCGTCGTACTTCTCGCGGTCCACGCGCGGGTGACGGTTGCCCAGGTAGAGCGGGTCGTCCAGGAGTTCCTGGCGGTTGGTACCGGCGTCCAGGACGACCGGGAGCGCACGGGCCGGGTCGATTCCGGCGGCGGCGGTGTACACGGCGAGCTTGCCGATGCAGATGTCCATGCCGCCGACGCCCCAGTCGCCGATGCCGAGGATGGCCTCGCCGTCGGTGGCGACGAGCAGGTCCACGTCCTCGGGGCCGAGGCCGCTGGCGCGCAGCGAGCGCTCGATGTCCTGCGGGGCGTCGACCGAGAGGTAGACGCCGCGGGAGCGGCGGTACTCATGGCTGTAGCGCTGGATCGCGGTGCCGACGGTGGGGGTGTACACGATCGGCAGCATTTCGCTGAGATGCTCGCCGAGCAGGTGGTAGAACAGCACCTCGTTGCGGTCCTGGAGGGACCGCAGGTACACGTTCTTGTCCAGGTCGGTGGCCTTGGCCCGGTACTGGGCGTAGGCGCGGGTGGCCTGCTGCTCCAGGGTCATGACCTGGGCGGGGATGAGGCCGGTCAGTCCGAGGGCGTCGCGCTCGGACTCGGTGAACGCCGTGCCCCGGTTGAGCCGCGGGTCGCTGAGGATGGCGCGCCCTCGCGAGGTGGTTTCCCAGGTGTGGCCGGTCGGGCTCCACCGGGTCGCCGCGGCTGCGGAAGAGGCCGGATCGGACGCCTCCGCTTCGGGTAGATCGCTCTTCATGGGTACTGCTTCCTCACTGGTTGTGCTTCGCGGCGGTTCACACCGCTAAAAATCACGGTACCAAGAGGTTGAAACGCGGACCTTTAGGGGGTGGTGGTATGCGCGCTGGTCAGGGGTGTTGACCTGGTGTGGCGGCGGGCCCACCGGGCCGCGATGAGTGTACACACCATCAATTGGAGCTGGTGGAAGAGCATCAGCGGCAGGATCACCGGACCCGCCGATTCCCCGAACAGCACCGCGGCCATCGGCAGCCCGGTGGCGAGGCTCTTGTTGGAGCCGCAGAAGACGATGGTGACCCGGTCCTCCCGGCTGAAGCCGAGGCGCCGCGCGGCCCAGGACGTTGTGACGAGGGCCACCGCCAGCAGGGTCGCGGCCAGGCTCAGCAGGGCGAGCAGCCGTCCCGGAGTGATCTGCCGCCAGACACCCTCCGTCATCCCCCGGCTGAAGGCCGTGTAGACGACGAGCAGGATCGCGCCGCGGTCCAGCGGACCGAGCGCCCGTCGGTGACGGAGGGTGAACCCCCCGATCCAGCGGCGCAGACATTGTCCGGCGGCGAAGGGCAGCAGCAGCTGGGTGGCGATATTCAGCAGACCGTCGGCCGAGAAGCCGACGGAGGAGCCGATGAACCAGGCCGCCAGCAACGGTGTGAGGACCATCCCGGCCAGGCTGGAGTACGTACCGGCGCAGATGGCTGCCGGGACGTTCCCCCGGGCCGTGGAGGTGAGGGCGATGGAGGACTGGACGGTCGAGGGGACGACGCACAGGAAGAGCACGCCGGTGTAGAGCCGGTCGGTGAGCAGAAACGGGGCCAGACCGCCCGCGGCCAGCCCCAGCAGCGGGAACAGGACGAAGGTGCTCGCACCCACCACGAGGTGGAGCTTCCACTGCCGCAGGCCGTGCACCGCCTCCCGGGTGGACAGCCGGGCGCCGTACAGGAAGAAGAGCAGCCCGATGGCGAGGTCCGCGGCACCCCCGACCGCCCCGGCCGCCCGCCCGGAGGCGGGCAGCAGCGCCGCGAGCGCGACCGTGCCGAGGAGGGCGGCGACGTACGGGTCGACCGCCTTCCTCAGCCGGCCCGGCCGTGACCTTGGCCATGGCCAGGACAGCGACTTCACGTCAATCACCGCTTTCGCTTTCGCTTTCGTGATCACTGCCTGCCGTGCCCGCGCTGAGGAGCAGGGCGTTGAGGGTGCGGTCGATCTCCAGCCAGGAGTCCGCGAAGGAGTTGTCGATGACCACCAGGCCGATGTGCGACCCGGCGACCGGCGTGGGCTCCTCCGGCTCCTCGCCGGGCGCGACCGGGCACGGAGCGGATGCGGCGGATGCGGCGGCCCACGCGGTCTGGCCGCCGCACAGCACGCCCGCGGTGGCCGCGAGGACGATTCCGGTGGCGGACGCCCGGGTAAAGCCGCTCTCTTTTCCCGGCTTTCGGTGACGTCCGGTACCGGACCGGAAAGGCAGGGGCGGGAAAGGCGGGGGCGATACGGAACGGAATCCGCGGGTCATACCGCGGCCGGATGGTGATCCTGGTGATGCCTGCTGATGTTCCCCTCCAGCAGTTCCGTGGATCCCTTCACGCCGACGCAGTCGGTTTCCCGGGTATCCGGCAGTCGGCCGTCCGCCATTTTCAGGTCGACCAGCGCACCCTCGATCGCACCGTGCGCGGCGAAAAGGCACGGGGTGCTGTAGATCGCGACATCGACGCCGAGATCCGTCAGCTCGGAAAGCGAAAGCCGGGGTGATTTCCCGCCCGCGATCTGATTGAACAGCAGCGGCTTGTCGCCGACGACCGTACGGATCCGGCGGATCCACTCGACGCTGCGCACCCCGTCGACGAGCACCACATCCGCGTCGGTCTCCGCCAGCGCGGCGGCCCGCCGCATGATCTCCGCCTCCTCGGTGGCGTCCGTGCGCGCCACCACGAGCAGGTCCTTCCTGCTGCTCAGCACCAGGTTGAGCTTCTCCAGGTACTCGTCGAGCGGCAGCACCAGCTTCCCGTCCGCGTGTCCGCACCGGCGCGGCCGCTTCTGGTCCTCCAGGATCACCCCGGACGCGCCGCCGCGCTCCAGCCGCTGCACCACATGGCAGGCGACCTCGGGGTCCACATAGCCGTCGTCGATGTCCACGAGCAGATGGTGCCCGGGGAACGCCAGCCGCAGCCGCTCCACGAAGTTCACCATGTCCGGCCAGGCGATGAATCCGATGTCGGGCAGCCCGTAATACGAAGCGGCGAATCCGAAACCGGAGACGAAGAAGCCGTTGTAGTGGCGGGCCGCGATCGACGCCGAGTACATGTCGTAGATGCCGATGAGTGGTGTGGTGCGAGGAGACCCGATATCTTCTCGCAAGGCATGGCCATACTCCATGGTCTTCCCTTCGGGTTCGGGACCTTTAGTCGATTCTGGTCCAGGGAAGAATTTGCCGGGACGGCCTTGTGGGGCGGTGGAGAGCACCTTGAGGTGCGGGCGGTGCGGATGAGGCGTCGCCCGCCGGCCCGCCCTACGCCTGGCCCGCCGGGGACAGCAGGGTGCCCAGCGGGCCGAGGTCGAGGTTGAGGTCCTCCATGCGCAGCCCGTGCCGGTCGCACATCTCCTCCATGCGCTGCTGGAGGATCATCAGCGTCATCCCGATCCGCTCCTCCTGCTCCTCCGTCAGGTCCCCCTTGTCGACCCGGTGCAGCGCCTGGCGCTCCATCAGCTGACGCAGCAGCTCGACCACGGTCAGCACGAGCTGGGCCAGATCGCGTTCGACCGAGTCCGGATCCGTGCGCAGACGCTGGGCGGAACGGGAGGGGGCGGGAGTGGCTGACATACGGCAGGAGTCCTTCCGGTCAGAGCAGCGACGGAGCCGGGTGTTCGGCGTCGACGGGGGCGATCACCGCGCGCAGGTCGATCCGTACGAGATCGACGTCCGCGATGGACAGCACGAGGTCCCCGGCCAGCACGACCCCGCCCTGGAGCAGCCGGTCGAGGATGTCGATCAGGGCGACCTCGCGGCCCGCGAGGGCCCGGGCGTCCTCCTCGTCTAGCGCGGTGCTCACGCGGACTCCCGGTGGGCGGCCGGGGCGGGCGGCAGGGCGAACGAGTACGGCGCCCAAGGGCCGGTCACCTCGACCCGCACCCCCTCCTGGCCCCCGGCGGCGGCCAGGACGCGGGCGCGGAAGTCCTCGGCACGGTCGGCGGGCACCAGATACGCGTCGTTGGCGATGTTCTCGCCGCCTTCCGCCTTCGCCAGCTCGCCGCGCTGCGGCCGGTGGGCGACCCGCTCGACGGCGATCTCCCCGGCCTCGTCGGCGATGCGCGCGGCTGTCCGCACCGCGGCCTGCCAGGCGTCCTCGGCACCGCGCCGCCGCTTGCGGCGCGCGGCGAGATAGGCCCGGCCCGGGCTGAGCCCGGCGTCCCCCGCGTCGCTCTCCGGCGCGTCCGCCGTCTCGTCACCCGCACCGGTGACCGTATAGACCTTGACGCCCCATTCGACGCGCCCGGTGAGCCGCTCCAGCAGCGGCAGGAACTCGTTCCGGCGCTCCTGGAGCGTCTGCCGCACCCGGTCCTCGTCCCGGTAGACGGTGGCCAGCCGCAGCGGCAGCACGGCGCCCAGCGGGGCCAGCGCCGCCACCACCCCGTGGTGCCCCCGGGCCAGCGATTCCAGCCGGGGAAGCTCCTCCAGACGCGCCGTGAGCGCCGCTTCCCCGAACTCCTCGGCCGGAACCGGGCCGACCGCCGCGGCGAGGTCCCCGGTCTCCACGAGCCCCACCTGCTCACCAGCCACCCCGCGCAGCGCGGCGACCACCCGCGCGGCCTCGGGGGTGGGGGGCAGCACCGCGTAGGCGTACACCATGTGCTGTGCGATATCGGTCACCCGTCCACGCTCCTGTCGCTCGTGTCACTCGTGTCGCCCGTGTACTGGGGGTGCGCCCGCAGCGCCGCGATCTCGGCGCGCAGCCGTGCGTTCTCCTCGCTGAGGGACCTTTCCGCCTCGCCGTTTTCCACGGCGGGGGTCCGGGCGCGCGAGGACAGCGACGGATCGTGCTCCCACCAGTCGATGCCCATCTCCTTCGCCTTGTCGACGGAGGCGACGAGCAGCCGGAGTTTGATGGTGAGCAGTTCGATATCGAGCAGGTTGATCCGGATGTCACCCGCGATCACCACGCCCTTGTCCAGCACCCGTTCCAGGATGTCGGCCAGCGACGGGGCATCCCGCTGGTCGTACGAGGCGGGCAGGCGCGGCGGGCCCAGCCTGCTCGCTACCGGTTCTGTCATGGTCAGGGGGCTCGTCTCTGCTCGTCGTGCCGTTCCAGCTCTTCCAGCCGGTCCAGCAACTCGTCTTCGCGGCGGTCGTATTCGTCCTCGTCGATCCGCCCGGCCAGCAGGTCCCGCTCCAGCTCGGTGAGGGCGCGCCGGACCGGCGCCGGGTCGTAGTACTCGCGCTCGGCGGCCTCGACCACCTGCTCGGCGACCCAGACGGTCGCGCGCACCGGCGCGAGCGGAAAGGTGAGGAGCCCGGTCAGCAGTCCCACGGCGCCCCCGCCCTCAGGCCACGAAGCTGTACGGGGGCAGCGGGCCGCGCAGCCGGAAGTCGTAGCCGTCCCCGAAACCCCGGGCCAACCGCTCCGCCGCGCGGGAGAACTCCTCGGCGCGCCCCCGCTCCACCAGGAACGAGGCGTTGACGAAGTCGTCCCCCGCCGGGGACGACACGACCTGGCCGCGCGCCATCCCGGACAGGCTGCCGACGACCTGCTCGGCGAGTCTCTGCTGCCGCGCCCCCAGCTGGCGGGCGATCAGCTCGCCGAGGGCCACCCGGTCCTCGTACGAACCACGGCCGTCGCGGGTGCGTTCGTTGAGCCGCCGCGCGTCGTCGGACTCGGTCAGAACCTCCCGCAGCAGATCGTCCTGGGAGCGCGCCGCCTTCAGGTTGAACTCCGCGGTGGCGTCCAGCTCATCGAGACCGCGGACGTACTCGGCGCGCTTGGCGTCCAGCGCCGACCTGACCGCGGCCTCGTCGGGGGCGAGCAGCCCGAACCGCATCGGCAGCACCGCCCCGTCCGCCATCAGCCGCTCCTGGACCTCCTGGTGGGCGGCGAGGTCGCGGCGCTTGGGGCGCAGGGTCTCCGGCGCCGGGCTCACCACGCCCGTCAGCGGGCCACTGGCCACCGCGCGCGGCACGCCGGAGACGCCGCCCACCGTGCGCAGCCCCTCCAGCCGCAGCGGGTGGTCGGAGCGGGTGATCGCGTAGAGGTAGAGATGCATGCTCACTTGTCCTCGTCATCGTCGCCGCCGAACACATTGCCGATGGCGTCGATGGCGCCGCTCAGCGCGCCCTCGGTCTTGCCCCGGGCGCCGCCCTCGACGATGGTGCCGACGATGTCGCTGAGCTTGTCCGGGGCCTTGCGGCCGGATTCCAGGTCGAGGCGGTTGCACGCCTCGGCGAAGCGCAGATACGTGTCCACGCTGGCGATCACGATGCGTATGTCGATCTTCAGGATCTCGATGCCCACGAGGGACACCCGGATGAAGACATCGATGACGAGGCCGCGGTCCAGGATGAGTTCGAGAATGTCGAAAAGGCTTCCGGTCCCTGAACCGGTCGCGGTCGTGGCTGGTACTCCGCCGGTCTGCGTCATGACGGTCACGTGTGGTCGTCCTCTCGCTCGCTCGGTCTGCCCGACTGCTGGTACGAGCGGGAGGGCACCCGTGTTCACCCGTGATCCGGTGGGAAACACGTGTGCCGCACAACGACAAGCGCCCCGCGCCACTGGGACACAGGGGCGCGGGGCGCGGGGCGCGGGCGGATGAGGATCAGCGGGGAAAGGGTGGTTAGCGGCCGCGGTCGAGCTGGCCGCGGGCGTAACGGCGCAGCCTCTCATAGCCCAGGAGCATGCCCTCGAAGTCGAGGGTCACCCGGTACGAGGCCATGATGGTCATGGTGTCCGGCACCCGCTCCAGCTCCACCACCTCCACATCGGCCAGCCATCCGTCCTGGGTCGGCTGCAGCGCGGAGACGGACTCCGGCGCGGTGCCCAGCAACTCGCCGAGCTGCTGGGCCGCGCCACGCATGGCCTGGGCCGCGGGGACTCTGCGCGGCCGGTCGTTCGTCTCCGGGGTGTCCGGATCATTGCTCGTCATGGTCCTACCGTGCCAAGTCCGCGGAGCGCGTGGTGTGCGGATCGCCAAAGCGCGCAACCGGCAGATCCTCCAGCAAGGTGGCCAGCGCGCCGGTGACGAGCGCGCACACCTCGTCCGGATCGGCCTCGGCGAGCGACTCCTTGCCCACGACCACCCGCATCAGACCGATGCCCAGCATCCACGACAGCGCCAGGTCGGCGCGCAGCCCGCGGTCCTCGGCGCTGCTCAGGGAGGCCAGCACCCGGGCGTAGTCGTCCCCCATGCCGCGCACCGCGGTACCGATCTCGTCGCCACTGCCGACCGAGCGCAGCAAGGTGGCCAGCGCACGGTCCTCCCGGGCCCGGTCACCGCCGTGTCCGAGCATGCCGCGCAGCGCGGTCTCGAACAGTTCTCTCGGCGGTGTGGTGTGCAGCTGTTCCTGGCCATCGTGCGCCACCACCTCCCCGAACAGGGCCTTCTTCGAGCCGAAGTAGCGGAACAGCAGCGCCTGGTTCACCCCGGCGCGCTCCGCGATGTCGCGTACGGTGGCCCGTTCGTACCCCCGTTCGGCGAACAGCGCCGACGCCGCCTCCAGCAGCATCCGCCGGGTGCCCCGCGCGTCCCGCCGATGTGTTTCCGGTGTGGTTCCACCCATCATCCACTCCTGTCGTCGGCTGCTCACCCCGCCACTCGCCGCCTTCGACTCTCCGTCGGAGCGTCAGAACACCGGCCGATAGGCGCCGTTGACCGTATCAAGGGGACCCGCCTAGCTTTGTAAGCACGTGCTTACGCCAGGGAGATCACGGTGACCACAGCGGAGACGACACCCATCGCCTATCCCTTCAACCACCCCGACGGCCTGGAGCTGTCCGAGGCCTACGAGGAAGCGCGCCACCGCCCCGGACTGCTCCGGGTGCGCCTGCGATACGGCGAACCCGCGTGGCTGGCCACGCGGTACGCCGATGCCCGGATGGTCCTCGGCGACCGGCGTTTCAGCCGCGCGGAGGCCCTGAACCGGGATACGCCGCGGCAGGGCGAGGGGCGCACGGACGGCGGCATCCTGAGCATGGACCCGCCCGACCACACCCGGCTGCGCACCCTCGTGGCCAAGGCGTTCACCGTCCACCAGGTGGAGAAACTCCGGCCGTACGTGCGGGAGTTGACGCACCAGCTGCTGGACGAGATGGAGGCCGCCGGACCACCCGCCGACCTCGTGGACCGCTACGCGCTGCCCATCCCGGTCGCCGTCATCTGCCGGTTGCTCGGGGTGCCGGAGGAGGACCGGCCGAAGTTCCGGGTGTGGAGCGACGCCGCCCTGTCCACCAGCTCCCTGACCGCGGCGGAGTGGGAGAGCAACCGCGAGGAACTGCGCGCGTACATGGCCCGGTTGGTGCGGGAACACCGGGAAGCCCCGCGCGACGACATCATGACCTCGCTGATCGAGGCGCGGGACGAGGGCGACCGGCTCTCCGAGCTGGAACTCGTCGATCTGTGCGTCGGCATCCTCGTCGCCGGTCACGAGACCACGGCCACCCAGATCCCCAACTTCGTGATGGTGCTGCTCGACCACCCCGAAGAGCTGCGCCGGCTGCGCGAGGAGCCCGAGCTGCTCAAGGGATCCGTCGAGGAGCTGATGCGCTTCGTGCCGCTCGGTGTCGGCGCCTCCCAGGCCCGCTACGCCACCGAGGACGTCGAGGTGGGCGGCACCCTGGTACGGGCCGGGGAACCCGTCCTGGTGGCCGTCGGCTCGGCCAACCGCGACGCGCTGCGCTTCGACGAACCGGGCAGGCTGAACGTGGCCCGGCCCGCCACCCAGCACCTGGGTTTCGGCCACGGGGTGCACCACTGCCTGGGCGCGTCGCTGGCCCGCCTGGAGCTTCAGGAGGCGCTTGGCGCGCTCGTCGGCCGCTTCCCGAACCTGCGTCTGGCCGGGGACGTGGTGTGGAAGGACCAGATGCTGGTTCGGGGGCCGCGGGTCATGCCGGTGGGGTGGTGATCCGGGTGACCTGGAAGGCCGAGATCGACGGCGGCCGGTGCATGGCGTCCGGGATGTGCGCCGGGATCGCGCCCGATCTGTTCGTCCTTGACGAGGAGCGGGCGCGTCCGCTGAGCGAGGAGGTTCCGGAGGAGGAGCGGGTGCTGGACGTGGCGGACTCCTGCCCGGCGCTGGCCATCACCATCCTCGACGGGGATGCGACGGTGGTCGGACCGCGTCCCTGACCGGAGGTGTTACGGAACGACGGGCGGCGCGGAGGACACGGCGGGCGGCGTGGTGACTCCGCCCGCACCGCTCGCGGCCCCCACCCCGGCACCGTTGACCACGTTCGGGTCGAGGCTCTGCTCGCCCCCGTTGTCCGCCGTGCTGACGGCGTTCGGCGGGGGAGTGGGCTTGGACGTGCCGACGATGAACGTGGGCTCGCCCGGGGCGGGCTGGGGCGGCTTGGTGTACTCCGGGCCCTGGGTCGGGGTGGTGGTGATGTCGGCGACGGCGGAGTCGAAGTTGACCATCCCCGTCTTCTCCATCTGGGTGATGTGGTCGAGCACGGTGTTGTTGGCCTGCGACGCGAGCTTGCGCACCAGCGAGTTCTTGCTGGTCTGCCGGATCTTGGCGATGGAGCTGAAGATCTGGCCGTGGGTCACGCGCAGGATGTTCGCGTAGTAGGTGTCGAAGTCCTTGCCGGTCTTCGCGTTCATCGTGTCGATGAAGCTCTGCTGTTGTGGCGTTGGCTTGTTGGGGAGGACGATGCCGAGCTTGGGGGCGATCTCGCGGCTGATGGCGTCGAGCAGCTGATGGCCGTCGAGCAGGTGCTTACCGGCGGTCTTGACCTGCTCCGTCGTCCCCTTCTCAAGTCCGATCTTCCCGGCCGGGTACTCCCACAGCCCGGCCAGCCGCACCTTGACCACGAAGTCCTTGTCGGCCCCGCTGAGCGGCCCGAACTGGTTGTCCGTCATCTTGCTGAGATTCGTGGCGGACTCCTGCGTCAACCCGGTCATCACGGGGGAGACGATCACGGCGAGGGTGACCACTACCGAGCCGATGAGCAGTGAGGTGCCTGTCACAAAGTACCGTGATCGCATGGAGCCTCCTGGCGGGGACCGCTTGTCGTTGTACGGAGCAGGTGTCGCGTCGTGCTGATGTCAGATGATGGCTGACACCAGTGAATACGGACCGTTCACTTCCGTCGCTCAAACATCTCGCGGTTTTTTACCCGTACTTGGGTGGCCGCGCCCTGACCTGGGCGGTCGCCGCGGTCCCAAGGTGAAGGAGGCTCCGGGCCAGGCGGTTACCGGGGGTTATCGGCGAAGGCGTCCGCGCGGATGTGGGTCAGCGGGGTCGCGGCCACCCGGTACCGGCCGTTGGGCACCCGGCTCGACTTGGTGACATGGACGGCGAGGGGGCCCGCCCACTCGTACCCGTGCTCCTCCGCGTGCCGCATCAGACTGTCCGTGAGGGTCTGGCCCGCCTGCTTGCCGTGCCGGGACAGCTCCTCGTACACCTCGTCGGACAGCTCGACGTCATAGGCGTTGGGTACGACCACCCGACTGGAGCTGCACACCACCGCCTGGCTGTCGCATTCCTCCCGCAGGGCGCCCAGCAATTCCACCGGCTCGGGGTGGAACACCTTGGCGAGCAGTGCGTCCTCGAAGCGCTCTATCGCTCGTTCGATCCGGGTCAGCGTGTCCATGCGCGGACGTGTGCCCGAAAAGCAGCGGGTGTATGTGCGCGACTACGGTCCGCACATACACCCGCTCCCAGGGTGAACATGGAGTAAACGCTCAGCCGGCGCGGCTGAGCAGGGTCTTGACCCCGCTGGCCGTCAGCGTGACCGCTTCCGGGGCGCCGGCGTCGATGGTCAGCGAAAGCTCCTCGGAGGGCCAGCCCTGGGCAAGCGCGCCCAGCGGCACCTGGTGGTACCGCTCGATCTGCGGCAGCGCCTGGTGCATGCGCTCCGGAGTCGTGAAGACGGGCACCAGCTGGGCGCCGTCCTCCTGCTGGAACACCGGCAGGGTCACCGCCTGCGGGTCGGTGTTCTCGGCGCTCTCGGCGGCGGGAAGCAGAACCTCACTGCCGGCGAGAGTGTTCAGCGCGGACTCGTCCGCACGGTCCGCGGCCAGCTCACCGAGGGCGTGCTGGGTGGCGGTAACGGTGTTGTCATCGGGAAGAGCAGTCATGATTCCGTCCAAGATCGGGATATGCGAGTGGCCGTGCCCGGGAGCGGGCGTCCTGGCCACGGCTGGCTCGAATACCCGGTTGCACGGCACTCACACATCCCGTGGCGGAGTGTTTTTGTTTTCTGCTCGGATGCCGCTCAGGCGCCGCGGTAAGCCCTGTAGTTCCGGAAGAGCAGATAGGTGTCCAGGATGTCGGAGGACGCGCTCTCGACCGACCGGTAGATGCCCCACTTGGGCCGCTGGTAGTCGCCCTGGTCCGGTATCTTCACGTTCGACATGCTGCCCTGTACTGCCACCGGGGCGCCGGAACCGGTGCCGTTGCGGGCCGTGAACGTGGCGGTTCCGCTGGCCCCGATGGTCAGTTTCCACTCGACGGTGATCCACTTGTTCCGCAGCGGCGCCAGGTCGGTGGAGGCGATGTCCGGCGAGCCGGAGTTCGCGTAGGCCCGCGCCCGCAGCGTTTCCTTGCTGCCGTTGCGGCCGAGGCTCAGCGTGAGGTACGGGCCACCGTTGTCGACCGGGGTCTTGGTCTGGAAGATGTGGGTGAACTTGCTGGTGCCGTGCAGTGAGGACGGCATGTACATCTCGTACGACAGGGTCCAGGTCTCCCCGTCCCGCATCTTCAGCTTCGTACCGCCCTGCACCATCCCCTTGGACTCGGTGCGCTGGCGGTCGCCGCCGCCGGTGGTGTCCCGGTCGTCCTTCCAGATGTTGAAGCGGTAGTGGTCACCGCCCTCGATCACGACATAGTCCCGGTCGGGGTGCTGGTTGCCGCGGTCGGCCTCGATGCCCTCGAACGCCTTGAGCCCGACGCCGGACGGGCTGGGGTTCCAGACCAGTTGCGGCGCCCGGACGGCCGCGGCGGCCGGGGAGACGCCCGACGTCAGCTGCCCGAGGAGGGGCGCGCCGACGGCTGTGGCGGTCATGGAACCGAGTAACGTCCGACGACTGAAGCCGCGTGGAGCAGAGTCTTCTGCCATGTGGGGTCCCTGTGGAGGAGGTCGGAGGAGCTGGGAAAAGGTCGGTCCCGCGCGGCTGTGCGCGGGCGTGGCGCGTACATACGATGGACTGGACCATTGGGGTCGTCAAGGCTCGCGACACGGTTATTCATCCCATGTCTCATGAAACGGCCTCGGCGGCCGCTCCCGCGAGGGGGGAACGGCCGCCGAGGCCGGAAACGCGCTCTGTCGGCGCGGAGTTGACGGTATGTCACATAGTGGCGGCGTCGATGACGAACCGGTAGCGGACATCGCTGGAGAACACCCGCTCGTACGCCGTGTTGATCTCCTCGGCGCGGATGGTCTCGATCTCGGCGCCCACCCCGTGCTCGGCACAGAAGTCGAGCATCTCCTGCGTCTCGGCGATGCCGCCGATGAACGAACCGGCGAGGGTCCGGCGGCCCATGACCACCGAGAACAGGTTGAGCGTGATGGGCTCCTCCGGGAGACCCACGTTGATCAGCGCGCCGTCCGTCTTCAGCAGCTTCAGGTACGCGCCGAAGTCCAGCGGCGCGGACACCGTGGACAGGATGATGTCGAAGGTGTCGGCCAGCTCCTTGAAGGTCTGCGGGTCGCTGGTCGCGTAGTAGTGGTCGGCGCCGAGCCGCAGCCCGTCGTCCTGCTTGCGCAGCGACTGGCTCAGCACGGTGACCTCCGCGCCCATCGCGTGGGCGAGCTTCACGGCCACGTGGCCGAGGCCGCCCATGCCGAGGACGGCGACCTTGCTGCCCGGCCCGGCCTTCCAGTGGCGCAGCGGGGAGTACGTGGTGATACCGGCGCACAGCAGCGGCGCGGCCACGTCCAGCGGCAGCGCGTCCGGGATGCGCAGCACGTAGTTCTCGTCGACGACGATGCCGGTGGAGTAGCCGCCCTGGGTGGTCTCGCCGTACTTGTCGGTGGCGGCGTAGGTGGCGGTCTCGCCCTGGGTGCAGTACTGCTCCAGGCCCTTGCGGCAGTTCTCGCACTCACGGCAGGAGTCCACGAAGCAGCCGACGCCCACCCGGTCGCCGACGGAGTACTTGGTGACACCGGGACCGACCTCGCTGACGACACCGGCGATCTCGTGGCCCGGCACCAGCGGGAAGGGCACCTCGCTCCAGCCCTCCCGGACCTGGTGGATGTCCGAGTGGCAGATGCCCGAGTACGTGATGTCGATCGCCACGTCGAACTCGCCAACCGGACGGCGCTCGATCGTGGTGCGCTCCAGCGGGGCCTTGGGGGCAGGTGCGGCGTACGCGGCAACGGTACTCATGGGGCGTTTCACTCCTTGCGGTGGTTCTGTGTTCGGTCTCCTTCGAATCCTTGGCCGAACACAGTGGCAAGGGTGCCAAGGTGAGGCAAGAGTGGCCAAAAGTAGGGTCAACCTGCGAGGATGGGGGCTAGCGGGAGGAACGCCCCGCACTGGGGGAAGAACACCCCGAGCGGGCCGCCGGTGGGGCGCCGACGACCCGCCCGCAGAGGGGGAAACGCCCGGTCACACGGGTCAGCGCGATTCCGGGGCGAGGGCCGGGCCGGTGGCGTCGGCCGCGGTGTTCAGATCGCGGTCCAGGGTTTCCGGGGTCATCCGGGTCGTGATGAGACTCACCGCCGCGACCACCGTCATGTAGACCGCGACCGGTATCCAGGAGCCGGTGAACGCGGTGAGCAGCGCGCTGCAGATGAGCGGTGCGACACCACCGCCGATCACCGAGGAGAACTCCCGGCCCAGGGCGACTCCGGCGTAGCGGTAGCGGTTGCCGAACAGCTCGGGGAAGTAGCTCATGTGCACACCGACCAGACCCTGGCAGGCCAGGATGAAGCCGACCGCGATCGCCACCGCGATGGCCACCTGCGAGCCGGAGTTCAGCGCGATGAACGTCGGGGCGGGCAGCAGCACCATGGCGCTGAGAATCAACGTACACACCGGGCGCCGTCCGATGCGGTCCGACAGGGTGCCGAACGCGATGGCAGCCACGCCGCCGCACAGGGAGCCCAGCAGCAGCACCTCGGGCACGAAGCTCTTCTCGACGCCCACGCTGGACACCAGGTAGGAGGCCATGAACACCTGGTAGGTGTACGACTGCGTGCTGACCCCGAAGTTCATGAGGATCACCAGGAACAGGGGCTTGCGGCCGTGCCGGAAGACCTCCTTGACCGGTGAGGCGGGCCGCTCGTGCTGAGCCTTCAGCTCCTGGAAGACCGGGCTCTCGTTCAGCTTGCGGCGCATGATCATGGCGGCCACGGTCACCAGGAGGCTGCTGGCGAAGACCACCCGCCAGCCCCAGGACATCAGGGCGTCATCGGGGAGTTGCTGGGCGAGCATCCAGGCCACCGCGCCTAGCGCGGTACCGAGCGCCGCCCCCGTCATGACCAGGGAGGACAGCCTGCCGCGCCGCCCCGTGGCGGCCGTCTCCGTGAGCAAGGTGGCGCCTCCGGCCTGCTCGGCGCCCGCGCCGAAGCCCTGCGCCATGCGGCAGATCAGCAGCAGGATCGGGGCGAGGATGCCCACCGCTCCGTACGTCGGGAGCAGACCGATGGCGAGGGTGGAGCCGCCCATGAGGAACAGGGTGGCGATGAGCACCCACTTGCGGCCGAGGCGGTCCCCGAAACGGGAGAAGAAGAGCCCGCCCAGCGGCCGGGCGGCGAAGCCGACGGCATAGGTGCTGAAGCTGGCGAGGAGGCCCACGGACGCCGAGACATTGGGGAAGAACAGATCGCTGAAGATCAGTGCCGAGGCGGTGCCGTAGATGACGAAGTCGTACTGTTCGAGCGCGGTGCCGACCAGACCGGCCCAGGCCGCGCGGCGTACCGCCTGGGGGTCGGCGGGTGGTTCGGCGCTGGGGGTGGTGGCCGGTGGCGGGGGAGTGGTGGTGTTGCTCTCCATGATCCATGCCTCCTTGAACGGATCGTGTCCGGAGCGGAATCCGGCAGGGCGAAGCAGAGCGGGGAAGGAAGGGGGACGGGGGAGGGGGACGGGGGTGGTCGCGGTGTCAGACGGTCCGGCCACCGGTGGCATCGGCGGCCGCCGCGGCGGGTCCGTGCCGGACGATGATGTCGATGAGTTCGGCGATCCGGGCGGTGAAGGCCGGATGGTCCCTCAAGTGGTCGCCGAGCAGCCCGCTTTCGAGGACGGCCTCGACGAACGCGGTACGGGGCCCGGCGGGCGCGCGCCGGGCGAGGTCGGCGAGCGGCTCACGGGCCGGATCGGCCATCGCGGCCGCCTGGGGTCCGGACTCGAAGCCGGACGGCGGGGCCACACAGCACAGATAGGCCGCCACGGTCAGCGCCAGATGGTGGGGCATCCGCCCGGCCCGCAGATGGAGCAGGGCCGGTTCCGGCACCCGCTGGCGGAGCTTGACCGAGCCGTCCGAGCCGACCTGCCGGGTGCGGTGGCCCAGCGCGGTGTTGGCCCAGCGATCGAACAACTGCCGTACGTAGTCTTCCAGTTGGATGTCGGCGGGCACGGTGAGGCTCGGCAGATAGTCGTCGTGGAGCACATCGCGCGCGGCCTCGGCGATGAACGGCCGGGCGATGGAGTCCGGGATGGTCTCCCGCCCGTCCAGCGCGCCGAGATAGGCGATGAGCGAGTGGGTGCCGTTGAGCAGCCGCAGCTTCAGCAGCTCGTACGGTTCCACATCGTCCGTGAACAGGGCCCCGCCGTGTTCCCAGCACGGACGGCCTGCGGCGAAACGATCCTCCATGACCCACATGGAGAACGGTTCGGCCGGTACGGGGACGGCGTCCCGCACCCCGAGGCGGCCCGCGACCGCGTCACGGTACACATCGGTGGTGGCGGGCACGATCCGGTCGACCATGGAGCTGGGGAACGTTACCGAACGTGTCAACCAGGGCAGCAGCTCCTCGCGCTCCGCAGCCGGAAGCGCCTCGGTGAACTCATGCACCAGCCGCCGGGTCTGGGCTCCGTTCCCCACCAGGTTGTCGCAGCTGAGCACCGTCAGCGGCTGGGCGTGGGTGCGTACGCGGCGCTGCAGTCCGCGCACGATCCGCCCGATGGTGGTCCTGGGCGGGGCGTCCCCGCGCAGATCGGCCCGCACCTCGGGGGAGTCGAGGTCGAGTCCATGGGTGCGCGGGGAGAAGGTGTAGCCGTGTTCGGTGACCGTCAGGGTGACGATCGCCGTGCCGGGTGCCGCCAGCGCACTCTGGACCTCGTCCGGCTGCTCCGACGCCACCAGCGCCCCGGTGTGCACCGCGGGCACCGTGGCCCGGGTGCCGTCGGGGGAGATCTCCACCACCGTGTAGCGCAGCTGCTGCTCGCGCAGCGCCCTGGCCACCGTGGCCGAGCGGCCCGCGACCCCGAGGATGCCCCAGGGGCCCTCGGTGTGGTCCAGGGCGGCCGCGGTGTGCACGGCCTGATGGGCGCGGTGGAAGTTGCCGAGCCCCAGATGCACGATGCCGGTCTCGGTGGGTGGCCGCCGGGGGGTCAGCGCCGCCGCGGGGGTGGTGGCGCGGCCCAGGCGCGGCAGGCGCGCCGGAGTGGGCAGTGTGGTGGGCGTCGTGGCCATCGGGGAGATCCTCACCAATCCGTCATCGAGCCGTCGAGCTTTCGCGCGACCGGCAGGTAGGCGGGTTCGTACGGGAAACGGGCGGCGAGTGCCTCGTCCACCTCGATTCCGAGGCCGGGCCGGTCGCCCGGGTGCAGATGCCCGTCGGCATAGGACCACGCGTGGCGGAACACCTCGTGCACGACCGGTTCGTAGCCCATGTACTCCTGGATGGCGAAGTTCGGCGTGGCCAGACCCACGTGCAGGGACGCGGCCAGCGCCACCGGGGACACATCCGAGGGACCGTGCGGGCCGAGCCGTATCTGCCAGATCTCGGCGAGGGCCGCGATCCGCCGCAGATGGCTGATCCCGCCCGCGTGGCTCACACAGGTCCGTACGAAGTCGATCAGCTGCTCGGTGATCAGTGACTGGCATTCCCAGACCGTGTTGAACACCTCGCCGATCGCCAGCGGCACGGTGGTGTGCTGCCGCACGTGCCGCAGCACCTGCTGGTTCTCCGCCGGGGTGACGTCCTCCAGCCAGAACAGGTCCACCTCCTCCAGCGCGCGGCCGAGCCGGGCGGCCTGGCCGGGGGTGAGGCGGTGGTGCACATCGTGCAGCACCTTGAGCTCGGGCCCGACATGCTCGCGTACCGCGCCGAGGACCTTCGGCGCGTGCCGGAGGTAGGCGTCGGTGTCCCACGCCTCCTCCGCCGGGGCGGCGCCGCGCCCGGCCGGTTCGTAGCCGCGGCCGCCGCGGCTCACCCCGTACACGGTGTCCAGCCCGGGGACACCGCTCTGCGCCCGTACCGCGCGGAATCCCTCCTCGCGCCGGGCGTCGATGGATTCCAGCAGCCGCGGGACGTCCCAGCCGGTGGCATGGGTGTACGTGAGGATCCGGTCGCGCACCGCGCCGCCCAGCAGCTGGTACACGGGCTGCCCGGTGGTCTTGCCCTTGATGTCCCACAGCGCCATGTCCACCGCGCCGATGGAGGTCATGGTGACCGGGCCGCGCCGCCAGTAGACCCCGCGGTAGAGGTACTGCCAGGTGTCCTCGATCCGCGCCGGGTCGCGGCCGATGAGCAGCGGTGCCACATGGTCGCGCAGATACGAGGCGACGGCCAGCTCACGGCCGTTGAGGGTGGCGTCGCCCCAGCCGACGAGGCCTTCGGCGGTGGTGATCTTGAGCGTGACGAAGTTGCGGCCGGGGCTGGTGACCAGCACCTCGGCGGTGGCGATGGTGTCGGTTCGGGGCGTCGCGGTGGCGGCGATGGTGTCGCTCCGGGGTGTCGTGCTCACCGGGCCACCGCCACCACGTTGTGCAGCGGCGCTCCGGTGGCCAGTCGGCCGATGTTGGCGGTGATGTCGGCGGCACGGCCGATGAAGGTCTGCCGGGTGAGACCGGAGGAGTGGGGGGTCATCAGCACGTTGTCCAGCGTCTCGAAGGGGTGCTTGCTGGGGGCGCCGGTGTGTCCGCTCGTCGGGTACCGGTACCAGACGTCGAGCGCGGCGGCCCCGATGGTGTGTGTGCTCAGTGCCTGGTACAGCGCGTCCTCGTCCACAACCGGGCCGCGTCCGACATGGACCAGCACCGCGGACGGGCCCATCCGGGACAGCTCGGCCTCGCCGATGAGCCCGGTGGTCTCCGGGGTGAGCGGCGCCGACACCACGACCACGTCGGAGGTCTCCAGCAGGGCGCCCAGTTCGTCGGTGGTCGCGGCCCAGGCCAGCCCCTCGGCGGCCGCGTCCACCTCGCCCCGCCGGGTGACGGCCGTACCGCTCGCGCCGAACGCCCGGAACCGCTGCCAGCAGCGGGCGCCGATGTGGCCGAAGCCGACGAAGCCGATGGTGGCCGCGGACAGCGCGTCCATCCAGGGGGAGCGCGGATCGTGTGCGGGGGAGTCCCACACCGCGCGGCGCAGCGCGTCGTGCTGGCGCAGAAAACCACGGCGCAGCAGGATCGCCGAGGCCACCGCGTATTCGGCGATCGCGTCCTCGTGGTGGAAGGTGTTGGCCACCTGGGTGCCGGGCGGCAGCGCGGTCAGGTCGATCTTGTCCGTCCCCGCGCCGGCCGTGTGGACCAGCCGGAGCCGGGTGGCTCGGGCGGCCGTCCGGGCGGTGCACTGTCCCGCCACCAGCACATCGGCGGTGGCCACCGCGGCCTCGACGGCCTCGGCGTCCCGGGGGTCGGGCCAGTTGACGGCCGTACCCGCTGGAAGGGCGGCCTCGAACTCGGCGCGCAGTGGATGGAGGTTGGCGTCGGCCACCACCACGGTCAGGGGCTCGGCGGTCATGGCGTGTCCTTCCCCGCCGCCACCGCGACACCTTCCAGGACGGTGTGCGCCGGGCCGGTGGACCCGCGCACGATGAGCTGGGTGGGCAGCCGCAGGGTGCGGGGGGTCTGCCGCTCGCCGCCGAGGATCTGCCCCAGCATCTCGTGGCTGAGTCGACCCGCCCGGGCCATCGGCACCGCGATGCTGGTCAGGGACGGCTGTGCCACTTCGGCGAACGGGATGTCGTCGACGCCGATGACGCTCAGCCGCTCGGGAACGCTCAGCCCGAGCGCCCGGGCGCCGGAGATCACGCCCAGGGCCATCAGGTCGTTGTGCGCGATGACGGCGGAGGCGCCCGAGGCCATGACACTGGCCGCGGCGGCCGTTCCGCCCGCCACCGTCTCGGCCTGCCAGCCCAGCAACTCCAGCTCCAGACCGGCCCGTTCGGTCTCGGCGCGGATCAGCGCCACCCGGTGGGAGTTGGACCAGGAGCGCTGCATGCCCTGCACATAGGCGATCCGCCGGTGGCCGAGCGCGGCGAGGTATTCCACGGCCTGGCGCATCCCGTGGGCGGCGTCGGCGATCACACAGTCGGCACCGGCCGTCTCCCGGTTGACCAGGACGGCGGGTGTGCGTCCGCAGAGGTCGAGCACCTCGTCCGCGTCCAGCCGGGGCGAGCACACGATCAGGCCGTCCGCCTGGTGCTTCAGGTGGGCGATCACCTCGCGCTCACGGCCCGGGTCGAGGTCGGTGTCGGCGAGCACGACGGTCTGCCGGTGACGCCACCCCTCGCCCTGGGCGGCCTTCACGAACGACCCGAAGACGGGGTTCGCGATGTCGGGGACGACGACGGCGACCGTGGCGGTCTGGGTGGTGGCGGGGGCCTCTTGGGCACGGGCGGTCACCGGTGGTTCGTAACCCAGCTCTTGCGCGACGCTCAGGATCTTGCGCAAGGTCTGGGGGCCGAGCCGGTCCGGGTTGCTGAAGGCCCGGGAGGCCGTCGACAGGGCCACATTGGCGCTTTTGGCGACGTCGGTGAGGGTGGGGGCCATGGCGGCCCGCTACCGGTGCGAGGAGACAGCGCGGGTGAACGACATAGTTAATGGTGTTCACCGCCCGGCAACCTTGTCAACGCTTGCCGCAATATTGGCAAGGCCCGGTCCGATGGGCGGCTCACCCACCGGGCCGGGGCCCTGGACCTGGCTCAGCCGAGGTCGACCAGCAGATCGCCGCCCTCCACCTGCTGGATGGCGTTGATGGCCACCCGGGAGACCCGGCCGGCCTTGGGTGCGGCGATGGTGGCCTCCATCTTCATCGCCTCGATGGTGGCCACGGTGGCGCCCGCCTCGACCTGGTCGCCCTCGGCGACGGTCAGCGTCACCACCCCGGCGAACGGCGCGGCCACATGGCCCGGATTGCTCTTGTCGGCCTTCTCGGTGGCGGGGATGTCGGAGGCCGCCGAGGTGTCCCGGATCTGAATCGGGCGCAGCTGGCCGTTCAAGGTGGACAGCACCGTACGCACGCCGCGCTCATCGGCCTCGCCGATGGCCTCCAGCTCGATGAGCAGCCGCACCCCGGGCTCCAGGTCCACCGTGTACTCCTTCCCCGGCCGGATCCCGTAGAAGAAGTCCTTGCTGTCCAACACGCTGGTGTCGCCGAACGTCTCCCGGTGGGTCTCGAACTCCTTCGTCGGACCGGGGAACAGCAGCCGGTTCAGGGTCCGGCGCGGGTCGTCGGCAAGGTGCTGCCGGTCCTCGGCGGACAGCTCCTCCGTCGTCGGCCTGGCCTCGGCGCGGCCCTCCAGCGCCTTGGTGCGGAAGGGCTCCGGCCAGCCACCGGGCGGGCTGCCCAGCTCGCCGCGGAGGAAGCCGATGACCGAGTCGGGGATGTCGAACTTGTTGGGCTCGGCCTTGAAGTCCTCCGGCGACACCCCGGCGCCCACCAGGTGCAGCGCGAGGTCGCCGACCACCTTCGAGGACGGGGTGACCTTCACCAGGTGGCCGAGGATGCGGTCGGCGGCGGCGTACATCGCCTCGATGTCCTCGAAGCGGTCGCCGAGGCCGAGCGCGATGGCCTGGGTGCGCAGGTTGGACAGCTGGCCGCCGGGGATCTCGTGGCGGTAGACCCGCCCGGTCGGCGAGGCGAGGCCCGCCTCGAACGGTGCGTAGACCTTGCGCACGCTCTCCCAGTACGGCTCCAGCCCGCCGATGGCCTCCAGATCGAGGCCGGTGGGCCGCTCGGAGTGGTCGGTGGCGGCCACGATCGCCGACAGCGAGGGCTGTGAGGTGGTGCCCGCCATGGACGCCACCGCCCCGTCCACCGCGTCCGCACCGGCCTGGATCGCGGCCAGATAGGTGGCGAGCTGGCCGCCCGCGGTGTCATGGGTGTGGATGTGCACCGGCAGGTCGAACTCCCGGCGCAGGGCGGACACCAGCTTCGCGGCGGCCGGCGCGCGCAGCAGCCCCGCCATGTCCTTGATGGCCAGTACGTGCGCGCCCGCGTCCACGATCTGCTCGGCGAGCCGCAGGTAGTAGTCCAGCGTGTACAGCTTCTCCGACGGGTCGGACAGATCGCTGGTGTAGCACAGCGCCACCTCGGCGACCGCGGTGCCGGTGTCCCGTACCGCCTGGATGGCGGGCCGCATCTGCCCGATGTCGTTGAGCGCGTCGAAGATCCGGAAGATGTCGATGCCGGTGGCGGTGGCTTCGTGGACGAAGGCGTCCGTCACCTCGGTCGGATACGGGGTGTACCCGACGGTGTTGCGGCCGCGCAGCAGCATCTGCAGACAGATGTTGGGCACCGCCTCGCGCAGCGCGGCCAGCCGCTCCCAGGGGTCCTCGGCGAGGAACCGCAGCGCCACGTCGTAGGTGGCGCCGCCCCAGCACTCCAGCGACAGCAGCTCCGGCACGGTGTGCGCCACAGCCGGGGCCACGGCGAGCAGGTCCTTGGTCCGTACGCGGGTGGCCAGCAGCGACTGGTGGGCGTCTCGGAAGGTGGTGTCGGTGACCCCGATCCGCGGCGACTCCCGCAGCCACCGCGCGAACCCCTCCGGGCCCAGCTCGGTGAGGGTCTGCTTGGACCCGGGGGGCGGCGCCCCCTCGGGCACCCGTGGCAGCTTTCCGGCCGCGTCGATCAGCTGGGGCCGGGGGCCGTGCGGCTTGTTGACCGTGACGTCGGCGAGATACGTGAGCAGCTTGGTACCGCGGTCGGCGGAGTGCCGCGCGGTCAGCAGATGCGGTCGCTGCTCGATGAACGAGGTGGTGACCTTCCCGGCCTGGAAGTCCGGATCGTCCAGGACGGCCTGGAGGAACGGAACGTTGGTGGACACCCCGCGGATACGGAACTCGGCCACCGCGCGCCGGGCCCGCCCGATTGCGTGGTCGAAGTCGCGGCCCCGGCAGGTCAGCTTCACCAGCATCGAGTCGAAGTGGGCGCTGATCTCGGCACCGGCGTGGGTGGTGCCGCCGTCGAGGCGGATGCCCGAGCCGCCCGGTGAGCGGTAGGCGCTGATCATGCCGATGTCCGGGCGGAAGCCGTTGGCCGGGTCCTCGGTGGTGATCCGGCACTGCAGCGCGGCGCCGCGCAGATAGACCGTGTCCTGCGACAGGCCGAGGTCGGCCAGGGTCTCCCCGCCCGCGATCCGCAGCTGCGACTGGACGAGGTCGACATCGGTGATCTCCTCGGTCACCGTGTGCTCGACCTGGATGCGCGGGTTCATCTCGATGAAGACATGGTTGCCGTCGCGGTCCAGCAGGAATTCCACGGTGCCCGCGTTGCGGTAGCCGATCTGCCGGGCGAACTTGACCGCGTCCTCGCAGATCCGGGTCCGCAGTTCCTGGTCGAGATGGGGCGCGGGCGCCATCTCGATGACCTTCTGGTGGCGGCGCTGCAGCGAACAGTCCCGCTCGAACAGGTGCATGACATTACCCTCGGCATCGGCGAGGATCTGCACCTCGATATGGCGGGGCTCGACGACCGCCTTCTCCAGGAAGACCGTCGGATCGCCGAACGCCGACTCGGCCTCGCGGGCCGCCGCCTCGATAGACTCGCGCAGCAGCCGGGGCTCCTCGACCCGCCGCATTCCGCGCCCGCCACCGCCCGCCACGGCCTTGACGAACACCGGGAAGCCCAGCTCTTCCGCCGCCCTCACCAACTCGTCCACATCCGAGGAGGGCTCCGAGGAGCCGAGCACCGGCACCCCCGCTGCCCGGGCCGCGGCCACCGCCCGCGCCTTGTTGCCGGTCAGCTCGAGGATCTCCGCGCTCGGGCCGACGAAGGCGATCCCCGCCTCCTCGCACGCCCGCGCGAGGTCGGGGTTCTCGGACAGGAAGCCGTATCCGGGATACACCGCGTCGGCACCGGCCCGCCGCGCAGCGGTGACGATCTCCTCGACGGACAGATAGGCCCGCACCGGATGGCCCGGCTCACCGATCTCATACGCCTCATCGGCCTTGAGCCGGTGCAGCGAGTTACGGTCCTCGTGCGGGAACACGGCGACCGTCCTCGCTCCCAGCTCGTATCCGGCGCGGAACGCCCTGATGGCGATTTCTCCACGGTTGGCGACCAGCACCTTGCGGAACATGTCCCATCCCTTCCTACTGCCCGTCCTACTGCCCGGTACGAATACAGCTTGCCCGCGACACTACTGCTGCCCCGCACGCCAGACGGCACCCTTGTGATCCAGTTCGCACCTCGGGCATGGTGCCCGGGGGACCGAACGGCGTTCCCCGGAAGAGTCCGCAAGAGCCGCAGGCTGCCGCCGAGGAGGACCATCGTGAGTGCCCCGTCGTCCGCGCCCCACCAGGCCCCGCCGTACCCCATCCAGCGCGCCAACTACGTCGACCCCGCGCCCGCACTGATCACCGGCCCCGCCGTCAGCCCGCTCCGGTTCGTCGGCGGCAGTACGGGATGGCTGGTCACCGGATACCACGAGGCCCGGGAGGTGCTGCGGGACCCGCGGTTCAGCGCCGAGCGGTGGCGCGGAGACGACACGGTGCGGCCCATCTCGCAGACCATCCGGAAGAACCGCGGCAACGGGCCGGGATCGTTCCTGGCCATGGACGCCCCCGAACACAGTCACTATCGCGGATTACTCACCCGCTACTTCACCGTACGGCGGATGCGCGCCCTCGAACCCCGGATCGACGGCATCGTCACCGACTGCCTGGACGCCCTGGAGGCCGCGGGAAAGCCGGCCGACCTGGTGGAACACTTCGCGCTGCCGGTCCCCTCGCTGGTGATCTGCGAGATGCTCGGCGTGCCCTACGAGGAGCGTGAGACCTTCCAGCGGGCCAGCGCGCAGATCCTGGTCCAGGATCAGAGCGGCGGCCAGTTCGACCAGGGGATGCGTACGATCACCGGATTCCTCGGCGAACTCACCGCCGCCAAGCGGCGCGCTCCCCAGGACGATCTGATCTCGTACCTCACCTCCGTCGCCGAGCTGTCCGACGTCGAGATCGTCAACATGTCGGCGCTGCTGCTGATCGCCGGCCACGAGACCACCACCAACATGCTCAGTCTCGGCACCTTCGTCCTGCTCCAGAACCCCGAGCAGATGCGGCGGCTGCGCGAGGACGACGCGCTGGTGCCGGGCGCGGTCGAGGAGCTGCTGCGCTACCTGAGCATCGTCAACGCCTTCCCCGTCCGGATCGCGCTGGAGGACGTCGAGATCGGCGGCGTCACCGTCACGGCGGGCCAGAGCGTGGCGGTCTCGGTGCCCGCCGTGAACCGGGATCCCGCCCTGGTGGACGAGCCCCACACGCTCGACGTCGGCCGCCCCCGCAGCAGCCACCTCGCGTTCGGGTACGGCATCCACCAGTGCCTCGGCGCGAACCTGGCCCGGATCGAGCTGGCGGCGGGCTACCGCGGACTGCTCGGCCGTTTCCCGGGCCTCGCGCTCGCGGTGGAGCCGGAGAAGGTGCCGATGCGCAGCGACATGGTCATCTACGGGGCCCATGAGCTGCCCGTCACCTGGTGATCAGAACATCTCGCCGAACAGCGGGACTTGACAAAACTTCTTGCCGCATCGGCAAATGGGGGCATGGCAGACGACATTCCCGAGGTGCTGAACGCCGTCGGCCCGCGCCTGCGGGCGTTGCGGCGGGACCGCGGAGCCACCCTGGCCCAGCTGAGCGAGACCACCGGGATCTCGCTCTCCACCCTCTCGCGGCTGGAGTCGGGGCAGCGCAAGCCCACGCTGGAACTGCTGCTGCCCCTGGCCAAGGCCCACGGTGTCCAGCTGGACGAACTGGTCGGAGCGCCGCCCACCGGCGACCCCCGCATCCATCCCCGCCCCTTCACCCGGCACGGGCAGACCTTCGTGCCGCTGACCCGCTACCTCGGCGGGCTGCACGCCTACAAGCAGATCCTGCCCGGCCGGAAGACGGGTGCCGACGTCCGGCCTTCGCAGGCGGTGCATGAGGGTTACGAGTGGTTGTACGTCCTCTCCGGCAAGCTGCGCCTCGCCCTCGGCGAGCACGATCTGATGCTCACCGCGGGCGAGGCCGCCGAGTTCGACACCCGTACGCCCCACGGCTTCGCCAGCGCGAGCGCACACCCCGTCGAGTTCCTCAGCCTCTTCGGCGCCCAGGGCGAGCGCATGCATGTGCGCGCCCGCCCCACAGGCGACTGAGCCGGGCCCGGGTCACCCGGCGTAGACGTCCTCCACGAAGCGGCCCTCGGCCATCAGGGAGTCCAGCCAGCGCTGCGCCGAGGCCTCGTCCGCGCCGGGCGTGTGGGCCGCGTACACCGACCGGAAGGCCTCCCGCACCCCGGGAGCCATCCGGGCGCCGTCGCCGCACACGTACACCTCGGCGCCCTCCGCCAGCAGCCGCCAGATCTCGTCGCCGTCGGCGGCGATGCGGTGCTGGACGAAGCGGTGGCCGGAGACCGGGGCCTGGCTGAACGCCGGGCGCATCGACACGGCACCCGCGGCCTCGGCGGCACGCAGCTCCTCGGCGTGCAGATAGTCGGCGTCCGGCGCGTCGCAGCCGAAGTAGCACAGCGCCGGGGCCAGCGGTGTGCCGGACTCCACGAGCGCCCGCCGGTCGGCGATGGTGCCGCGGAACGGGGCGAGACCGGTGCCCGCGGACACCATGATGACCGGCCGGTCCGGCGCGTGACCGACGCGGAACGCGTCCCGGCAGGGTTGCACCCGGGCCAGCACGGTGTCCCCGGGCCGCACCGCGTTCAGGTGGCCGGAGCCGGTGCCCTGGAAGCCACTCGCCTCGTCACGCAGCAGCGACACCATCAGATCGACGTGGCGCGGGGAGACGGCGGGGGAGGAGGACACCGAGTAGTGGCGCGGCCGCAGCGGCGGCAGCAGCTCCAGCAGCACCGGCCAGGTCAGCGTCTCCCGCAGCGCCGGGTTGGCCTCGACCAGGTCCAGCAGGGTGCGTTCACCGGGGGCCTGCGCGGCGAGCGCCGCCTTCTCCGGCGGGCAGGGGTTCAACTCGGCGAGCTGGGCCAGCTGCTCGGCGTTCGGACGGTGGTTCAGCTCCACGTGGTGGGTCAGCAGCTCCCGTACGCTGAGCGGCCGGTCCACCGCCAGATTGCCGCGGCGGCCCGGGCGGGTGGGCACGATGCCGAGCACCGTCTCCGGGTCGGCGTGGAGCAGCTTGGCGGCCCGCGTCACCAGCTCGGGGTCGTTCGCCGGAAGCACGGTGAGATGGTCGGCGGTGCGGTACGTGACCCCCTCGGGCAGGGCCAGCCGGACGAACCGCTTGACGCGCGCGTACGACGGATCGCTGAGGCTGCCGGTCTCGGTGACCTCCATCGCCACCATGCCGTGCTGCCGCGCCAGACCGTCCAGCGGCCCGCCGGTGACCTCGGTGACGGTGTACGCAGGGCCGTCGTCCGCGGTGTCGGCCGGGACCGCGCCCACGGTGGCCGGGTCGCCGTGGCGCTCCAGCAGCGCGGTGCGCAGCCGCTCGGTGAAGTCCCGTACGGTCCCGCTGAGATCGCCCGAGGCGTCGGCGGCGGCCCGGTCGACGAGCCGGGTGGCGCCGAGGGCGGCCAGCCGCTCGTCGATCAGGGTCGGGACGCGCTGGTAGGTGGCGGCCCAGTTGCGGTCGCCCACACCGAGCACCGCGTAGCTCACGCCGTCCGCCGCGCCCGGCTCGGCCGTCTCCAGCCAGGCCAGGAAGGCGGCGGCGTCATCGGTGGGCTGCCCGTTGTAGGAGGCGGCGGTGATGATCACCGGACGTTCGGCGGGCAGCCCGCCCGCGTACGCGTCGAGCGGGGCGACTTCGGTGGCGCAGCCCAGCTCGTCGGCGCCGGCGGCCAGATCCTCGGCGAAGGAGCGGCAGGTGCCGAAGTTGGTGCCGTACAGCAGCAGCGCGCCGGTGTCCTGGCGGACCCGGGTGGGCAGCGAGGCGTCCCGGGCGGGCGCGCTTGTCGCCACCGCGGCGTCCGCCCCCACCGCCCGCTCCTGCGCGGTGCGGGGGACGAGCCGCAGGGTGAGGCCCTCGGGCTTGAGGGTGAGCGACTCCTTGATGTGCAGCTGGTAGTCCGCGTGGTCGATCAGCCGGTAGCGGTGGACGAGCATCGCGAGCAGCATGGTGGCCTCGTGCAGCGCGAACTGCCGCCCGATGCAGGCCCGCTCACCGGTGCCGAACGGCTTGTACGCGTGCACCGGACGCGCCGCCTCGGCCTCCGGGTCGAAGCGCGAGGGGTCGAACAGCTCCGGGTTGTCGCCCCACACCTCGGCGCGGTGCAGCATCGGGGTGAGCACGATGGCCGGATCCCCGGCCCGCATCGGAACGCGCCCGCCGAGCATGGTGTCCTCGCGCGCCTGCCGGGAGAAGGCGGCCGCGGTCGGCCACAGCCGCAGCGCCTCGTTCAGCACCTGGCGGGTGTAGCGCAACAGCCCCACCTGCTCGAACGTCGGCTCCGGGTCCGCGTCGGCGCCGAACAGCGCGTCGGCCTCCCGCTGCACCCGGCGCAGCTCGCCCGGGTTCTTGGACAGGTAGTGGAGGGCGAAGGACAGCGCGCCCGAGGTGGTCTCGTGACCCGCGATCAGAAAGGTGATCACCTGGTCCCGGATGTTGGCGTGGTCCAGCGGGGTGCCGTCGGAGGGATGCGTGGCGCTGAGCATCAGCCCCAGCAGATCGTCGGTGCCCGACTCGCCCGCGGCGACCCGTGCCTGGATCACCTCGTCGACGACGGACGCGAGATACGCCGTATCGGCGCGGAACGCCTCGTCCTGCTCGCTGTAGTCCACGTCCGGGCGGCGCCCCACCTTGCGCATGCTCCACTCCAGGCAGCGGACCATGGCTTGGACGAACGGATGCGGTTCCGCGCGGTCGAAGGAGCCGAAGTCATAGCCGAACCCGGCCAGCCCGATGGTGTCCAGCGTCATCCGCGTCATGTCGTCCGTCACCGCGACCGGCTCACCGCTCGCCGCGCCGGCGTCCCAGGCGTCGATCACCCGCCGCGCCACCTGGAGCATCACCGGGTGATACGTGCGCATCGAGCCGAGCGCGAAGGCGGGCATCAGGATGTCGTGGGCCTTCGCCCAGTTCGGCTCGTCGTTGTACGCGGTGAACAGCCCGTCGTGGGTGAACTCCCTGACGTTCTCCAGCGACTGGTTGATGTACTTGGAGAACCGCTGGTCGTCGCAGAGTTCCGCCACCAGATCGGGGTCGCTGACGAACAGCATGTCGGTGCCGTGCAGACGGCGCCGCACCACCGGCCCATGGCGCCGCGTCAGCTCCATGACCTGCTGGATGGGCGTGTTGTTCGTGTGCGCGGAGATGTCGACGACCGGGACGCCATCGGCGCCGCTGCCGTCAGCGGTCTCGGCCGGAAGGAGGGAGGTTTCGGTCATGACGATGCGATGCCTTCCATGCGGGGGATGTCTCCAGCCTCGCCCCGCCGCCCCGGGCCGCTCGCGCACCGCACTACATGATTTTGTAGTCCCGGACGGTGCTGCGGACTTGCGCACGCGACGCCCGTGGTGTCAAGGGGCAGGACGGAGAACGAGAGCGAGGGCCGGCGTGAACGACGACGAGGTGCCGGAAGAGGCGCGGCGGATCCTCGGCGGCGAGGACTGGGTCGTCTGGCGCAACCGCTCCCTGCTGCTCTTCGACCGGGTGCCGGTGCCGTGCGCGGTGTGCCGTACGGACGGCGAGATCCTGATGGCCAACCCGGCGATGGCGGGCGAGTGGGGCACCACCCCCGGGCAGCTGGCGGGGCGCAACGTCCTGGAGCTGTTCCACCCCAACGCGGCCGCCCAGGTGCACCGCATCGTGGAGGCGGTCCGGCTCGGCCGCCGCTCCCGCTATCCGATCGAGGTGCGGTGGCACTCGCCGGACGGGGTACGGCGGCACGGTGAGCTGACCGCGGACACCGTGAGCGACACCGACAGCCCGATGTGGCTGCTGGTGCTGCTGCGGGTGCTCGGCGAGGAACCCCGGCCGCGGGTCACCGGAACGGCGGACACCGCGCCCGGCGCACCGGAGCGGACCGCGCCCATCGAGGCCCGGATTCTCGCGCTCGCCGCCGGTGGCCACACCACCGCGCAGATGGCCCGGCAGACCGGCCTCACCGCGGACGGCGTCAACTACCACCTCACCCGGCTCTCCCGGCGCTGGGGCATCGGCAACCGTGCGGAGCTGGTGGCGCGGGCGTACGTGCTCGGCGTGCTGGCCCCGGGGACCTGGCCGCCCGAGCCCTCCTGACGGCCGGAACCTGCCCGCCCGAGCCCTCCTGACGGCCGGGTCCTGGCCGACGGATGCCCTGACAGAGGCTCAGCCGCGAATGGTCACGCCGTGGTGCGTACGCAGCCGCCGCAGCTCCCACAGCGACAGAGCGGTCACCGACAGCGGCCCGCCGAACGCGGCGCACAGCTGGGCGGCCAGCGGCCCGTTGGGCAGCCCGTCCGACAGCAGGTTGAAGAACGCGATGAGCCACACCAGCACCCCGGTGAGCACGGGCGGCAGCGCGGCGTGCACATAGGCGGTGTTGAAGGCGCTGCGCGCGACGTACGCGGAGGCCAGGAAGAGGAACACCAGCGCCCACGGCAGCCCCGCCATCAGCGACAGGCCGACCACCCACAGCTTCCAGCCCTGCAGCCCGTGCAGCAGCGTCGTCTGGCCTGCCACATAGATGAAGACGCCGAAGGCCACCAGGATCAGTACGTACCAGCCCACCGTCTTGAGCGGGCCGCGCAGCCGGGAGCGCAGCTCCGGGCGCCGGTGCGCGGGCGCGTAGAGGATGAAGCCGAACACGACCAACGGTCCGGTGAGGAGGAGCAGGAGCGGGGTCGCGAAGAGATTGCCGACACCGTCGGTCGCCGCACCGCTCCAGCCGCCGTCCGCCCCGTACATATAGACGAGCGCCAGGGTCGCGACGATACCGAGGACGGAGCGGGTGAGCTGGACCTGGTCGACGAGATGGTCCCGGACCCGCCCGCCGCCCTCCTGGTCGAACAGTCGCTTCGCCACGCGGTTCGCCGAACGGACCAGCGGGATGAGCGGCGAGAGCAGCCACCACCGACGGCGGCGCACCGGGACCGGCCGATACGGGCCGGGCGGCGGCGGTCCGTAGGGGTTCGGCGGCGGTGGGCCGTAGTACGGATTCTGCGGCGGCGGCCCGTACGGGCCGGGCGGGGGCGGTGGCCCCCACGAGCCTCCCTGCCCAGGATTGTTCGGCGGCTGCCATCCCCCCGTAGCCACGTGCACTCCTCTCCCGATCTGTGCCGTGGCGGCGAATTCTAGCCATAGGCCGTTGCGGCACCCTGGCGAGGGGTAGTGCCATATGACACGCTACTGGCCATGACCGGTACGAGTGCCCGACCCGGCATTCCCCGCCCCCCGGATGTGCTCGTCATCGGGGCGGGTGTCATCGGCGCGGCCTGTGCGTATTACTGCACGTCAGCAGGGCTGCGCGTCACCGTGGTGGAGCGCGGCGCGATCGGCGGCGGAACGACCAGCGCGTGCGAGGGCAACATCCTGGTGTCCGACAAGGAGACCGGACCCGAACTGAACCTGGCGCTGCTGTCCTCCCGGCTGTGGCGCGAAATCCGGGACGATCTCGGCGTTGAGGCCGTGGAGTACCACGCCAAGGGCGGCGTGGTGGTGGCCGGTTCGGACGCTACGGCGGCGGGCCTGCGCCAGCTCACGGAACGGCAGCGCGCGGCCGGGGTCGAGGCGGTGGACGTCCGCCCGGACGAACTGTTCGAACTGGAGCCGAACCTGCACCGCGAGGTGGCGGGCGGCGCCCACTACCCGCAGGACGCGCAGGTCCAGCCCGTACTGGCCGCCGCGCATCTGCTGCGCGCCGCGCGCGCCCGGGGCGCCACCGTCCACACCGGCATGAACGTGACCGGCTTCCTCCGGGACCCACGGGGCGCCGTCACCGGGGTACGCACCGACTCGGCCAGGCTGCCCGCTCTGCACGCCCGATGGGTCGTCAACGCGGCGGGCACCTGGGCCGGGCAGCTCGCCGACCTGGCCGGGGCGCCGGTGCCGGTACTGCCCCGTAAGGGGTTCATCCTGGTCACCGAGCCGCTGCCCCGCGTCGTACGGCACAAGGTGTACACCGCCGAATACGTGGCCAACGTCGCCAGCGACGACGCCGGGTTGGAGACCTCGGTCGTGGTCGAGGGGACCCGGGCGGGCACCGTCCTGATCGGCGCGAGCCGGGAGCGCGTGGGGTTCGACCGCACCGTGGCGCTGCCCGTGCTGCGGAAGCTGGCGGACCAGGCCATCGGGCTCTTCCCGTTCCTCTCCGATGTCGCGCTGCTCCGCGGCTATCTGGGCTTCCGCCCGTACTGCCCCGACCATCTGCCGGTGATCGGGCCCGACCCCCGTGCCCCCGGCCTCGTCCATGCCTGCGGCCACGAGGGCGCCGGGATCGGACTGGCGCCCGCCACCGGGCATCTGCTCGCCCAACTGCTCACCGGCCGGGCACCGGACCTGCCTCTCACGCCGTTTCGACCGCAGCGATTCGAGGAGGCCGCCGCATGAACCGGACCCGGACCCCCTTCACCTTCCGCTTCGACGGCCGGGAGGTGCGGGCCGAGCCGGGCCAGAGCATCGCGGCCGCGCTCATCGCCGACGGACAGCGCTCCTGGCGCAGCACCCGCGAAGGCGGCCGTCCGCGCGGGATGTTCTGCGGCATCGGTGTGTGTTTCGACTGCCTGGTGACCGTCAACGGGCGCCCCAACCACCGCGCGTGCCTGGTCGAGGTGGCGCCGGGGGACGTGGTGGAGACGCAGGAGGGAGCGGGCCGTGCCGACCTCGCCTGCTGAGCCCGTTGAGCCCGTTGAGCCCGCTGAGTCTGCGGGTGTCCCGTACGACATCGCGGTGCTCGGCGCCGGGCCCGCCGGACTCTCCGCCGCGACCGCCGCGGCGGCCCACGGCGCCCGGGTCGCACTGCTGGACGCGGCACCCCGCCCCGGTGGCCAGTACTGGCGCCACCGCCCCGCCGACGACGGCGCCGCGCACCACGACTGGCCCGCCTTCCAGCGGCTGCGCACGGCGCTGGACACGTATCGCGCCCGGCTCGACCATCTGCCCGGCCACGCCATCTGGCACATCGAGCGCACCGCCGCCGGTTTCGTCACCCACGCCCTGAGCGACGGCGCGTCCCACGAGGTCCGGAGCCGTACCGTCGTCGTGGCCACCGGTGCCTACGACCGCCAACTGCCCTTCCCCGGCTGGGACTTACCCGGCGTCTACACCGCGGGCGGGGTGCAGGCCCTGCTCAAGGGGCACGGCGTCGTCGCGGGGCGGCGCGTGGTCGTCGCCGGGACCGGGCCCTTTCTGTTGCCGGTGGCCACGGGCCTGGCCGAGGCGGGTGCCACGGTCCTCGGCGTCTTCGAGGCGGGGCGGCCGACGGCCTTCGTCCGCCATCCGCTCACCACCCTGCGCGCCGTCGGCAAACTCGCCGAGGGCGCGGACTACCTGCGGACGCTGCGGCGCCACCGAGTCCCGTACCGCACCAGCGCCACGGTGGTCCGGGCCCACGGCACGGACACCGTCACCGGGGCGGAGGTGGCGCGGCTGGACGGCGGGTGGCGGATCGTGCCCGGCAGCCGTCGGCGGCTGGAGTGCGACACGGTGGCCGTGGGCTACGGCTTCACCCCGCAGACCGAGATCCCCCTGCAGCTGGGCTGTGCGATGCACCGCGACGCCGATGGCAGCCTGAGCGCCCGCGTGGACACCCGGCAGCGCTCCACCGTGCCCGGTGTCTATGTGGCGGGCGAGACATGCGGGGTCGGCGGCGCCGAACTCGCGTGCGATGAAGGTGAGTTGGCCGGGTTGCATGCGGCGTACGTCACCACCGGTGCCCGCCCCGACCCACGCCGCGTCGCCCGGCTGCTGCGGCGCCGGGCCGCCCGGCGCGGCTTCGCCGCCGCGCTGTACGCCGCGTATCCGGTCCGGCCCGGCTGGCGGGAGTGGCTGACCGAGGACACCGTCGTCTGCCGCTGCGAGGAGGTGACCGCCGGTGCCATCCGCCATGCCGTCACCGACCTGGGCGCCACCGATCCACGGGCGGTGAAGCTGTGCGCGCGCCCCGGTATGGGCCTGTGCCAGGGCCGGGTGTGCGGCTACGCCACCGCCGCCCTGGCCGCCGGCCACGCCGGGCGCGATGTCACCGAGGAGGACCTGCGCGGGCTGGCGAGCAGGCCCATCGCCCAGCCGGTGCCACTCGGGCTGCTGAAGAGCCCGGGGGACCTGGCGAACGGAACCATGCCACACCACGACGAGGAGGGCGCATGAACGCACAGGCCAAGTCATGGCACGGGGTGCTCGTCGCGACGGCGCTGCCGCTGCGCGAGGACACCACCGGCACGCTCACGGTCGACTTCGACGGCTACGCCGAACACGTCACCTGGCTCGCGGAGAACGGCTGCCACGGTGTCGTCCCCAACGGCTCCCTGGGCGAGTATCAGACCCTGACCGCCGAGGAGCGGGCCCGCGTGGTCACCACCGCGATCCAGGCCGCCCCCGAGGGCTTCACCGTCATGCCCGGAGTGGCCGCCTACGGCGCGGACGAGGCCCGGCGCTGGGCCGAGCAGGCGGCCGGGGCGGGCGCCCCGGCCGTGATGCTGCTGCCGCCCAACGCCTACCGCGCCGACGAGCGCGCGGTGCTGGCCCACTACCGGGAGGTGGCCAGGGCCGGGCTGCCCGTCGTGGCGTACAACAACCCCATCGACACCAAGGTCGACCTGGTGCCCGAGCTGCTGGCGGAGCTGTACCACGAGGGGCTGATCGTGGCGGTGAAGGAGTTCACCGGCGATGTCCGCCGAAGCTACCGGATCCATGAGCTGGCCCCCGGGCTCGACGTCCTGTGCGGCAGCGACGACGTGGCCCTGGAGCTGGCCGTGGCCGGGTCGCCCGGCTGGATCGCCGGATACCCCAACGCCTTCCCGCGCGCCTGCGCCGAGCTGTGGCGGGCCGCCGCCGAAGGCGATCTCACCACGGCGCTGCCGCTCTACCGCACCCTGCATCCGCTGCTGCGCTGGGACGCCAGGACCGAGTTCGTCCAGGCCATCAAGGGCAGCATGGACATCGCCGGGCGCTACGGCGGGCCCTGCCGCCACCCGCGCGTACCGCTCACCCCCGAACACGCCGACACGGTGCGCAAGGCCACCGAGAAGGCCCTCGCGGAAGGGCTCGGCTGAACCCATGCGCAGCGACCGGGTCTTCCACGCCGTCGACTCGCACACCGAAGGGATGCCGACCCGTGTCATCACGGGCGGCGCGGGGGTGATTCCCGGCGCCACCATGTTCGACCGGCGCCGGTACTTCATGGAACACCTCGACCACATCCGCCGGTTCCTCGTCAACGAGCCGCGCGGCCACTCCGCGATGAGCGGGGCCATCCTCCAGCCGCCGACCCGCCCCGACGCCGACTGGGGTGTGCTCTTCATCGAGGTCTCCGGCTGTCTGCCGATGTGCGGACACGGCACCATCGGCGTCGCCACCGTCCTGGTGGAAACCGGCATGGTGGCGGTCGAGGAGCCCGTCACCACCATCCGGCTGGACACCCCCGCCGGGCTGGTCGTGGTGGAGGTGGCCGTCGAGGCGGGCGCGGCGCGCGGGGTGACGCTGCGCAACGTACCCGCGTTCACGCTCGCCCTGGACCGTACGGTGAAGGCCGGGCCCTTCGGCGACATCCGCTATGACATGGCCTTCGGCGGCAACTTCTACGCCATCGCCGACCTGGGCGACCTCGGCATCCCCTTCGACCGGGCCCACAAGAACCGCGTCATGGACGCCGGGATGACCATCATGGCCGCCATCAACGAGCAGGACCGCCCGGTCCACCCCGGCAACCCCGAGATCAGCGGCTGCCACCACGTCTATCTGGCCGCCCCCGGATCGGACGCCCTGCACTCCCGCCACGCCATGGTCATCCACCCGGGCTGGTTCGACCGCTCACCCTGCGGCACCGGCACCAGCGCCCGCATGGCCCAGCTGCACACCCGCGGACTGCTGCCGCTGCACACCGACTTCCGCAACGAGTCGTTCATCGGCACCCACTTCACCGGGCGGCTGGTCGAGGAGACCACGGTCGGCGGACTGCCCGCGGTGGTGCCCACCGTCACCGGGCGCGCCTGGATCACCGGAACCGCCCAGTATCTGCGCGACCCCGACGACCCGTTCCCCGAAGGCTTCGAGCTGTGAAGAGCTGACCAATCTGTGAAGAGCCGACTATGAAGAGCCGATCATGAAGACCATCGACGCGGCCTCCGTGGCCGCCGCCCTGCCCCCGCACACCGCGATCCGGGCGCTCCAGCAGGCGCTGCGGGACGGGCTCGACCCCGAGGCGGACCCGCCGCGCGGGGTGGTGCCGGTCGACCACGGCCAGCTGCTGCTGATGCCCGCCGAAGGCCGTACCGCCCGGGGAAGCGCCTACGCGGGCGTCAAAATCGCCACCGTGGCGCCGGACAACCCGGCGCGCGGACTTCCCCGCATCCAGGGGCAGTATCTGCTGCTGGACGCCGAAACGCTCACCCCACTCGCCCTGCTGGACGGGGTCGCGCTCACCAACCTCCGTACCGCCGCGATGTCCGCCGCGGCCGCCGACCTGCTCGCCCCGCCCGGCGCGTCCCGCCTGGTGCTCTTCGGCGGCGGCCCGCAGGCCCACAGCCATCTGGCGGCGCTGCGCGCGATCCGCCCCCTCACCGAGGTCACCGTCGTCGGCCGCACCCCGGAGCGCACCCGCCAACTCGTCGCGGGCTTCCCGGAGACCGCCGGGGTCCGCGTCATGGCCGGTGCGCCGGACGCGGTCGCGGACGCCGATCTGATCGCCTGCTGCACCACGGCCCGCACCCCGCTGTTCGACGGGACCCTGCTGCCCCCGCACGCCACCGTGCTGGCCGTGGGATCGCATGAACCCGGCGCGAGGGAGGTCGACGATCACACCGTCCGCCACGCCACCGTCGTGGTCGAGTCCCGCGCCGCCGCCACCCGGGAGGCGGGCGACCTCATCCAGGTCATCGACCGCGGTCTGCTCGACCCCGCCCAACTGGTGCCCCTCGCCGACCTGGTGCGCGACCGGCCGGGCGGCCCGGCCGTGGACGGCGGACGCCCCCGGCTGTTCAAGAGTGTGGGAATGGCATGGGAAGATCTGGTGCTCGCCGGTACCGTCCATGAGGCCATCGAGTCCCGTCAGGCCGAGGCCATCAAGTCCCGTCAGGCCGACGAGAGCGACAGATGAAGGAGACCGCATGACCGTGGACGACGGGGCCACCACGCGCCTGCCCTCGCTCCGCGGCCGCCTCAGCCTCCGCGAGGAGATCGCCGAAACCCTCCGCGGCGCGGTGATCTCCGGAGAGCTGAAGCCCGGTGTCGTGTACTCCGCGCCGAGCCTGGCCGAACACTTCGGGGTGTCCGCCACACCCGTGCGCGAGGCCATGCTCGACCTCGCCAAGGAGGGGCTGGTCGAGATCGCCCGTAACAAGGGCTTCCGGGTCACCCACCTCTCCGCGGCCGAACTGGACGACATCACCCACCTGCGCGCGCTCATCGAGATCCCGGTGATCCGGCAGATCACCGAGGCGGGTGTGGCCCCCGAGGTCATCGCGCGGCTGCGGCCGCTGGCGGCGGGCATCGAGGATGCCGCGCACCGCCGCGACTTCATCGCACACGTCACCATCGACATGGAATTCCACCTCACCCTGCTGGAACAGGCCGGGAACAGCAGACTGGTGGAGATCGTGCGCTCCCTGCGCACCAGCTCCCGGCTCTACGGTCTGCGGACACTGACCGAGGGCAGCGCCCTCTTCGACTCCTCCCACGAACACGCCGAACTCCTCGACCTCATCGAGGCGGGCGACGCGGACGGCGCGGAGGCCCTGATGCGCCGCCACCTCGGCCACGTCCGCGGGATCTGGGCCGAGCGGACCCCTGACCCCGCACCCGGAGGCCACCCGGCTCGCCCGGCCGGGGAGCCGCCCCGGTGAGCGCGTTACACGAGGCCGAGGAAACCTACCGGCGGATGGTGTACGACACCTTCGCCCGGGACCTGAAGATGGGTTTCAACCTGGGCTTCTGCCGTACGTTCGCGGTCCCCGCGATCGCCCGGGTGCTCGCCTCCACGGGCCGGATGACCGAGCACACCCGGGTACGCGCCAAGGCCACCGGCGCGATGATGTACGGGCTCTTCGAACACGGGCTGGACAGCGAGCGGGGCGCCGAGACCATCGCGGCGCTGAACCGGCTGCACGCCCCGTACGCCATCGGTGACGACGCCTTCCGCTATGTCCTCGCCTGCTTCGACCTCGCCCCGATGCGCTGGTGCGCGGACCACGCGTGGCGCGCCCCCACCGACGCCGAGCGGACCGCCTCGCACACCCTGTACCTCGGCCTCGCCGACCGCATGGGCATCCCCGATGTGCCCGCCACCTGGCGCGAGTTCGACACCTGGATGAGGGCTTACGAGCGCGCGCACTTCGCCGCCACCCCGCAGGGGCGGGCGCTGTGGCAGGCCACTCGCGGCATGCTGGCCGACCGGGTGCCCGGGGTGCTCGGCCCACTCGCGGGCGCGGCCGCGGACAGCCTGTTCGACGACCGGGCGCGGGAGGCCTTCGGCGCCCGGCGGCCCCCGGCCCTGGTCCGCGCCGCCACCCGGGCCGCGCTGCGGACGCGGGCGTGGCGCGGGCGGCGGGCGCGCGCCCAGGAGCCGTAAGACACTCCGGGCGCGGGCC
Source organism: Streptomyces sp. NPDC041200 (assembly GCF_055591805.1). Taxonomy (NCBI): domain Bacteria; kingdom Bacillati; phylum Actinomycetota; class Actinomycetes; order Kitasatosporales; family Streptomycetaceae; genus Streptomyces; species Streptomyces sp. NPDC041200. Next base: position 7,638 of record NZ_JBVIZF010000020.1, on the reverse strand, counting down.
CTCAAGAGAGCCCGTGGACGATGTCCGCGGTCGCCGGGTACAGCGCGCGGTAGCGTGCGTACAGCTCGTCGTAGCGCGCGGTGGTGGCGGGGTCGGGGCGGCAGCGGGCGGCGGGCGGATTCCATCGCGTGATGTCGGCGTCCCCGACGGCCGACGCGGCGAGGAACGCCGAACCGAGGCTCGCGCCGACGGTGTGGGTGGGGATGTCCTGGGTCAGCCCGGTGATGTCGGAGACGATCTGCGTCCACAGATGCCCCTGGGCGCCACCGCCCACGGCCACCACCCGGTCGATGCGCCCACCGGCGGCGCGGATCGCCTCCACGTTGTGTCGGACGCCGAAACCGGTGGCCTCCAGCGCCGCGCGGTAGAGATCGCCGCGGGTGTGGGCCAGGGTGAGGCCCGCGAGGACGCCGCGGGCCGCCGGGTCGGCGACCGGGGTGCGTTCCCCGTCGAAGTACGGCAGCATCAGCAGGCCGCGCGCACCCGGGCCCGAGGTCTCCGCATCGGCCAGCAGTTCGGGCACGGACGGGTCCCCGAACAGCGAGCGCAGCCAGTCGGTGATGGCCCCCGAGGACGCCATGCCACCGGCCAGATTGCGGGTGCCCGGGAGCGCCCCGACGGTGCCCCACAGGGCGGGGAAGGTGACGCGCTCCTCGACCGTGTTGATCAGGAACATCGTCGAGCCGTACATCAGCATCAGATCACCGGCGTTGTGCGCGTCGCCGCTGACCGCCTCCGCCCACGCGTCGATGGTGCCGACCGTCACCGGGGTGCCCGCCGCGAGCCCGGTCGCCTCCGCCGCCCGCGGTGACACCCGTCCCGCCGTGTCCCCGGACCAGCCGAGCCGGGGGAGTTCGATCCGCCCGGCCAGCCCGTCCGACCAGGGGCGGTACCAGTCGAGCGCGCCGGTGTCGTAGAGCGGGGTGCACTGGCTGGCCGAGTGGTGGTCCAGTACGTACTCCCCGGTGAGCCGGTGCACCAGCCAGGAGCTGGGCATGAACAGCCGCCGGGCGCGGGCGAAGACACCGGGCTCGTGCCGGGCGAGCCACGCCAGCTTGGGGCCGACCGCCTGCGTGGAGAGCACCGAACCGCAGCGGCGCAGGATCTCCTCGCGGCCCAGCTCGCCCTCGATCTCGCGGATCTGCTCGGTGGCGCGGGTGTCGATCCCGTACAGCAGGGCCGGTCGCAGCGGCGCACCGGCGTCGTCCGTGACCGCGACACACGGCCCCATCCCGCTGACCCCGACCGCCTCCACGGTCACCTCGGCGGACCCGAGCAGATCCCGCACCAGCGTGATGAACTCCCGCCACCACACCTCCGGATCCATCTCCACCCAGCCCGGACGCGGCCGGTCGACGGAGTGCCGTACGACGGACTGGGCGAGGACCGTGCCGTCCGTCGACACCAGCACACCCTTGGAGCTGGAGGTCCCGATGTCCACGCCCACCACGGCGCGCCTCGGCGCACGCTGCGACGTCATCACCCGGCCTCGATCGCCACGTCGCCGCACAGGTGCACGGACACCCCCAGCCGTGCGAAGGCCGCCGCCTTGGCGGCCAGCGCGCGGTCGGCCGTGGCCGGGTCGGGCGCGTACACCACCTGGATGTGATTGGCCCTGTGACGGGCCATGAACTGGTCACGGCTCACCCCGTCGAGGACCGCGTGCATGATCGGCCACTCCGGGTTGGTGGCCTTCCGGCGCCGCCGCGTCTCCTCCTCGGGCAGCTCCACCGCCCGGCCGCGGCCGATGTCCAGATGCAGCCTGCCCCCGGCGATATACAGCCGGGACCAGACGATCTCGCCGGGCCGGGACACCCCGGCCAGGGTGCCGCCGCCGGCCGGGAAGTACACCGGGTTCTGCCGCAGCGAGACGGCCTCGGCATAGCCCCCGGCCAGGTGCGATGCCGGGATGGAGCCGGAGATCTCGAAGACCCAGACGAAGTGGCCGTCGTAACTCTCGCCCCAGCGGACGTCGTGCAGGGTGGTGGCCGGGTCGAGGCCCATCGCCGTCCAGACGCGGTTGCTGAGCAGCGCGTCCACCGCCACGCCCTCGTCCACCTCGTTGAAGTGGGGGAGCGGACGGCCCTCCCACAGCACCCGGGAGCCGTCGCGGCTGCGTACCGGGGGACGCTCGGCGTTGTTCAGCAGCCCCTCGGCGAGGTCGGACGCGGCCACCAGGTCCTTCAGGCCCTGCTGGTACTGGATGCCCACCGCGTCAAGCCCGAAGTCGTCGCTGATCCGCAGTGCGGCGATGTACATCGCGAACTGCTGGCGCAGCTGCTCATCGGTCAGCTCGGTGGCCTCGTCCGTACCGGTCTCGAAGCGCATGCCGCGCTCGGTGAGCCACGCGCGCACCGCGGTGGTCTCCGCCTCCGGCACCGTGGACATCTCGGCGTACAGCGCGCTCTGTGACAGGCGCTCCTTGTAGATGCCGAGGGGGTTGAGGAGTTCGTCGTCGATGATGGCGTTGTACATGCCCATGCAGCCCTCGTCGAAGACCCCGATGATGGCCTTGTCCGCCATCAGCTGGTCGGCGACCGCGTGTCCCAGTTCGCGCTCGGGCGTGGCGGGAAGCGGTGGCAACGGCCGCACGTGCGAGGCGTCGTGGGGGACGGTGCCGGTGTCCACCCAGCTCCGAAGCCCGTCCAGGAACCAGTCGTCGGTGAAGTCCACGCTCCACAGCGTGGCGTACTCCTTGCCCATCTTGGTCAGGCCCGCGTTCACCCCGAGCAGCCCCACCAGGCCGGGCCAGGTGCCGTCGAAGTTGGCCACGGTCAGGATGGGACCGCGGTGAGTGCGCAGTCCGGCCAGCACATGATGGCTGTACTGCCACACCGCCTCGGCGACCACCAGGGGCGCGTCGGGCGGGATCGAGCGGAACACGGTCAGCCCCATGCGCTGGCTGTCGATGAAGCCATGGCCCTTGACCGGATCCACCTCGTGCGCCCGGCGCACCGTCCAGCCGAGCTTCCCGAAGGCCTCGCCCAGCGCGGCTTCCACCGACTCCTGGACCGGCCATCCCGCCGCGTTCGCGGAGGGGCGCAGATCGCCGCTGGCCACGAGCCACACCGTGGCGGGCTCCACGGTCGGCCTCGGCGTACTGACCGGCACGGTGTACGGCATGGGCGCCACCACATTTCCCTGCGTCATCGATGGGCCCGCGACGGCCGCCACGGGTGCCCGCAGGCTCTCAGAAATCGATTTCTCAGACAAGGGTCCGACACCTGTGGTGATGCCGCGCCGAGAGGTGGCTACCGTGGGTGAGGTGACACCAACGCCGACGATCAAAACCGTTGCCGAGGAGGCGGGGGTCTCCCCGGCCTCCGTATCCCGGGCCCTCAACGGCAATCCGTCCATCGCGCCGGAGATCGTCGAGCGGGTGATGCGGGCCGCCGACGCGGTGGGGTACCGGCCGAACGGGATCGCGCGCAGCCTGCGCACCCGCACCACCAAGGTCATCGCGCTGCTCATCCCCGACATCGGCAACCCGTTCTTCACCGCGGTCGCGCGCGGCGTCACCGATGCCGCCGAGGCGGAGGGTTTCACCGTCCTGCTCTGCAACACCGACGAGGATCCCGAGAAGGAGCGCCGCCACCTCGCCGTGGCCGAACAGGCCCGGGTGGCCGGGGTCGTGCTGTCCCCGCAGGGCCGGGACACCGACATCTCCCGGCTGCGCCAGAGCCGCATCCCGGTCGTGGTGATCGACCGCCCGCTGAGCGAGAAGACCGATGCCATCGTGGTGCGCTCCTTCGCGGGCGCCCGGGCCGCCACCGCCCACCTCATCGAGCAGGGCTGGTCACGCCCGGCCTGTATCACCGGCCCGGCGTCCGCCGACACCGCCCGCGCCCGGCTGCGCGGCTACCGCGCGGCCATCCGCGAGCATCCCGGCCTGCCGGAGATCGTCGCGCACGCCGACTTCCGGCAGGACGGCGCGATGCTCGCCGCCCGGGAGCTGCTGTCCCGGTCCGATCCGCCCGACGCGTTCTTCGTCGCCAACGCCCCGATGGCGCTCGGCACTCTGGCCGCCCTCGCCGAACGCGGCCTGCGCGTCGGCTCCGACGTCGGCTTCGTCTCCTTCGACGACGCCCCCTGGGCCCCGTACATGACGCCGCCCATCTCGGTCGTCGCCCAGCCCGCCCACCCCCTGGGCGAGCGCTCGGCACGGCTGCTGCTGGAGTCCCTCCGCGCCCCCGCGGAACGCCCCCCACGCCGCATCACGCTGTCCCCCACCCTCATCGTTCGCGCCAGCTCCCTGCGGCCGCAGCGGGGGTGAGCCGGTTTCAGGGCGTAGCGCGAGGTCAGGAGACGCGGGTCGGGGGCGTGACCGGCTCCGGGGCTGGGGCCGGGGCGGAGGCCGGCTCGCTGGTGCGCTGGGTGGGCAGGGGGACCTGGCCCGGCTGGTGGAGGACGACGGTGCGCATCGGGAGCGGGATCTCGATGCCCTCGGTCTGGTAGCGCCGGTGCAGCCGCTTCATGAATTCGTGCTTGATCAGGTACTGGTCGCTGAACTCCAGCGCGCCCAGGAAGACCGAGAAATCGATGCCGGACTCGCCGAAGGTGTGAAAGCGGATACTCGGCTCAAAATCGACCACGCCACCCGAGACGTCGGCCATCACCTTCGCGGCGACCTCGGCCGTCACCCGTTCGACGTGTTCGAGGTCACTGCGGTACGCCACCCGCACCTGCACCATCACCGACATCTCCTGTCCCGGCTGGTGGTAGTTGGTGGTGATGGTCCCGGCCAGCTTGGCATTGGGGATGATCACGAGGTTGTCGGACAGCTGACGGATCGTGGTGTTACGCCAGTTGATGTCCACGACGTACCCCTCCTCCCCGCTGCTGAGCCGGATGTAGTGACCGGGCTGGACCGTCTTGGACGCCAGGATGTGCACGCCCGCGAACAGGTTGGCCAGGGTGTCCTGCAGGGCCAGCGCGACCGCCAGGCCGCCCACGCCCAGCGCCGTGAGCAGCGGCGCGATCGAGATGCCCAGGGTCTGGAGCAGGATCAGCACGCCCATCATCAGTACCGCGATGCGGGTGATGTTGACGAAGATGGTGGCGGTGCCCGCCACTCCGGACCGGGACAGCGCCAGGGTCTGCACCAGACCGGCGACCACCCGCGCGGCCGTGACGGTGGTGGCCAGGATCAGCGCCGCGATCACCACCTGGTTGACGGTGTGGCCGACGGTGCGGGTCAGCGGCAGCGCCGCGGCCGCCGACGACACGCCCACGGACATCGCCGCCCACGGGGCCAGGGTGCGCAGAGTGGCGACGATGACGTCGTCCCCGCTCCACCGCGTCCTGCGGGCCCTCTCGCCCAGCCAGCGCAGCGCCATCCGCGCCAGCAGTCCGGCCGCCGCGGCGGCGAGCAGCGCGGCGCCGACGATGAGGATGTCGTGCAGCGTGAGTGCCCGGTTCACCGCTTACCTCCCGACGTGCCGCCCGCCGCCCTCGGGGCGTCGGGCCGCGTCGTCTCCGGCCCGGAGTCGTGTCTGCTGCTCACCTGGTCACCTGTTCGTGCGGAGGATGTGCTGATGGCGTCGCGGCTCGTTCACACGGCCTCGACGTGACCTGCCATCTTGCCGCATCCCGTCAACATGCTGATGACCGCCCGGCCATGACCGCGAGGGGGGAAATGGCCGGTCGTCACAGCATGGACCACGTGGAGAACATGGATATCGCGGGGACCATGGATGACATGGATCTCATTCCGCACGGCCCCGCCGAGGACGACCCCAATCCGCTGAACCGGCTCTCCCTCGACCAACTGCGGCTCCGGACCAGCATGAAGTGGCGCACCTACCCGCACGACGTGCTGCCGCTGTGGGTGGCCGAGATGGACGTCCCGCTCGCCGGGCCGGTGGTGCGGGCGGTCACGGACGCGATGGCCCTCGGCGACACCGGCTATCCGGCCGGTACGGCGTACGCCGAGGCGCTGGCGGGCTTCGCCCGGGAGCGCTGGGGCTGGGACGGGCTCGCCGTGGACCGTACGGCCATCGTGCCCGATGTGATGCTGGGTGTCGTCGAGGCGCTCAAGCTGATCAGTGGCCCCGGGGACGCGGTGGTGGTCAACTGTCCGGTCTATCCGCCCTTCTACCCGTTCGTGGAGCACATGGACCGCCGGATCGTGGAGGCGCCGCTGGGCGCGGACCTGAGGCTCGACCCCGCCGCGCTGGAAGACGCCTTCCGGCGCGCCGTCGCCGGTGGCCGACGCGCCGTCTATCTGCTGTGCAGCCCGCACAATCCGACCGGGACCGTGCACACCGCCGGGGAACTGACCGCCGTCGCCGCGCTCGCCGACCGCCATGGCGTACGGGTCGTGGCCGACGAGATCCACGCGCCCCTGGTGGCCCCGGGTACCGTCTTCACCCCGTATCTGAGCGTGCCCGGCGGGGAGAGCGGACTGTCGCTGATGTCCGCCTCCAAGGGGTGGAACCTCGCCGGGCTCAAGGCCGCGCTGCTCATCGCGGGACCCACGGCCGCCGAGGACCTGGCGCGCCTCCCCGAAGAGGTCGGCCACGGCCCCAGCCACATCGGTGTCATCGCCCACACCGCCGCGCTGCGCGAGGGCGTGGAGTGGCTGGACGCGCTGCTCAAAGGGCTCGACGACAACCGGCGGCTGCTGGCCGGTCTGCTGGCCCGGCAGCTGCCCGGGGTCCGCTACCGGCCGGGCCCGGCGACCTTCCTCGCCTGGCTCGACTGCCGCGCCCTGGGCCTGGGGGACGACCCCGCCGCCGTCTTCCTCGACCGTGGCCGGGTGGCCCTCAACTCCGGCTTGCCCTTCGGCACGGGCGGGGCGGGCCACGTCCGGCTCAACCTGGCCACCTCGCCGGAGCTGATCGCCGAGGCGGCACGGCGGATGAGCGCGGCCCTCAGCTGACGCGCGCCCTCACCCGACGCGCGTCCGGACCGGCCGTCGGCGCTCCGTGCGCGACGGCCGGTCCCGCTGGGGGACCCCCGTTGGCGTCAGCCGGTCAGGTCCGTGATCCACCAGGCCGCGGCGCTGCCCGGCAGTGTTCCGGGCGGGCAGGAGGTGCTGGCCAGAATGGGCGCTCCGGTGACCGGAGCCGGGACCGCGTGGTCGCTGAAGTTGATCGCGCACACCAGCCCGTCGCCGCGCATGAACGCCAGCACCTCGGGCGGCGACTCCATCCACACCAGCGGGCCCTCGCCCATCTGCGGCAGGCTGCGCCGCAGGTACAGCCCTTCGCGGTACAGGTGCCAGAACGAGTCGGTGTCGGCCAGGGCCCGGTCGGTGGCGTGTTCGGCGAACCATTCGGGCTGCGGCAGCCAGGGCTGTGCCACCGCCTCGCCTGTGGTGAAGCCGAACGGCGAGGCCTGCCCCGACCACGGCAGCGGCACCCGGCAGCCGTCGCGGATGTGCTGACGGCTGCCGGTGCGGTGGAAGATGGGGTCGGTCAGCACATCGTCCGGCAGGTCGACCACCTCGGGCAGACCCAGCTCCTCGCCCTGGTAGACGTACGCGGCGCCGGGCAGGGCCAGCATCAGCAGGGCGGCGGCGCGGGCCCGCGCCGGGCCGAGGCACGCGGCCTCGTCGGTCGCCGAGTCGCTCGCGTACCGGGTGACGGTGCGGACCTGGTCGTGGTTGTTGAGGACCCAGGTGACGGTGGAGCCGGT